>CAZJLP010000048.1:0-39280 GCA_964546955.1 uncultured Opitutaceae bacterium | reverse complement strand
GGCGAGGCTCTCGCGGGTGTTGCGGTTGTCTTCGACGAGGGAAACGGTGATCACAGCGGGGCGGGGGCGGAATGGGGCGGTTTGACGGCTCCGGCGGGAGCGGAGTTGCGCGGGGGGGTGGGGCAGCCGGAGGAGGCTGGGCGGACGGACTCTGTGGTGGAGGCCTTGAGTGTCAGCCTGAAAGTGATCGTCGTGCCGCGTCCCGGGCTGCTGTCGATCTCGCATTCGCCCCCGGCGCCGAGCATGCGCTGCTTGAAATTACCGAGGCCGTCCCCGGTGGGCGATGCGGCGGTGGGGTCGAAGCCGCGTCCGTCATCGGCGATCTCCACGGTCAGATTCGGCGCGGAGTACAAAAGGCGGAAGCGAGCCTCGGTCGCTTTCGCGTGTTTCACGATATTGTGGAGGGCTTCGCGCGTGGCGAGGAGCAGGTTGTGGCGGTGGGAGGCGGGGACGGTTTCGCTGGGTAGTTCGTCTGGAATTTCGAGCAGGCAACGGACGTTCGCCGCGTGGAGAAAATCAACCGCATGCTGTCCCAGGTAACTCGCGACTTCGGGCAACGTGTCGTTGCGGGGATTTACCGCCCAGACGAGCTGGTCGAGCGTTTTGACCATGGAGCGCGCCGAGTCGCCGATCTTGTCGAGGTGTTTTTCTTTTTGGGCGGGGTCGATTTGCGCGCCCTTGGCCAGTTCGCTCAACAGGGCGAGGTGCATGAGCGACGAACCGAGGTCGTCATGCATATCCTGCGCGATGCGGGCGCGATCGCGCGCGACGGCTTGTTGTTGCTCGAGCTCCTGCAATTTTCGGCGAAACCGGATCGTGGCCACGCGGCGGGAGATGATCAGGCCCAGGGAAAGTGCGCAGGCGACGACGGCGCAGTGAAACCACCAAGTCTCCCAAAGGAAGGGAGCGACCGAGAAAGCCAGCGAGGCACCGGTTTCGTTCCACACGCCGTCATTGTTGCAGGCGATGACCCGAAAGCGGTAGTTGCCAGCGGGAAGCCGGGAATAAACAGCCTGCCGCCGGGCGCCGGCCTCGATCCACTCGGCGTCGAAACCTTCGAGCCGGTGCCGGAAAACGACGTTCTCGGGCGACGCAAAACTGAGTGCGGCGTAATCGATCTCGATCCGGGTGTGTCCCGGCTCGAAGCGTGGCGGCGCGACGGCTTCGACCGAAACGTCCTGGCCATCCACCTTCATTCGTTCGAGCACAACCGGCGGGGGCGTGATATTGCTGGGCCGCGCGGAGGGGTCCACCATGAGCATGTGATTGTGCGTGGTGAAGTAGAGTTTGCCGTCCGGTCCGACCGCCGAGCTCGGCTGCCGACCGAGGCCGGCCTGCGAAACAAAGTCGCCCTCGCTGCGCCCAAAAAATGCCACGCGGAGCAAACGTGTGCGCCCCTCGGCGTACGCGTCGAAGTCCGCCGGATCCAGCCGGGCCAGACCGCGGTTGCAGCCGATCCAGAGTTTGCCCTCGCGATCGAGCGCCAACTGGGAGACGAAGCTGTCGGGCAGACCTTCTGTCGGAGTGACTCGCACGAAGTGGCCGGACTTGAATCGCGCCAGCCCGCCGCCGGCGTAGCCAAACCAGAGGCTGCCATCCGCTCCATGGAGGAGCGCGCGAAGCGACCCGAGTTGGGCGGTGTTCGGGATCGGGACTCTCGTGAAGCGAGAGCCGTCAAAACGAGAAAGGAAGCCTCCGGCGGTTCCTGCAAAAACTTCGCCCGAGTCATTTTCGGCGAAGGCCCGCACGTTGCCTGGAGAGGGAAAGGACAGGATCGCGCCGTCGCGATAGCGGACAACGTGGTGTTTGTCTTGGACGGACACGCCCAGCCAGACGTCTCCATTTCGTGACACGTAAAGGCAATTCACGAGGAATCGGGTGAAGGGCGGCGTGGCGAGGGTATCGACGGTTCCATTACGAATTCGAAAAAACCCGTTATAACCGCCGACGTAGATCGTGCCGTCCGGCGCCGCGCAAATCGCGGTAGCCCGGCGGCCGCCGGGACCGAAACCCGCCTGGCGATGCCACACTCCATACCGTTTGTAGGTCAAATTATCGCCCCATCCTACGGTCCAGATCGTACCCTCCCGATCGATGCTGACCGACCAGCGCTGCTGGGCCGACGGCTCCTCTGGATCGAGGGGCAGCACCAGGGCCGGGCGTATCATTTCGATCCCGCTTCCCTCGGTGGCGACCCACACGTTTCCTTCCCGATCATGGCTGATGCCCAAGACACTGCTGTGCGAAATCTCCACCGGCTGCAGCTCGTTGCGGACTGCCCTGAAAAGTCCCTGCGACCTCGTTCCCACCCAGAGTGTCCCGCCCGCATCTTCGTGAATCGTGCGGGCGGACGTGTTGCGCGGGAGCTCCAAAGCGTCAGAAAAGCCTGCTCCGACCCGGAAGCGCTGGACCGTTCGAGTTGTCGCGACCCAAAGTCCGCCGTCGCGCGCGGGCGCGATCATCTCAGGCGATTTGAAGGAGGCGACGCTCTCAAAACGACCGTTGCGGAGGATCTTGAGCGCGTCGCCGTTCGCGCACCAAAGTTGACCGTCGCGGTCCACCGCGAGTCGGCAACCGCCGCCGGAGACTTTGGATCCGAGCCCTTCCGGCTCGCCCAATGTCGTAATTCCGCTGGGACGGATGCGCACGACGACCCCGGCGAACGAGCCTACGTAGATGGCGCCCTGTTCGTCCTCACAGATGTTGGTCAGGCTGCCGCCCGGCAACCCCTGCTCCCGGGAGAAGATGCGGACCCGTCCCTCCTTCCATTGGACGAGGCGGTTTCCGTCAAAAACAGCCCAAAGGCTCCCGTCTCGCGCCGCGCAAAGGTCGCGGACGCGCGTGCGGCCCCCGAGTGGAAGTTCCGAGGAGGTGACAGCGGTGAAGTCCCAGCCGTTGAAGCGGGCCAAGCCACCGTGAGTGGCGGCCCACACGTAACCGCGGCTGTCCTGGACGATGCTGGTGGCGCGATCGTCTGGCAGCCCTGCGTGGGAGCGCCAATTCCGCCGCGTCAGTCCGACGTCAGGTGCTGCCGCGGAGGGAGTGGCGCCCACCCCTCCACTCGCGAAGCCCGCGAGGACAAGCGCAACGACAAGTCCAAACCGCCCTCCAGACGGATGGGCAGGGAAACAAATGCGGGATGGATAGGGGCGCAGATCCATGCGGGGTGAGAAGTGAAGCCGATCGGCCCGAGATTACGACTTCACCGAGGCTATGACATTTGGCGGATAGCCGGGAGGGCGTCGGGAATGCTAAAACTAAGCTCCCCCAATCATCCAGATTGCCCCTGCTGGCTCAAGGCAGAAGGCCGTCTCCACCCCATACCCCTTCGAAAGTCGATCTCGAGCGTCTCCGTTCGAGGGCGACCATTGGTGCTTAAGCATCAGTAAGTCAGCCGTTTAAAAATTCCTGCATTTCATGATGACTACCCTCTGTCCCGCCGCGTTCCCGCGCGCAGTGATTGTATCCGCACTCGCCGCCTGGTCGGCGCTCGGCGCCGCCGCCCAAACGATCAGCCTGCCTCCTTTCCACGCCGCCTATCCGCCTGTGACCACTTCGGGGCAATGGCAATCGACGAAGGTATTTTATAGCAACGGCCGGCTTGCCTATCCGGCCGACGCGGAGAAGAACCGCGTGCCCGATTACAGCTATTCCGGTTATCGTTATGGCGAGGTGGCGATCCCCAGCGTGGCCGAAGTGCAACGTTTGACGGCGACGACGGGCGATCAAACGGCGCGCATTCAGGCGGCGCTCGATCAGGTGGGAGCCAGGACGCCCGACTCGCGGGGCATTCGCGGAGCGGTGGTTTTGGCGGCCGGCACTTACCAGATCAATGGGACGGTTCGTATCAACAAAAGCGGGGTGGTGCTGCGTGGCGTGGGCGACGGCAGCAGTGCAACCACGAACACCGTTCTTCGGGTGGTCGGCGACACGCCTCATCAGCGCACGGGTGTTGTTCTCGGCTCGGGCAGCACGACGTGGACTGAAGTGGCGCCGCGCACCAACATCACGACCTCCTTCGTACAGGTGGGCGCCCTCAGTTTTGACGTCGCGAGCTCCGCGGGTTTTGCGGTGGGCGACGCGGTTCTCCTCCGCCATCCGTCGACACAGGCGTGGATCGACGCGGTCGACAAGGGTGGGGTGACATCGAACGATCCGTGGACGCCTGGCTCGCGCGATATCGTGTACTACCGTCGCATCGCGACCATTTCCGGCACGCGCATCACGCTCGATGCACCGGTCTACAATCATCTCGATCGTGCGCTTTCCCAGTCGTACCTGACCAAGGTTACCTCTAATCACATTACCGAGTCTGGGATCGAAAACTTGCGCGTGGACATCGAAACCGCGGGCGGCGAAGACGAGAATCACGCGTGGAACGCGATCGGCATTACCGGCGCGCAGGACTGCTGGGTACGCAATTGCACGGCGCTGCATTTTGGATACGGCGGCATACGCACGGATGCAGCTGTGCGCGTCACCGTGGAAGACATGCAGGCGCTCGACCCCGTGGGGATCAGGACTGGCGGGCGGTTCTACAATCTCGCAGTGAATGGCCGCTCTCAGCTGGTTTTGTTCACTCGCTGCCACATCAATGACAGCCGCCATGGCTTTGTGTCCAATGGACAAAGCAGCGTTTCGGGTGTGGTCTTCTACCGTTGCACCGCCGATGGCGGGCACGACATCGAAGGGGGACATCGCGACTGGTCGCAGGCGATGCTCTTCGACAACATCGTCGAATCCGGCAGTGGCACGGTCAAACTGATCAATCGCGGAGATTGGGGTTCGTCCCATGGTTGGGGCTGCGCTCACTCGATGAGCTGGCGTTTCAACAAGGCTTCTCAAGTGCAGAAGCCGCCCACCGCACAGAATTATGGTGCGACGGACATCGGCAGCTTTTCGACGAGTTACCGCTTCGAAGGCGCGACCGGATCGATTGAGCAACAAAGCGGAAAGTTGATTCCCGAATCCTTGTACGAAGCCCAATTCAGCGAACGGCTTGGCTTGAAGGGACTGCGCATGGTGGCGCGCCACAGCGGCAAGACGCTTCTCGTCACCGCCGCCTCAACCGCCGACGGCGCCGCGATCGTGCAGGGCGCGCCTGTGTCGGGGACAAACGACGAATGGCAGATCGGCGGCCTGGGAACAGGCTTCTGCAAGATCATCGCCCGTCACAGCGGCAAAGCGATGAATGTAAAAAGTATTTCGACTGCCGACGGTGCCCAGGTGCATCAATGGACTTGGGGCAACACGGCAACCAATGATGAATGGAAAGCTGAGCCGCTTTCCGGAGGTTACTACCGTTTCGTGAATCGCCACAGCGGCAAAGTCCTGGCCATCGCCGACGCTAGCACGGCCGACGGCGCCTTGGTCGTGCAGCAAACCTGGACCGGCGGGAACCACCAGCAGTTCAGCCTACTCCGGTGAACCCGCGATTTAAGAAAGCTCTGAAAACGTTGGTGCGTAGTGGATCGAGGTGGAACGCGCTCTCCGAGCGCGTTGGTTTGGGGCCTCCGGGGCTTTCGTAAGAATACGTCCAATAGCACGCTCGGAGATCGCGCCCAACGGTTGCTTAACTCGAGTTAACTCGAAGCTCCGAACCTCCAGCGCGTTACCGCGCCGGCGTTTGGCGGACGACCGCTTGGTTGCCGTTGATCGTTAGCGTGCCGCCGGCGGTGAAGTAGATCGCGCGCTGACCGCTGCGCTCATCGTCGAGCGAATTGATAACCACGGCTGAGGACCTGGGAGAACGGGCCGGCGAAGATTCTTTGCGAATTAGGCCGTGCAGGCCGAGGCCGAATGCCGACACAACGAGAACGAGACCGACTATTTTTTTCATAACTTCTTCTTCCGGGTTTGTGGTCTGCTGAGGCGAGGTGTCGGCGAAAGAGTAACCGCCGTAGGGCATCCACGAAATCAGGGCAGAGCCCTCTTGGCACCCGGGAGCACCGCCCGGCCCCAACCCGGCGCCGTTGCCCCCCGTCGACCCGGTAAATCGTCTTACCCTGTTCGGCTGGGGCGGTTTGCCGGGTGACGGAGGAGTTGGCCGAAAAAAAGGTAGGCGAGCTGAGACTCAGGCGAGCAAATAACTATGAGTAAATAACTTCAGAGTTATTTTGGACGTCGAAGTGAAGACCGCGGTGGAGCCCGCCGTCCCCCGGCGGGCTGTCGGGCGTGGGCTGCGCCGCTCAGAGATCGGCCCGCCATCGGAGTGAGCGCTCGCATGTCTATCAATACGTTCTTTGGCGTTTCATCTGCCTCGGCGGGCGCAGGCGGGAGATTTTTCTTCGCGCTGTCGAGGAGGAGGAAGTAGCTATCGCCCATGAAAAACTCGTGGCTGGCTTGGTCTTTGTTGTCGGCGTTGTTCGCGGCTGCGACGGCGATCTTGGCAAAAATTGGGGTCGCCGGAGTGAGTTCCAACCTGGCGACGGCCGTGCGCACCGGCGTGGTGCTCGTGTTTGCCTGGATTGTCGTCTTCGCCACGAGCGAGGCGTCGGCGCTGGCGGGATTTACCCGTAAGACGTGGCTTTTTCTTACCTTGTCGGGCATTGCCACCGGCCTTTCCTGGCTTTGCTATTTCCGGGCCCTCCAACTCGGCGACGCGTCGCGCGTCGCGCCGATCGACAAGCTTAGCGTGGTCTTTGTGCTCGTGCTCGCCGCATTGTTTCTGGGCGAAGCGATCACCTGGAAGACGGCGGCTGGCGGCCTGTTGATCGCCGCGGGAGCCGTTGTTCTCGCGTTGAAATGAGCGAACGCCTGCTGCGGTTTCCTGCGGCCCGCCGAGGCGAAGGGAACGGCCGCTTTTCTGCTGGAAGGCGGGCAGAGTCGTCGGCACGCTACCTCTAATGTTCGGCCCCTCAGGCGGTCACCTCTCCAACACGTCACCCCAATCGGCTACGGTTGAAGCGCAACCGCGGCCAAGGCGTGGCAGCCGAGTCGTTGAAATGGCGCCACCATGAACGCCCCCGCGCCCTACGCTGTGCAGACCGCGATTAACACGCTCGACGAAGACGCGTGGGAAGACCTGCTGAACTATATCGAGGAAAAGCGGGTGATCCCGATTGTGGGGCCCGAGTTGCTGACGATCGAGATCCACGGCAGCCCCCGCCCGCTCTTTCCTTGGCTGGCGGAAAAACTCGCGGCGAAGCTGAATGTGGCGCTGCCCGGCCTGGATCAACCGCTGTCGATCAACGACGTCGTCTGCGCCTACCTGGGTCAACGCGGGCGTCGTGAAGAGGCCTACACGCGGCTGCGCAGCATCATGCGCGATTCCGCGCTGACCCCTTCCCCCGCGCTGCGCTTGCTGGCGCAGATCACGGATTTCGATCTTTTTGTCTCCACCACCTTCGATCCCATGCTGGAGCAGGCGATCAATCTGGAGCGATTTGCCGGTGCGCAGTCGACGGAGGTGATTGCCTATGCCCCCAACCGCGTGACGGATCTCCCGACGCCGCGCGACCAGCTCCAGCGTCCGGTGGTGTATCACCTGCTAGGGCGGCTTTCGGCCTCGCCCACATATGTCATTTCAGACGAGGACACGCTCGAGTTCCTGTGTGCGCTGCAGAGCGAGCATCTCACGCCGGAGAAGCTGTTTCACGAACTCGAACACAGTCATTTGCTCGTGATCGGAAGCGACTTCTCCAATTGGTTGGCGCGGCTGTTCCTCCGCATGCTGAAACGCAGGAGACTGTCGGACCCCCGCGACGTGGGCGAAGTTCTGGCCGACAGCCATTCGGGCGCCGATCGGCGATTAGTCGCGTTCCTGCAGCAGGTCAGCGTGCGCACCCGCATGTACGCGGGAGCCGAGGCGTTCGTGCGCGAGCTGCACCGTCGATGGACGGAACGGCGCAGGCCGGCAACAGGGGGCTCGGCGCCGCCGATGCGGTTTTTGCCTCCCGCGCGGGAGATGCCGGACAATGCCGTGTTCATCAGCTATGCCCGCGAAGACCTTTCCGCCGTGCAACAGTTGAAGGCCGGTCTCGATTCCGCAGGGATTACGACGTGGTTTGACATGGAGCGCCTGGAAAGCGGCGACGATTACGACCGCAAAATCCGCCAGAACATCGCGCGTTGCTCCTTCTTTTTGCCGGTGATCTCCGCCACGACGCAGCGCCGCACCGAAGCGTATTTCCGCCGCGAGTGGAGTTATGCCGTGGATCGCGCGCGCAGCATCGCCGATGGTGCCGTTTTTGTCCTTCCGGTCTGCATCGACGACACGAGCGAGCTGGAGGCTCTCGTGCCGGAACGTTTCAAGGAATTGCACTTCACCCGGCTGCGCGGGGGCGAGACCACGGTGGCCTTCGTGACGCGGCTGCAGCAGTTTTTTGGAAAGGGCGGAGCATGAGCGATTCTTCCCAGCTTATCGTGGACCGCGAAAACCCGTGGCTCGGCCTCGCTTCCTTTACCGAGGACAGCCGGGCCTATTTTCATGGCCGCGAAGCGGAGGTGAACGAATTGGCGCGCCGGGTGCAACGGAAACTGCTGACGGTCCTTTTCGGCCAATCCGGGTCAGGCAAGACCTCGCTGTTGCGGGCGGGCGTCGTTCCGCAACTTCGGGCCGAGGGCTTTTGTCCGGTGTATGTGAGAATAGACTACAGTCGTGAAGCGGCCGATCCGGGTGCGCAGGTCAGGCAGGCGCTGGCTCGCGCGGTGGAGGGAAAAGGGCGGTGGACCGCATCACCGGATCCGGAGTCGGAGGAGTCGTTGTGGGAATTGTTTCATGTGCGCGGACGAAGCCTGCGGGATGCGACCGAAAAGCTCTTGCTGCCCTTATTGATCTTCGACCAGTTCGAGGAGGTCTTCACCCTGGCGCAGTCCGATGGCGAGGGACGCGAACGAGCCCGCTCGTTTCTACAGCAGCTCGGCCATCTGGTCGAGAATCGTCCGCCGGAGGAAGTGGAGGCGCGAATCGAGCAGGACGAAGCCCAAGCCGAGCGCTTCGATTTCGGCCGAGCCGACTATCGCGTGCTACTGGCGCTGCGCGAGGATTACGTCGCGCACCTCGAAGGCCTCAAGGGAGACATGCCTTCGATCACGCAAAACCGCATGCGACTCGCCCGGATGACCGGCGCGCAAGCGGTCGCCGCCGTGACGGGCCCGGGCGGAAATTTGGTCAAACCCGAGGTCGCCGAGGCGATCGTCAAATTTGTCTCGGGTGCCCGCAGTGTGGCCGATGCCGAGGTCGAGCCGTCCCTGCTCAGTCTCGTCTGCCGCGAGTTGAACGAGGCGCGCAAAGTCCAGCGGCAGGGCGAAATTTCCAGCACGCTTTTGGCGGGGTCGCGCGACACGATCCTCGCCGAATTCTACGAGCGGGCGCTGGCGGATCAGCCGCCCGGTGTCCGCAACGCCGTGGAGGATGTTCTGCTCACCGAATCCGGCTACCGGGAAAGCGTCGCCGAAGAACGGGTGCGGAAGGAATTTGCCGCGACCGGCGCGGCAGCCAATGCGGTCGAGACGCTGGTCGGTCGAAGGCTGCTTCGAATCGAAGACCGTCTCGATGTGCGACGCATCGAGCTCACTCACGACGTACTATGCGGCGTTGTGCGCGCGAGTCGCAACGTGCGACGGGAACGCGAAGCGAAAGAGGCGGCCGAGGCGCAATTGGCGGCAACCCAGGCCAACGAAGCGGCTGCGCAACGAGCGCTGACTCGGTCGCGCCGCCTCGCAGCGTTCGGGTTGAGTTTGGCGGCGATCGCGCTGTTGGGAGCGGTTTTCGGCTATGTGAACATGCGACGCGCGCAGGCGGCGGAAGAGAAGTCACACGCGGCGCAAGAACTGACCGATCGCGCGCGGAGGGAAGCTGATAAATTGGTCGCTTACCTGGTGGACGACCTGTTCGAGGAAATTGGACCGACGGGCCGCGTTGATATCATCGAACACGTGGGCGTTCGAACGATCGCCTACTACGACAGCCTTCCTCCGGAGTTTCGTACACCCGAAACGGTCTTAAACCGCTCATTGGCGCTGGCGTTATCGGGCGAAATGCTCGCGGCGCAGGGCAAGCGGGACGAAGGAAGGAAGATGATAGAGGAGGCGGTTCGGGAGCTCGAAAAGCTGGCGGAGAAAAAAGATGCGTCCGACCGCGTCATTTATTCGCTTGCGATCGCCCTGCGAGCGTCGGCCACGAGCCCTCTAACAGATCTCAAAATCGCGCTGCCCACGATCAGGCGCGCCCGTGAACTTCTGAAACCGATTGCCAGCAAACCGAATGCAACCAAGCGAGATCGTCGCGAATACGCAAAAACGTTGATCGGGCTGCTCCGCTTCGAGCCGGCGGCTGAAGCGAAAGCGGCCTTGCTGGATGAGGCCAAGGCAGTGCTAGTGGAAGCGGGGGCGCTCGACCTTTCCGATCTCACGGCGACCGGCCTGTACTCGCACGCTCTTTCCATCACCACCAGTATCAAGCGAGACTCTCCGGACGCGGAACGGTTGAATCGGGAGGCGCTCGAACTGGCCGAGCGGGTGCTCGAGAAGCGGCCTGGCGACCTGATGGCGCTTTCCACTCGCGGCTTGGCTCAATTCTTTTTGGCGTTGGTCGAGGTGGCGCGCAATCGGCACGAGGCGGCAATCGATCGCCTCACGGCGGCGGAAAAAGCGTCACAGGATTTTCTACGTGCCAGCCCGACGCTCACCAGTTCGTGGGAACTTCTCGCGGTGGTCAGGGCGCAAAGTGGCGCCGTTCGCATGCAAACCGGCAAAGTGGAGGAGGCTCTGGTGAATCTTCAATCGGCGCTCGACCTTGTGCGCAGTAAAAAGGTCAGTGCCCGAGCGATTGGTGCTCCCGAACTCGCGTTCACGATCGCAGAGTGGGAGGCGCGCCGCGGGAACCAGAAAGCCTCTGAAACCGCGCTTGAAACAGCGCGGGAGTTGCGGGCCGAGCTGCAGGCGGGAGCCGGAGGAAAACCCGCGAGCGCGGTCGTATGGGCTGAAGACGGCGCGGCA
Source organism: uncultured Opitutaceae bacterium (assembly GCA_964546955.1). GTDB lineage: Bacteria > Verrucomicrobiota > Verrucomicrobiia > Opitutales > Opitutaceae > CAZJLP01. Next base: position 28,339 of record CAZJLP010000048.1, on the reverse strand, counting down.
CGGATTCGGAGCATAGCGTGGCACCTCGGTCGCTACGAGGAGGTGGCAAAGGGTGCTGAGACCTCGAGACCGCGTTGCGAGTCGTTGCGCGGCGACGGCTCTCTCGCGGTCGAAGAGAAACCGGCGGTCGAGCGCCTGATCAAAGCCTGCGACTACGATTTGGGACGAGCTCTCGCGATGCAGGAACGCTGGAGCGATGCCGAAGGTGCGCTGCGGCGCTCGCTGCCTCCTCTTCAGACGGCGGAGCAGAAGGCGCGGAAAGCCGGCAGCGAGGCTCCCAGCCGCATCTGGCTCGCTTTGACGCTTGCCCGCCAAGGGCGCTCCGAGGAGGCGCGGCAGATCATCGATCCTTCCGTCGACTTCCTTCGAAGTCGATTGGCCGCGGGAGATTCTCGTTTGCAGCTGCGTTGGAATCTCGCTTGGGCGCTTACCATGCAAGCTGCGGCCCAGGATTTAGGTCCCGAAGGCGCAGCGCAGAAACGCGAAATGTTGTCGGACGCGGAGAAGATGATCCTGACCCTTCCAGAACAAGCAAAGCCGCTGAGCGATACGCGATTGGTGGAGCAGTTCATCGCGGCGGAGAGATCGTTGACCAAGTGAAACAAGGCGTCTGCAGGCTGCACGTTCCGGCCATTTGAGACCTTTAGGACCGCGCCCGCCTGCGGAACGAGGGGCACCCGGTTGGGGGCGCCCGTCAGAACATCAGGGAGTCGCCACGACCGGAAAGGGAAGCGGAATAAGGACGAAAGGACGCAGCTTCACCGCACGATACACATACATCCCGTAGCCGGGACCATCCGCCATGGTGGCTAGGCGGCGCGCCTGCGCGCAGATCACTCGGCTGTCGTTGATACCGGTGGCTTGAACGATGGTCCAGGTCGAGCCGACCGAAGCGAAGAGCGTGGAGTTGAGGTCGATAAAGGCGCCGCTCGCGCGACGGTACAAGAAGCCGCGGCCGGTGGTGGTGGTGCCGACCACATCGCCGGCTGAATTGATGCCTTTGACCTCGGCAACATTGGCGCCGAAATAGGTGATCGTGCCACCTGAGTATAGGTAGCCGATTGAACCCACTTTCCCGGCGACTTCGCCGGTTTGATTGATCGCCGAAGCTTGGTTGTTCCAGTTGCCCAGGTACCAGCCCATGTAGTTGGAGGCGCCGGTCGACGCATTATAGGTCATCCCACCCCAGGTTCCAGATCCGACGATCTCAAAATTGTTGTTGATTCCTTTGGCGCGGAATGCGGATCCGAGCGTCGAGCCCAACGGGAAAATCCATCCACCGGTATGACCGAGGAAAGCTTGGGCGCTTCCGCCGGAAGTGACGGAACCCACCACAAAGTTGCTGTCGTTGATCGCAACGGCTTCGGTGTTGCGGGTGACGTCTCCGTCGAAGTCTATGCCCAGCCCGCCCCCGACGTCTTGATAAAAAGCATGGTACAGGCTGCTATTCCGATCGCAGAAACCGACAATGCGTGAATTCGCGTTGATGGCATTGCCCCAGGAGGAATGCGCTGGCCCAGGCGAAGGTACTCCGGTAAACGAACCCGCACGATGCCGAAACGCAACGGGGCGGCCAGCCGACTCGTAAGCGGTGCCGACGACGTCGCCATCGTTGTTGATTCCAGTGGGGGTCAAGTAGGTGTACGAGCCCCAGGTGCCGAGATCCGTGAAACTATGAAGCTGGCCCTGCGCGCACACGGAAGCGACCAGGCAGAGAAAAACGAGGAAGAATGTTTTCATGGGAAGTTGCGAAGTACTTCCCAGGATTAGGGCGACCGTTACGCATAGGACGCATCAGGCTCACGTATCCGGAATTTTGCTTCCTCCGCGCCTGGTTGATGGCAAGCGGCGACATTGCAGTACACTTTTCACTCGCGCTGACGCCGGGCACGGTTCTTGCCCGCCCGTGCGTTGGGCCTCAAAGTTTCTCGATCGTGATATTCCTGAACTCGATCACGCCCCCTTCGGCCTGGAGGCCGATCCACCCGGATTTTAGAGCCGCGCCCTCGAGATGGTTTTGGCGAACGCCGTTGACGAGAAGAGTGATCGTTTCGCCTTTGCAGGTGATTTCGTAGTCGTTCCACTCACCGGTAGCGCGTTCGCTTGAAGCGGCGAGTTTGGGCCGCGACTTCTCATCGGGGGAGCTCGTTTCCTGAAAACGAGAGCCGCCATTGCAGCGGAGTTCGCCGGCGTTCGTGGCCTGCAGCTGGGCTTCATAACAATGCGGCCAGACTTTGTCGGCCTGCGTTCCATGCAGGAACACCCCGCTGTTGCCAGGTTTGTCCGGCCAGCGCCACTGCAGTTTCAGGCGATAGTTTTCGAATACATCGTTGGTGCGAAGATAACCCCGCGGTTTTCCGGTGCACGTGATCACACCGTCCGCGGCCGTCCACACGACAGCCTGTTCCTTGGTCGGGTCGTTGAACACAGTCCACCCGCTCAAATCGCGGCCGTTGAAGAGGGCGAAAGGTTTGACCGCGGGAGAAGATTCAGCCGCCGTGGTGAAAGCGGGCAAGGCGAGGACAGCGCAAAGGGCAATCAGCTTTAGCCGGGCCGGGGAGGAGAGGAGCTTCATGATGGATCGAGTGTTTGCTCCGCGGAGGCGGGCGTCCATCCCTCTTTCGGAGGACAGGCACTCGCTGGCGCGAGTGAGCGATAAGCGATAACCAATAAGCTATAAGCAATGGATCGATGGTTGTCGTCGATCCGGCCACGGGCTGCTGCTCAATGAGCAATGAGAGGTGAGCAATGCGCGCTCGCGCTACGAACGGTGTGTGCTGCTGTCTGTAGCCGTGCTCTGTGTTCTCGGCGCGGCGGGGGCGGCGCTCGCTGGAGAAGACGTGGGGAATTCCAGGATGAAGGTGGCGCCTTTGCCGGCGCCATCGCTTTTTGCGATCAGGCTGCCGCCGAGCTCTTTCGCGGTGAGGGCGCTGCCGTGCAGACCGAAACCGTGGCCCGACTTCTTGGTCGTGAATCCGAAGTTGAAAATCTTCACTAGGTTTTCTTGGGCAATGCCGATGCCGTTGTCCGAGAGCGAAATTTGGACGTGTCCCGTATCCGTAAGTTCGATACGAATAGTCAAGCATTTTTCAATACGGCCGCTTTCATCGAGCGACTCTTTGGCGTTGCGAATGAGGTTGATCAGGATCTGCAGCGCTTTTTGCCGCTGCAGGGTCAAAGGAGGCACCGGAGCATAGTCGCGGATCACGGTGACGCCATGCCGAGTGAGGGAGGCTTCATTGAGGCGCAGCGCTGACTCGATCAGCTCGGACGCGGGCACCGTTTCATCGAGGCCGGAAACCTGAGTGTACGATTGCTGGGCGGCGACAATCTCCTTGATGTGGTCGATGCCGTTGCACAGCGCCTTGATTTCCTGGTTCGCGCGCTCGCGGTCCGCTTGCAGATGTTCCCCGAGAGAAGTGAGGTATGCCGGGAGCTGCTTCCCGCGCGGATCGGTGGCGAAGAATTCCACCAAGCGATCGCCCTGCTCGACCAGTAATTGGGCCACGCGACCGATGCTCGGGAGCTTGATCCCATTCACGCGCTCGGCGACCACGTTGGCGGAAACGTTCACGCTGTTGAGGGCATTGCCAATATTGTGAAGGACCCCGGTGGCGACTTCGGCCATTCCCGCCAAGCGCGAGGCCTCGATGAGGTCTTTCTGCGCTTGGCGCAATTGGTCTTCCGTTTCGCGGAATACAGTCATGTCCCAGAAGAGAACGAGCACCCCGATCGGGTCGTTGGTGTTCCCGTACAACGGGACCTTTTTGACGTGGAGATAACGCTTGGCTCCGTTTTTCTCGATCACGGCTTCGTACTCGATCGGTTTGCGCGTTTGCATGATGCGCAAATCTTCCGACTTGTATCGCTCAGCCAGCTGGGCCGGGTAAAGATCCCGATCCGTTTTTCCTATGATCTGATCGAGCGGACGGCCAATCACCTCGGCGAATGCCGAATTGGCGTACGTGAAGCGGCTATCGGCGTCTTTGCGCACGATGATTTGGGGAAGGCTTTCGACTAGGGAGTGATAGAAGTATTCCGAGACGCGAAGCGTTTCGTACGATTGGGCGAGTTCGGCGGTCCGCTCCTTCACCCTCCGCTCGAGTTCGGCATTTTCCCGCTGCAACTTGAGCGCATCGCTGCGGAACCGACGCACTCGCCGCCGATAGAGATGGAACCCTCCGCCGACGACGGCCAAACCCGCCAGCAGCTGGAACCACAACGACTGATAAAACAAAGGGGCCACGGTGAATTTAACCGAGGCGCCGGCTTCGTTCCACACGCCGTCGCTGTTGCAGGCTCGCACTTGGAAAGCATAGTCTCCCGGAGGAAGATGCGTGTAGAACGCATTGCGTCGTGTCTCGGCCTCGATCCAGTCGACGTCGTAGCCCTCCAACTTGTATTTGAACATGACACGATTCGCGTGCACGAAACTTGGGGCGGTATAGGCGATTTCGATATGCCGCGTGCCGGCCGGCGCCAAAACCTCGTTGTCCAACTTCGCACTTCGTCCGTCAAAGACGATGCGCTCGACGTGCACCAGCGGAGGCGTCTCATTGCGCGGCGTATGTCTGGGATCGACCAGCAGCACTCCTCGTTGCGTGGCAAAGGCGATCGTTTTATCGGGCAATACCCAGGTGGTTGGATTGCCGCCCGAATGCATGGGGGTGCTATGGGCGTGATCGGAGGCTCCGAGAATGCGCAGATTGGGCGTCGATCGCTCTCCACGCAGCACGGCGAGGAGGTCCGCCTCGCTCGAATATAGAAGCCCCGTCGCGGTCCCGAACCAGATCTTTCCAAATTGATCGGGCACGATGGCGGAGACTTGTCCCGAAACGGCATCCGCAAGAGCGTTGGACGTCAGCCATTTTCCATTTTCCAACACCGCAAGCCCGCGATTGCGCAGTCCAACCCAGAGTCGTTCTCGCGCGTCGACGTAGACGGAACGAATTTCCTCCGAGGGCAGACCGGTGGTCGGATTGTACGATTCCACCACGCGGCCATCCACGATTTTGAAAAGACCCATGGACCAAGTGCCGACGTAGAGCGCGCCATCGGGGCCTTCGCAAAACTGCGAGGCCTGCTTGATCGGTTGACCGGCGGGGGTCGGCACGATGCCTCCTTTCCCGTCCTTGTAGAACAGCAAGCCCCGCGCGCCTGTGCCGATCCACATCGTTCCTTGTTTATCCTCAAAAATGCCGCTCACGCCCGCCGTGCTGTTGAAGAAGCCGTTTCCTTCTGTCACCGGCGCGGCCGCGCCGTTCTTGTAGTGGTAGAGCCGTCCGGCGACGGCCAGCCAGACCGTGCCGTCCCGAGCTGCGTAAACGAGGCGAGCTTCGGAATTGCCCCCGGCCGGCAGAGTGAGTGGAACTGCTTTGCCGTCGGGTGTCAGCTTGGTCACAGGAGCGCCCCCGAGTGCAGCCCAAAGATTGCCTTCGGCATCGAACGCAACGGAGCGCACTGAATCCGCGGCGAGGCCTTCCTGCCGCGACAGGAGACGAAAGGGTTTTGCTCGGGCGCGAATCAGCCCATCCTCCCGCGCGGCAATCCAAATAGTTCCTTCCTGATCTTCCGTCACCACTGAAAGCGTTTCGGTGAACCTTCCGCCAATGGATTCGATGGTCGCCTTCTCCGCGTCGCGCAGGATTTGAACCGAACGTGTCCGCGGATTCACTACGACCAGCGAACCATCGCGGAGCGCTTTGACGTCGGTCAATTGAGCCGTGAGCGATCCGTCTCCCGGGAGGAGATAGCGAGTAAATTCAGCACCCCGATAGCGAACCAGGCCATGATTGTAGGTGGCGAACCAGAGCGTTCCGCGCGGCGACTCAGCGATAGCTCGCACGACCGACCCAAAAACGGGCGGATCGTCGGGCGCTTCGAGCTTCTTGTAGCCTGTCGATTCGACCTGATAGATTCCAGTGGCTTCTCGAAAGCTGACCCACACCCGCTTTTGCGAGTCGACGAAGACACACGCAACGCTTTCCGACCCGGCGACCGTGTCGGCGGAGGGTTGAGGTTCGATTTTGCCGTCATAGTAAGAGAAGAGTCCGTCCCGGTTTGTCCCGATCCAAATACGTCCTGACGCGTCGCTCGCGAGGGAAGTGATGTTCGCGGAAGCCAAGCCGATGTGTTCAAAGTGGCCTTGCCGGTGACGAAGGAGTCCGCGGTCTGTCCCAATCCAGAGTTGACCGCTCGAATCCTCATGGAGAGTTACGATGGAATTCGTGATAAAGGCCGGAGTATTCGAATTCCGAAAGTTGACGAACCGCGCGCCGTCGTAACGAGCCAGTCCGCTCTGAGTTCCAACCCAAAGATAGGCATCCCGCGTTTGCAGGACGACGCCCACATAGGGTCCTGGAAGGCCCGACTCGAGTCCGAGTTTATCGAAGAAATACTGCGCTGTTTTTTCTGAGGTACTCGCCGAGGTGTCGCTGTTGAGTTGGGCGGTCAGGGTGACCGCAGCCGAGCAAAAGGCTGTGAACAAGCCTGCCCGTCGGAGCATGTTACGGATGCGCCGGGGTCGGCGAACGGGGGAGCGTAGAGGTGGGAGGACCGACAAGATCGTAGTACCTCTTTCAATCGAGCAGGTTGGAGGAATTCTTAAGGCAAATGAGCAAAGGACATTGGATTCGCAAGTATCACACCCATAGCTAGATGTAGATTCTATTGCGCTGCTGCCTTCAGGCATTCGAGCCATTGCTTCTTGCTTATTGCGTTAAGTATTAAGCAGTAAGCGACACGCGGTGGATCGACGTCTGCGCGATCGGCCGCTCACTCTCGCAGCCCACGGGCTGCTGAAATGAGAAATGAGCAATGAGCGATAAGAGATGAGCAATGCGTCGCCGCCGCTGCCGTCAGTTGATCAATTCTTCTTCGACGCGTTGAACTTCATGGTCAGCACCTTTTCGCCCTGGTTGGTCCGGACGGTGATCGTGCGAAGCGTACTTTCGGTTTTGTCCTCCAGCTTCACTGTCGCGTGGAGATCGCCCTTCTCGCCGGGGGCGAGTGTCCAGGGCAGGGAGGGTGTTTTCACTGTCGTACACTGACAGGACGGTTTTGTTTCGAGGACGATGAGAGGCTCCGTCGAAACGTTTTCGAAAGGGAAGGAAAATTCGGCCGTCGGTGCCGGGGACGAGCCCAGATCAAACTCGCGGGTATCCGCATCCCATTTCGCAACGGTGGCGTGCAGTTCGGTCTCGCCGGTCTGGGCCGCGGGGGCCGCAGCCACGGTTTCGGCCAAACGCTTTTCATCGATGACGATCTCTTTGCCCTCGCGCAGGGTGCGAAGTTTTTCCGCCCGTACTTGAAGCATCACGTGCTCAAAGTAGTCGTTCTCGATGCGTTCTTTTTCTTCGTCGAATTTCAGCACCTTCTCCTTGCCGTCAGCTTCCTTGAAGGTGTAGCGCGTTTTGGCTTGGGCGCCATACCACTGCCGGACCCGCGCAGCTTGGCCGGGTGCTTCGTTTCGTTTTACTGCCTCGGCCGTGATTTGGTCCTGCACATGGAAGCGCAGCAGCGCGGAACGATTGAGCTCCAATTTGTCGCGCATGGTTTCTGACCGGTCCAAGCCGCGCGCTTCGGCTTCCGCAATCATCATGACCGGTTCGAGCAACTCGCGAAGGATTTGAATCGCGCCTTCCTGAGTGGCGATGTTCGGTCGTTCCGCAGGCGGTTTTTGCGCGTACGCGCTGAGAAAATCGCCGATGGCGACCGTCACCTTGTTCCACCGCGCAAGGGGCTGGTTGAGAATCTGCTCCGGAATATCGATCAACGGATTGTCCGGGAGTTCTTCACCGGCCTTCGCGACGTAGTTTTCCGGCAGACGGAGTTTTTTCGACGCTTTTTTCGCATCCTCGTAAGCTTCGGTGGCCACAACGATGTCTGCTTTGTCGAAAAGCTGTTTTCTCAAGGCTGCGGCAAGGCGCGCGCTTTCCTCCGGCGTCTGAGCTTTTCCCGTTTCCTGCGCTTCGAGGATTTCCTGCAGCAGCATCCGGCGGGTGTTCTCGACTGAATCCAGATACCCTGGCGCTTGATGGGATCCTGCTTGGTAGGCGGACCAAAGCAGGAGATGTTCGTCGATCAGTTTATTCAGCGCGTCGCGTTTTTCCTGTGTTGTCAGGGGGCCGGACTTGTCCGGCGGCATCCCTTCGCCCGCGACATACGCCCTGAATTCACCCAGCGGGATCTCGATATTGCAGTCTTTGATCCGAGCAATGATCGGATTCTGTTCGGAGACCGGCGCCGTGTCGAAGATGCGCGAGGACGGAGGCAGGGCCGCTGCCGGCTCGGCGGCGGGACCGTCTGTGACGGTGGAAATCAAAGCCAGGCAAAGGACGGAGAAGAGGTGCTTCAAGCGCATGAGGAGCAAGGGGGTGAACAGGGAAAGGCGAGGCAGGTTTCCCCGCCCCGCGGCGCCGAATCGTTCTCGTTCCCTGGTTCTCTCGCGTGTCCGGGCCGCGAGGGAACCGGGAAGGGTAGAATACGGAGGGTGGAGAACGGAGTCAGACTCTGCGCAAGGGGATGGGGTAGAGGGTAAAAGCTGAGAGGCTGCTCTCTTTTGCGCAAGCGCAACTAGGGGGCGCGTGTCTTGGTTTGCGCCCGCTACACGGGTGGCTAGTGATGATTGTCACCATTCCTCGCAGGCCGACCATCGTTGCACCGGCCTCCGGGAAATGGTGGTATGCCCCTTTCTTCCGGCTGCTGTTCCCCTTGAGTGTCTCCCGCATGTCCCCCCGCGGAGCATGGTTCCCCCTGCTCTTTGTCCTCCCTTTGCTCGTCCAGGCGGTGCCTGAATTGAGCTATCGGGGCTGGGATGCGCGCGACGGGGTGCCGGATGACCGAATCATGGACATCGTGCAGGACCCGCGCGGTTATTTGGTCATTGCGACCTACTCCGGCATCGCGCGCTTCGACGGCCTTCGTTTTGTCCCGGTCAACGCACCGGAATTGCCCACTGCGGGCCGAGCGCGGACGCGGGTGCTGTATGTGGCGAAAGATGGCGGTTTCTGGGCGGGCCTGCACCGAGGCGAAGTTGTGCATTGGACGAGCGATCGGGGAGCGGTCTATGGCGGGGGCAAAGAGTTCGCGGAGAGTTACCCGTCCAGCATGTGCGAAGACGGTCATGGTGGAATGCTGGTCGGTTTCATGTCCGGCGGCCTCGCTCGCATCGCGGACGGCAAATTTGTCATCCTGACACCGACAGAGGGTCCGAAGCGGAACGAACGCACGTCGGTCTGCCGAGATGCCGCTGGCACCGTATGGGTGGCCGATCGTTCGTCGCTGTTTGAGTATAACCGTGGTGAGTTTCACCGCCGCGCGAGTGTGGATAATTTCAACTACCTTGCGCCGGTGAGCACGGGCGGTGTGTGGGTGGGCGAGTTCAGCCGTGTCCGGAAATATGTGCCTGGTTCCGGATATGTCTTGGATATTCCGGTACCGGAAATTTACGGCTTGGTGACCGTTGTCCACGAGGATCGAAGCGGAATGCTCTGGGTGGGCACGCGACTGGGCAAACACGGCGGGCTCTTGCGCTTGCAGGACGGACAATTGGAACCGGTCGGGATTCCCGACGCGGAACTCACGACGATCATGGACGACAACGAGGGGAATATTTGGGTGGGCTCGGTCGGTAATGGAATCAAGCGCATCCAGCCCCGCCTGATGCGGCTGGTGAAATACGGAAGCGAGGCGCAGCCCGACCACTTCGTCACGTTCGCGCTGGATCGCCAGGAACTGCCTTGGATCGTGCTCAGGAATGGCCGGGTTATTCGGCAGACTGAAACCGGTTGGGAGTCAGTCCCACCGTTTCCGAACGATCGCAACCGCGCCACAACCATTGTCGCAAGCGAAGACGAGATGTACATCGGCACAGGTGCGCGGGGCGTGTATCGTTGGAAGAACGGCAAACTCGAGCCAGTGCCGCATTCCATGCGGGCAAGCAATGCCGTGCTGGCCGTGGCGGCCTCCGCGACGGGCGACCTTTGGATTTCTTATCATGACGGCACGATTCGCCGCCTGCGGGACGGCCAGGAAAAGGAGTGGCGGATTCCCGGTGATACCAATTCGCGTGTCATGTCCCCGGGAAACGACGGCACGATCTACGTCGCGGCAGGAGGCGGAAAACTTTACCATATTACTGACGGAGCGTTGGCCGAAGTGCCCGTGCCGGAACCCGGGCGTTATGCCATTCGAGCCCTGCAGTGCGAAGGCGATGGCACGCTTTGGCTGGGATTTAGCGGAGGGGGACTCGGCCGTTTGAAAGGCGGTTCGTTTGCCCGCATCACAGTGGAGCACGGACTCCTCGACAATTTCGTGACGCAGCTGGTGAAAGACCGAAAGGGCATGCTGTGGATGGCAAGCAATCGGGGCACTGCGCGCATTGATCCGGAGGAATTTGACGACTACGCGGCGGGCGGCAAAGCGCGAGTGCGCGTGGCACAGTTTCCGATGGGAAAGGATCTGCAGATCAGTCTGGGAGCCCAGCACACCGCGGTGCTCGCGCCCAACGGCGACCTTTGGTTCGGCGGGCAGACTGCACTGCTCGTGCTCAAGCCTGATGTACGCTGGGCGCATCGCACGCAGCCGTCCGTCATTCTGGAAGGAGCCCGGGTGGATGGATGGCCCGTCCGCGGAGAGCTTGCGAACCTGCCCGCCTTGGAACTTCCGCCCCGGCATTCGAAACTGGAGATCGAATATACGATGCCCACGTTCTCCTCGCCCGAGAACGTGGACTATCGAGTTTGGATGGAGGGATTCGAGCAGACCTGGAGCCACGTCGGAAAGTCGCGGCAGGCGGTCTATTCGCGATTGCCGGCAGGAAGCTATCGCTTCCGGGCGGCGGCCTGCGGGCTCGATGGTGTGTGGAGCGAATCGGCGCCGCTCGCGATCGTGGTCGCGCCGTTCTTCTGGCAAACGGTTCCGTTCGGACTCGCTGTGCTGGGCGGCGCGATCGGCGCTGGTGCCCTTGTCACAAGGAAGTTCATGCAACGAAGGATCCGGCGGCAGATGCAGGAACTGGAAAGAGAGCAACAATGGTCCCGCGAACGGGCTCGCATCGCACGCGACATGCACGACGACCTGGGCTCCAGCTTGATTCACCTGGCGCTACTGGGAGACCTCGCTGGCGACGAACAATCCGATGCGGCGGAAAAAAACCGCAGCGTGGGCAAGATGGCGGAGATGGCCCGGCACCTCGCCAAGCGTCTGCATGAAGTCGTGTGGTCGATCAATCCCGAGCATGACACCCTCACTGCAGTCGCCAACTACCTCGGACAATATACCAGCGACCTCTTGCGAGCGGCGGGCATCGTCTGCGTGTTGGATATTCCCGGCTCCCTCCCCAACGCCATCTTGACGTCGTCGACGCGCCATCACCTGCTCCTGGCCGCCCGCGAAGGACTCAACAACGTGATCCGGCATTCGAAGGCGACGGAAGTCAGTCTTTCGATCGAACTGACGGCGACGATGTTCGTGGTGAAATTGCGCGACAACGGCTGCGGTTTTGACGCCGAGATCGGCCGGCCCGGTGGGAACGGCCTGGGCAACATGCGCAAGCGGCTCGATCTTGCGGGGGGGCGTTGCACCTTTGAAAAGGTGTCACCGTGCGGAACTCGCGTTATATTTGAAGTGCCCCTCGCTCTCAAACCCTCCGCCTGAACTGCCCATGCCCGATCCAATTCCCACACCCGCCCCGCCGATCACGGTTTCCATTGTCGAAGACAACAGCGGGATGCGCGATAGCCTTGCGGCGCTTTTGGAAAAGGTGCCCGGCATGAGATGCGTCAGCACGCACGGCTCGGCCGAAGAAGCCCTGGAGCGCCTCCCGGAAGTGCAGCCGCGGGTCGTGCTGATGGATATCAATCTGCCAGGCATGTCGGGAATCGAGTGTGTTGCCCGTCTGAAAGCGAAGCTACCGAATTCCGATCTGTTGATGCTTACGGTACACGAGGACACGGAAGCTATTTTCAAATCGCTCCGGGCCGGCGCCACGGGCTACATGCTTAAGACGGCGCCTCTGAAAGAGATCGTGTCCGGCGTGCAGGACATCACGCAGGGCGGAGTGGCGATGTCGGCGGCAATCGCGCGGCGGATGATTCAACACTTCAACGAGCAGCCCAAGTCCACGCCCGAAGTGGAAAAACTCACCCCGCGAGAGCAGGAGATCCTCGAATTTCTATCGAGAGGTCTGTACAACAAGGAAATCGCGGATCGTCTATCAATCACAACTGGCACGGTGCGTAACCACCTCCAGAGAATGTACCGGAAACTTCACGTGACGTCGCGGACGGAAGCGGTGCTGAAGTATCTCGGACGGGATGGAAACGTCGACGGTCGGTGAGAATGCGTCGCGCGTAAAAGCGTCAGGCGTTCTTAGGTTCGAGTCATGAGGAGTTGGCCACTGCGGAGATCCGCGGCGATCGCCATCCATGGACGGATGGTGACAATTTGCACTCTCGGCAGAATCGCGGAATCGAGGTAGGCTGGGACGTCAGTTACGGAACATCAGCTAGATTACCAGTTCGTAAGGGGTGTCCTAATGACGTGGTGGGGGGCCGGGCCGGGGGTCCGCCGCCCCCACGGCAATTTTTTTTGAGTTTTTTGGTGAAATTGTACCTCCCCTCCGCCACTCTTTCTCTCGGGGCTCGAAAGGGGAGCGAACTTTCACGCGAACCGCGTTAACGTTCCGTAGAGAAAGAAAAAGAGGCGGGGGGAGGCCATGGACGGCTCCTCCCCCGCCGGGATTTAGCCCTCGCTAGGCCAATTCCCCGTCGTGCTCTCCGTCTGCGTTAATCACGAATGTCACAGCGTCTTCGGCCGAGCCGCCGTCGTCCTTCGCCACGACGCGGCAAGTATGCCGGCCTCGCTTTGGCGCGTCGATGAACGCCTCGAGTGTGTCTGCCACGCGTTTGCCGTCGATCTCCCACGTTACTTTCAATTTCGGGTTTTCCGCTCCGACGTGAGTATTGACCGACGCGATCAGTCGCAGGGTCGAACCACCCTCGAACGAGCGGCCAGGTTGTGGGTGCAGAATCGCCACGCTCGGCGGCCGGGGCCGCAGGTCGACCGGTTTCGAATCGCCGGTGCCGGTCTGGAAGCCGTCGTGTGCGAGCACGCGGAAGATGATTCTCCCGCTGGGGAGATCGAGCGTGGAGCAGCGATAAGTCGGCTCCCGCAGCGCGACCGCGAGACCGTTCCACGATCGCCCTTTGTCTTTTGAGTATTGGATCGAGTAGTCGACGGGGCTCTGGCCGGTGGAAGCTTCCCAACGAAGGGAGATCTCATGCCCCTTGACATCGACCTGCACGGCCGAGATGCGCACGGGCTTTCCACTGGATTTGACCAGCCACACCGTTTCGTCGTGACGCGTGTCCGCTTTGGCGGGACGCACGATGCGAAGCGTTTCGCCCGGTTCGACGTCTGAAAGCAGGACCTGGAAAGCGTACCCGCCTTTTGGGCACGCATCGTCGGCCGAGTTCCCGCCGCAGCCACAGCCTCCGTTCGATTTGCCGCAACCGTGGCCGATCGAACGCATGACGGGGGCCTCGGCGACCACGTTGCCGCCAGCGCCGATCAGCTCGGCCCGGAGCGATGTCGGCGCGACGTCCTTGAGGTCGGCCAGGGCTTTCACCCGCATGACGCTGAGGACCTTGACCTCTCCGGACAGTTCCACTTTCCCGATGATCGAGATCAGCGGTTGAACCTCCAAGCGGGTCCAAAATGGCGGACGATCCCACAGAGGAGGATCGGGAATATATTCCCAGGGCCATAGCCAGGGGTCGACCAATTCTGGAATCTGCGGGAACTTGGGAAGGCCGACCCGCCGCGGATCAAAGCGGGCATTGTCGAAAAGGCGTCCGTGGTGGTAGAGCGAGATCCAGGTGGGGCCGCAGTAGGACATGAAATCCTTTTCTTGCGGCGGGTGAATGATGCCATTGTTGATATCCAACCCGTATTCGCCGAGCGATGACGTGGGCGTTCCCGCGGGGTCATAGGGCTCGTAGGCCGGGTAGTTGGCGTCCCCGGGAGTTCCGCAGGGACCGTGAGCCAGCCCCGCGGCGTGTCCGATTTCGTGCGCCATGGTCCATTGTTGGCCGTTGGGGACGGAGGTGACCCCGCTCGAGGCGCACCCGCCCACGTTGGCGATCGGAATACCCACCGGGAGCAGCCCAACGTAAATCACGTCGGTACGATTGCCGTCATTGGTGCGCGCCTGGGCGATCGCGACGTTGAGATCGAGCCACTGTTGCGAGCATCCGCCCGGGTTTGTCGCCATGCCGGTCAGCGGCGTGCCCCAGGTGATCGTACCGCCACTCGAATATACCCCGGTTGCCTGCACCGGAAACACGGTGTGCGTGATTCCACAGGTCGCCTGCAGGTTGGCTACCGTAGGCGCCGCGAGATTGAGAGTCCCCGTGCCCGCGGCATTCGGTCCGTTGTAGCGGATCAAGATGCCACGCACGCGGAGCGTCTGCTCGAGCGACGCGTTGACCGAAATCTCCTGCGTATCGCTCGGCGAAGCCGCGCTGCCGCTGGTTGGCCAGATGACGGCGCGGATCCGAAGCTTGCCCGTCATCCAGTCGGACGGCAGCACGAAATTGAGGCTGGAGGCGATGTTGCCGCGCTCGGTCGCGTAATCCGCGATTGAGGAGGCGTTGACGGATCCCGGTGCCCGGGGAGTGAGTTCGCCCACGGTCGACCATAGCATCGGAAGCAGGGAGGTCTGCCGTTCTACCACGAGTTTTCCCGTGAGCACCGTGCTGGCGCTAATAAAGCCGCTGCGCACGTATACACGCACCCAGGCGGCTTTGCGTGCGGCGATGCCTACGCTGTTGTTCGGGCCGCGGTCCGCTGGGTCCGTGAGGTGCGATGCCGCGCGATGGTATTGGATGCCCTGCGTGATCTCCACGCCGGCGATGTACGCTGTAAGTCGCAGCCGAATACGCGATGTATCGATTGTCAGTTCAGGACGATAATCGCGGAGCAGGGTCAAGGCATCGGGATCGAGACGATCGCCGAAGCCCTCGCCGGAGGATTCATCATTCATACAAAAGAGGAGGTTATTGGTTTTGCGTTCGTACGGGCACAGCGGGCGGATGGTGTCATCGCGCCTCGCTTATTCCCGCAACCGTGTAGGCGAGTACATAGGACCCGAGTAGCTCCTCGTTTCAGGAAATCGACGGAGGCTGCCCGCGGGTTTTATTGCTGGCGGGTGTGTTTCCACCCGTCGTTCTCGTTCTCTTTCTCCTACTCGTTCTCGTCCCCGCAAGTTCAAGCCTGCGGTTGATTCCGAAATGCCCTACAAGCGACGGCGTTGGAAGCGAGAACGAGTAGGAGTGAGAGAATGAGAACGATTTCGCCGGTGGGCTCGTTAGCGCTCTCAATCGCCTCAGCCCGTCAGTAGCGCACGGCGAGTCCAGAGGCCTCGCCTTACCTTTCGGTCCCCTCTTGCGGCGTTTTAGACGCTCAAAAGAAAGAGGAAAGAGAACGATGTCGGCGGGCCACCCTGACCGTGTCTCCGATCACTCGGACTTGACCGTCACTGTCCCGCTCTGGAGGCCCTCGGTGTGCGCTTTCAAGGTGATGGCACCTGTCTGCCCCGGTTTTGTCCGAACGATGACTAGGGCGAGACCGTTGTACGCCTGTCGCTCGGTCGCCTGAAACGGTTCGAAGCTCGTCGCATCGCCGTTATCCACCGCGGCGATTTCCGCCGGGCCCGAAAGTTCGAAACGAAGCTTGTTCTTCGAGCGCGGAACAGTGCGGCCTTCGCTGTCCGCGATGGCCACCGTGATGAACGAGAGGTCTTCGCCATCCGCCCGCAAGGCGGCTCGGTCGGCGCGCAAAGCCACCTTGGCGGCCGCACCAGTCGTGGCCTGGGTGCTCTCGGCCCAGCGTTTGCCGTTCTTGTAGGCGATGACCCGCAACTCGCCGGGCGCGTACACCACGTCGTCCCAACGCAGCCGGTAGGTGAGTTTTTCCTTTTTCTTTCGGCCGAGAGATTTGCCATTGAGGAAAAGCTCAGCCTCGTCGCCCGAGGTGTAGACATGAACGGGGGTGATTTGACCGATCCGCTCCGGCCAATTCCAGTGGGGCAGGATATGGGCCATCGGGAAGTCCGGCCGCCACTGCGCCTGGTAGTTATAATAACGATCCTTGGGGAAGCCGGCCAAGTCGATGATCCCGAAATACGAACTGCGCGACGGCACGCGCACCTTCTTGATCGCCTCCAGTTCCTTGGCCGCGCGTTCTTTCTGCGCCTGATCAGTGAAATTGAGGAGATTCGTGGCGTCGCTATTATAGGGCGTGGGTTCGCCGAGGTAGTCGAAACCCGTCCAGACGAATTCGCCCATCACCGAAGGATACTGTTCCAATGTCTTGAATTCGAGATCGGGCGGCGCGCCCCAGCGCGGACAATAGAGGTCATAGCTGCTCACCTGGAAATCGGAGCGGCCTTCGAGCTTGTCATCGGAGACCGGGAAAAAGTATTCGCCGCGGGAACTTACCGCGGACGAGGTTTCGCTGCCCAGCAGCGGGATGTGCGGCGAGCTGGTGAGGAAGCGGCCGTAGCGCTCGGCGGGGCCGCGCCCCGGATAGTTGTAGCCGAAGACGTCCACCGTGGTTTGAAACCCGTTGAAGCCGGCCTCCATGCTGTTGCAGCCGGTGATAACGGGCCGCGTGCGGTCCTCGTCATGGATGATCGCCGCCAGGTGCGCGGCGACCTTCCAGCCTTCGGGCTCGTTTTGTTCGCGCACTTCGTTGCCCATGCTCCACATGATGATCGAAGGGTGGTTGCGATCGCGACGAATGAACGCGCGCAGATCGGCTTCGTGCCATTCTGGGAAAAGGACGTGGTAATCGTTCTTCTTCTTGGCCGAGCGCCACATGTCAAAAGACTCGTCCATGACGACAAAACCCATGCGGTCGCAGAGTTCGAGAAGCTCGGGGGCCGGGGGATTGTGGCTCGTGCGAATGGCATTGCAGCCCATCGCCTGCAGGATTTCGAGCTGACGTTCGGCCGCGCGCCGGTTGAACGCGGCGCCAAGCGCTCCCAAATCGTGATGGTTGCAGACTCCTTGGATCGCCACACGTTCGCCGTTCAGGAAAAACCCTCGTTCCGGATCGAAGGCAATTGTGCGAATGCCGAAGGGCGTGTCGTAAACATCGACCGTTTTTCCGTCCTGCGTGAGCGTAGTGCGTACCAAATAGCGCGCCGGCGTTTTTATGCTCCAACGCTTCGGGTTTAGCACTGTCAGCACGTGCGTGTGAAGCGCCTGGCGTTTGGCGAGCGCTTTGACCGACCGCTCTGGTGCGACTTCCGCCACCGCCTGCCCGGCGATACGGCCCTCGGCGTCGAGGGCGTAGATCCGATTCGTTATTTTCACTTCCGCATCGGCAGCGCTGTCGTTTTGCACCGTGACTCGAACGTTGACCATAGCCGATTCCGCGGTGACGGAGGGCGTGGTGACGAACGTGCCCCATTGCGCCACACGGACGGGCGAAGTCTTGGTCAGCCAGACATTGCGATAGATGCCGCCGCCGGGGTACCACCGCGAAGAGTCGGGCGGGTTGTCCAGGCGTATGGCAATTGTGTTCTTCGCTCCGTGCCGAAGGTAAGGAGTCAAGTCCACGTGCCAAGAGGCATAGCCATACGGCCATCCGCCCACGAACTGACCGTTGCACCAGACCAGGGCGTAGGCCATCGCTCCATCCACCTCGAGCACCGTCTGCTTTCCTTCGTCGCTCGCGGGGACATCGAAGGTCTTGCGATACCAAGCCACTCCGAACCACGGAAGCTTGCCGGTTTCACCAGGCAGTTCCTGCTTGAACGGTCCCTCGATTCCCCAGTCGTGGGGCAAGGTAAGTGAACGCCAGTTGCCATGATCGAAATTATCGCGAGTGTACGCAACTTCGGCGCCTAGATTCCCTTCCGGCCGCCGGGCCTGCGCTCGACCCGGATCGTTAATAAACGCCTGTGCGGAAGGCAGCACCCAGGCTTTGATGGTCGAGTAGTCCAGGCGCGTGGCGCCCGCCGGGTCGTCTTTGGCAAAGCGCCAATCGGCATTGAACGGGATGCGTTCGCGCACAGGTTCCTGGCTCAGCGCGGAATTCGCGGCCAATCCCAGGGCGGCGACGGCGAAGAAGGTTTTAAGTTTCGACCAAAAAGGGGTCTCGGCGGTGCGCGCGGGAATAGGTAAATTCATGGGGGAGGGTGCGCCTGGCTGGGCGGCCGTGGGGGATACCAGCCAAGAGGTAGTTCCGGGAGCGCCAAGAGCAATCTTTAGCATTTTGGGCGACTTCACCTAAGGAACGGTTGTTAGCCGGCGAAGGGTTCGCCGTGCTTTTCGCCGCCCCGCGCTGCACTTGCGGTTCTTTGACTAGATTCAAATAGGGTCGAACATTCCGCGGTCGTCGCTTTCTTTGGCGTCGTCATGGCAAACGAAACCGCTTCCGCCGCCCCTTGGGGCATCGATCTAGGTGGCACCAAAATCGAAGCTGCAATCATGTCGCCAACGCGTCTCGGACAGGCGGAGCATCGACTGCGCTTGCCGACGGAAGGCGCCCGGGGATACGAACACGTCGTAAATCAAATTTCCCGTCTGGTGCAGCAATTGGAGGCCTCCTCGGGACAGCAGCGTCCGCGCACGATTGGAATCGGCACGCCCGGGGTAACCGACCCCAAATCGGGCGTCTTAAAGAACTCCAATACGGTTTGTTTGAATGGCAAGCCGCTCCGCGACGACATAGAAGCCGCGCTGGGCTGCGAAATTCGGATGGCCAACGATGCCAACTGTTTTGCCCTGGCGGAAGCGATGCTGGGCGCGGGCCGCGGGCGCCGAGTCGTTGTCGGCCTGATACTGGGGACCGGCGTGGGGGGCGGCGTCGTGGTCGATGGCAACGTGTTGAACGGATTGCACGGCATCGCGGGAGAATGGGGGCACAACCCGCTCCGCGACGAGGCCACCCCCTGTTATTGTGGCCGGAAAGGTTGCGTCGAAACCGTGTTGGCCGGCCCGTCGCTCGAAAGATATTACGCCGCCGCGGCGGGAGCGGCGCTTCGTTTACCGGAGATCGTGGCCAAAGCAGCGCTCGGTGAGGAACCCGCTCGCGCCACTTTGGACCGGTTGGTCAACAAGTTCGGCGAGGCCATTGCCGCGGTGATCAACATTCTCGATCCGGATGCCATCGTGATCGGAGGCGGCGTGGGCAATGTGGGCGTCCTGTACGAGGAAGCGACCCGGCAGGCGGTAAAAAAGCACCTCTTTAATTCCGAACTGAACACGGAGTTTCTGCGGCCGGAACTCGGCGACAGCGCGGGTGTTTTCGGCGCGGCGATGCTGGGCAAGAGCAGCCCGTAAGCGTGCACTGCGAACGATGATTTTCGCCGCGCCGAGACAAGGTAGGGCCCAATCTCCGAGCGGACCGCCCCTAGCTACTTCGCCAACTCCACCCGTACGACATCCACGAGGGGCGTGCGTTTTGAAGCAGGGAGAGTAATTTTTGCAGTGCCGTTTTCGAAGCGATGATCGAGTTTTTCGCCCGTGGCGAGAAGAGTGACTGCTACAGGCGGCTCCACGCCAGAGAGCGTCAACTCCTCATCGGTCGCGGGCAGTTGATCCTCCGGCATCGGATTTCCCTTGTTGGAGAACGAGGGGATTGCGAAGAGGAAACGGTCTTTGCCCGACGAGGTGCCCGGGACCGACGCGGTTTCATTTTGCGGCAGCGGCTGCGTGCCTTTGACCGACTGCGCATTCTTGGCCATCCACTCCGCGAATAGTTTCATATTCTCGTAGACCGCGGGAACCATTTCTCCATCTGCCTTCGGCCCCACGCTGGGAAGATAGTTGATATGTAATGATCGGCATAGTGCGTATTGGCCGATGATGAAGGCGGGAGCGCGGAAGCGAGCGCCTTCCACGTCTCCCCAGTAAGGCGTCCACGTGTTGCAATACTCGGCCCATTCGGTGGCAACCTTGCTCGTCTGCAGCGTGCGCTCGTAGGTGATGAAGTCTCCTTGCCCGTGGAACCGTGGGTTGATCAGTACGCCGGGCTGCAACTCACGGATCTTCTTCAAGCTATAAACTTGGTCGCCTGTAAGCATGATCGGCTCCTTCGTGGTGGGATGTCGTTCTCCGGGCTTTTGCAGTTTGGGGCTCCCATCGAACCAGAGGACGTCGATTTTTCCGTAGTTCGTGAGCAGTTCGTCCATTTGGCCACGAATCATCTCGGCGTAGCTCGCATGGTGGGAATCGAGTTCGTCGTATGAAGGCTCTCGCGTGCGGGGTTTAAGATCGGCGTCCAGAGTCGGCGTGGTCCGACCCATCCGGAAATTCATGTAGCTGCGGTCGAAGTGCCAATGAGGCGGCGAATAGTAGAACCCCACTTTTAACCCATGACGCCGGCAGGCCTCTACGAAAGGCCGGACGAGATCTTTTCCGCCCATGTGATTGTCGGTGTCGTAGTCCCCGAACTTGCTCGGCCAGAGTGCGAATCCCTCATGGTGGCGCGTCGTGAGCACCGCATACGTGAATCCGGCGTCCTTCGCCGCCTTAATCCAGCGGTCGGGGTTGTAGTTTTCGGGATTAAATTTCTCCGCGAGAGCGAAGTACTCGTTCGGCGTGATTTGCGCGGGCCGGCCGTTGAGACCTTCACGCATCGACCACGAAATATTGAGCCCCTTTACCGTGCAGATTCCCCAGTGAATGAAGAGGCCGAGGCCCGCTTCGGGAAACCATTGCGCGTCCGGATGTTTATTGCGGAAGGCCGCGCTGGTCTTCTGTTTTCCCATATCCAGCGCGGCGTGTTCCTGCTGCACCGTATCGGTCTTGGCTTTCACGGCCGAAGCCGGAGCCTGGCCGAGACACGGTTGCAGGGACAGCAGACCGATCGCGGCGGCGACGCACGACGAATGCAGGCAACGAGAGGGAGCGGCGCACATGGCAGAAAGGATGGCGATGAGAGCTTGGCAGGTAAAGGGGCGCGGTGATGTTTGTTGGGTGACAGCGACACCGGCAAGTCGGGTCATCGTTCGAGTTTGCCAGCCGGAGCAGCTTGCCCTCTCGACGACCGACCGCGCGATACCGCGGCTCCCGCGGATCGCGGCGGAAAGGTTGCCCGCCGCGAGCGAGTCAGTCCCCGAGGCGAAATACCAAATCCATCTCGTAGTCTCCCTGTGCCTGAGACCAGCGACTGGAGGGGACGGCCTGTTCCGGCGCTTTGAATTTCGTCCCGATCGGAGGGATGGCGTGGAGGAAGGAGAGGTCGCCAGGCGGAAAATCAACGGTGGTGTGCTGATGGCTGATCAGGGGGGTGCCGATGCGAAGATAGAGGTCCTCCCCTGCGTTTTGAATCGCAAGCCGACCGCCGCCCGTTTGGAGATCCGCCCAGCGGAGTCCCGCATGGTAGCCCTCAAATTCCGGATAGTTCCAAGACTCCCCGGGCGTCACACGATGAACGTGTTTTTCGTGCACGCCAAGCCATGTTCCCCGGCGCCGATTTTGCCACACGCGGTAAGGGCCGTCGCCCAGCCAACGCAACGTGCAGTCTTTCTCCCAAGCAGCGTCGAATGTCACGCCGTGGTACGCATAGTCCCCCTGCAGACGATAGCGGAGTGAAAGCCGCAGGGCTCCGTCTTGGTTCAGGCTCCATTTTAACCGCTGCAGGCTGCCCGTTCCTTCGCCTTCCAACCAGGCAGCGTTTCCCTCCGCCGAGCGCCCCGATTTCAGGTCGAGCGCTTCTTTTGTTTTCTCGGGAAACCGCGCTTCGCTGTACCCAATTCTAAGTGACTTGATGGAGGCCGGACTCCCATCGGAGTGCTCGGCTCGGGAAACCCGGGCGGCGGCGACCATTTGCGGCGGAAACTCGTAGCGCAAGCCGTCGTTCGGCCGTCGGGCTCCATCGAACAACGTCGTCCACCGGCCTCCGTCGCGCGTGACTTCGAGCGTGAACCGACTGTAAGCCTTTTCGCGGCTGTCGGCGAATTCCACTTCGATCGTATTGGCCGGCTCGGACTTCGCCAGGGTGTAGGTCCCGGGATTCGTCGCCGAAGGCGCGGCGGCGCGCCAGGCGGGTTCCGCGGTGGAGGGAGGCCGGGCGAAAACGACGCGGGGGCCTTGGGTGAGGGTCGACCGCCGCTTTAAAGTGGAAAACGCGCTCAACATTCCGGTGGTTGAATCGAAAGAGGCGCTGACATCGCCCGCTCGCAGGATGATTTCGCCTGGGCTAGTCTGGAGCTCGACCGCCGGTCCCGCGATCGGCGTTTCGACGGTTTTTGCGCGACCAACAAAATCCGCGGTGGACCAGACCCACGTCCATAGTTCCCGCTGACCGGAATCGAGGGCGGTGAGGACCAGGGCGTCGGCTCGGCGCCAGTCGGGGGGAAGGTTCAGTTTCAATTTGCCCGTCGCCTGAGGCGCCAGGGCGAGCGAGGAAGCTTCGCCTTGCACGAGCAACTCCTCCCGCGAACTGGCGCGGTTCTGATCTCTCGCGGAAACGCGCACGTTGACCGCGGCGGCGGACGAAAGAGTCGGTGAGGGGAAGCGGATCAGTTTCCAGCGAAAACGACAGTCCGCGAGCGACGTGAAGTCATAGCGATTGTGCACGGTCAGCTGCCCGTCGAAAGCGTTGTCGAGGCTCGGCCGATCGATCTGCACGGGCGACCAGATATCGCGGACGGTGTAGAAGCTCCCTTCTTTTTCGTGATTGGGCCCGACGAGGCCGTCCGGTCCGTACGTACCGAACACGTCAATACGACCGTTTTGATCGGATCGCACAACCCCTTCGTCGGAGAGCACCCAGATGAAACCGCCACCGCCGACCGGAGATGCCGCGATCGCGTTCCACGTATCCTCGAACTGCGCGCCCCCACCGCCGTCGTACAGGGCGTGGACAAACTCGGTGGGGAGAACGACATTCCGCCCGCGCAACCGTTTGAGCAGGTCGTCAAACGCGGGATAGTGTTTGGTATCGACCCCGTTGAAGGGATCCCACGGGTGCAGAACCACGCGGTTCTGCGGATCGTGGAGTGAAAATTCGCTGTCCAAGTCCCGGTTCCAGCCTCCTTCGTTTCCATTCGTCCAAAAGAGGATGCTCGGGTGGTTGACATCTCGCTCGACCATCTCGCGGACCAACTGGCGCCCGATGGCCGTCCCGTGGGCGCGCTGCCAGCCGCTGAGTTCATCGATGACGTAGAGGCCCATTTCATCGCAGGCCTCGAGGAAACTCTCATCCGGAGGATAGTGCGCCGTGCGGACGGCATTCATGTTCATCTCCCGGATCAGGCGGACATCGGCATAGTTGTTTTCCGCCGTCAGGGCGCGGCCCGTCGCGGGACGAAAACTGTGGCGATTGATTCCTTTCAGCAGGATGCGCCGCCCGTTGAGAAACAGGCCCTGCCCCTGCCGCACCTCGAACGTGCGAAAGCCGAAACGCTGGGTCACGGTGTGAACCCGCTCCATGCCTTGTAGGCGATAAAGGATTACCGTGTAGAGGTGAGGGGTCTCCGCCGTCCAGAGCAACGGCCGGTCGACCTTCGTGCTGATCCGAATGCGGCCGGTGCCGCCCGCGGGGAGTTCTTGGTCCACTGGGGCTCCGACCGCGTTTCCCCTGGCATCGAGAATCTGTGCACGAATCCGTTCGGTCACTAAGGTATGGGCATCCGGGCGGGAAGAAGCGGGCGCGTCGCCGAGAGTCACGTCGGCGATAAACGTGCCGTCCGCTCGCGCATCGATCGCGATGTGTTCGATGTGGTGGGCGGGCACGCACTCGAGCCAAACCGGGCGATAAATTCCGCCAAAGGTCCAATAATCTCCGCCTCGCTCGGCCCGGTCGGTCTCAGGGTCGGAGGAGGCTTTGGCGACGTCGACTTCCAGAAGGTTCTCGTTTTCCGCCCTCGCACCGAATTTGATCAGGGACGTGATGTCGTGCCGAAAGCGATAAAAGCCGCCGTGGTGCAGGGGGCCGGCCTGGCGTCCGTTGACCTTCACCGTGGCATCGGTCATGACCCCGTCGAAGACGAGCCGGACGCGTCGTCCTTTCCATTCCGCCGGCACATGAAAACGCAGCCGGTAAAGGCCATGTTCGTCCGCTTTGGTCCGCTCCTGGCCGTAATTATAGGTGCCGAAGCCATGCAGTTCCCACTGCGAAGGCACCGGAAGCGTCGTTTTTTCACCGGCCCGCCGTCCTCCCGTGACGGTGAATTCCCAAGTGACGGCGTCCTTGGGACCCTTGCCGGATAGGTAACGACGTTCGGTGGCGTCGCCTCTGAGGACTACGGCCGTTGCAACAACAGTCGCCAATGCGACAATCCACCTGCGCAGCCGCGGCTGCGATGAGAAACAAACCCGAAAGGGGCTGGGCATCATGGAAGACCGCAGAGAAGCAGGCGCAGGTCTCGGCGGCAATCGAACAGATGGTCGACGGAGACCGCCGATTTTTTTTTGATCGAGCCATCAGGTCTCGACCCTCAACTGCAAAAAAACCCGCTTCGAAGAAGCGGGTGAGGGGGCTGGCTGCTTCGCCCGCTTACCAGCTGTCGGGGTTCGCCTCGGCGTAAGTCGTGGCGATCCGGAAGTTGTCTTGATAAATGGTCCGCTTGCGCATGTTCGATGGGGGCGTGCTGTCGCGCCAGCCCGTGCAGTAGATTCCATTGGACCAGCGCACCGTGGTGCCGGGAACTTGGATGTTTCCGCTCGCGCTGAGTTTTTTTGCGCCATTGACCCAGACCTCCTGGATTCCGCTCGAACTCAGGCGCCAGCGGACGACGATGCGAGTCCAAACGCCGCGGGAGATATTGCCGAGATTGGCGATGCCCCCACTGGCTTTGTTCTGAATGCGCAGACTCTGTCCTTGAATGAATTGCAAGCACCAGGGCCCTTCCGGATCTTCCGGGGACCACTGGGAGAACGTGTGATTGTCGTCTTCCCAGACCCAGTCCGAATTGATGCGGATGACCTTCCCGTAGTAGCGGTCCTGACCTTCGGACTGCGCATTGGCTTTGATTGCTTCGGAGTGGTATCCCGTTTGAACGTTGTTCCACGTTTGTTCGAAGGCGATGCAGGAACCTTTGAAGGAGGGGTTGCTCGTGGTGTAAACGCGTCCTATCTGCTGTGTGTAGACGCGGCTCCAGCCGGAGGTCGTTCCGCTGTTCTGGAACGTGACGGATGCGGGCAGAGGTGAAAAAGCGGCCGCAAGCAAAGCAGCCGCGACGAACGTGCGCGAGGTAGTCTTCATAGGGGTAAGAGCGAGGGGGTAGCCAGCGATTGACGACTCAGTTTACTCGATGGAGGCGGTCGCGCCAAGGGTGCTTTGTGTCACCACCCGCGAGAGGGTGCTTTGCAGCGCCCAGGTGTCCCGATAAAGCCGGAGCTCCCGCCTCGTCGACCGGAAGGAGAGGCGCTGCATTCGCCGACCGCAGGCTCGACCGTGCGGCCTCAGTTCGGCCGGGGACTGGCCAGTTGCGGATTGTCCAGCCAGTAGGATTTCACCAGTTTCACCAGTTCCGTCAGCTGCCCGCCGTTGGGAGGCTTCACAAGAAACGAATTGACTCCGAGGCCGTAGGCTTTCTGGACATCGCTGTCCTCCCTCGAGGAGGTCAGGATCAACACCAGGATGGGTTTAAGCGCGGGCTGCTGGCGTATCCACTCTAGCACTTCAAGACCTGATTTCTGAGGCATTTTAAGGTCGAGAAAAACGATGAAAGGCAGCGGATGGGCGTTGCGGTCCCCGAATTCCCCGGCGCCGGCCAGGTAGTCGATTGCGGCCTGGCCGTGTTTGGCCACCTTGACCGGGCGAGTGATGCCGCAGGCCTTGATCGCGCGCTGCATGAAGAAGACGTCGTCTTCATTGTCCTCGACCAGCAGGATGGGATGGGCGGTTTGCATTAGTGGGCTTTCTCGAATTCGAGCCAAAAATTGCTGCCGCGGCCAAGTTCGGATTCCAGACCGACCTGGCCTCCCATGCGTTCCATCGCCTTGCGCACGATGGCGAGACCGATGCCCGTGCCATCGTACTTCAATTCATGGTCCACGCGTTCGAACATCTTGAAAATACGATCGTGAAACTCCGGCGCGATGCCGATGCCGTTATCCTGAACCCACACGCGGATCTTTTCTCCGCGCGTCTCGGCCCGGATGCGCACGACGGGGTGCTGCGCGGGCGGCACGAATTTCACCGCGTTGCCCAGCAGGTTCGAGAAACATTGGGTGGAGGACGACTCCTCCGCCAACACCGTTGGAATGGTTCCTTCGATTTCGATCGTCGCCTTCGGCGGCTGCAGCGCAGGGTACTGCTCGATGATTTCGTGGATGAGGCGCTCTAGGTCGAGGGGGTGGCGGGCGATCTCGTTGCGCGAAATTCGACCGTAGGTGAGCACATCCTGGATCAGCCGGTCCAGGCGCATGCCGGCCTGTTCGATCCGGGTGAGATAGCTCCTGCCTTGCTCGTCCAGATGCGGGGCGCATTCCTCCTGCAGCACCTGGGCGTAACTCTGCATCGCGCGCAGCGGCGCGCGCAAGTCGTGCGAGACCGTGTACGAGAAGGCCTGGAGTTCAGAGATGGTCTCCTGCAGGCGGGCCGTACGCTCGTTGACCTTGCGTTCGAGCTGACCGAAAAGGCGGGCGTTGTCCATGGCGACCGCCGCCTGCGCCGCGAGGCCGACCGCCAGCCGTTCTTCGCGATCCGTGAATACGCCGGTCCGGGAATGGCCGAAAAAGAGGCCGCCAATGGTCTCTCCCGACCGGGAGACCACCGGCACGGCCAGATAGCTCCGAACCTCGGTTTGGCCCGCTGGCATCACGTAGTGCAGCGCGCTCGCGTCGTACCGTGGATCCTTGGTGATGTCGTCGGAGCGCAAAATCGTCTTTCCCGTGAAGGTGGGGTGAAAAATGTCGGCCGATTGCGGGATGGGAAATTCCGAGAAGGACTCCTGGGTCGATCCGGCTTTGGTATAGAGACTGTAGCTCTCTCCTTTTTCATCCACGACGTTGTAAAAGAACGTGCCAAACTCCGCTTTGGTCAGCTGGGTCGCCGCGTTGGTCACTGCCTGGGCCAACTTTTGTTGGTCCAGCTCCGCCGCGAGCTTGTGTCCGATCTCGTTGAGGATAGCGACTTCCTTGCGGGCTTCCATGGCCTGATGGTTCAGGATGGCGCGGTCCCGTTCCGCGCGTTTGCGCTCGATGTATTGCGAGATGGCGTCAGACGACAGCCCCAACTCTTCGGTCGCCTTGGGGTCCAGCTTGTAGTGGGTGAAAAGGGCGATCACGCCCACGGGCCGATCCTCCATCCAGAGCGGGTGGCCGGCGAACGACACAATGCCCTCGCCATGGGCCCAATCGTTCTCCTCAGCCGTAAAATCGCGGGCCATGTCGCTCGTAAAATACGGCTTCTTCTCGCTCAGAATTCGGGCGATTCGGTCTTCAAGCGCCGTTGGCGCATGTTCTAGGTGCGCCTGCGGTCCGGCGTTGGCCACCAGATGGAGCGGGCCGCCGTCGTCCGGCGCGATCCAAATGCGGGCGATGGCTGCGTCGAGGTGGCGCACGATCAGCCGGGCCACTTCCTTGAGGATTACTTCCACGTCGCCGCCGCGCGCGAGGGCGAGGGCGATGTCGGCGCGCAGCGCGGTGAGGCGCGTCTGCTGCGCCCGCTGCGTCTCCGCCATTTTATAGTCGGTGATGTCGCGCGAGGCGGCGAGCAAGCGCTCCGGACGTCGATTCGGACCGGGGATGGGCTGGACTAGGACATCCCACCATTTTGGCGTGCCTTTGACGGTGCGGCGGAAGGCCTGGAAGCGCGCGGTGCGGCCGGTCGAGGCTTCGCGATACGCCTGTTCGGCCGCCGTGCGGCCTTCGCCCTCCCAGAGGCTGGGCCAGTACGCTCCCAAGACGGCATCGGGATTGGCTATCTCCATCAATTGCTGCCCGCGGGGGCTGATAAAAACGAGGCGGGCTTCCGCATCGAGCAGTTTGATGCAATCGGGACTGCTCTCGAGAATGCTGCGATTCAGTTTTTCGCTTTCGAGCAGCGCTTTTTCCGCCAGTTTTCGGCCGGTGATATCGGCGTTGACCTCGAGGACCGCGCGAACTTTTTGCTGCTCGTCCTGATGTACGACCCACTGGCTGTATACCCAGACCGTTTCTCCATTTTTCCGACGGTGGGCCACCTCCCCCTCCCAGTGACCCTGGCGCAGCAGGCGCGCCTGAATTTTTTCCAGCGGCTCCGGATAGCTGGCTCCCAGCAGCAGGTGACTGGTCTGGCCGAGGGCCTCCTCTTTCGTGAAGCCGTAGAGCTTTTCCGTTCCCACGTTCCAGAAAATGATGCGGTCCTTGGCCGATCGCGCCAGCACGGG
>CAZJLP010000047.1:14529-40496 GCA_964546955.1 uncultured Opitutaceae bacterium | reverse complement strand
GGCACGAAAGCCTTCGCACCGTCTTCCCCGAAAAACTCGGCACCCCTTACCAGCGAATCTTGCCTCCCCAAGAAGCTGCGCTCCGCTTTTCGATCATACCCACAACGCAGGAGAAGCTCGAAAATCACCTGGTTGAAAAACTTAAGGCCGGATTTGATCTCGGTCGCGATCTTCCGCTTCGCGCCGATCTCTTCGCGCTCAACGACACCGAACACGTTCTGCTCCTGGTCCTGCATCATATCGCAAGCGACGGGTGGTCGTTGGCGCCGCTGACCAAGGATCTGACCCGGGCATACGAAGCGCGGTGCCAAGGACGCGCCCCGGATTGGGTTCCACTGCCGGTGCAATACGCCGACTATACGCTCTGGCAGCAGACCTTGCTGGGAAGCGAATCGGAAGCCGACAGCCTGATCAACCGGCAGTTGGACTATTGGAAGCGGAATCTCGCCAACCTGCCGGATCAACTCAGTCTGCCCCTGGATCGTCCGCGGCCGGCCGTCGCCACATATCGAGGCGAAAGAATCGCTCTGCGCATCCCGGCAACGCTGCATGAGCGTTTATGCACCGTCGCGCGCGAATTTGACGTCAGCCTCTTCATGGTTGTTCAAGCTGGGTTGGCCGCCCTGCTGACACGGCTCGGCGCGGGAGTGGACATTCCCATTGGGAGTCCCATCGCGGGTCGGACCGACCAACATCTGGATGAACTGATCGGTTTTTTCGTCAATACCCTCGTCTTGCGCATCGATACTTCCGCGGATCCCAGCTTCGCCGAGCTCTTGACTCGCGTTCGCCGCACGGACCTCGACGCCTACGCTCACCAAGACGTGCCGTTCGAGCGGCTGGTCGAACTCCTCAATCCAGTTCGTTCACTGTCTCACCAGCCCTTGTTCCAAGTGATGCTGGCCTTCCAGAACCTGGAAGCCGCTTCGCATGAAGAACCTCATGGTCCAGCGCGGATCGTGCCCGCGGCCGTGACTGCAGGACTGAATATTTCCAAATTCGATCTCACAATTTACCTCACGGAAAGGCGTGGGCGGGACGGCAAGGCGGAGGGCATGGCCGGAGTGGTCGAATATAGCACCGATCTCTTCGAGCGCAGGTCGGTCGAATTTATTGTGCAACGGTTCATCCGCCTGCTGGAAGTCCTTTCGGACGATCCGCAGCAGCGAATCGGAGCGGCGAATATCTTGTCCGCGGACGAGACGCGTCTACTTCTGGAGAGAGGGACAGGGCCGACCCGTCCCTTGACCTCCGCGACACTCCCGCAGTTGATCGAAGAGCAGACGAGAAAAACCCCGGCCGCCATTGCGGTCCGTTTTGCCGAGACGACCCTCACCTACGCCGAACTCAACGCCCGGGCAAATCGACTCGCCCATCATCTGATCGAGCTCGGGGGTGGCCCCGGCGAGATCATCGCGCTCTCTCTTCCGCGATCGCTGGAGTTAATGGTGGGATTGCTTGCGGTGCTGAAAAGCGGCGCTTCTTACCTTCCACTGGACAGCAGTTACCCGCGAGACCGCCTCGCCTTCATGCTCGAGGATGCAAAGCCGAAACTTCTTCTTGTCACTGCTCACACGGCCGACGCGTTCGGGAGGGAAATCCCACTGCTTGTTGTCGACGACAGTCGCACCTGCGACAAGTTACGCCTCCATTCCTCCCAAGACCCCGACGATACTTCACGAATCTCACCTCTCAGTCCGGAGCACCCCGCCTACATCATCTATACCTCCGGGTCGACGGGCCGGCCGAAAGGCGTGATCCTCGAACATCGCAGTGTGGTCGATTTTCTTCGCTGGGCGGGCGAAGTTTTTTCTCCGATCGACGTCGCCGGTATGCTCGCGTCTACCTCGATCTGCTTCGATTTATCGATCTTTGAGCTCTACCTCCCGCTCACATGTGGAGGCTCCGTGATCTTGGCGGAAAACGCGCTCCAGCTACCACAGCTTCCACAGGCGGGAGAAGTGACACTGATAAATACCGTCCCCTCCGCGATGGCCGAACTGCTGCGCGTGGGCGGTGTCCCGGCCGGAGTGCGCACGGTCAATCTCGCCGGCGAAGCGCTGCAGCCCTCCTTGGTCAACGCCGTGTACCAATGCCCGCAGGTCGAGCGATTATTCAATCTCTACGGGCCCACGGAAGATACGACTTACTCCACGTTTGCATTGCTGGAGAAAACGTTCTCCTCAACTGTGCCCATTGGGCGACCGATTGCCAACACCCGCGCATATGTGCTGGATTCCACACTCCGGCCTGTGCCAGTGGGCGTGGCGGGTGAACTTTATCTCGCAGGAAATGGGTTGGCTCGCGGCTATCTCAATCGACCCGCGCTCACGGCGGAACGCTTTCTGGCCGACCCGCTCGGCGAACCCGGCTCGCGCATGTACCGCACCGGAGACCTCGCCAAATGGCGTTCCGATGGTGAACTCGACTTCCTCGGGCGCACCGATCACCAAGTCAAGATTCGCGGCTTCCGGGTTGAGCTCGGAGAAATCGAGCGGGCACTCCTTGCCTCCCCGGACGTCGCTCAGGCGGCCGTCATCGCCCGTGAAGACCAGCCCGGAGAAAATCGTTTGGTGGCATATGTTGTGCCCATTCAGCGTCCGAGCAGCACGCAGGACGATGCGCGCGTCGCCCACTGGCAGGAAGTCTATGATTCTCTCTACGAAACCGATTCTTCCACGGCCGCGGATTTCGACACCCAAATTTGGCGGAGTAGCTACACGGGGGAACCGATTCCGACAAAAGAGATGGCGATTTGGGTGGAAGAAACCGTGTCAAGACTGCGGGCGTTGAACCCAAAGCGTGTCCTGGAAATCGGTTGCGGCACGGGCTTGTTGCTCACGCGCCTCGCGGGGGCGTGCGAGACGTTCGTCGGCACGGATTTTTCCTCCACGGTACTGGGTAAACTTAACGGGTATCTCAAAACTCGCGAAGACCTTTCCCATGTGGTCCTGGAGCAGCGTCCGGCGCACGACTTGTCTTTCCTTGCGAACGACAGCGTGGACTTGGTGATTCTCAACTCGGTCGTCCAGTATTTCCCGAGCGTCCAGTATCTTCTTCAGGTCCTGGCCGAAGCCGAACGCGTGACCCGCCCAGGCGGGCACATCTTCATCGGTGACGTCCGCAGTCTCCCCTTGCTCGAGGCCTATCATACCTCCGTCCAGCTGCACAAAGCCACCGCGGAAACGCCTCTCGACCTCTTGCGCCAACGTATTTCAGAAGCGCAACGAAACGACGAGGAGCTCGTGATCGACCCCTGCCTTTTTCAGGCTTTTTGTCACCAGTCCTCCAAACTCGGGCGATGCCAGATCGCGCCGAAGCGCGGGGACTATGACAACGAGATTTCTCGCTTCCGCTATGACGTCACTTTTCACCTCGACGACAAACAAAGTCTGCAATCGCCCACCGAATGGATCTCCTGGGATTCCCCCGGCAACTGGCAGTTGAAGGTCGAGCAAAAGTTACGTCGAAACCCGCGACTCTCCCTGGGATTGCGCGGTATTCTCGACCGACGCATAGCGCCTTGCCTCCAAGCCGTGCACCAACTGCGTGCGCCACAATCCGATGTCACGTTGGTGGGCGCATTTAAAGGAAGTCTCTCGGTTCCCGCCGCCGCCGATTTGGATCGGTTTCCCCTGCTGGCTGAGCGTTGGGGGGTCAGTCTCGCGTGGCGAAGCGTGGGAGAATCCGCCCCCTGCGAGGTGATTTTTAATCCGACCTGGGATTCGGAGCGTACTAAGCATAAAACGACGCCCCATTACCTGTCCCTCGCCAACACCCCCTCTCAGCCGAGTTCCACCTCGGGCCTCGGATCCGCGCTTCGATCTTATCTTCAAAAAACCCTGCCCGACTATCTCGTCCCCTCTGCCTTCGTCGTCCTGAATCACCTCCCCCTCAACCCGAACGGAAAACTCGACCGCAAGGCGTTGCCTAGCCCGGAACCGAGAAGCAGCGCCTCACGTACGCCGGCATCAGCGGTGCAGATGACATTGAGCGGACTGTTTGCTGAAACTCTCGGTTTGGAGAATCCCGTTGGGCTCGATGACAACTTCTTCGAATTGGGCGGCCACTCCTTGCTCGCAACACGCTTGATCAGTGGAATTCGGGCATCATTGGGCGCGGACCTCTCGATCCGCGATTTATTCGAGGCGCCCACCGTCTCTGGCGTGGCGGCCCGCCTGACCCACGGCACGGAAACGGACCAATTCGCCAGCTTGCTTCCGCTGAGAACGGGCGGGACGGAACCGGCGCTTTTCTGCGTCGCCCCGGGCGGCGGCGTCGCCTGGTGTTATGGCGCTTTTCTCCGTCATCTGCCAGATCAATACCCGCTGTATGGTTTGCAGGATCGAGGATTAACGTCGTCGCAACCGCTGCCGGCTACATTTCTCGATCTGATCGACGACTGTATCAATGACATGAAAAGCGTACAGTCGTCGGGCCCCTATCGGCTTCTCGGTTGGTCGCGCGGAGGGGTCATCGCTCATGCAATCGCGACCCGGCTCCAACAGAAGGGTGAACAGGTAGATTTCGTGGCACTCCTTGACTCCCATCTACCTGAAAAGGATCAGCCCGTGCAGGTGGAAGACCCCGGGTTCATCGCCTATAAGCGAAAGGTCCATCAGACGCGCTGGTCCGCCGTCTTATCGACCGAACAGATCGAGTACTTCAATCAGGCCGAGCTCAATTGCATACGCCTCATTCGCGAGTTCTCCCCGGGCTTCTTTAGAGGCGACGTCGTGTTCTTTGCCGCGGCCCCGGGCGCACCCGATCTCACCGCGGCCAGGGCCTGGGAGCCCTATGTGAGCGGAGAAGTCAACGTGCACCCGATTGGCTGCGCGCACAACGACATGATGAAACCCCAACCCAGCGCGCAGATCGGCAAGGTTCTCGCGTCCGAGTTCGCCCGCCTAAATCTTGGAACAAGCCTTTAAGTCGGCGCTAACTCCGATTTCTGTGGCACGGCCGCGTGCCCGCGATGACATTCTCCTAAGCCGCCCGTCAGGTGGCCCTCTGGAAACCTGCAACGGAATGCTGGTCCTCCCTGTGATTCTCGCACCGTAAGAACCGTCCATCCAATTCCCGCAGGGATCGACAGCCGAGCAATGCCATGCTGCGGAAGATATCGTCCTTCAGCAGCTCCAAGTAGCGCTCGACTCCCTTTCCCCCTCCCGCAGCCAGCGCGTAAAGGTAGGGTCTTCCGATGGAGCACGCATTCGCGCCCAAGGCCAGGGCCTTAAGCACGTGCGAGCCGCGTCGAATACCTCCATCGACGATCAACTCGAGGGATCCTCCCACCGTATCCCGAATCGGCCGGATACAGTCAATCGGCGCAACCGCGCCATCGAGCTGACGACCTCCATGGTTTGAAATCATCAGCGCCGTGACTCCCGCCTTCATTGCCTCGCGAGCGTCGTGGGAAGAGAGAATTCCTTTGAGAACGAAAGGACCGTCCCACAGCCCCACCAGCCATTCCAGGTCCTTCCATGTGACTGTCCGATCAAAGTGGCGATTGATATAATCCGCCACACTCATGGCATTCAGCGTGGCTGGATCGACCCGACCCTCGATGTTGGCAAAGCGGAAATCGCGACGCAGAAAAAAGCGCGACGACCACCTTGGCCGCGAAAGGTAACCTGGAAGGTTTCGCCAGGACAAGCGCGGTGGCATTTCCATGCCGGACCTCGCGTCGCGCTCGCGATTTCCTCCCACGGGGGCGTCGACCGTCAGGCAAAGCGCTTGAAATCCCGCCGCACGGCAACGGTTGACAAATTCGCGCGTCAGGCCGCGATCCTTGTGCAGGTAAATCTGAAACATCCGCGGGCCGCTTGGCTGACACGCCACCTCTTCGATCGACGAAGTCGCCATGGTCGACAGCGAGAAAAAGACTCCAGCCTTCGCGGACGCCCGTGCCACACCCAGCTCTTTATCGGGATGAAAAAGCCGAAGGCCCGCAGCGGGAGCGAGCATCAATGGGAGGGCCAGCTTTGTTCCCAGCAGCTCAATGCTTGGGTCGAGGACGCTTACATCGACGAGGCAGTGCGAAACAAGCTCGTAACGATCAATCGCCTCGATGTTATTGCGCACCGACCATTCGTCATCCGCGCCACCTTCCAGATAATCGTAAATGGCGGGCGGAAGATTGCGACGGGCTGTCTCGCAGAAACCGTTTAGGCCGACCCATCGTCGCTGCGGCATACGTGAGTTCCTAGCGTTCCCAGCCAATTGATTTGTTGCTCTGACCGCAGGACTCTCAGAACAACTGCTTTTCCTCGAATGCGCGAAACAGCTTCTCCACCGACTTGTCGTTGAACTGACCGCCTTTGCGCTCGATCAGCTCAATCCGCACCCCTGAACCCGGATCGCGGCGGAGGAACACCTGTCGTATGCCTTCCCCGTCGATCGGATCGATCTCCGGGGCTCCGGCGATTCCCGGATCGCCGCCGCCAAGCTGATCCAATGCAGCGTCGAGATCGTCCACGGCGAACGCGAGATGCTGAACGCCCGGGCCAAAGTTCTCGATGAATCGACTCACTTGGGAGTCGGGCGAATCGCCTTGGATCAACACAACCACCGCGGCCCCGGATTTCACAACCGCGGACCGCATGGACGTGTGCTCCCCTTTGGTCACACGCCGTTCAAGAAGCTGGAATCCGAGATTTTCGCAATACCAGCGGATGCCCTCTTCAACGTCTTTCACCGCGATCGCGACATGGTCGATTGTCATGGTGAAGTTGCTGCTGGCAATGCTTTTGCTGAGAACAGTATTTTCTTGGTTCATAATAAATAGTCCGCGAGGCGTTTCACTCCTGCGCGTATTTGATCTGGGGTTACGTTACTGAACGAAAGCCGTATTTTGTCCGACAATCCTCCGCTCGGTGAAAAGAAACTCATCGGCGTAACAATGACGCCGAAATCGCGCGCAACCTCGATCAGGTTCTCCGCTGTAAACTCCCTTGAAAGCGAGATGACCACAAAAAATCCTCCACGTGGCCGCGACCATGTCACCCCCTCCACCCCCGCAAAAGCTTCGGCCAAAGCGGTCAGCATGATATCGCGATTGGCGCGACAATACGCGATCCGTGTCGTATTCCACTCGGAAACCTTAAAATTCGCCTCCAAAAGGAACCCGCCGACAATGCCCTGCGCTATCGGTGACGTCGCGACCGTGGTAAAGCTTTTCACCGCGATCGGATCGACGACCAGCGGCCGGAGCCGGCCACTCACCGCGCGACGGACGGAAAAACCCACGCGCACACCGGGCAAAAAAATCTTCGCAAACGAGCCGAGATAAACAACCCGGTCGGACGTATCCAGCGACAAAAGAGAGGGCAAGCGCGGAGCGTCGTACGAAAAGATCCGATACGCAGCGTCTTCGAGCAGCAGGACGTCATGCTTCTCCGCCATCGCTAAAAGGGCGCGACGCTGGTCAACGCTCATGACCTCGCCCGATGGGTTTGAAAAATCGGCGATGACATACGCAGCCAGGACCTGATGTCCCGCGGCGCGTGCTGCACGGGCCGCCTGCGCCAGATCCTTGGCCGGATCCTCGCTCGCAGGCACAGCGAAAACGGGTATGCCCGCCGCCATCGCCGCGCCGGAGAGACCCACATAGGTCGGATCCAGCGTGAGCACCGCTCCGCCCGCCCGGGCGAGCTGGATCAATTGAACCAGCAATGCTTCCTGAAACCCGTTTGTGATGATGCAATCATCCACCTTCACAGTCACGTCTTCGTCGCACTCGACATACTTGACGATCAGGTCGCGAATTACACCTGCTGTATCTGAGTACTGTCCCAACCGGAGCCATTCGAGGGTCGTTTTGCTCTTTATCGCCCGGTGTTCCACGTAATGCTGCAGCCACGAGCCGACCTGCGTAGCCGCGACAAAACCATCGGGCGGCCGCCCGGCAGCAAACGAGATCGCATCAGGAAAACGCCCTGCTGCTTCGTTGAGAAAATTCATCGACTCGATGGTCGGTCCGAAGGCCACGTCTTGGGGCTCGATTCGACACACGGGAGGCGATTGGACGTCTGCTTGTCTCATGGATTAAGATCCGCGCGAAACATCGACCACCCGTCGCACCTTGCACGAGGGAAGTGCGGCGCGTTGCGGGCCTCGGCATCGGAGGGGAGACGGAATAGTGAGGGCACGATGGAGAAAGCTCGGAAAGGGAAATGGGATTTCACGCTGGTCAGGCGCTCTCCCCGCCGAAGCGATCAAACCCGCGCTCTCTTTCGCCTGTCAACGGACAAGCCCCCCGATTCAACGATTTGAAGGTGTCGCAAATGACGTACCTTTCTGTGGCGTCACTTCAGACTCGCTGCCGGAAGATTGTCATCTGTTGCCGGCAAACTCACCGCCGCCAGCGTATCTCCTTCTTGCATTGCAGTCCGACCTAGGAATGTGGACCGGGCCTCGCCGCCGATTGACAAGGGACGGTTCGGCCGAATCAGCCACTGCGAGGAAGTATCGTGAGGACTCACCTCAACGTCTTTGAACTCCAACCACTCGGCAGTATGAGGATACTGAAATTTGTAGAATGCTTCTTTCACCGCGAACATCGCCGTCGCATACGCGGTGCGTTGCGGGGGTGGCAAAGTACCGAGAAAAGCTCTTTCCGGGGCGACGAAAATTTCGGGCCAGATCTCTTCGGTCACTGCGCCGGTTTCCTCGATGTCCACCCCCAGAGCGACGATTTCGGACTGTCGCGCGACCACGGCCACCGCGATGCCTTTTTTGTGGGCAATGCTACCGATCAGATCCGCCGGCCAAATTGGGGCGCCTCGCGGCCCGAGCGGGATGGGTCCGATCGCCGCGCCAATGCAGGCCATGGCGTCACGCGCGGCCGCCCGGCCACAGACAAATTCGTTCTGGCGGGCAGGAACCGCCGCCTTCACGGCTTCCCGTCCGATCGGAAAAACAAAATCCGGTGCCGCGGCGGAAAGTCGGCATCCGGTTCCGCATTTGGCCGGCAGGAGTCGTGTCAGCAGTGCGCAGACGGTCTGCGCGCGCCTCGATTCGGAGTAGCCGGCAATTGAGGATTCACGGGGCCCCGGCATCCTTTTTCTGCCGGTGGCACTAATCGACCCCGACAAACTCTGGACACCTTTCCTCGCGCCTCCCCGCGGTCGTGTCGACCGTGGTGCCCGGATTCCATTCGCCCTTCACCAGTAAAGTTTCCGGCACCGCGGGTACGCCCGTTTCATTGCGAGATATCAGCCGTCCGAGCAGATCGAGGCCCCGAGCGCCCAGAATCTCCGGCCGCTGGCAAATTCCGCTCGTTGGGTCGGAAGGACATGAGCCGCTGAGGGAGACGAGACCGAGGTCCTGCGGCACTACCAGCCCCCAGGACGCCAACCAGCGCTGCAAGGGATCGGGATGGTTTGAAATGATGACGTCGGGACGATGGGCCGTCAGCCAGGATCGCACCACGGCTTCGGACCACTCTTCCGCGATCAACGGCGGCAATCTTTCCAAGGTTGAATGCTGACCTTGGCTTGCGAGATACGCTGCCAGCCAGCGCATCTCAACCTTCTGGTGCACCTCCGCATTGGTCGCAAAGCCGATGCGACGATATCCAAGCTTTCGGCACTGTTCATACGCCATCACCATCGCACCGAAATGATCGTTCGATACCTTGTGCAGGGGTGCTGCCGCGGTGAGCCCGTAAGCGACCACCGAAAATTTTTCCCAATTCAGATTCAATGTCCGATTGGAAAGGGGAAGGGGCGCGAGCAGGATCCCGTGGATATTGCGCGCTTCGAGGATGCTGCAAAATCGCCGGGTGTTCATCCCGCCTTCGTAAACCCAAAACTCGTCAACGCGAAACCCGGTATCGGCGGCGCGTTGCCGCGCTCCTTCGAGCAACCCGGTGCCGAAAGAGGTGTTGAACTTCCGCCAACCATCTCGCGTCTCGTGGGCAGTGACAAAAGCCACGACCGACGTGCTGTTTTCCTTTTTTCCACGACGACGACGCTGCATCAGCGTCGCAATATCGGGATGCGGTCGATAATTGAGTCTTTTCGCGACTTCTTGGACTGCCTTGCGAGTGGCTTCGGGCAGGAGTGAGCTGTTGCGCAGACCGAGCGAGACGGTAGAAACGTGCACACCAGCGGCACGAGCCACATCTGCCATGGTAACAAAATGGCTGTCAGACATAAGGCATCAAGGTAGGGGTATTAATGAGCAAACGAGGTGGGGGAAACCCGGTGCGTAAGATCGGCGCTTCGACCAGGGGATTACCACCTGGTTCCGGCGCCTCCGTGGCAACCGGAAGCTTCCTCCTTCAGTCAGCTTCAAGAGAAAACTCTCTTTTTGGCAAAGGTTTTATCCGCATTGGCCGACGAGAACACGTCGCGCTTCGGAAAACGCCGGCGAGAACTTCAGTCGACGCCGAGGCATTTCCGACTGTGAACTGCGTGGTTGAAACATTCCGAACGACTCCCTAGTTCACGGATGGCTACCTACCCCACGCGTTCGGTTTTGCTCGCCGCGATCCGAATGCATCCAGTGTGGCCAAGAGTGATTTACCCGTGCTATTCCGATGACAGATACCTTGGCCGTCAGCCCGTTGCCTGCGGTTTTCGAGCCGCGCATGCTTTCGTGGCCCGACTATGTCCTGCTGATTCTCTATTTCATCGTTAACCTAGGGGTTGGTCACTGGTGCGCTCGGCGAAAACAAAACTCGAGTGGCGACTTCTTTCTAGACGGCAAAAAGATGGTGTGGTGGGCCTCGGCTATCAGCTATTTCGCCACGGCAACGAGCAGCATCAGCTTCATGGCGTTGCCCGCGACCAGTTACCGAACGGATTGGCTCGCGGCGGGGTCCGCGCCCGCCCAAGCGTTTGCCGGGATGTTGGTGGGCCTCTTTTTCGTTCACCTGCTGCGCGAACTCAATCACGCAACCGTTTTTGGATATCTCGAACGACGATTCGATCGACGCGTGCGGTGGATCAGCGCCGCGCTCGCCATCATGCTCAAGATATTTGGCCGAATGAGTGTCGTTTTGCTTCTGCCGGCGCTCGCACTCTCGACCGTCACGGGACTCAACGTGTACGCGAGTATCTGCGTGATGGGCGCCGTCACTACGATTTACTCCATGGAAGGAGGATTCAAAGCCGTGGTGTGGACCGATGTCCTGCAAGCCGCTGTCATGGCCGCCGGGGTATCGGTCGCTGTATGGTTTTTGGTGAACGATGCGGGCGGATTGGGAGAAATCATCCGCACAGGGAACGAGGCAGGCAAGTTTCGCCTGGTGGCTTGGGAGTGGGATCTCTCTGAACCGACTTTCATTGTCTTTGCGGGGATGTTTGTCGCCACGGTGTTTATCAACACAGCCGACCAGCCCCTCATGCAGAGAAGCTTCGCGACGGCGACACTGCGCCAAGCGCAACGCACCGTCATCGTCGGGAACATCATCGGTCTGTTGACGTGCGGCGTATTTTTCTTCACCGGAACCGCACTTTGGGCGTACTATCGCAAGCACCCTGAACGGCTCGCGGACAATCTGCCCAATGACGTGATATTCCCTTACTTCATCGTCAATGAACTTCCGACCGGTTTCGTTGGACTGATCGTCGCCGGCTTATTTGCCGTATCGATGGGAGCATTGAGCAGCGCGATGAATTCCACCGCTGCCATTCTCGTCACCGATTTTCATGAGGTACTTCGACCCGCTGCGCCCGCAGCCCGGCGGATGCGTTTCGCCCGTCGGTCAACGTTGGCTTGCGGAATGATCGCCACACTGATGGCGTCGTTTCTCGCCTATCAAAATGTCGGATCGCTGTGGGAGACGTTCTTGAAACTGATCGCGCTCATCGGAGGCGGAATACCGGGCGTTTTCGCGCTTGGCTTGCTCACCCGACGCGCCAACGCGCCAGGCGTGATTGTCGGAGCTGTCGCGAGCATCGGTTTCACGTGCTGGGTACAATTTTACACGACGACGAACGTGTTTCTGCACGGATTTGTTGCTCTGGCCTCGTGCATGACGGTGGGCTATGTTGCCAGTATTCTTCTCAGCCGCTGGGTTAAACCGCAACCTCTCCTCGGACTGACAATCTGGGATCGAAACAAGAGTGCGGTCGCGGCATAGCCGTGGATCCCATCCAGAGAACCAGCCCTGAAAACACGGCCCAGAATTACGCTGCGACGACACTCACGGCAAAAATCCCCATGCTCCAAAAACGAAGCTCATCGGCTTTAGCGACGCTTTTTCTGGCGGGGTTCGCCGACCGACCAAACGATTCAGGGGGACGAGTAAATCGGCTTCCGTTTTCGCGGAGCCAACAAGGAGTGACGGGGCTTAAGTACTCTGGAATCGAGATCGCAAAGCTAACACTTCGGATTCGTAGGTGCGCGGTGGATTCGGATTTCGGTAAAACACACCGGTGTAGAGAGTGTCTTGGTACGTTTGAGCAAGGGCGATGGCGCCGGGAAGGTTCGAGGAGGAATGACCTTCGTCCGAGAGTTTACGCATCCTGGTTTTCTGGATTTTGATCTGGCTGTCTGGGGGGCCGAAACTCACACACGGAGACTGAACGTTCACGAACGAAAAACCCGGGTAGCGTATCGCTTCTTCGATAATCGCGGTTAACCCGTCCAAATCTGCCGGTACCGCTTGCGCGACAAAGCCTGCGCCGTAGGCCAGGACGTAAAGGAGCGGATTGACGGGCTGCTCGAGTGAACCGTAGAGGGAGGTCGGCGTTTTCGTTCCACGCGTGGACGTGGGCGACACTTGCCCTTTCGTCAGGCCATACACCTGGTTATCCATCA
Organism: uncultured Opitutaceae bacterium; assembly: GCA_964546955.1. GTDB lineage: Bacteria > Verrucomicrobiota > Verrucomicrobiia > Opitutales > Opitutaceae > CAZJLP01. The sequence goes on along the minus strand of CAZJLP010000047.1, from coordinate 27,725 downwards.
CGATATAGGTGAGGTCTAAGTTGCGCCGAATTGCATGCGGCACATGTCCGCCTCCGATGGAAAATCCATCGCCGTCGCCGCCTGCAACGAGCACGAGCAACTCCGGATTTGCCAGTTTTATTCCCTGTGCGATCGGCAATGCCCGGCCGTGGAGGCTGTTGAAACCGTAGGCCGTCGTGTAGCCGGGTATTCGGCTCGAGCAGCCGATACCCGAGACAAAGGCAATTTCGTGCGCCGGCCGACCGATAGCGGCCAGCGCACGATATATCGCTGTCAGTACCCCGAAATCGCCGCAACCCGGACACCAGATCGGCTTCAGGTCGCTGCGAAAATCCTTAACCGTCAACACAGGTCTTGCGGGCAAGTTCTCACTGCCTTGACAAGGAGAGATCATGCGGAATGGAGAAAATCGTTTTTGTGCCGGCGAAAAGGTTTGGCGATAGGGCCAGCCAGTTGCCGGATCTGTTCCAGCACTTCCCGCCCTGTGATCGGATTCGCCCCACTGCGCGCCATCGCAACGAAACTCCGCGGGACATTGACCCACATCCGAATAATGCGGTGCAACTGGCCCTGGTGGGATTGCTCCACGACGAGCCCGGCCGGCACGGAATCGAAAAACTCTTCGTAGATCGTCTCGGCAACGGGGTACAGCAGCTTCGGGATCATCAGTTTGATGGGAATTCCTTGCGCCCGAGCGGCACGAACCGCTTCGAGAGCCACCCCGGCAACACTGCCCCAGCTGATCACCCCGACTTTGGCCTCAGGATCCCCTTCGATCACGAAAAGGTCACGCCGACGCTTGAGGGAGTCCAATTTATGCAGGCGCTTGTCGTTCATCCGCGCATGCATCTCGCCGTTGGCAGTGGGCGCTCCGCGTTCATCGTGCTCAATCCCCGCGGCCAAATAGTTGCCGCCCCTCATCCCCGGGTGACTGATGGGGCTCACGCCGCTCTCGGTGAGAAGAAACCGGCGGTAGTTCACCAGCTCAAGCTCGGAGGGAGACAATCGATTCACCACCGGGAAACTCCTGAGGTCGAGGGGGTCGATAGTCTCTTTTCGTTGAGCGATTTCTTGGTCGGAAAGGACAATGACGGGAGTCTGGTACTGTTCCGCGATATTGAAGGCCTCGACCGTGAGGCCAAAGGTATCGGCGACTCCGATCGGAGCGAGCACCGGCCGGACGGTGTCGCCGTGCGACGAGAACACAGAAGCAAAAAGGTCGGATTGCTCGCGCTTCGTCGGCATCCCGGTTGATGGGCCGCCGCGCTGCACATTGACACAAACCAGGGGGAGTTCGGCGGCACTCGCCAGGCCGAGCATCTCTGCCTTGAGTGAAAGGCCCGGGCCGGAGGTGGCTGTCATCGCCTTTTTGCCGGCGAAAGATGCTCCAATCGCGGCGCCAATGCCGGCTATTTCGTCTTCCGCCTGCAGCAGCACCCCCTGGTGCTTCCAAATATCGCGCTGCAGATGCTGCATGATCTCGGTTGCAGGGGTGATGGGATAACCGCCAAAAAATTTACAGCCGGCAAATAGAGCCGCCCGCGCGCACATTTCGTTTCCGTCGACGACTTCTCGATCTGTCGCGGGTTTGCGCGGCCCAATTATCCGATAATTGCTTGGAATCGTGTGTGAGGTGGCATGCTCGAAACCGGCGGCGAACGCGCGTTCGTTGGCTTGAACGACCGCGCCTCCTTTTGCCGCGAGTTTGGTTCGAATCCCGCTCAAAATGCTCTCACTCGACAACCCGAGCCACGCCGCGAGCAGCCCGAGAACAACATTGTTCTTAGCTTGCGCAGTATCCGCCGCCTTGAAGGCCAGCTCCTCGATTGGCACCTCGAAGGTGAGCGCAGGATCTGTTTTGCCGATCGGAAGGTTGTGTGGCGGGAGACCCGTTTTTTTCTCATAAATGACAAGCGTCTTGTCGTTGACTAGCAATTCGGTTCCGAAGCGCAGAAAGTCGTCCCAGTTGAGGACTACCGCGACATCGAGCGCACCGCTGGGATTGAGAACCGGCCCTGTGGCGATACGCAGCCGGCACGACGATTCCCCTCCCCGGATTTGCGACCCAAAGCTCTTGGTGAGGATGGCAAAATAACCCTCCTTCGCCGCCGACTGAATGAGGGCCTCGCCCGCGGAAACGATGCCATCGCCCCCCGAACCGGCCAGGCCAACGACCAAATCATGCATGGCTCATGTCCCCTCCCCATCGTTCCCGATCGAATTCGAAGCGCAATCTTCCATGATCTGCTCGATTTCAGCGCATGCTTCGGGGGTGCTCGGTTGCGTGTGAACGATCGACCCTCCGGAGGCTTCGTGTCGTTTGAAGTATTGCGGCGCGGACGCGCGGCACTGGTCGCAGTCGATACAGGTGGAATCGACGTAGTACTTTCCGGGGACATTCTGCTCAAGCCGATCGGAGAGAGTTGCCATAGGGGTCGAAAATTCCGAGACCCTACTCTATCCGGAATTTGGCCGACTGGCTCAGCACATCTTGGCGTTCGCTGGGCAGATCTTGTGATTGGGTATAAGCGGGGCGCATGGACGCCTCGTTGATGATCCGCGGACCGACGGACTCGGCATCATCGCGTTGGCCGGTCAATTTCCGCGCAGCTTTGTCGAATGCGCGCGGAGCAAACGTGGAAGGCAAGTCGTTACGATCCACATGCCGCATTTCACATGCACCTCCGCAATCTAAATTCCGGATCAATCGTGGTCACCCGACTGGCGCTGATGCTCAAGTTGGGTGCGTTCGCAGCGGGCGTGCAAGCTGCGGACATTGCGCCGTCACCCACTCAAACCGCTCAGTCGCCCAATGCAGCCTGCCTGGAGTGCCACAGCGACACTACGCTGACGATGCTGAGAGGGGGTCGGAACCTGTCGCTCTTCTTCGATGAAGCGGCCGCAGGCAAGTCTGTGCACAAGTCGCTGGACTGCGCGGATTGTCACGACGGTTACGACGGCAACAGCACGCCGCATCGGAAAACGCCGGTAGCCGTTGACTGCCTCTCGTGCCACGAAAGGACGGGCGCCAAACACAGCTTCCACCGCCGCTTAGTTCTAAATCCAATACCTGAGGGCAAAGACACTGCTTGCACGGAGTGCCACGGGAAGCACGAAGTGGTGGCAACCAAGGCGACCCCGTTTCATACTTCAGTAAAAGACAGAGTCGTGGCGTGCGGCGTCTGCCACGAGAAGGAACGCGAACAGTTCGATCAATCCGCCCACGGTCTCGCCGTTCAGAACAACACGCCATCGGCTCCCGATTGTCTGAGCTGCCACCGCACCTCCGTGGTGGCGCGCGCTGGAACTGCCGCCCCGCTCGAGCTCAAACTAATTCAAACGAAGCAGTGCGAGTCCTGTCACGTGAAAGACGCCGCAGTTGCCAGCCAGTCGTTGCGCGGTTCCCATTTCGCGGCTCTTTTCGAACGCAGCGTTCATGGCGCTGCACTCAGCCGCGGAAAGGCCGAGGCCGCGAACTGCGTCGATTGCCACGGCGCTCATGAGATGAATCGGGCGATGGTTCCCGGGGCGCGACTAAACAAGCGGCACGTCGCTAAAACCTGTTCGCAGTGTCATCAGAAGAGCGGTCATGAGTTTGGCGAAAGCGTGCATGCCGCGGCGCTGGCAAAAGGTAACGTGGATTCCGCCACGTGTACCGACTGTCACGGGGAGCACGATATACGGGAGCACGCTGACCCCGCGTCGCCTGTCCATAAAGCGAATGTGGCCCAGCAAGTCTGCGCGGACTGTCACGCTTCTCTGAAGCTGACGAAGAAGTACGGAATCGCCTCACATACCTTTTCCACGTTTTCCGATAGCTACCACGGCTTGGCGGTGCGGGGAGGATCGGTTGAGGTGGTCAACTGTGCGAGTTGCCATCGCTCCCACGCGATCAAGTCCCACCTCGATCCCACTTCGAGCGTTCACAAGGACAACCTCGCCTCCACCTGCGGCCAGTGCCACCCCGGAGCCAACGCCCGGTTTACGGTCGGCCAGGTTCACGTCAGCGCGGAAGCGAAAGGCGAGGAGAAGGGAAATCATCCCCTCCTCTACCTGATCCAGACCATCTATGTATTCCTTATCGTGGGAATCGTCGGGGCGATGGCGGTCCACAACGGTCTCGATTTCGTGAAAAAGATTCGGCGAAAGCTGGCCATTCAGAAGGGAATCATCGCGGAGGAGCATGTCGCGCATCGCTTGTACCTCCGCATGACGCTCCATGAGCGCCTGCAGCACGCCGCGTTGGTCATCAGCTTCGTGCTGCTGGTGGTCACAGGCTTCATGCTGCGGTATCCCGAAGCCTGGTGGGTGGCCGCCATTCGCGACCTGAGCGTGCGAACCTTCGAGTGGCGCGGTTGGCTCCACCGCGGCGGCGGCATCGCGATGATCCTGGCCGGACTCTGGCACGGCTTGTACCTCGCGTTTTCCCGGCCTGGGCGCAGTTTGCTTTCGGATCTCTTGCCGCGGTGGCGCGACTTGACGGATCCCTGGCAGGTCCTGCGGTACAACCTCGGGCTAGCCGCAACAAAGCCGGCCTTTCCGCGCTTCAGCTACATTGAGAAACTCGAATATTGGGCGTTGGTCTGGGGCACGTTTCTCATGACGGTGACGGGGATCGTGCTGTGGTTTGAGAATGCCTCCATGGGCTACTTGACGAAGCTAGGTTACGATATCGCCCGCACGATTCACTTCTACGAGGCGATTCTAGCAACGCTCGCAATCGTGGTCTGGCACTTCTATTTCGTGATCTTCAATCCTGACGTGTACCCCATGAACCTGGCTTGGTTGACCGGCCGAATGTCCGAGAAGGAGATGCTGGAGGAACATCCGTTGGAATTGGAGCGGCTCAAGAAATCATCGCCGGCGGCGGATGCCGTAAACCCAGAACAAAAGCGCAGCGATTGACCAAAGGCGCATAGTATACGGCAAGAACCGCGGAGGCAGACATCACCACTTCAGCTAGAATGGGTCATGGTTTCGTTCAACCCAGCGTCGGGATTGTCTCCCTGGGGTCTGCCGCTGCATCAACGCGGCCCGGCGCTGTTGGCGGATCCGTTGCTCAACAAGGGCACAGCGTTCACGGACAAGGAACGAGATGCATTGGGTCTACGGGGCTTGTTGCCGCCACGCGTCTTCACCCTCGACGAGCAAGTCACCCGCAGCTTGGCGGCGGTGCGCCGCAAAACCGATCCTCTCGAAAAATACATTTACCTCACCAATCTTCAGAATCGAAACGAAGTTTTATTCTATCGGCTCGTAACCGAGCACCTGGAGGAGATGGTGCCGCTCATCTATACCCCTACCGTCGGGCAGGCTTGCCTCGAGTACGGTGCGATCTTCCGGCGTTCACGAGGGCTCTTTATCACCCTTTCTGAACGCGGACGCATCGCGGAGATTCTGCGCTCATGGCCGCATGAAGGAGCCCGGCTCATCGTCGTCACCGATGGCGAACGCATTCTCGGGCTCGGGGACCTGGGCGCGCTCGGCATGGGCATCCCGGTCGGCAAGCTTGCCTTGTATACGGCCTGCGCCGGCGTACATCCCTACTACACACTCCCTATTACGCTGGACGTCGGAACGAACAACGAGGAGCTCCTGAACGGAGAGTTCTACATTGGCATCCGGGAACGACGTGCCCGGGGAGCCGTCTATGACGCCTTCCTTGCGGAGTTTGTCGACGCGGTTACCACCGTTTTTCCGCATGCGTTGCTTCAGTGGGAAGACTTCGGAAACTCCAACGCCTTCCGACTGCTCAAGCAGTACCGGCAGCGGTTGCCTAGCTTCAACGACGACATCCAGGGCACCGCCGCGGTCGCGCTGGCCGGCATCATTGCAGCGCTTCGTCTGACCGGCGGCATGCTGCCCGATCAACGTCTCCTCTTTCTGGGAGCGGGCGAAGCGGGAACGGGCATCGCCGACCTGTTTGTCGCGGCGGCAGTTGCCCATGGAATGTCCGAAGCGACGGCTCGCCGCTGCTGCTGGTTCGTCGACTCAAAAGGTCTGGTCGTAAAAGCGCGGAGTGACCTTGCTGAGCATAAGGTTCCTTACGCCCACGAACACCCTTTCGTCGAATCGTTGGGCGAGGCGATACGAGCGATCAAACCCACGGCCTTGATTGGGGTATCCGGAATGCCTTCGACGTTTACGCCGGAAGTCTTGGCCACGATGGCTCGGCTTAACGAACGCCCGATTGTGTTCGCACTCTCCAATCCCACATCAAAAGCGGAGTGCTCCGCGGAAGAAGCGTATGTGTGCACAAACGGGCGCGCGGTCTTTGCGAGCGGCAGTCCTTTTCCGCCGTTCGAAATGAACGGTCGGCGTTTTGTTTCCGGGCAGGGAAACAACATCTATATCTTTCCCGGCGTAGGTTTTGGCGCTTTGGCGACCGGAGCGCGCCAAGTGACCGAGCGCATGTTTCTGCGCGCCGCATACACGCTGGCAGCAATGGTCACGCCGGAAGATCTCGCGCTGGGAAGAGTGTACCCGGCACTAACGAAGATTCGCGACGTCTCGCTGCGGATTGCGGCGGCCGTGGCAGAAGAGGCTTACGGAGCAGGATTGGCTACGACCCCGAAGCCGAGCGATCTGATGGAGTCGCTGCGCGAGCGGATGTTTGTGCCGGTATACCGCGAGTATGTGTAGCATGTGATTCGGCGCGATTGATTTTGGGTTTTGCGTTTTGTGTTTTGAGTTGCGCACCTCTCGATCGTCGGTCGCGGCTGAAGAGCATGACGTCGCGCCTCGCCCATCCGCGGGAGACTGAGAGGGAGTGATCGAGCCTCTGAGCAAGAAATGCGCAGCTTCTGCCAAGGAATCCTGAGCCAAGTTAATGGGATTCGGGCATCATGCGCCAGCTACTCCACTATGAACGAACCGTCCTATGCGTTCCTTAGCCTGTTCCTTCTGGCGGCGGTAGCGTTTCCGGTGGTGATGCTAATGGTGGCTCGCCTCTGGTTCCGCTTCTTCCAACCGCCAAAACCGAGTTCATCGAAGAACGACATCTACGAATGCGGAGTTCCGCCCAAAGGCGATGCGTGGATCCAGTTCAAGGCGCACTACTACCTCTACGCTATTCTATTCCTGATTTTCGACGTTGAGGTGATTTTTCTTCTTCCCTTTGCCGTCACACTGACGGCCCTGCCCACCGGCGCCCTGCTTGCGATGCTGATTTTCGTCCTGATGCTGGCGGAGGGTTTGGTTTGGGCTTGGGGCAACGGTCATCTCGAATGGAAATGAATTCCACTCCAACAATCTCCCAGGCCGACCGGGACGAGCTACGTCGCCACGGAATTCTGCTCACGACTTTCGAAGACCTCTACAACTGGGGCCGAAGCCACTCCATCTGGCCTTTGCAGTTTGGACTCGCCTGCTGCGCCATCGAGATGATTGCCGCGTCGATGGCGCGCTTCGACATCGCCCGATTCGGTTCGGAAGTCTTCCGACCATCGCCGCGCCAAGCCGACCTTCTGATCGTTTCGGGGACAGTCACAAAGAAGATGGCGCCGTCCGTTGTGCGACTGTGGAATCAAATGCCTGAGCCAAAGTACTGCATCGCGATGGGAGCGTGCGCCATTTCGGGCGGGCCGTTCAAACAGGGCTACAATGTTCTCAAGGGGATCGATCGCTTCATCCCGGTCGATCTCTACATCCCCGGCTGCCCGCCGCGTCCGGAGGCCCTGCTCCACGGATTGATGCAATTGCAGGAAAAGATTCGCGGACAAACCATCTTCGGCCACGACGCTCCGCGGCATCTCCAAAGCGGTCCGCATTGCGACTGCCTGGTACCGAATCACGGACCACACGACATCGATCCGCCGGCAAACCCCGAATTATGGCAGCCGCCGGCTGCGGTGACGGAGCCGAAGTCATAAGCCCATGGAAACCCTTGAACAGATCCGCGCGCGCCTTCTGGTTCGTTTTCCCTCCGCGAAGCTTGCCGTCATCTCCAATCCTTCGCCTTCAGCGCAACATTCGCTGCTCATCGATGCGGGCCGCGCCAAAGAGATCGCGCATTTTCTCCGAGACGACCCACGGTTGCGTCTCGACTATTGTTCGAATGTGACCGGCATCGATTGGCCCGAACGCGAAGTCCTGGATACAGTCAAAACACTCGTCGTTGCGGCCGATGGCACGACGAAAACGGCGGAGCAAAAGGTGAAACGCATCGAGCCCGGCTTCCTCGAAGTGGTCTACCACCTGTATTCGATGACCCTCCCTCAAACAGGGGTCATTCTCCGGTTGCGAAGCAACGATCGAAGGGCGAATGTCACGCTGCCGTCGTTGACACCTGTGTGGCGCTCCTGCGAATTCCAGGAACGCGAAGTCTACGATCTCTTTGGCGTCGTTTTCGAGGGGCACCCCGATCTTAGACGCATCCTGATGTGGGACGATTTTAAGGATCATCCCATGAGGAAAGACTACATCGAGCCGGACGACTACGAGTGGGAGCCGACCGCCCACAACGAAGTGATGGCAAAAGCAAAGCGCCACCGCCCTGTCGCTGCGGGAGGGATAAAGTCATGATCGGCGAAGCCACAGTAGGGTCCGGGTCGCCAGAGTTGATTGTCGGACCGGTGGGATCGTTGCCTCCGCACGGCGATCTGCTGGAGGTCTCGATGGGACCGCACCACCCCTCGACCCACGGGGTCTTTCGGATGGTGGCCACGCTGGACGGCGAAACGATCGTCAAACTGAAGCCCGTCTTCGGGTACCTTCATCGCAACCACGAGAAACTGGCGGAGAACACCAGCTATCTCGGATCCATGCCGTACACCGACCGGCTCGATTACTTGTGTTCGATGACCAACAACTGGGCGTACGCGCTGAGCGTCGAGAAACTGGCGGGGCTCGTCGTGCCGGAGAGGGCCGAGTACCTCCGAATCATACTGGCAGAGCTCACCCGGCTGCTCAATCACACCTGTTTGGCGGGATTTCTCCTTCAGGACTGCGGCTGCAGCGGCACGCCGCTGATGTACGCCTTTCGGGAGCGGGAAAAGATACTCGATCTCTTCGAATCCCTGAGTGGCTCCCGCATGATGTGCAACTTTCAGCGCTTCGGAGGCTGTCGTGTCGACCCGTCCGCCGCGTGGCTTGCCGCTGCGCAATCGGTGGTCGAAGGCTACGGATCCTTCCTCGACGAGTATGAGGCGCTGATCACCGGAAACGAGATTCTTATGGCCCGCACCCAAGGTGTCGGCTGCCTCTCCGCCGCCCTCGCCGTCTCAGCAGGTATTACCGGGCCGATGCTCCGCGCGTCGGGCGTCGCGTACGACCTCCGGAAAGCGGAACCGTACGGCCTGTATTCCCACTTCCCCTTCCGCGTTCCTTTGGGAGAGCACGGAGATGTGTACGATCGCTACATGGTGCGCATGTTGGAGATGCGCGAATCCCTCTCCATCCTTCGTCAAGCCTTGAGTGGAATCCCGGCCGGACCCGTGATGGATCCCAAGGCGAAACTCCGCGGTCTCCGCCCCAAAGTGGGCGAAGCGTACGGACGCATCGAAGGTCCGAAAGGCGAAATCGGCTTCTACCTGGTGAGTGACGGCGGCCCCAATCCGTACCGTTACCGAGTGCGGCCTCCTTCCTTTGTTAACCTGACCATCCTCGAGGATCTGTGTGTCGGCCATACCGTCGCAGATTCCGTCATCATACTAGGCAGCATCGACATTGTCCTGGGGGAAGTGGACCGGTGAAAGGCAAATGAGAAGCGGAGGATGCAGAATGAAGAAACTCAAGAACTCCCTGAATCTCTCGCCCCTTTCCTCTGCTCCGCGGCTCCATCCTGCATTATCCATTCTTGATTCATAATTCGTCTTCCCATGCTCGGTTCAGGACTCATTCAAGGTCTCGCAGTCACGGCGAAAAATTTCGTCGGAAGCTTTCACGATCCCAAGCGGCTCGTGACGACGGAGTACCCTGAGCAAAAGACGATTTTACCAGAGACCTACCGCAGTTTTCCATTTCTCGTCTGCGACGATGAAAATGATCCGCTGGGCACGCTGCGCTGTGTCGCCTGCCAGATCTGCGAGAAAGAGTGCCCAGCGCAGTGCATTTACATCGAGAAGAGCAAGGACAAGAAAACGGACGCCGGGGGGAAAATGCAGCTGTATCCCGCCGTCTTCACCATTGATGCCTCCGTGTGCATGGGGTGCCAAATTTGCGCGGAAGTCTGTCCTTTCGACTCCATCAAAATGGATCAGGTATACGAGATCGCAACGCGCGACCGCTTCCAGGCATTGCTTCTACAGAAGGAACACCTCGCCAAGCCGAACAGCTATTTCCATTCCATTCGTCCCTCCGAAGCCAGCGAAGTCGATACGCGGCTCGCCGCCGACCGCAAGGCAGCGGAGGAGAAAGCCCGTGCTGCAGCGGCCAAGGGCGCAGCAACGGCGAAAACTCCCGCTCAGGTGGGCCAGACGGCGCACACAGTCCGATGAGCACCGTCGTTTTCGCCGCAGAAAATTTTCTCGAACGGCTGCCCGTCGTGCTCCGCGACTGGGCAACGGGCTCCTTGCCGGACCCCGTGCGCTGGATTGCAAATAGCGCGCTCGCCATCGCGAGCATCCTGAGCGTATTCGGCCTGCTCTTCGCCTTCCTGACTCTGGCAGAGCGAAAAATTCTCGGTCGGATTCAAAACCGGCCGGGCCCAAACCGCACGGGCCCGTTCGGCTGCCTCCAACCGTTCGCGGATGGCATCAAGATGCTAACGAAAGAAGATATCGTGCCGCGCGCCGCAGATCCCGTATTGCATTTCCTCGCCCCGGTGGCACTGGTCGCGTTTTCGCTGCTGACCTTTGCGGTAATTCCCTTCGGCCGGCACCTCGTCCCACTTCAGCTCGACTCAGGGCTCCTGTACTTCTTCGCCGCGAGCGCCTCGACCGAGCTGGCGATCTTCATGGCGGGCTGGGCCAGCCACAACAAATACTCGCTCCTGGCGGCCATGCGCGCGCTCGCGCAACTCATCAGCTACGAACTTCCCCTGCTGCTCTCGGTCGTCCCTATCGTAATGATGGCGGGCACGCTCTCACCGGCGCGGATCGTCATCGGTCAAGGCGGGACGACTCTGGGGTTCTTTCCCGACTGGCACGTTTTCAGCCCCTGCGGATTTGCCGCTTTCTTGACTTTTATGGTCTCCGCTCTCGCGGAATCGAACCGCTCCCCTTTCGACCTTCCTGAAGCAGAGAGCGAACTCGTGGCTGGACATCTCACAGAGTACTCCGGCTTCAAATACGCCCTTTTCTTCATGGCCGAGTACTTCGGCATGTGCGCGTTGTGCGGACTCGGTGTAACCTTGTTTCTGGGCGGCTGGCAGGCGCCGTTCGCATTTCTGAATTTTCTGCCTTCTTACCTCTGGTTTGGGGTCAAACTCATCGGCCTGCTCGTGAGCTTCATCTGGATCCGCGCCACGCTTCCCCGCCTGCGCATGGATCAGCTCATGCGATTTGCCTGGAAGTTTTTAGTTCCCCTTTCGCTCGTGAACGTGGTGGCGACGGTCTTCTGGCAACTTAGCGAAACCTGGTCGGCGCCGCTACAGCTCGCGCGCTGGATCGGGATAATCGCCGTCCTCGTTGTTCCGTTCGTGGTGCTCGGTCGCAAACTCACCGCCGGCCTCGGCCGACGAAACTACCGCTTTGCCCCCACATGAACCTGTGGCTGACCCTCATTGCGCTTGTTCTTCTCGGCACGGCAGGTGTCGCGCTGAGCTTGCGCAATCTTATCCACAGCGCGCTGCTGCTGGTCGTCAGCTGGCTTTCCCTTGCGGTGCTTTATCTGTGGGCGGACGCACAGTTCGCCGCCTTTGCGCAGGCTCTGGTCTATGCAGGCGCAATCTCGATGGTCGTACTCTTCGCGGTGCTATTGACCGGACAACCTTCCCCGCGGAATCCGATGTCCCGAGTGAGCTTCCGGCGAGGGGTCATCGCCGTACTGACGGGGGCGGGCGTGGCCGGGGTGTTGGTCTACGGCGTACTGTCTAGCCCATTGCCGTGGTCTGCCCGCGCCGCTCCCACCGCGACCGTGCGTGAGATCGGGACCAGCCTGATGGGGACGCATGCCGCCGCGCTGCTCATTATCGGGGCCTTGCTCACCGTCGCGTTAATCGGAGCGGTCACGGTCGCGGCTCGCTCCACGAGTTCAAAACCGGAGGACCCGCTATGACGCCGCTCGAAGGTTGCCTGATCGTTTCGGCGCTGCTCTTCGCGATTGGTCTGGCGGCCGCGTTGGCCCGCGGCAATGCGATCCTCGTCCTTTTAGGTGTCGAGCTGATGCTCAACGCGGCGAATCTCAACTTTATCGCATTTTGGCGCTTCAGTCCGTCCGTCGAACCGCTGAGCGGCATCGTGTTTGTCCTCTTTTCCATTGCAGTCGCGGCGGCGGAAGCAGCGGTCGGCCTCGCACTGGTGATCGCGATCTACCGTCATCAACAAAACATCAGGCTAGAGGAGGCCTCACGTTTGAAAGGCTAATGAACGGGATCGTTTCGTATCTCTGGCTCATCCCCTGTCTGCCTCTCCTCGCGGCGGGCATTGGAGCGTTCACGCCCCGCTCAGGTCGAAGACTCTCGGCCACAGCAGCGATTTTCGGCATGCTGGGAGCGCTGGTGTTGTCGGTCCTCGCGTTGCTGCGGGCACTGGCCGCGCCGGCCGAACACCTTGTCTTCAATTTCTCCTGGTTCGCGCTGGGAGACGGGTCCGTTCGCCTGGGCTGGCTGCTCGACCCCCTGACGGCGTTCATGTGCGTCATGGTGTGCTTCGTGGGTACGTTGATCTTTGTTTTCAGTTTGGGCTACATGAAGCAGGACGCCAATTTCACGCGCTTCTTCTGTTTTCTCAGCCTTTTTGCGGCAGCCATGCTGGGAGTTCTGATCTCCAACAGCCTGCTGCTGCTGTTTATCTGCTGGGAACTGGTCGGGCTCGCATCGTATCTTTTGATCGGATTTTGGTTTCACAAACCGGAGGCGGCCGCCGCGGCAAAGAAGGCCTTCATCACGACTCGCATTGGCGATCTCGGATTGTTGCTGGGCATGCTCTGGCTATACCACTCCACGGACACCCTGCTCTTCTACGATGCAGGCCGCGGTTGCCTTGAAGCTGGGCCGCTCGCGATGCTTACGGGGCAGACGGTCGTCGGGGGGGTGGCGCTTTCCACGGCAATCGGTCTGCTGGTTTTCTGCGGCGCGCTTGGGAAGTCGGGCCAAT
>CAZJLP010000047.1:0-14519 GCA_964546955.1 uncultured Opitutaceae bacterium | reverse complement strand
CGGCGCGATGGGCAAGAGCGCCCAGTTCCCGCTGCACGTGTGGTTGCCGGACGCGATGGAAGGGCCGACACCGGTCAGCGCGCTGATCCATGCCGCGACGATGGTGGCGGCAGGCGTCTTTTTGATCGCTCGTGTCTACCCACTCATGGCGGCCGATTTGGTTTTGGCCGGCGTGCCCGTTCACGCGCTCACCGTGGTCGCCTTTGTCGGAGCCATCACCGCGCTTCTGGGAGCCTGCATGGGCCTGGCGCAATTCGACATCAAACGGGTCCTAGCCTTTTCCACCGTTTCCCAGCTCGGCTACATGATGCTGGCGCTGGGCGTGGGTTCATGGGTGGCGGCTATCTTCCACCTCCTCACGCACGCCTTCTTCAAAGCGCTGCTGTTTCTCTGCGCCGGGTCGGTCATTCACGCGGCACACCACGAGCAGGATATTCGCAGACTCGGCGGTCTGTCGCGAAGGATGCGGGTCACCTTTGCCACGTTTGCCGTGGGTACGATGGCGCTTTCTGGAATCCCCTTCCTTTTCTCCGGATTCTGGAGCAAGGAGGCGATCCTGACCGCAGCGGGTCATTGGCACGTTTCTCAGCTGCCGTTCTTGATGGGAATATCGGCGGTGGGTCTTACTGCCTTCTACACAACCCGTCTTTTGCTCTACGTTTTCTTCGGCTTCGCTCGAAGCGAAGCGGCTGACCATGCGCACGAGAATCCGGCCGTCATGACCGGTCCCCTGGTGGTTTTGGCAGTCGTAGCGGTAGGCCTCGGCTTCCTCGGGACACCGGCGTGGCCGTGGCTGCAGTCGCAGCTGCTGGGCAAGCCAACGGAAGGTGGACACCTGATCGAAAGTGTCACTGAACTCCTTGCCTCGATAGGCTTGGTCGGCGCGGGAGTGGCGCTGGGTTGGTTTGTCTACGGCCGGAGGCCACGCAGCGCCAGCGACGCGCAGGATCCGTTGGAGAGCTTCGCCCCGACTGTCTTCAGTTTCGCGAATGCACGTTTCAAGTTCGACGAGCTCTACCGTGCCACGTTCGGAAGGCTGACGCGAGCCGCCTCGATTCTTTCGGATGCGCTCGACCGCCATGTGATCGGCGGCGCAGTTTCGCTTCTTGGGCGTTTGGGTGAATTCGGGGGTCGCATGAACCGCCGGTGTGATGAACGGGGTCTCAACGCGAGCTTCGATCTCATCACCAAGAAACTCCGCGCCAATGGTGCGGCTTACGCACGGATCCAAACCGGGACTCCGCAATCCTATCTCAGGACGATCGCCGTGGCTTTTGTCATTCTCGCTTTCCTTGCGTTCGCGGGAGGCCCCACATGAACCCACTGCCCTGGCTCAGCCTCGTGGTTTTCGGTCCTTCGCTTGGAGCGGTGCTTCTCTCGTTGAGCCCGCGAATAAGTAACTCGGCGGCTCGGGTGCTGGGTCTGGCCGCAAGCTTGTCCACCGCGGTTTTGGGGACGGTGCTTCTGGCCAACTTCGATCCGCATGCAGCCGGATTCCAATTCACCGAGCGCCTGACCTGGATTAGCACGCTGAACGTCCACTATCATCTGGGACTCGACGGAATGAGTCTGTTGCTCGTGCTTCTCACCGCGGTCGTGGCGCCGGCGTGCCTGCTGTGCAGTCGGACCAACGAGTACTCGCCTCGAATTTTTCACGCGCTTTTTCTTTTCCTGCAGAGCGCCGCTTTGGGGACTTTTCTCGCGCTGGATTTCTTCCACTGGTTTCTCTTCTGGGAACTCAGCCTGGTACCCGCCTTCTTTCTGATCAAACTCTGGGGCGGACCAGCAGCGACCCGCGCGGCCTACCAATTCGTGCTCTACACCGTCGGTGGCAGTGTGTTCATGCTGCTGGGATTCGCCGCTATTTTTGTCGCGACCGGTGAGCTCGGGTTTGGCGAGCTTGCCCAACTCGCGGCCAATGGCACGTTGCGCGCCAAATTGGCGGCCATCGACGGGTGGGCGCCTCAGGCCGTATTCTTCGGCGTACTTCTCGGGCTCGCGGTCAAAGTTCCTCTCTTTCCTTTTCACACCTGGCTGCCCAGTGCCTACAGCGAGGCTCCGAGCGGCGTCTCCATGTTCCTGACCGGAGTCATGTCGAAAATGGGCATGTACGCCTTCGTGAGGATCCTGTGGCCGCTTTTCCCGGCCGAACTTCAAGGGGCGGCGTCTCCCCTGCTTGGCCTAGCCGTGGCGGGCGTGGTGCTGAGCGCATTCGCTGCCCTGAGGCAGACCGACCTCAAACGCATGGTCGCGTATTCATCGATCAATCACCTCAGCTACTGCCTGCTCGCCCTCTTTGCCGTGGCATCGCAAAGCGGGCCCGATCCCGCGCTTGGCCGGGCCGCCACCTCAGCCATGGCGGGCGCGCTACTGCAGATGTTCAATCACGGGATTTCCGGGGCGGCACTTTTCTTTTGCATCGCCGTGCTGGAAAAACGCGCCGGCGAGCGGCGTGGACTCGCTGATTTTGGCGGCGTGCGAAGCGCAGCTCCGATTTTTGCCGGTCTCTGCGGTGTGACTCTTTTCAGTTCGCTCGGCCTGCCCGGACTGAACGGATTTGTCGGAGAGGTTCTGATTTTTCGCGGTGTCTTCGGACTGGCTCCCTGGGCGGCAGCGATTGCCTGTCTCGGCCTGTTCGCCACCGCATTGTTCCTGCTCACGTTCTGGCAGCGCGTGTTCCATGGTCCACGCGCCGGAGCCGCGGCCGGGACGTTTCCGGACCTGAATGCGGTCGAGAAATCCGTTTTGGGGACTTTCGCGGCGCTCATGCTGTTGTTGGGCGTCCTTCCTCACCTACTGACCGGACTCTTCAACCCGGCGATCACGCTCTGGGTTCGTCAAGCCATGCTCAAATGACGCACCTACCGTTCACCATCTACGTCTCTTTTGCGGGCGCGCTGGTAGCGCTGGTGGCTGGGATTCGTTCGGCCGCTGTTGCGCGGTGGGTCGCGCTCGCGACCGCAGCGATCGCCTGGGCGATCGTCATTGCGGCAGCGGTAGGTTTCATTCCTTCCTCAACCCCTCACTCACTTATTGATATGCCTTGGATCCCGACCTTCGGAATCCGCTATCATCTGTCCGCCGACGGCATCAGCTTGACCCTGCTGGTCTTGACCGGACTCGCGGCGACAGCCGGTGTCCTTTTCTCCTGGAACATTGTCGACCGTGCTGGCGAATTCTTCGCCTGCTACTTGACGCTCATCGGCGGCGTGTATGGCGTTTTTCTCAGCGCGGACGCGTTTCTCTTCTTCGTGTTCTACGAAATCGCGATTGTGCCCAAGTACTTCCTCATCGCGAAGTGGGGTTCCACCGACCGCGAGTACGGCGCGATGAAACTCGTGCTGTATTCTTTTGCCGGCAGTGCGTTGGTCCTCGTGGGATTGCTATGGGCCTACACCACCGGCGGGGCGCAGAGCTTTTCGTTGGTGGACCTGGCGGTGGAGGCGGGAAAGTTCAGTGCGGGACAGCAAATTGCCATGTTCGCCTTGACGTTCGGCGGCTTTGCCGTGCTCGCCGGCCTGTTTCCTTTTCACACCTGGGCGCCCACCGGGCATGTGGCGGCCCCGACCGCCGCCTCGATGCTGCTAGCGGGGGTGGTCATGAAACTCGGTGCCTATGGCTGCCTGCGGGTGGCCCTGCCGCTTTTCCCGACTGGCTTTGCCTACTTTCAGTCCACCATCGCGTGGCTGGCGATCGC
The DNA here is from genome assembly GCA_964546955.1 of uncultured Opitutaceae bacterium. Lineage (GTDB taxonomy): Bacteria > Verrucomicrobiota > Verrucomicrobiia > Opitutales > Opitutaceae > CAZJLP01. The sequence goes on along the minus strand of CAZJLP010000047.1, from coordinate 10,822 downwards.
GGGGATCCTTTACGCCGGACTCGTCGCGCTCGTGCAGGACGACTTCAAGTTCGTGATCGGTTATTCGAGCGTGAGCCACATGGGTTTCGTCCTGCTGGGCCTCGCGGCGGCAAATACCGAAGGGGTCGCGGGGGCCGTGTTGCAGATGTTTTCCCACGGAGTTATCGCCGGACTCCTCTTCGCAGTCGTCGGCCGCATGGTCTACGAGCGAACTCACACCCGAAAATTGGAGGAACTTCGTCTGCTTCCGCTACACCGTCAGATGCCCTTCGCGGCGACGGTGTTTGTGCTGGCTGGATTGGCTTCCATGGGTATGCCCGGCTTCAGCGGTTTTCCCGCGGAGCTGAATATTCTCATTGGTGCATGGAAGACGTCCCCAATTTGGGCGTTCGTTGCGATCGGAGGAGTCCTGATCGCCGCAGCCTTCACCCTCCGGGCGATTCACGTGTCGTTTTTCGGCGCCCACCGTCCCGACGCCGGCGGCAGCGCGGAGCATCCGATGGCTGCCATCACGGCTCCCGAGAAAACGGGCGCCCTCCTGCTGATCGCGGCAGCGGTGCTGATCGGCCTGAAACCCGATCTCTTGCTTCACTGGATCATTCCAAGCCTCGAGAACCCCTACATGAAGTCGGCGCTGATCGGGGGTTTGACATGAACCACGACTATTTTGGACTCGCCCGCGCATTGGCGCCTGAAGCCACCCTCGTGGCCGGCGCTTTCTTGACCCTCGCGCTGGATCTCGCTTCGTTTCGCAAAAGCCCGGAAAAGCGACGGCTAAACATCGCCCTGACAGTGGGCGGCCTGGCGGTCGCGACCGCACTCATCCTGACCTATACGGGTGGCGCCCGGGGCGCTGTATTTGGTCAGGTTTTTATGTTCGATTCGTTCGCGGTGGCCACCCGAGGGGGAGTGCTTGTTCTGGCGCTTTTCGTCTTCGGCGCGACTACGGGGACACGGGTGTCCCGCCGTCCCTCGGAATACGTCGCCCTTCTCCTGTTCGCTACGGTCGGTCTTCTTTTGATGGCTGCCGCGCAGCAACTGCTCGTGACATTTCTCGCGCTCGAGTTGGCAAGCTTGTCGCTGTACGTGTTGACGGGGTTCGATGCCTCGCGCCGCGAGTCGTCCGAAGCGGCGTTGAAATATTTTCTGTTCGGCGGAATGTCAGCGGCGTTTCTCTTGTTCGGCTTCAGTCTCCTCTACGGCATTGCAGGATCGATTGAATTGCCCCAGATCGCGGCGGCGCTGACAAATGGGGCCGCGACTTCGCTCCGATCCTTGGCTTTGGCCATGATCGTGGTCGCTCTGGGATACAAAACGGCGGCCGCTCCGTTTCATCTGTGGGCTCCGGACGCCTACCAGGGGGCCCCACCGCCCGCGGCCGCGCTCATAGCGTCGGCTTCCAAACTCAGCGCTCTTGTGCTGTTCAGCCGGCTCCTGTGGCCGGGCCTGGGCACAGCGGCCGGCGACTTGACACTTCCCTATGGGACGCCGGGCTGGTCTGAGGCGGTTGCGCTCCTTGCCGGAAGCTCCATGCTGCTGGGAAATATCGCGGCTTTGGCTCAAACCAATGTACGTCGGCTACTGGCTTATTCCGCGATCGCTCACGCTGGCTCACTGCTGCTCGGTCTTCTCACGGTCGGGACCGCCGGCTTCGCGGGTATTTTCTATTACGCGTTCACCTACGGACTCGCGACCGTGGGAGCATTCGCCGTGATCGCTTCGGTGGAGCAGGCTGGCGCCTGTGACAAGATCACGGACCTGGCGGGGTTGCACCGGCGCTCTCCCCTACTCGCTGGATGCCTGGTGGTTTTTATCCTTTCACTGGCGGGGATCCCACCTCTGGCCGGCTTTTTCGGAAAATTCTTCGTCTATGCCGCCGCACTCAAAATGGGCGGGCTCACGAACGCGGCAGGTTGGCTGGCGATCGGCGCGCTCTTTCTCAGCGCGGTGTCGCTGTACTATTATCTTCTGGTCCTGAAACAGGCGGTGGTCGCGCCGGCGGCCGAAGGCGTAAAGCGGATCAAAGTACCGGCCGCCGCAGCCCTGTCCCTCGTCGCCTGCGCGGCGATGATCATTGTACTCGGGATATTTGCGCCTGCCCTATTGCGCGTTATTTAACGCACGCTCAATCGGCGGTGTATTCCCGCCGCGGCTTGGCGACCGTCGCGGACGGCGTGCACGACCAGGCTCGGACCTCGGACGGAATCGCCACCGGCGAATACTCCCTCAATGCTGGTCATTTGATCGCGATCGACCGCCAGGCCGCCCCATTCATCCGTTTTGAGTTTGGCGAACTCGGATTCCGGAGGGAATGGCACAGGGTCAAAACCGTAGGCGACGAGGAGTATATCCGCGGCCACCTCAAACTCGGATCCCGGAACCGCCCGCGGCTTGCGGCGTCCCGATGAATCGGCTGCGCCCAACTCCATGCGCACGCAACGGATGTCCGACAACGACCCATCGGAACGACCACGTATCTCCGTGGGGTTGACGAGAAATTCGAACCGCGCGCCTTCCTCCAACGCATTGGCGTACTCTTTGCGGCTGCCAGGCATGTTGGCGAAGTCGCGACGATAGAGGCATACCGCCTCTTTCGCTCCGCTGCGCAAGGCAGTGCGTAGGCAATCCATCGCCGTGTCGCCGCCACCAAGCACCGCCACCCGCTTACCGGCTACGTCGATCGGCGGATGATCGAGGCTCGCCGGGCCCACATTTTTTTGAATCAGGAATGGAAGTGCATTCACCACGCCGCCGAGAGTTCCGCCCGGCACGTCCAGGCCTTTCGGTTTCTGCGCCCCCACCCCCAGGAACACGGCGTTGAACTTTCTCCGCAGTTCGGTCAGCGTCATATCCCAGCCAATCCGCAGCCCCAGTCGGAATTTTACGCCACGTTTTTCCAGTAATTCCACTCGCCGCGCTACGAGGCGTTTTTCCAGTTTGAAAGCAGGAATACCATTCACCAGCAGGCCCCCTGGAATCTTTAGCGCCTCGAACACGGTGACGTCATAGCCGAGCTTGGCCAGTTCGTCCGCGCACGCGATCCCACCGGGTCCGGAGCCGATCACCGCCACGGTGAAGCCGTTTGGCGGAACCAAGGGAAGCTCTACTGCATGTCGCGCGAATGCGTAATCGTTGATAAACCGCTCCACTGCCCCGATCGCAACCGGCTGTGTTCGACAGTTAAGAATGCAGGCTCCTTCACAAAGTCGTTCCTGCGGGCACACGCGCGAACAGATTTCGGGCAGATTGCTCGTCGAGCGAGAAATCTCGGCTGCCTCGAGGAATTGCCCCTTTGCGGTCAAAGCGAGCCACTCGGGGATCCGGTTATTCAGCGGACAACCTTTGACACATAAAGGGTCGGGGCAGTCAATGCAGCGGCTGGCCTGAGCTCGAATCGTCTCTTCATCAAAGTTGGCGTAGATCTCGTCGAAGTCGCAAATCCGTTCCTCTGCACGGCGCTTCGGTTGCCCGGCGCGGCTCACGAATGCCCACGCATATTTCGAATCTACCTTGGGGCTGAAGGAATCCGGCATGGCAGGAGTGTCCGACAGCGCCACGGACTACACTTTCCAACTTTGCAGGATCTTTTGGTAGTTCGCTCTCTCGAAGGCGGCTGGATCCGGGCAACGGCGGAGATTCAGGCCCCCCCGCATTTCGTCCATGCTGCTATAGCCGCGCTCCGTCATCCAGGCCCGCAGGCCTTCGAGCAGCGAACTGAGCACCCGAGGCCCGTGCCTCAACAACACCGATACCAGCTGCACCACGTCGGCCCCCGCGAGAATGAGCTTTACGATGTCGACGGTGGTATGAGCGCCGCCGGTGGCGGCGAGGTATCCGCGTACATGCGGAGACACAATGGCAAGCCACCGCAGTCTCAGCAGCAGTTCGCTGGAATCGGAGAGTTTCAACTGCGGCTCCACCTCCAGTTCGTCGAGATTGAAATCGGGCTGGTAAAGCCGATTGAAGATGACCACGCCGGCTGCCCCCGCGTTTTCGAGCGAGACGACGAAATTGGCGAGCGACGCGTGAAAGGGCGAAAGTTTCACGGCGACCGGAATTCGAACCGAGCTGGAAACCCTGCTTACTGTTTCCAGCATGTCCGCTTCCACTTGATCGGCCGATCGCTTTGGGTCGGTGACCAAGGTGTACAAGTTCAATTCGATCGCATCCGCTCCCGCCTCCTGAAAGCGTCGGGCATAATCCGTCCATCCGCCGGGATTTGTGCCGTTGAGCGATGCGATCACCGGAATGGCCAGCGCCTTCTTCAACCATTCGATTTGGTGCAGATACTGATCCGGCATCAATTGGTACTCCCGGAAAGTGGGAAAGAACGAGACCGCCTCCGACGTGCTCTCGGCCGAGGACTCCGTGTGATGCACCAGCGCTCGCTGCTCGCGATCGATTTGTTCTTCGAACAAGGAACGCATCACAACCGCCCCCGCTCCTGCCTCCTGGAGTTGACGAACGATATGGACCTGATCGCAAAACGGAGAGGCGCCGACGATCACCGGACTGGTGAGCTTCAAACCGAGGTAGGTGGTGGAGAGGTTCATGGCGCAGGGGCCGCCACGGGTTTTGGTGTGGCGGCGCCCGTCGCGGGCGGTTGCCCATTGGTCGGGGTCGCTTTCGGGGCCGCAAGTTGCTGATAAAGGCTGTAATGCTGCCGCACGTGAGCCTGGGCCTGTACGGCGAGATCGGCAGCGCGTTGTGGATCGATATTCTTGAGGATGCCAAAACGGGTCTCGTTGGCGGTGAACTTCGCCAGGTCGATCTTCGGCGCCCCGGAATCGAGCTTCAGGGGGACTTCTCCCTTGTCCGCCAGTCTTGGGTCGAAACGGAAGAGAGGCCAGTACCCTGAATCGACGGCGAGTTTCTGCTGTTCGAGTCCCAAATGCAGAGGGAACCCATGCGCGATACAATGCGAATAAGCGATCACGAGTGCCGGTCCATTGTAGGATTCAGCTTCACGCAGGGCAGTAACTGCTTGATTATCCTTCGCCCCAAAAGCGATCCGAGCGACGTAGACGTGTCCGTATTGCATGGCCATCAAAGCGAGGTCCTTTTTGGCGATGCCCTTTCCTCCGGCGGCGAACTTCGCCACCGCTCCCATCGGCGTGGACTTCGAACTTTGCCCGCCTGTGTTGGAATAGACTTCGGTGTCGAGGACGAGAACCTTCACGTTTGCGCCCGAGGCGAGGACATGGTCGAGTCCGCCGTAGCCGATATCGTAGGCCCAGCCGTCGCCACCGACGATCCAGACCGATTTCTTCACCAATTCGTCAGCTAGGGCTTCGAGCTGCCGAGCTTCCAGCGTATCGATCGGACGCAGCGCATAGCGGAGCGCTTTCACACGCTCGCGTTGCGCGGCGATGCCGGTCTCGTCCGCTTGGCTGACGCTCAAAAGTTCGTGCGCGAGTTCCGGCCCCACGCGGGATGCGAGTTTAGCGACAAGCTCGCGGGCGCTGCGCGCGCGTTGCTCGACGGCTAAATGGAGACCGAGACCGAACTCCGCATTGTCTTCAAACAGCGAGTTGGCCCACGTCGGTCCGCGTCCGTCCCGATTCGTACAATACGGGGTCGTCGGCAAATTACCGCCATAGATGGACGAACAGCCCGTGGCATTGGCGATGAGCAGGCGATCTCCGACCAATTGCGTAAGGAGCTTGAGGTACGGCGTTTCACCGCAGCCGGCGCAAGCTCCTGAAAACTCGATCAGCGGCGTCATGAACTGGGTGCCCTTGACTGAGGTCACATCCAGTTTGGTCCGGTCGGGATCGGGCAGCTTTAGGAAAAAATCCCAATTTGCACGCTCCGCGGCAAGCCGCTCGGGCTGCGAAACCATATCGATCGCTTTGTGGCGCGGATTGGTCTTGTCCTTCGCCGGACAGACCTGCACGCAAAGCGAGCATCCCGTGCAATCCTCAGGCGCAACCTGCAGGGCATAACGCTGTCCGGGAAAATCACTCGAGCGAAAAGGAACCGAAAGGAAAGTGTCCGGGGCCCCCGTCAGTTGCGCCGGGTCGAAAAATTTGGGGCGAATCGCAGCGTGGGGGCAAACCAACGCGCACTTGTTGCATTGGATGCAGATGGCGGGATCCCAAGCAGGTATCTCGAGCGCGATATTCCGCTTCTCGAATTGCGCGGTACCGGTCGGCCAGCAACCGTCGAGCGGGATGGCACTGACCGGCATCAAATCGCCTTCGTTGGCCAGAAGACGTGCCGTTACGTTGCGAACAAAGTCAGGCGCACCAGTATAACTGGGCGGAAGCGATGCCGCCGCATCCACAGCCACATCGGAAGGAATCGGGACCTCGTTTAGTCCGGCGAGTGCCGCGTCGACCGCGGCGTAGTTCATTTTGACGATCTGCTCGCCTTTTTTTCCGTAGGTTTTTGCGATCGCCTTCTTGATCTGGGCAATGGCCTCTTCGGCTGGCAAGACGCCCGACAACGCGAAAAAGCAGGTTTGTAGAACCGTGTTTGTTCGCCGGCCCATTCCGCTCGCTTCGGCGACCTTTGTCGCGTCGATGACGTAAAGCCGGAGCTTCCGATCGATCAAGGTGCGCTGCCATTCGCGCGGAAGTTTTTTCCACGTGTCCGCAGCGGAGTACGGCGAATTCAGCAGCACCGTCGCCCCGGAAGCGGCATACCCGAGGATGTCGGCCCGGCCGACGAATTGAAACTGACTGCAAGCGACAAAGTCGGCGCGGCGAATGAGGTACGGTGCGCGAATGGGTTTCGGTCCAAAGCGGAGGTGAGACGTGGTCATCGACCCCGATTTCTTCGAATCGTAGACGAAATACCCCTGGGCGAAGTTCGTGGTTTGCTCGCCGATGATCTTGATCGAGTTCTTATTCGCGCCAACGGTGCCATCCGCGCCCAGACCCACAAATACGCACCGACGAACATCCGCCGATTCCAGGTCGAAGTCAGGATCGTAGCGCAGCGAGCTCCCGGTGACGTCATCGTTGATGCCGATCGTGAAACGATTGCGGGCCTTCGCGTCCCACAGATGTTCGAAAACGGCTTTCGCCATGCCGGGCGTGAACTCCTTGGAACCCAGGCCATAACGGCCTCCTACAACCCGCGGCAGGACCGAACCCGCTTGCTTCTCCGTAAGAGCGGCAACCACGGACAAGTACAGCGGTTCGCCCAGCGATCCGGGCTCCTTGGTGCGATCAAGAACGGCGATGCTCTTTACCGTTGAAGGAATGGCAGCGAGAAAGGACGTGACGTCGAACGGTAAGAACAGGCGCACCGCCACCACTCCCACCTTTTCACCACGGCTCCTCATCCAATCTACGGTCTCGCGAATGGTTTCCACACCGCTGCCCATGGCGACGATTACGCGGTCGGCCTCAGGATCCCCGTAATATTCGATGAGTCGATACTGACGGCCGGTGGCCGAGGCGAGACGATCCATCGTGCTTTGCACCAGACCGGGCAGGACATCGTAAAAACGATTCACCGCTTCGCGACCTTGGAAGTAAACGTCAGGATTCTGGGCCGTACCCCTCAGCGTCGGACGGTCCGGGCTCATCGCGCGGGCGCGAAACGCAGCGATATCAGATTCGTCGATCAAGCCGCGAAGATCCTCATCGGAAAGCAACGAGAGCTTTGAAACCTCGTGCGACGTGCGAAAGCCATCGAAGAAGTGAATAAAAGGCAGTCGGGCGCGAAGGCTCGCGACGTGCGAGACCAGCGCCAGGTCGTGTGCTTCCTGTCCAGAATTGCTGCAAAGCAGCGCGCAGCCGGTGGCACGGCAGGCCATGACGTCCTGGTGGTCGCCGAAAATCGAAAGACCCTGTGCGGCGAGTGCGCGTGCGCTCACGTGCACCGCAATCGGCAGCAGCTCCCCCGCAATCTTGTACAGATTCGGAATCATCAGGAGCAGGCCCTGCGAAGCGGTGAATGTCGTCGTGAGGGCTCCACCGAGCAGTCCGCCATGGATCGCCCCCGCCACCCCGCCCTCCGATTGCATTTCCACGACCCGAGGGATCTGACCCCAAATATTCATCTTACCTTGCGAGGCCCATTCGTCGCAGGATTCCGCCATGGTCGAGGAGGGGGTGATCGGGTAAATGGCGATCAACTCAGTCAGTCTATACGCAATAGAGGCGACAGCCTCATTGGCGTCGCAAGTCACGAAGGAAAAGGGAGAGGGTACCGGAGACGACATGAGGAAAAGGAGGCTGCGCCCAATCGGACGCACGTTATTCTGCCAGAACGCCAAATCTGCGCTGCGCATATTTTGCCCATTGCGACGCGTTGCTTGGGCATTGTGCCGAATGGCTTGGTTTCTGGCTCAAAATGACACCCCCTCGCGCTTCGCCTATGCTGGAGTCTATCAAAACCAAGAGCTCTTTTTCCTCCGCCGTATCCGCCGTGCGTCTCGTGAACCTCGGCTCTCCCGATTCGACCTCGGTTCCTGATGTTCGGCGATACCTCCGAGAATTCCTTGGAGACAAACGTGTGATCGACCTTCCCGAGCCACGTCGCTCGGTCCTCCTAGAGGGTATCATCCTACGCGCGCGACCGCAAAACGCCGCGCTACCGAGATGGCGCGGCGAAGTGTAACCTTAACGGATGCTATTTCTCGCAAAGTGTCCGGCATCGGGCGGTCTTAAATGAATCAGGACTGCAGCGAATCCACTTCCCGTACTTGGCGTTGGCCTTTGCCGGATTGCTCATGAATCCACAGCCGGCCGGAGTGGCTTTTTCCGCGATTGCGATGGCCGCCGGTTTTGCCGGAAAGACAGGCGTCGTTCGCTTACTCGGAGGAGCGGCTTCGATCGGAAGCGACAGCGCGCCGAAAAGGACAAGGGTGAGAATGCGATAGGTTTTCATGGCGGGAACGATTGAAATTTGGTTTCAGCTTTTCGGGCAATTGGCGGTGCAGTCGTGCGGCGCTGACAGGGTTACCGGCTGCATCGGGCCTTTTCCATTGTGCCCAGATGGCCGCATCGCCGTGATCGCCGTGTCACAGCGATTGCACACCACTTTCTGACCCACCTTGAGGATCTTTCTTGTGCCCTTGCCGTTCGGCCAGTCTTGGCGCACTTCGTAAACGGGCACGGTCCGACTGTCAGGGCAGACCGCGGTGGAGGCGGCAGCGGGCTTGGGCGTTTCGATGAGTGGCTCGCGGCGGCGAGTCCAGTAGTCGATGCCAGGGCCGGCGAGCAGGGTGGACGATGCTGAGAGAGCCGCAATGGCGGTAACGAAGATATGGGTGGTTTTCATGATGAGATATTTTTTCGAAGTTTGTTCGTCTTACCTCATGTACTACACCCGAGGCGCTCCCTCCCCCTGGGCCGATCTTGCTCAGACGTGCTCATTTCTTGCTCTCACCGAAAAAACGGAAACGGGGCGCGCACCCTGTAGCGCAACAAACCGGAAGTGGACTGCCTCGCACTGGAGATGGGCTAAGGCCGGTAAATCCGAAATGGAAACTGAGCTCACCGAGCTGATCGCTGAAAATGAAAAAGCAGCAGCTGACGTTGCGGCATTGAGGAAGTTCGATGTCAGCCATGCCCGGTTCAACTATTCCGAAGATCGATTTTCTCGCAGTCCGACGATCGAGCCGAAGGGCGCTGCAGCGGCGTGGGAATGCAGGCGTGACTAAGGAATCTCCTTAGTGAGAAATGGAGCGGAGCCAATATTCGAAATGCCGCGCTTCGCCTATGCTGGAGTCTGTCAAAACCATGAGCTCTTTTCCCTCCGCCGTATCCGCCGTGCTTCTCGTGAACCTCGGCTCTCCCGATTCGACCTCGGTTCCTGATGTTCGGCGATACCTGCGCGAGTTTCTGGGCGACAAACGCGTCATCGATCTTCCCTCTCCGCTTCGCTCGCTCCTCCTCGAGGGTATCATCCTGCGCACGCGACCAAAGAAATCCGCGCATGCTTACTCGTCGGTTTGGACCGACCAGGGCTCGCCGCTAATGCGTATTTCCGAGAGCGTACGCCAGAAGCTTTCCATTGAGCTCGACTCGAATGTTCCCGTGTACCTGGCCATGCGATACGGAAATCCGTCTATCGCGGACGTCCTTCGGGGGATTGCCGCCGATGGCATCCGCGAGTTGCTCCTTTTCCCTCAATATCCCCACTACGCCATGTCATCCTGGGAAACCGTGGTGGCCAAAGTTCAAGAAGTTGCGACGGAAGTCGCACCTCTCCTGCGGATCAGCACGGTTCAACCGTTCTTTGCGGATCCGGACTACATCGACGCGCTGCATGCGGTGGCGGCTCCGTATCTGGACGAGCCTTACGATCATCTGCTTTTCAGCTATCATGGCGTCCCGGTCCGGCATTTGAAAAAAGCGGACTGCTCTCGTTCGCACTGCATGAAAGTGACGGATTGCTGTGTCACCCGCTCTCCCGTGCACGCGACATGCTATCGCGCCCAGGTATTCGCCACAACCAAAGCGTTGGTAGAACGCGCGGCGATTTCGGCGGCCCGACACTCGGTTTCATTTCAGTCTCGTCTGGCCGGGGAACCTTGGTGCGAACCTTTCACCGACCACGAGCTGGCTCGTCTTCCCCAGACGGGCGTCAAACGTCTCCTGGTCCTCTGCCCTGCCTTCGTGGCCGACTGTCTTGAAACGCTGGAGGAAATCTCCGTATCCGGCAAGGAGACGTTCCTCGACGCCGGGGGTGAATCCTTCCGCCAGATCCCGTGCCTCAACGACCATCCCGCCTATATCTCGTTTCTGGGCGGCCGGGTGCAGCGTTGGCTGCACGAAACGGCGGGCAGGCACGCAGGCCAACTCGCGCCGTCGAGCCGGTAGATTATGGGGCGTCGCTTCGCCCGTCGCGGTGAATTGATAGG
>CAZJLP010000046.1:0-41070 GCA_964546955.1 uncultured Opitutaceae bacterium | reverse complement strand
GTGCATGAGTGTCAGTCTTGGATATCAGGCATCGAGCAGGCAGGACTCGAATAGGTGCGGGGAGACGTCTCATTTGGCAAGCGGCGGGTGCGGCTTGCGGTTGCAGCTCCCTGCGCCGACGGTCGGTTCAGTTCAGACCGCTGCGATGGGTGGAGCGCGGTTATGGGCTGGGAGGCGGCTCCTTTGGAAGAGCGGGCATCGCGATCGGCGTTGGAGGTCTTCTTGTGAGGTTTCCGTTGCATGTGGGGGAGCGCTTCTATCCTACCGCCCGATGAAAGAATGGCAATCGGAGGAGAGGGCTGTTGCGGTAGTCAGATCGAGGCGGGGCCCAAGGGTCGCAGGACCTGGCGTCGGATTTCGAAGGAGGATCGACAAGTCCAGTGTTACCGATTCGTCTCACCGGGTTCACGGCGGCTAAACGATCTTTTCACCATGCGTTCTCGAATCCTTGTAGCGGCGGTCAGCATGCTGGTGGCCGCGCTGGTCGTGTCGGGCGTGCGGCCCTACGATCGGCTCACGTGGTTGCTGGAGGTATTCCCGGTTTTGATCGCGATCCCGCTTCTTTGGGCGACGTATCGCCGTTTTCCCCTCAGCGGACTTTTGTATGGCTGCGTCTTTGTGCACGCGCTCGTACTCATTCTTGGCGGCGCTTACACGTACGCCCGGGTGCCGCTCGGGTTTCAGATCGCAGACATGTTCGGGCTGGAGCGAAATCCTTACGATCGCATCGGCCATTTTTTTCAGGGCTTCGTTCCGGCGTTGATCGCGCGGGAAATATTTCTGCGGGGCAACCATGTCCAAGGGCGAAAAATACTGGTTTTCATCGTCATCTCCGTCGTGCTCGCCATCAGCGCGACTTACGAGCTGATCGAATGGGGTGCCGCGCTTGCGTTGGGGCAGGGCGCGGATGAGTTCTTGGGAACACAGGGGGATCCCTGGGATACTCAGTCGGACATGTTCATGGCGCTGCTTGGGGCGGCCACGGCCCTGGCGTTTTTGTCCCGCTTTCACGATCGACAGCTTCGACAAATCACGCGGTAGGTTCGCTGCGGTTTAACCGTGGACAAAGACTCTTCTCGCTCCGGATTTCTATTGGGTACGCACTCGGTTTCTCGCCAATAGCCGACTGGCGCCACCGCCGATCACGAAAGTTTTCATGGTAACCTTTCGGGGGGCCAGCGGTTGTCGTGGAGTATGGTGCCCTTCGCTATTTTGTCTTCCGCGCATTCTTTTCGTAAAACGTTTTCTCGGTTGTTCTCCCGTTGGGAATTGCGCCCGAGACGAACCACGCAGGTCTTTCTGGCGTATGTCTGCGCCGCCGGCTTCGCCGTCGGGCAGGACAATCCATCGGGTTCGGAGCGACTGGGTGCGAGTGAGCACAGGCTGCCCAAGGGACGACTCGTGATCGTAGGAGGAGGAGATGATCGCGGGACGGGAATCATGGAAACCTTCGTCAATCTGGCCGGCGGGCAGGGCGCCAGGTTCGTAATCGTTCCAACTGCGGGAGGAAACCGGGCGGAAAACGGAGAACCCAAGGTGTACCAAGAAGAGCACGTGGTGGGCGCTTGGAAGCGGGGAATGGGACTCGAACGTGTGCGCATGCTTCATACCCATGATCCGCAGGTGGCGAATTCAGAGGAATTCGTGCAAGTATTGAGAGATGCCGACGCGGTTTGGTTTATGGGCGGTCGACAATGGCATTTAGTCGATTCCTACAAGAATACGCTGACGGAAAAGGAATTTCACAACGTACTCGCCCGCGGAGGGGTTATTGGCGGAACGTCGGCGGGAGCCACAGTGATTGGCGACTACCTCGTGCGCGGCGCGATTTCTGGGCCGGACGTCGTCATGGCGCCGGAGCCGGAGCACCAGCACGGGTTCGCGTTCCTCCCACAGACAGCAATCGACCAGCATATCAACCGGGGAAATCGTTGGGACGATCTCACTGCTGTGGTGAAAAAATTCCCCGATTTTCTGGGGATCGGTCTGTCCGAAGGCACCGCGATCATCGTGGAAGGCGACCGCTTCGAAGTCTGGGGTAAGTGGAAAGTCGCTCTTCACGACCCGCGGCGCCCTCATCCGCGCTGGGAAAAGTCTTATTTCGTGCTGTCCGCCGGCGATGTGTATAATTTAAGGACACGCACTGTCGAAAAATATGGAAATGGCCCACAGGCCCGTCCGGCCCTGATCCCGAAGGAAGATTACCTGAAGGCAAAAGCGGGACGGATGGAGTCAAACTGACGTGCTTGGCGAGCAAGGATAGCGCGGGCCAGAATTGGCGCGCTCTGGGAAGAGCACGTCGCCATAAAATTCTGCACACTGTCCGGATTGCGCCACGTCGTTCGTTGAGGTGTTGTTCCCGACTGTCACTCTCAACCTTATCCCTCACTCACCATGGCACGCGTCTCTACTTACCTAAACTTCGCCGGCAATACCGAAGAAGCCTTTCTGTTTTACAAGTCGGTTTTCAAAACCGACTTCGATGGCCCCCTTATGCGCTTCAAGGATGGCCCGCCGTGTCCTGGCCAGCCGACTTTGTCGGAGGCGCAGGGGAAAATGATAATGCATGTCGCGTTGCCGATCCTCGGCGGCCACGTGCTTATGGGGACCGATTCTCCCGACTCGATGGGCTTCAAGCTCACCGTGGGAAATAACGTCTATATCAACCTCGAGCCCGATACGCGCAGTGAGACCGATCGCCTGTTTGCCGCCCTCGGGGCGGGCGGCCAGGTAGAGATGGCCTTGCAAGACATGTTTTGGGGTGCCTATTGGGGCACGCTCACCGACCGTTTCGGTATCAAGTGGATGTTTAATTGCGCAGCGAAATAGGCTGCCGGTCGCCACCAATACCGGAACGGCTACATCGAGCCTTACCGGTATTCTTTCGAAAAGGAGAACCAGGATGACCAACCCCTCTTATCGCTGGGTGATTGTCACAGCGGGCGGCTTGCTGGGCTGTGTGGCCATCGGGGCCATGTTTTCACTTCCTGTGTTTCTTCTGCCCATCGCGCGAACGACTGGCTGGTCCGTGACGGGTGTGTCGACGGCGATGACGATTGGCTTTCTCGCAATGGCCCTAACCAGCATGATTTGGGGCACGCTCTCGGATCGCCTGGGCCCGCGCTTCGTCGTGATGACGGGATCGATCATCCTCGCGGGGAGCCTGGCTCTGGCCAGTCGCACGACCACGCTTCTCCAATTTCAAATCGTTTTTGGAGTGCTCGTCGGCGGGGCGACCGCCGCGATTTTTGCTCCGATGATGGCATGCGTGACGGGCTGGTTCGACACGCATCGCAGCCTCGCGGTATCTCTTGTCTCCGCCGGCATGGGGATGGCGCCGATGACCATGTCTCCGTTTGCCGCCTGGCTTCTCTCTCGCCAGGACTGGAGAACATCCCTCCTCATCATTGCGGGAGTCGCCGCAGTGGTGATGATTCCCACGGCCCTGCTGATACGCCGGCCGCCGGCCTTGCAGAGGGACGATGCCACGAGCTCGCCGGAAAAAGCATCACGGCCCTCCATGTCGTTGGGGCAGGCGGTGCGGTCTTCCCAATTCATCATCCTGCTTCTGACAAACTTCTTCTGTTGCGCGACGCATTCGGGACCGATTTTCCATACGGTGAGTTACGCGGTCAGCTGTGGGATAACGATGATCGCGGCGGTCTCCATCTATAGCGTGGAAGGGCTCGCCGGCATGGGCGGGCGGGTCGCGTTTGGGGTCCTCGGAGACCGGTTCGGGGCGAAACGGGTGCTCGTGTCTGGGCTCTTGCTTCAGGCGTTCGGTGCACTGGGCTACTATTTCGTGCGCCAGCTCGGCGGGTTTTACGCCGCCGCCGCTCTCTTTGGTTTTATCTACGCGGGAGTCATGCCGCTCTATGCCGTCATTGTGCGCGAGAATTTTCCGCTGCGGATGATGGGAACCGTGATTGGAGGAACGGCCATGGCCGGAAGCCTCGGCATGGCGACTGGGCCCGTGCTCGGCGGACTGATTTTCGACCGCCTCGGCAGCTATGGGTGGCTTTACCTCGGGTCGTTCGGAATGGGAATCGGCGCCGTATTGATCGCGCTGACGTTCCGGCCTTTTCCGCGAGAGACGCTTGAGTCGGTTAGCGCGGCGCACCCGATTCCGAGCCCACGGTAAGATAGAGTTTAGGTGCTAAGCATTGGGCATTTCGACCTAAAGAATCACGACCCGGCGTGCCGCCAGGCCGCGGTCAATGGCTATAGACAAAAGCAATAAGCGGCAGCCTATCCCTCTTTCTTTTGTCGCTCGGCCGCTCGACAGTTTGTCTATAACGACTACGATCCAAGTAATTCGGAGGATCGCATGGCCACATCACGCACGTCGCTCAAAGAACCCAAGCGCACAAGAAAGTCGTGGCGCGAAAAATTGGCTAACGACAAAGGTCTGCCAAAGGTCGTCACAATCGATGCCCGACTTTCCAAACGGTGGGGCGCCACCGGGACCTGCGTCATTCCTGCGCCGCGCGAAGTTGACGCCTTGATGCGCAGTGTGCCGAGGGGTCGGGTAGTCACGATCAACGAGCTGCGCGAAACGTTGGCCCGGCGTCACGACGCCACCCTTGCTTGTCCGATCACCACGGGAATTTTCTCGTGGATCGCCGCCCATGCCGCCGCGGAGGCAGCGGTTGTTGGAGCGACGAAGGTTACGCCGTATTGGCGAACGTTGAAAAACGGAGGCGAGCTCAATCCAAAGTACCCCGGAGGCATCGCTGAGCTGCGGCAGCGGCTCAAGGACGAGGGCCACGAGATCGAGGCACGCGGCAAGCGCTGGTTTGTACGCAACTATAAGGCCGCGCTTGCCCGGCTCGCGTGAGGACGCACAATAAACGGCAGAATAGTCAGGTCGCCGGCAACGTGAGATCAATGAGCAGAAGACGGGACGGACGAGGCCAGCTGTGTCATTCGCTTCGCTCCGGCTCACGTCGTCGTTCAGGTGGCTGATCGCGGAAGAGGTTCAGGATGTCGTCCGAACCATAGACCTGTGAACCGCTGAGCGCCCAGCCATGGGTGGATTTTTCGCCGATGAAGACCCAGGTAAGTGCGCCTTTGGTTTTTCGATCGAGGAAACGCACCTGGAAGAAGTGCTTCCCGAGTGTCACGAAATGAGTCTGGCTCACCGAAATACTCGGCCCTAGCTCGCGGGCGGAATCGAGCATTTCCTGTACTTCCGCGGTGCGAGCCAGGCGTTCCTTGCCGCCTAGCTTTGTACGGGCTACGGAATGAAGAAGACGATCGCCTTCAGCACTATTCGCCGCAGCGAATGCCTGAGCAGCCATGGCTAGTGTTTCGAGCAAGGACGCCGCACCAGGCTCGAGATCGGCGGGCGAGGATTTTTCCAGATCATGCGAGTCAAGGTCTGACCACAGTGTCGTCGAATGCTCCAGGACGGCGGCGAAATAGCGGGCAATCAGCCAGCCATCGGTGCGGCGTTCCAGGATAAGGGTGTAGAGAATGAGTCCTTTCGGGCGGCGGTCTAACAGACGCAGCCGGTAATAGTCCGGGCCAAAAGGAATGAAATTAAGCCGATAGAAAGACTCTGATGGGCCAAACTGATCTGTCGCTTCGGCCAGCATGGTCCGCGCGCCTTTCACCGCTTCGCCGCGTTCCTTGGGCGACAGGGGAGTGCGTTCGTGGCGATAGATCACGCTGAACCCGTCTTCGACATTGCCGGTGGTCGCGGCGGCGAGCCCAGTTTCGATCTCGGCAGCAAGGGAGTCTGCTGAGTCACTCGCCGCGTGTGCGGCGCAAGCGGCAATCAGGATTACCCAGAACGACAGTAAGCGCGGCATGCGCCAACAAGCGACATTGTCGAGCGAACGAGCTACAGCGGAGCGGTGTGAGTCAAATGGTGGCATAGGCGCGGGAAGTGGCTTACCGGTACGAGGCAATATTTTAAAGCACCCGCAGGAGCTGCGACCGAACAAGCGCACAACGGCGGAGGCCCTCGCTGAACTGGGTAATTTGCGCACAATGCGTTGTTATCGATAAACGATAAAAATATGTTGACGTACATCAATTTTTTATTGTTATTCGATATTATGAATCCCAAAACATCTGTTAGACGCTTCCGCAGCGCATGCGAAATTGTCGGATATTTATACCTGCTCGCCGCCGTGTTTTTTCTCGTTACTGCTCTGTTCCTGCCGGAGTCACTCCCGACCGGCGAAGGCGCAATTAAACTCCGGCGCGTCTCGCCGGCAGCAGACGCATCCGAGGCACCTGGTGCGCCTATTCTTCGGACGGTGGTTGCTGAGGTCACGGTCCGCTCCGATGGGAATCTGGATTTACCCCACCTTCGCAACGTGAGGAGATCGCACGCGTTAGTTCTGTTTGCATCAACCCTGGGCGGATTCGGCGTACTTTTCACGGTGCGGCGGCTGTTGAAAAATATCGAAGCAGGGACGATTTTCAGCCGGTCGAGCGTTAATCACCTTCGCTTTTTGGCGTTCTGGTTTCTCGCCGCCCATGCGATCGGGGTGATTGCGCGGCGGTGGGACAGTCATGTCTGGGCTGAGTATCTTCGGGGCTATTCCCTCCTGGACGGCTTTGCCTACACCGGCACCGCACATATGGTTTCGCGGGGTTTTAGCGCCGACACAGTTCTCTTCGCGACGTTGTCCGTGTTGGTTCTAGCAGAGGTCTTTCGGATGGCTGTGGCAATGAAGGAGGAAAATGAACTGACGGTCTAAACGTAGCTACCATGCCAATACGCCTCAATCTTGACCGTGTGATGCTCGATCGAAAGATCTCCCTGACCGACCTTGCTGAGCGCGTTGGAATCAGTCTAGCCAATCTTTCGATTTTGAAAACCAACAAGGCAAAGGCCGTCCGATTTTCGACCTTGAGCGCATTGTGCCGCGAATTGCGCTGCCAACCAGGCGATCTCCTCGAGTTCGTGGACGCGCCTGACGACGGTGCCGCAGAAAGTGACGACGAATAGACCCGTAGGAGGCAAGAGAGGCAGAATGGACGGGGTACGCATCCGTGCCGGTCGGCGCGCGCGGGTGGAAGGGCGGCCGTCAATAAATTAAGTACTTATCGAAGACGAACTGGTTAAGACAGGGTTACTATTTGTTTGTCCTTCGAAAGATGTATATACGGAGTATATACAAAAAAGTGGCGGATCGAATGTCGATTACCCCATATAGGGTAATTCAGAAATTCGCGTAAGGCCGATCTTTCTGATGGAGTGCCTGTCGCTCGAGATGGCTTCTGGTCCGGCGGGAGGAGGGCTCCAACTGGCGGAAGTGTCTCGGGCTCATTCACAATGCACATGCATCTGTTCAAATCCTTGTTAGTCTCTTGCGCGAGCGTGGTCTTCACGCTCACGGCTTCCGCTCAAGTTGTGGGCGTCAACGGCGATGGCTCCAATCTTATCGCCGGCGCGATCACCAGTGCCAACGCCTTCATCATGATCCCAGGCCATCAATGGAGCACCGTGCCGAACAACTCGACGGTGGCATCTGGTACGACCTTCACGGCCGGCGTGTCCTCGCCCGGCGGCATCAGTGCGTATAGCACGAACGGCCTGTTCCAGCCTTCGGCGTCGTTGAGCAATGCGAGTTTGCGTGGCTACACGCAGGGCATGGGTTTTACGGGAACGGCGACGACGCTGACCGCCCGATTTTTAACCCATGGCGCACAGGTGACTGTCACGATCTGGGGGCCGACGCTCAATAATTACGGCGTTTCGGGTGTCGGCTTTTTCAACTGGACCATCACCTCGAGCGCGGGAACAACCTCCGGTTCAGGCGAGGTGAATTCCAGCGGCCACTACGGCAATATCACAGTGACAGTGTACCCCGCTACGTTTTCAGCGGGAGACGCGTTGATCCAAGTGAACGGTTAAGAACTCGGCAACGCTGGTACAGCGTCCGCTTAGAAAGCTTCTAAAAATGCAGGTCGGGGTAGGGCGAGGCCTCGGGTGACACCCGGACCGACCGCCATTGCGCAGATACAATCCAGTCTACGTGCTCTGACGCCCTCCGGCGCTGCGAAGAGAGCATTTAGGCAGGGCTGGCTGTACACGACGGCGGGTCCGGAGGCCTCCGCCCTCCCTTTCGATCCGTTTATCGGGAGCCTCTCAGCGAGACGCCGTTCGACCGCCTTGGGCCTTGTGAACCGCTGGCGGGTTTTGGCCGGTCCGCAGAGGTTTCCCTGTAAACGCTTGCCTGCAGGCTGCCGATAGCTACTTGCGGTGAATGAGCGTTTCACGGTTTGCGGCGATTGCAGATGTGCATGGCAATGCTTGGGCGTTGGAGGCTGTGTTGGCTGACATTGCTCGGCGCAAGGTCAGCACGATCGTCAATCTCGGCGACAATGCGAATGGTCCACTGGACCCACTGCGCTCGGTCGCCTTGCTACGCGAGCATTGCACGGCTCATGTCCGAGGAAATGGGGACCGCATGACCGCGGAGGGCGGACCCTTGGCCACAAAGTCCGCTTGTTTTGCACGCGAGCGACTGGACGCACAATGGCAGCAGTGGCTGCGCGAGCTGCCGCTGATTGTTCGCGGACCGGATTGGGTGGCCTTTCACGCTTCGCCGCGGAGCGATGTGGACTATGTGATGGAAAATCTTTGCGCCGGGAAGCCGGTGCTCGCCTCGGCTGCCGAGATTTCAGATCGTGTCGGAGAAACGACGGAGGCCTCGCTGCTGCTGTGCGGGCACACGCATATTCCGCGTCTCGTTCGCCTGGAGGACGGACGTGTGGTCGTTAATCCTGGAAGTGTGGGATTGCCGGCCTACAAAAGCGACGATCCCTCGCCCCACAGCGTTGAGACGGGGAGTCCCCACGCGCGCTATGCCGTCGTCGAAACGTCAGGACGAGGATGGCACGTTGAGTTTATCAGCGTCGACTACGACTACGAAGCTGCGGCGGCTGCGGCAAAGCGCGAAGGTTGGAACGCCTGGGCTAAAAACCTCGAAACGGGTTACGTCTGAGGTGGCGAAGCATTGGCGGCGACAAAAAGGTCAGGGCGCCGGATAGGCACGTGTTTCCCGGTCCGGAAAAACGACGATTCAGTCTGCGCGGATGCTACACCGCTGGCTTGAGCTGCGCTCAAACGGCCACTCGCTCACGCTCTTAGCTACAAGCTCGTCGGAGGCACGATCCGAGAGTCTCGGCGATTGCGCACGATTATCTTCGACAAAGCTGTCCGATTTGCCGGTTGGCGGCGGCCTGATAGCAACAAGGACATGGACGATGACATCGAGCTCCTCCGCCGCTATGCGCGTGACAAATCCGAGGCCGCCTTCACGGAATTGGTCGAGCGGCATCTGGACTTTGTCTACGCGGCGGCCCTTCGCCGTCTCAACGGGGACACGCATCTGGCGGAGGATGTGGCTCAGCAGGTTTTCAGCTCGTTGGCGACGAAAGCAGGGGAACTCTCCGCGAGGACCGATCTTACCGGATGGCTTTTCGTCACGGCTCGCTACGCGGCGGCAACGGTCGTGCGGGGAGAACAACGCCGTCGCCGCCGAGAGCAGAAAGTCATGAGCGAGCTTCACCGAGAACCCGAGGAGCAGGTAAACTGGGAGCAGCTGCGCCCCGTGATCGACGGTGCGCTCGACCAGCTCAAGGACGAAGATCGGCAGGCGATTCTGATGCGCTTTTTTCAGGAACGCAGCATAGCGGACATAGCGGCCAAGCTCACCATCAGCGAAGACAACGCACGGAAACGATTGCAGCGCGCGCTCGACCGACTGCAAGGCTTTCTCAGCCAGCGAGGCATCAAGTCGGCTCAGGCGACGATCGCGGGGCTTATCACTGCCCATTCTGCCCTGTCGGCCCCTCCCGGTTTGGCCTCGGCGATCACGAGCAAAGCGCTCTTGGCGGCGAATGCCACTACCGCCACGACACTCCTTTCTCTTTTTTCTATGAGTTCAGCAAAATCCAGCATCGTTATTGCAGCCGCGGTGGTTGCCTTCTCGCTTGGCACCGCCGCTTATCAGACGAAACGTCTCGAAACCGCACGCGCCGAGATCGCGGCAGCCGAAACCGAACGCGACGCCGCCATCGCTTCTGCCCAGCGAATCGCGCAAGATCTCGCGACCGAGAAAAGCCTTCGTCAGAATCTCGAAACGCCTGCTCAAAACACCCCCGCTCGTGACGCGGCGCCGGCGACACAGACGTCCATCCCACCGCCGACGATTCAGGAGTTGATGACTCGGTATCAACGGGCCATCGCGCTGACCAAAGAAGGCAGCCATGAGGCTGCGCTTCGCGAGTTCCTATGGTGTTACGATGAGGGGACGGTCAAGGCGCAGGCATCGCATGGTATTCGTTTGGGCATGCTAAGCGGGCTGGGCGAGTTGGCTGCCAAGTATCCACCTGCGGCGGCTGCATTGCGCGCCCGCCGCGACGCGGCGCTCAAACGCATGGAAGCGGATCCGCTAAACCACAACGCGGCAATGGAGTTCTCGGCGGTCAATAAAGCCCTCAAAGAGGACCACCAGACCACCGCACTGTACGATAGTCTTCGGCCGAACGATCCGAGGCGGGCAATATTGGCGGCCAACGCTTACGACAACCTGATAGAGAACCGGCGCTACGCCGACGCAGCGCAGATCACTTCCTATGCTCGCATGACCGCTCGCTTTGAGGGCCTGATGGCGGCGCAGATCCGACCGGCTTCCGGCGCCTTACCAGAAGCTGAGTCAGCCGCCCGGGCCGAGCGCGTTCGGCAATCGCTCGTCAAGTCGACCGTCAAGGACATCGAGGTTCTCGCTGGCATCGGGGCTTTGGACGACGCGCGAACCCTCGCGGCTAAATTGATCGGTTTCGATGATTCACCGGACACGAGGGAAGCGATCAAAAAGCAAACCACCCGTGCGGGGCATCCCGATTTCGTGTCCACGCTGCCAAAGTTGGAGTGAGGCAGGTTCATACGATCCTTCTCTGCAACAGAGAAATCGGTCAGGCGAGGTCAAAGGCTCGTCAGCAGGGATCCCTCCATTGCTGAGCGATTTGATGTAACAACCGTCGTCGAATCGCGAAGAGTAGTGGTGAGCCAGGATGGGCTGTCGTTACCGGCGGCCTTACGCGTCACGGCTCGTATAACCTCAAATCTGTTTCTTACCATGCCGTTGCACGCATTTCTCGATTCGTCGGTCACGGGGACCGGCACACAACAAGGCCGCGAAGGGAAGACTCCTGTCAACGCCTTCAACCACCACGCCGCGCCAGATGCCAATCAGGTGTTCGTGATTCGAAAGAAGATCGACGCATCGACTCCGGCCTACCATGACGCGATGACCTCTAAGACCGTGTTTTCCAAGTGGAACCTCGAATTGTGGCACATGCCGCGCAGTGGACCGGAGTGCAACTATGTGACGATCACATTAGAAGGGGCGACCATTGCCTGGATCAGCCAGGTCATGCCCGACCTGTATACGCCCGAATTCGCCAACTTGCATGAATACGAGGAAATAGCCTTCTCCTTCACGAAATCCAATTACGTGAAGAAGTCAGAGCCGAAATGAGCGTACTTAATTTTTAATTACGCCAACGATCATGTCAAATCGCGCGGACTCGTTCAAAGAGCTGGCTGGCGACGGATTGGTGCGGGGTCGCGATGTCGACTTCATGAAGTCGATCTGCCATTCGTGGGAGCAGATGGCGAAGGTCCATTGCGCGGGGCGCAACCAAAAGGTCGGCCTCGTGCTGCGCTACTGCATCATGATTCGTAATCGTTTTCCGCTGCACACGGCGGGCACGTTCGCGGCCGAGTGGCAGCTGCCCCGCAATATCGACACCGAATACGAAATCCCGGCGGAGTGGGCGAAGAAGATCGAGGAGTACGATCTCACCAAGGAACAGAAAGACAAGATTACGGCCAAGTTCCGTTCCACCCAGGATGCGCACCTCATTCCCTGCGAGCTCAAGCTCGGAGGGAAACCGCTCGAAGCTTACCTTGCACGCGGGTATGGAATTCTCCTTCCAGGCGATGAAATCTTCCATGTCGCTACGCTCCGCGGCCAGTTTGGCGCGGTGGATCGCTTGCCGACGATGTTCAATGAATCGGACAGCCATGCCGAGGCCGTCAGCCTGAAAAAGGCTCTGCTCGAGGCGTGCATGACGATCACGCGCAGTGATGGGGCAATGGACCTCGGCAAGTTCCAGCAGATGCACCGAATCGCCTTTGCCAGGTGGCAGGCCGAGGCGGACAAGGGCTTGTTGAGCGTCATCGATCAGAACAAGAAGCTGCGCGACGCCGCACGCGAGCGCAGCTACGATCGCCTTTATCGCGAAGTCAAAGTAGCGGTTCTCGAGGACTACCGCCGGTTCACCGCGAGCGAGGTGCACGCAATGTCAACGTCCGACGCGATGCTCTTTCTCCGCGAGTTCATCTGATTCCCAGCCAGGGCTTCCTCAGCACCGAACTGTTTTGCGTTTAGGGGCGATGGGCGCGCCGCGCCGACCTTTTAAGATGTAGTTTTCCGCGTCGGGGACGTTGCAGGCGGTGTCGCCCATATCCACTTCGATTTTGCCCAACTGGCGCGCGGTGGAAATGGCTCGTTCCCCGAGCGGAGCGATGTAGGTGCCGCAAGCGATGACGAAACCGTTCATGGCATAACGTACGGCGTCCGGCTCCTTCGACAGAGACTTCGCGATGCGGCCGAGGAGTTGGTCGAATTGTTTTAGCGGCAGTTTTTCGTCGGGCGCGACGATGGCGAAATTAGTCAGCGTGTTCCAGCCCGACACGGCGATGCTTTCCTTGGGCGAATCGATCCACTGCAGCGCCAGGGCAAGCCCTTCGGGATGCTCCGAAGCCACCCAGGGTACGGTCGTCCCGGAGATCATTTTCCAGTTAGCGGATTTCGCCCACGACTGCAGCTGTGCTTTGGTCATCTTGGCACCATCGGCGATCAGTCCGGCGAGATACTGCGCGTCCCCGTTGCCCGTGGCGTAGAGTTTCAGAGCCAAATCCTGATCGCCCTTGATTTTCTTTTGAATGACTTTCATGTCGGCGATCTTCACTCCGAAAAACGGTTCTTTCGCTCCGTGCCGCGTGAGAGTTCTCTTGGTCGACTCGGTGCCTTTCGCGGCGAGTTCGGACATCACTTGGTCGAGGGTCATGACGCATTAAGAAGAGCGGTTTCGCACGGCCATTACACGTCAATTTACTTGCGTGACGCAGAAAGCGGAGACCAGAAGCCAGAGGCCAGATACCAGCGGACCAGATGCCGGGAGCAGGGCTTGAGAAGTTGGGGACCGGAAATTTGCCAGGCTAGAAGTCGGAGGTTGAAGAAGGGGGATGTCGCTTTGTCGATCGAGAAAGAACAGCTGCCTCCTCAAGCCGCGCTCATAGTATTACAGAATCGCATATTTATTTTTTGAAATCTGCTCGGCGAAGGGTGCTGCGCAGGAAATCACCACGGCAGAGAATTCAGCGAGAAAATTGAGAGAGCCTTGCAAAAAACGAATGCCCGTTGACGGAGGCGCCGGGCCTCCTGAAATTATCGCGCACGATACCCCTTCGTGAGTCGACTCCCGTTGTTGGACGTCGGCTGTCGTTTAACCTCTATCTCGTTACCCTGTGAAAACTCCTCTACGTTTTGTTGGACTGTTTGCGGCTGCTGGGTTTGTCAGCGGCCCTTCGCTCACCGTTCATGCTCAAGTCGGCGGCACCGGCTGGACGGCAACGGCCCTTCCGCCCAGCGTGCCAGAAGTGTCGCCTGGATGCTCGATCAACGGAACGACGTTCAGAATTATTTCTGGTACCGGACATGCCGGCCTGCGTTATGCTGGGTTCAGTGTCGGTGAGCGCCAATTCCAGGGCAGTGTGCGAGTAAACACCCTCGGAGGAGACCTCGTTTCGCTCAAACTGACGGGGTCCACAATTCCGCAATCGAGGAACAAGATCGCGGTGAAGAAACCCGCCGCTCTGGTCGAAGCCACCACCGGCGCGCCGTTGGCCAGTTATTCGATTGGCTCCTCGGCTCGCATCAATACAATCGCGAGTGCCGGAACGGGCATCGTGTCGGTCTATGTCAATGGAAGTCTTCGAGGCAGGGTGAGCGGCCTGACGGTTCCGATTCACGACCGGATCGGCGCCTATCCCGCACCTGGAGGCCGGGGCCCGGCTTCGGTCACGTGGAGTAATATTCTGTTCTGGAAGAGATAGGAGGCGCGCAAACGGCGATACTTAAGGAGTCTCTGAAAACGGATCGGAAGGTAGGGGCGGGGCTTCTGGACCGCCCTTCGAAGGGAGAGATGTCGCGTAAGAACATGCGTTTTGACGCGTTCCAGGCTGCGCGGATGCTTGCGGGCTACACTTCCCACGCGACGGCGAGTCCAGCGGCCTCGCCACTACCTTTGGATCCGCCGCGCGATAGTTTTTCTGAGCTTCCTTAAGAGGATATAGTTAGCGGAACGGAGGAGTTCGGCGCACTCGCTTCAAGCGATCGCAACGCGAGACTTGCGAAAGCAGTTGGAATCGTGCCAGTCTGCGGGGGCTTGCCGGAAGCATCCTGTCCGCGGAAATGGGCTCAGCCCACCGGTTGTCAGATTCACCTCTCAACCTGACTTCCTGCCCGACTTTGCGGACATCCGGGCTCAACCAAAGGAGGAAAGGTTATGGCTACTGTATCCCGTGGGCTGCCCGAGCGGCCTCACATCGATGTTCCCAAGCGCGAGGCGCACGAACTTCTGGCGGAGTGGCGTGAAAGACGCCCTGAGGCCCTCGAACGCATCCGGCACACGCATCCCCGGTTTGCGGGCGCGACCGATGCCGTGATTTCCGGCGCAGCGTTTAAGCTGAGCGACGCGCAGCTCGTTCTCGCGCGAGAATACGGCTTCACTACGTGGGCTGTGCTAAAAAAGCGGATCAGCGGCGATGCCGCCGCCGAGGCGCTGCAGGATGCGATTGCAAGCGACGATCGCGCAGCGGTCGTGAAGCTTCTGAAAGCGAATCCCGGGTTGCTGCACGTGCCGCTCTGGAGCGGAAATTGGGGGCCGCCGATGAGCCACGCGGCAAACCTCGGCCGTCTCGAGATCATTCAGGCCATCGCGGAGTTGGGCGCGCGCGACCATCAGCATGCGTTCGACCGCGCGGCGCTGCAGGGAAAGATCGAGTGCGCGCGCTGGCTCCACGCGCATGGCGCGAAACTCTCACCCGGAATCATCATGGGTGCTTGCGAGACGCTTAATCTAGCCGGCTTCACCTTTCTCTTTGATCTCGGCGCCCCCTTGACGGACCAACACGGCGACAGGCTGGCGCCGCTTGCGCTTGTGCTCGAAACCTACTGCCGCCGTCCTGGCGGAAAGCATGGGATTCTCGAGCTGTTCGCGAAACGGGGGTATCAATGGCCCGATACGCCGATAATGGCGTTTCACCGCGGCGACCTGATGCGTTTGCGGGAACATCTTCGTGCTGATCCGGGATTGCTCGAACGACGCTTCAGCTTGGACGATATCTACCCGGCGGAATGCGGATCCCGTAGCGAGGGTCGCTCGGGCATGCATTGGACGCCGATCGGAGGCACCACGCTGCTCCATCTCGCGATCGATTTTCGCGAACGCGAGATATTCGACTGGCTTCTGTCCGAAGGCGCAGACGTGAACGCGCGCGCGTTAGTCGATCCCGACGGCTTCGGGGGCCACACACCCTTGTTCAACGCCGTACTGTGGGGTCCGGGCGGCGAGGCGACGTATGCCGCTGCGCTATTGGAACGCGGCGCTTCCCGCGATGTGCGGGTAAACCTGAGAAAATTCCTGGATTGGTGTGAGCAGCCGCGCTGGCATGAAGCCCGGAACGTCACTCCGGCCGAGTGGGGGGATACGTTTCCGGAACAGGGCTGGGTGAATCGAGCAGCGCTGGATTATTTGAAGACCAACGTACAAAACTAAGGTAGCTATCTGGAGGGTGAAGACAGCCAAAGCCGGTCCTGGCCCAGGTGTCTTTGTCACTCGAACCAGCGGCGATAAACAAACAGGGAGTTCGGAATCCGAACTCCCTGGAGGACCGAGACAGACAATTATGTCTCAGAGCTTGTTCGAGGAAACGCTGCGGTGCTCGACGGTGGCCGTGCCGATCGAGTCGCCGGCATGCACGCCGCGATACAGTCCCCATTTGGGATGATATTGCGTCGCGCTCGGACGATACATGGCGATGCCGGTACTGCCCTTGAGAGATCCGCCATTGACGGAGAACTGAAGGGAGCCGCTCGAGGAGGTGCTCGCTTTGAGGCGAACACGCGTCGTGTACGTCGTGCCGGCTGCGAACCCGTTCGTGGCGACCGAATTCAGCCCGCCGTCACTGCCACTGCATTTCTGCAGCGCCATGGTGGTATTGCTCAGTATCGTCACGACGACCAGCGGCGGGGCGTTGTTGCCGTCTGCGGCTTTGACCTGAGTCACATGGGTGAAATGGCCACCCCGCTTGAAGCCCGTGTTGGTTTTCCAGGTAGACGTGTACTCATAGGTTTCGTTATGCTTCTGCCGGGTGCCCAATTGGCGGACTTCGGCCCGCTGGCGGTCCTTCTGGTTGGTGGCGCGGTCCCCGTCCCAAAACGAGGACGAAAACCGCAGCTCAAAACGAAATACACCGCTGCTCGGGCTGGTGGTGTTGTCGTAGCTATCGTTCTCGAAGCTATTGCTCGACGGACGATAGATCTGGGTGGGTTCTTCGACGCCGCCGAAACTGCTGTAGCTGGTAGCGGTCACGGCGAACGCGCTTGTGCCGAGTGCTGCCATCAGGGCGCACACGGGGAAGGAAACAAACTTCATAGGATGTGTGGGGAAACCGCTTGAGGCTAACGGCGGTCGGGGTGGGGTGAAGGGCAGCCTCGCCGGGAGCTTGCCAGCGCGCTCGGAAGAGTCACTTCGTGCCGGGGGTTATTGTAACCCCGCAAAGGGTCAGCATAGGTTGCTGAATCTGCGCGGCGGACGCCGCACGATCCGAAAGCCGTTTGCAGCCTCGTGAGTTGACCGACGTAGTGGGACTTGGGACGGTCTGGCGGGCACTCTTACCCCCGGACAGTGCTCCGCTACCCATGAACATCATCACACCCCGTTGGTTCGCCCTTCCGTGCGCGCTTTTGCTCGGCACGTTGTCTGCCCAGGCGGCAATCGTCTACTCTTACCAGGAGAGTTTCGAATCGAGTTTTGGCGGATGGACACCCGACCACTACATTTCCTGTGAGCCGTCGTGCCGGTTTCTGTGGTCGATTACGCGCTCGCAGGACCGCGCGTCGGATGGCCGCACTTCGCTCAAAGGCTTCCTCAATGGCAGCCACGACGATGGCACGATCTGGGTCGAGCGGCCTTTTACGCTTTCTCAGCTACGTCCCGGCACTTACAAGGTGACGGTCAGTTTCTCCCTCTGGAGTTCGGCCAAAGCGGACGTCAACACCTGGCCCGTGGTGGCTTACATCGGAGCGAACAATCCGGAGCGCGAGGCGGATTTCCCCATTATCGGTCGAACGCAGGCCGCTGCCGGATGGACTCGCTATAGCCTCACCCGCAGCGTCACGGTGTCGCCGACCACGCCACTCTGGATTGCCTTCGGCTTTGGGGCCACTTGGGAAACCTCACGCACGCACTTCCTCGACGCGGTTTCGGTGACCGTGAGCGACTGACGCCAATGCTGCGCAATCAAGAGGCCGGGGGCGTTTGCCCCTCGCCGCCTCTCAAGGGGCCTGCACTTTCCTCGGTCGCGGCTGGTGCTTCGGATCGCAACCCGGTGGATCCTTTTTGGTGCAGGTGTCACCCAAAACGTGAATTGCCAGACGCGGAGTTAGTGGGGCGCAATGGTGCAGGCTAGGGCCCCTGACCCGGCACTGCCGGCGCCCTGCCTGTTCTCTCGTTGTAACTCAACCCTGACTACCACCATGACTCAGCCCCAATTGTGGGCGCTGCGGAGCTTTTCCGCGGCCGCCTTCTGCATTGCGTTGTCCTCATTTGGACAGCCCGCTCCTGCTCCTTCGCCTGTACCTCCCCCCGCAAGCGCCGACGAAACGGTGACCCTGTCGCCCTTCGAAGTCGCTTCAGGCACCCGTAGCAATGGCTACATTTCGTCGCAATCCGTGACGGGTTCCCGCGTAGCCACGCAGATCAGCGAACTGCCCTTCAACATCAACGTCGTCACGCAGGAGTTTTTGGACGACTTCGCCGTGTACGAGCTCGAAGAGAATTTTGCCTACAGCAGCGCGCTGAACGGCATGGACGCGGGTGGCAGCTTCAATCTCCGGGGATATGGCGTGCAGAAGTCCCTCCGGAACGGCTTCTCGCGGATCGGCTTGGTCGACCGTGTGAGCGTGGACCGCATCGAAATCATCAAAGGGCCGTCTGCTGCGATCTATGGCGAGGCGCGGCCGGGAGGGCTGCTCAATGTGATCACCCACCGTCCGCGGGAAAAGAAGCAACAGCAAGTGCGCGTCGAGCTAGGTAGCTTCGACACCTATCGGCTGGAGGTGAAGAGCGACGGTCCCGTACCGTTGACGTCCAAGACATTCTATAGCGTGAGTGCAGCCGCCTATGAGCGGGACTACAGTCAGCCTCATACCTATACGCGCCAGCGCACGGCGGCGGTTGCGCTCCTTCATAAGTTTCAGCCGAAGACCACGCTGTTGCTCGAAGGCGAGTACTTGGCGCGCTTCAACAACCCCTTGCAGGCGGTGCCATTCCTCGATGTCGGTGCTCCGGCTCCCACGACCCAGCGAGTGGTCGGCTTCGCCAATGAACTCCGGGATTTTTCAGTGCAAGGCTCGTTTGCGGAGAGCCATCGCGACATCTCGTCGTTTACGGGCACGTTCGAGCACACGTTCAACCCCGTTTTTTCGGTCCGTGCTTCTGCGAACTATTACAAGCGCCATTTGTGGACCGGGGGCAGTGGCAGCGGCACCTACAATCCGACGACTCGCATCCTCAACCGAAACGGACCGGGCTACGGTTACATCAACGAGGATGGCGGCGGAGTGCAGGCCGATTTGCTCGCTCACTACTGGCTGGCCAATCGGAAAATTGAAAACCGCACCCTTTTCACGATCGACTATAGCAGCTACTACCGGGTCGACCCGCAGTGGCGCACCAACGCCTCCGGCGCGGGCTCGGTGGCGGATCTCGTCTCTCGCGGGCTGTACGTCCAGAACCTCAGCATCGACACCCCGGATTATCGCTTCCCCGGTTTTTCGCCGGTGTATTTTCCGCGCATCAATCGCTGGCAGGACAACCGGTTCGATGCGATTGGCAACTATTTGCGACACCAAGCGGCGTTTTTCAACAAACGTCTGCTCGCGGTGGGCGGAGTGCGCTATGACACGGTGAAGTACTGGATCACCGATCGGGCTCAGTTCGTGCAGACAAACGGAGTGACTCCGGTCCGTACAAAGGTTTATGACCTCAACAAGACCACGCCGATGGTGGGCCTCAACGTAGCAGTCGCGCCAGGGCACCGAGTTTATGTGAACTATTCGGAATCGTTTTTCGCCGATTCGCAGAACGTCACGATCAACAGCCAGGAAGTGGCCGAGACGGGTTACGGGATCGACTACGGCATCAAGTCGTCGTTCCTCGACGACCGTCTTTCGTTTGTGCTGGGCGGATTCCTGATCGAGCGGGAAAACGTGAATGTCACGGTGCTCAACGACGCCGGAAACACCGAGACCGTCGCCGAAGGATCCCAGCGCTCCACCGGAGTCGAACTGGACGGAAATGCCGACCTCGTTGGAAAAAAGCTCACCATGCTCTTCGGCGGAAGCATCAACACCACGGAGCTGACGAATTTCGGACGTGATTTGGACGCGGTTGGCCGGCAGGTGTCGGGCGTGCCGAAGTATCAGGCGTATTTGGCCCTCAAGTACACCTGGGATGAAGGATGGATGAAAGGACTCTCGTCGAACCTTGGCATCCGGTACACCGGCAGCGCCTACCCGGACACGCAGGGCGGAGCGGTCGCCACCGGTGCGAACAGCACCGACCTCAACGCCAACGGCATTTTCGAAAAGGGCGAACACGACGGCCGTCGCGACATCCAAGTGCCCTCGTCCACGGTGGTGGACTTCGGCACACGCTATCGCTGGAGGCCCCAGGGATCGCGCTTCAGCCACACGTTCAGCCTGAATGTGACCAATCTGTTCGACAAACGCTACCTGTCGCCGAAGCGCAACGTGGGCCAGCCGCGCGGCATTTACGGCGGCTACGGGATTCAATTCTAAGCGGGATTTAGGAAAGCAAAAAAGGGCGGACCCTTGGGTCCGCCCTTAAAAGGGGTCCTGACGATCCCTTGAATCTTTCGGTTCGTCACCGGAATCAGTCGCTTCGTGGAGTTTGGGAAATCGAGATTGTTCAGCCTGCCGGGTTGGGCCAGTGTTGGGCGGCGCATGCATCCTCCAACCAGAACGCCAGCACGATCGTGGCTGCTCGAGATCGGGGTATGTCTGTTCTGGCTGCTCTTCACCGTCATCGTGGTGACGACATCCTGGGTCGGAACGGCGTTTCGCGGGCGGCCCTTCGATCTGTGGGATTCAGTGGCTTGGAATTTTGGGTTTATCCTGTGGGCGGGACTGAGTTTCCTCGTCATTTGGCTTGCGCGCCGGATCCCTGCTGAGCGCGGCCGGCTCGGCCGGGCTGTCGCGCTTCACGTGTTTGCCGCAGTCGCCGTCGTTCTCGTCGCACTGGGCGTGGAGCTCGCGCTCTATCGTGCGTTCCTTCGCTTGTGGGCAGCCAATCCCCGACCGATTGGTTTTGTGGGCTTCCTCGCCTACAAGTTTCACGTGTACCTGCTGGTTTACTGGCTCGTGTGGGGGGCCACCCGTGCGTACGATTACCACATCCGGTACCGGGAGAGCGCGGTGCGTGCCTCGCAGCTCGAAACACGGCTCGCGGAAGCGCGCTTGCGCGTGCTGCAGACGCAGCTTCAGCCCCATTTCCTTTTCAACACGCATCACTCGATCATCAGCCTGATGCTCCAGGGTGAGGTCACGCCGGCGGTGAAGATGCTGACTCGGTTGAGCGATCTTCTCCGGCTGACGCTTCAGCAAAACGCTCAACAAGTGACCACCCTGCGCGAGGAACTTGCGGCGCTGGACCTCTATCTGGAAATTCAGAAAGAGCGTTTTCGACAGCGGCTGACCGTGCGGAAGGAGATGGCGGAGGAAGTGCTGGCGGCCGAGGTGCCCGCGTTGATCCTGCAACCGCTCGTCGAGAATGCGCTGAAGCATGGCATCGAACCGTTGCCGGAAGGCGGGGTGGTCACGCTTTGCGCGCGGCGAGCAGGAGACCGCCTGCACCTTGTCGTGCGCGACAACGGCCGCGGCTTACCGCCTGATTTCTCGATGAAAACGGCGGCGGGAATCGGACTCGCCAATTGCGAAGCGCGATTGCGCGAATTGTACGGGCCAGCGCACCGGTTTGAAGTGGCTCCAGTGGAGGGCGGGGGGACCCAGGTTTGCCTCGAACTTCCCTTTCAGTGGCCGGCCCGCAAGGAGCTTGTTGAAATACCCTCGTTGCCACATGCCTAAAACCCCGACCACCGTTCTGATTGTTGACGACGAACCGCTCGGAAGAGAGGTCGTTCGCCACATGCTTGCGGTGCATTCGGACTTCGCGATCGTGGGCGAGTGCGGGGACGGTGAGAAGGCGTTAGCGGCCATCAAGCGATTGGGGCCCCAACTTGTATTTCTGGATGTGCAGATGCCAAAAATTGACGGATTGAGTCTGCTGGAACGACTGCGAGGGGATAAGCGTC
This sequence comes from uncultured Opitutaceae bacterium, assembly GCA_964546955.1. Classification (GTDB taxonomy): domain Bacteria; phylum Verrucomicrobiota; class Verrucomicrobiia; order Opitutales; family Opitutaceae; genus CAZJLP01. Next base: position 19,355 of record CAZJLP010000046.1, on the reverse strand, counting down.
CCTTCGTCGTTTTGGTGACCGCGCACGACCAGTATGCGGTGCGGGCCTTCCAGGCCGATGCGGTGGACTACCTGCTGAAGCCGTTCGATCAGGAGCGATTCGACGGATGCCTGACGCGCATTCGTCGGCGCCTGGAGCAAGGCGAAGAGGCGAGGTTGGGGAAATCGCTGCGGGACCTGATGCAGGGGAACGCGGCGGGTGACACGGCGAGGACGTTTGCCGATCGCCTTGTCATTCGCGAGAACGGACGGGTCTTTTTCGTCGGCACGGAGGAAATTCGCTGGTTGGAAGCCGCGGGCAATTATGTGGAGGTGCACGTGGACACGGGGAAGGCCCACCTCGTGCACGAAACGATGGCGTCGATGGAAGAGAAGCTCGATCCTGCGCTTTTTCTGCGGGTGCATCGGTCCACCATCGTGAACATCGCCCGAATCAAAGAGCTCCAGCCGCATCTCAACGGGGAGTACATCATTGTGCTCAAGGACGGTGGACGCGTGAAGCTGAGCCGCGGATATCTCGAACAGGCTCGGACACGGCTTGGGTTGGATTAAGAGACGCGAGGCGACTTGCCGTGGGCAGCGGCAGTCGCGGCACCCGCTTCGTCACTTGGTCGAAACGGCTCATCACCGTGGATCGACGCTTCGCGGAAACGATCTGGCGTTCGGGCGGACCCTGCTTCTGATGCGTGGCATGAACCCTCGACGATCCTTTCTTCGGCAGACCCTGGCGATGACGGCTGCGCTTGGCGCGGGCAGCTTTGGACCCACTGCGGTGTCGCGTGGCAGTGTGGAGGCGCCGCTCCCGGCGGCGCCCCCCAAGGAGCCGCAGAGACCGGACCCGATCGCGCCCGATCGGGTCAAGGCTTTCGTCGTGGCCGGTCATCGACAGTTTGCAAAAGTGAAAGAAATGCTGACGAACGAGCCGCGTCTGATTGACGCGAGCTGGGATCTTGGGGCGGGGGATTGGGAAACTGCTCTGGGAGCCGCCGGGCATGTAGGCAATCGGGAGATTGCATCATATCTGCTGGGGGCAGGTGCTCGGTTCGACGTCTTTGCCGCGGCGATGTTGGGTTGGGGCGAAGCGGTCAAAGCCGCCGCGAAAGCGAGCCCTGCGACGGTCAACGGACGAGGGCCGCACGGCTATTCGCTGATGTATCATGTGGGGTACAGCGGAGATGTTTCCATAGCGGAAGCGCTCGCGCCGCACCTCACCGCGCGCGGTCGCGACTGCAATCAGGCGCTTGAGAGCGCGACACAGAGTGGGCGCCTCGAACTCGTCCGCTGGCTGCTGGCGAATGGCGTGGACGACCCCAGCGTCCCGAATTTTGGGCGGAAAACTCCGCTCGATATCGCACTCGAACGCGGCTTCGGCGAAATCGCGAAAGCGCTGCGTGCCGCCGGAGCCGTCACGAGCGTCAAATGATTTTCACGTTAATTACTACTACCATGAAAATGCCACCGGCTTTTATTCCGATGTTATTCTTCGCAATGCCCCTCGCGGGCATGGAACCCGACCTGCGAAACGTGGGGGATTCGACGCAGTGGAAAGCCTACAACCGTGAGGTGTCGGTCGCGGAGAGAAACGGCCGCGTGGAAGCGCGGGTGGACGCGCGCGAGGGCGATGGCGTGATCTGGTTTCTGGCGACGGAATTTTCGGAGGGTTCGATCGAGGTCGACCTGCGCGGCAAAAACGAACCCGGTCGCAGCTTCATCGGCTTGGCGTTTCGGGGAAAGGACGACCAGATCTATGACGCGGTCTATTTCAGGCCGTTTAACTTCAAGATTCCCGCTGCGGATCGTCGAGCGCGGGCCGTCCAGTACGTGTCGCACCCCAAGTTCACGTGGCAAAAACTGCGGGCGGACGCCCCCGGAACTTATGAGAAGCCGATCGTTCCCGTTCCCGACCCGGACGATTGGTTCCACGTTCGGCTGACGATCGAAGGATCGGTCGTGAATGTCGTTGTCAATGACTCGCCCGAGACCACGTTGAGCGTCACCGCTCTGAGCGCCGCGGGCCCCGGGCGCATCGGACTTTGGGTGGGCAACGGATCGGGTGGAGAGTTCGCCAATCTGCGACTGCAACCGAAGCCATAGTCGTACCACACTATAGAGGCGCGTTTGACATCCTGTGCTGGATGGAAGAGAAAGGGGACGGAACCAAAATGTGCTCTATGAAAACCTTGCGTGTGATTGGTGTTTCGCTGGCGCTTCTCGGCGGCAGCTTGTGTTCTCTCTTGGCGGCGGATGGCAAGCGTGAGAAGGCGGCGAAACCCGAGCGTATCGCGCACGGGGAAAAGGTCGCCATCACCGACTATGTCGTGTCCGGAAAAACCACGATTTTCGACTTCACGAGCGCATATTGCCCTCCTTGTCGCGCGATCGCCCCCAAGCTGGCCCAGCTTCCCACGGACCGCGCCGACATCGTGGTGGTGAAGGTCGATATCAATCGGCCCGGCCACAAGGGCATCGACTGGAAATCGCCCGTGGCGCAGCAATACGAACTGCGCTCAGTTCCGGCTTTCAAAGTATATGGCCCGGACGGAAAACTGGTTTCCGAAGGCAAGGAAGCCAGCGCCAAGGTGCGCGACATGCTCAAGGACTATTGATCTCCTGCCGCGGCATCGGGTGGCTCGGGACGAGTCACTCGATACCGTGGGCTGGCCGCGCTGCGGTACATCCCGGGCAAATTCCGAACTTCGTGTTCTCTCCCCACGAAGCCGTGATGCGGCGGAAAGGATAGTGGAGGCTTCGGCCAAACTACGATGCGATTATCCGCGGGCGCGCTCCAAGATAAGCATCATCAGCAGCGCCGCGAGGATCGTGATGTCGTTTGGCACTTCGGCTTTCTTCTCGAGCTCGAAAACCCCCTCGAAGAAGGCCGGCCGTTTGTGCAGCGTGAAACAGGGTTTGCCTTGTATGTCGGTGACTTCGTAGCGGGGATGGAAAACGTAGCCGGACAAGAGTCCGACGATCGGAATTTCTCCGAACATGCCGTCGGCCATCTTGGACCATGGATTCGCTTCCCGGATGGTGTAGGCATGCACGCCGTTTTCGAGGATTTCATAATGCGTGCGCCACAACGAGCGCATGCCCTTTCTGCGCACGGCGCCGAAAGGCTGGCCTTGCGGATCCGTAAACGTATAGGTGGCCGAAAAATCGATAATCTTGTCCGCGTTGATCTCGGCCAACGGTGTGCTCATCGACGAGTCGGTGAACATCTTTATCTTCTCCTTCAATTTGAACAGCTGCTGCTTGACGTAGCAGATTTCCACCCTGTCGCGGTCGCGAACGTAAATTTGCGGAGCTAGGGCGATCTTTTTGAAGACGAATTTTATCGGATAGTTCATAGGTTAGTTGAAGAGAGAGGGCTCAGACGCGAGCGACGGGGAGGCAGTCTTTGCGTTTCTGCTGCAGCCAGGTTTTGGCATCGGAGGAGAGGGGAGTCCAGGCGAGCGTCGCATCGATCTCGTTGACGAAAAACTCTCGAAATTCGCCAATTTTGTCGAGTGCGCACCCTTGGGTCGTGTGTTTGGCGGCGTGCGTGAAGTCGTCCAGCGCGGCGTAATCGAGACCCAATGCGAAGAGGAGCAAGGCGTTCTTTTGCTCGGTGGCGGAGGCGCGCACGCAGCGGCGGGGCGAATCAGTGTCTTCCTTGTTCAAAGGCATGAAATTGTAGATCCAGTCTCCGCCGCCATACCGTTCCTTGGCGATGCCCCGCTGGCCCATGACCGCGAGCGCATGCTTGTGCCATGCGGCAGCGCGCGCGGAATCGCCGGCGAAGCGATAGGCTTTGCCGAGATTGATGGAGGTGAGCAGGGTGGCCGCGGCCTTCTGCGCCGTTTCAAAACACTTGATTGCCTCTCCGAACCGAAGCGTCACGAGATAGCAGTAGCCAAGATTGTTGTTCGCCAGGGCATAACTCGGGTCGAGATCGAGCGCCTCCTTGAAATGGCGCGCCGCTTCCGCGACATCGCCTTCTCCCATGGCGAGGTAACCTAGTTCCAGATACGAGCCGACAAACGCCGCATCCATCTCGATCGCTTCCCGATAGCAGCGTCTGGCCTCTTCGATGTCGTTTTGGGAACGCCGGTTCACGCCCTTGAGAAACAGCAGTTGCGCCCGGGATTGGCGCGTGCGTTCGGCGTTGCGAAGGAGATGGTCGAGTTTGGCATCGGCCACCTCCGGGGCATAAAACTGCTGGCCTTTCATCGGCTGAAAGATCGACGCCTTGGTCACGCCGTAGGCCGCCTGGAAATTGGTCGGATTGATCTCCAATGAATTTCGATACGCAGCCTCGGAGGCTTCCCACTCCCCATAGATCAGCATGCGATCGCCGAGCTGGCGGTAAAAGTCAGAGAGGGCTTTTTTGCTCGAAAGGTCCCGATACGATTCGAAGTAATCGATCTTGAACCTCATCTTGACGTAGAGCGCAGTGGCCACCGCGGCGAGGAAGGAAAGGAGGGCCCAGTTCGAGATCGCGCCGTCGATGGCGGACTCGAAATGGTCGAGAACACCCTTGGGCTTCGCGTCGGGCTCCAGTTCGGCCTTCAACAGCTCGATTTCTTTTTCGAGGGCGATCAGCTTCCGGCGGGTTTCACGGAGGCTCGGGTTTGCCGGCGCCTGTGCCTGTGCAGCGGCCTCGGCCGACGCTGCCGGGGCCGGGGGCTCCCCGTATTTTTGAATAAAGTACAGGGTGATCCCGAGCGCGGCCGCGACCGCCACGACGAGAAGGACCGTCTTATAACCGACAATCGAGCGGGCGTGTTCGAAAGCCTCCTTGCGCGCACTCGTTCTTTCGCTTTTCAGTTGTTCGAGCTGATCGCTCATCGCTGCCACTCTGACGCGGGGAGGGGCTGCACTGCAAGATGAGAGCGGCAGGCTTCTCGTTATCGACCGGCACGGAGTCGTTGAACGTGGCTTTGAAAAAGACGAGCAAGTCGCTTCGCGGACAATGGGGTCAAAAAAGCCCCGGCGTGCGCACACGCTGGGGCTGAGATTGAAGGGACTAACGTTACTCAGTACGTTGCGTAGGGTGGCGGTTCGCCGGGATGGTAGTTTTCCCAGTCGGAGTTGGCCGCGCCGACCGTCACGACAGTCGCGGACATGTCGGGATGCGGGCCGTTTGAAGCAGCGCTCGACATGTATAAGACATAGGTGCCGACCGGCGCGATGATGTACATGCGAATGGTCCCCCAATAATCGTAACACGGATCGATATAGACATTGTGGGCCAGCATGTACCAGTTGTCGGCGCTGTTCAGCACCGACGCGTAACAGTGATTGTCATTCTGATTGACGAGGTTGAACGACACAGAGCCCTGATACTGCTGGAACTCGTCTTGATAATAGCTGCGGTGGAGGTCGATGATGATCAGAGCGTAGTTGGAGTCGCTGACCGTTCCGACCTCGAGAGCGAGAGCCTTTGCCGGGAGGCCCGCTGCGAGACCAACCATGAGTAATAACAGAGGTAGACGATGCATTTTCATGTTGATAGGGCGATCGCGGGGCGCGCCCCATTGCTATAATGGATGTCGACCCCGTTCCCGCCTCATTGACTGTGTCTCTGAAAGGCCGATTCGTCAAGGCGAGCAACGTGACGTTTTTGTCGCGAGGTCACTTGGCGCTCGGCGTTTCGCGGACATAAGCGGTAAGCAATAAACATTAAGCAATAAGCGGTGAGCGGTGAGCGGTGAGCGGTAGCAGGGGCTGCTGGATCGCTGGTTCGATCAATGAGAAATGAGCAAATGAGCGATAAGAGGTGAGCAATATCCGGGGCGGCTCGCTGACGCTCGTAGCTACAGTCTCGGTCGACTCGCTGGCGCGCGCCGTTACAGGGTGGCACGGGCGGTTGCGAGGTCGACCTGAGACGTCGGAATTGCTATACGGTAAATCGGGTCTTTTTCCCTCTCAGCGGGTCCGTGAAAACGGGGCCTTCAGGTAAACCCGCTGTGGCCTATCGTTGCAATTTGGGCATGGCGTTGCCCATGTGCGTGCAGCCCCGAGTCTCCCTGTCGAACCGCGTGCATCCTTCGAATGCCAGGCGGAACGACGCTCCGGGGCGTTTCCCTTGTTCCCCCGATGAAAACCTCAACGTTCCTCTGTGTCCTGGCCGCTGTCGCTTCGTGCGCGGTGACGCCTGTTTCTCAAGCCGTGGTTTGGTTTCGCAATACCGGTACCGTTTCTTCGGGCTGGGATGGCTCGAATCTCGACGCGAATTGCAGCATCGCGAATTCGACGAGCGTGATCTATAAAGGCTCGTCCGCGATCAAAGCCACCGCGACGTACAACAGTTCACATACCGGCCGGTATCACGCGATGAAGGTGAAGAACAACGGGTACAAGCTCAACGACACGGGGTTCTACGGTTTCGCTTTCTATCTTTCCTCTTCCTGGGACTTCACGGGAAGCCAGCAGTACCAGCTTTTCCAATTCATCGCGAACTACGCGAATACCGGGTGCGACGATTGGCAGCCCTCGACCATGATCTGGATTGCGGGCAATCAACTCGCCACTCGGCGCAACTATGGCAGCAGTGCGTGCAACCGGTCCACGACGTCACACACGGGCCTCGCGACCGTTTCGCGGGGCGTCTGGCACCGCGTGGTGCTGCAAGCGCGTTGGGTCAACAGCTCGTCGGGATTTATGAGGCTCTGGTTCGATGGCCGCCAAATATTGAACGTCAATGGCCCCACGACGATCAACGATCCCCGGAGCTATCGTATGGACGTAGGCTTATATGCGAACAGCTGGTACGACCAGAAGAGGCTGGTGGGTTCGGGCAACCGGCAAGCCTGGTTCGACAACATCAGCACGGGCAGCACGTATGCCGAAGCCGACCCGGCGGCATGGTGAAGAAGCCGCGGGTAGCGGTTCGATGCTGCCTGCGCTGGCTCTCGTTCGTTGTTAGACGACGTTTGCTTCGAGGGAGGCCTCGAAGCAGGCGCCGTCCCGCCTTTTTCTGGTTGGCGGCCACGCGCTCACCCCGGATTCGACTTTTTCCGCCAGGTGGATGAGGTGAGGGGATGCGTCAGCCTCGCTCTTCACGGCAGCGGTTTGGAGACTTCCTCAAGGACTACAAGGAGCAGCGGTTGGCGGATGCGCCGGAGGCGGGAGAAGAGCTTTCCGTTTCGGAGTCGCGGAAACGCCGAAGCAGTCACCGGCGCGAGTACTTGCGGGACTATCTACGCTGGCTTCGACCGCATCGGTCTGCCGGGGGGGTTGTTTTTGGCCTGGCGGTTGTCGCCGCGGGCCTGGGGATGGTGGAGCCCCTGTTCATGCGGTTCATTGTCGACGGCGTGCTGCTAAACGAGGGGCTGGACACGACGACCCGCCTGGCCCGCCTTCATCTGGCCGGCGCCGCGTTTTTGACCGCCATTCTTTTCTCCAATTTGGTCGGCGCTTGGAAGGATTACCGGCAGCGGCTGCTGAATGTGAAAGTCATGCTCACACTGCGGCGCGCGCTCTTCGATCGGCTGCTCAATTTGCCGTTGCCGCGAGTGTGGGAGATGAAGACGGGCGGGATCCTGTCGCGACTCACGGGGGACGTGGATACGACAACGGGCCTTTTGCAGATGGCGATCGTGTCGCCCGCGATCTCTGTCCTGAGGCTCGTGATCGCGATCGTCGTCTTGATGACCTTGAACTGGCAGCTCGCGCTGACGGCTCTAGCGGTCATCCCAGGCGCAATGGTGATGAGTTTTATTTTCGCGCGGAGAATTCGTCCGATCTATCGCTCGCTCCGAACCGATGTGGAGCAGATCGATGGAAGGGTCGGAGAGGCTTTTTCCGGCATCCGCGTCGTGCGGGCGTTCGGGCGGGAGTTGCGCGAGCTGCGCGACTATCTCGGGGGCCGGCACACCATCCTCCGGAAGGAGCTTTTCGCGCATCGGCGCGAACTGGTGCTGTGGACGTCGTGGGGCATTCTGGTGTCGAGCGTGAGCGTAGTCATCATCTGGTATGGCGGCAGGCTGCACATTGCCGGAGGCGCGACGGTCGGCGACATTATGGCTTTTCAGTGGTACACGTTTCTCCTCCTGAATCCCGTGTGGGCGATTGTGAATTCATTTTCGGAGTTGCAGCGTTCGCTCGCCGCGATGGAGCGCGTCTTCGAAGTGCTCAGCCTGTCGCCGGACAAGCCCGATCTGCCCGGTGCCCGTGCGGCGCCTCGGGTGGTGCAGGAGATTCGCTTCGAGGACGTGACATTCGAATACCGCGAGGGTATGCCGGTGGTGCGCGATTTCAGCGTGAATGTCCGGGGCGGTTCCGTGGTCGCCCTGGTGGGGCGAAGCGGCGCCGGCAAGACGACGGTCACGGATTTGGTCGCGCGGTTTCACGACCCGACGCGTGGTCGGATACTTCTCAATGGCGTCGATATCCGCGAGATTCGGTTGAGCACCTACCGCGACTTGCTCGCGATCGTGCAGCAGGACGTTTTTCTTTTCGATGGATCGGTGCGCGACAATATCGCTTACGGCCGCCGGAACGCCACCGACGCTGAGGTCGAGGATGCCGCGCGGCGGGCGAACGCGCACGAATTCATCGAGAAACTCCCGGAGCGGTATGGAACGATGATCGGAGAAAGAGGAGTAAAATTATCGGGGGGACAGCAGCAGCGGCTGGCAATCGCGCGGGCGATTCTGGCCTCTCCTCAGATCCTGATACTCGACGAAGCGACGAGCAATCTCGACACGGAAAGCGAACAGCTGATTCAAGCGTCGATGACGACCCTGCTGGCGGGCCGCACCACGTTTGTCATCGCGCACCGCCTCTCGACAATCCGGCGGGCCGATTTGATCTTGCTGTTGGAGGAAGGCCGGGTGATCGAACGTGGAACGCACGACGAGCTGATGGCGGCAAGAGGAACGTATTACGGAATGGTCCAGCGGCAGATGGAATCGCAAAGGCAGACCGTGGAAGTGATATGAACCTTCGCGTCGTGTGCCTCGGTGGGAATTCTAGCCGCAAGGGCGCGCTAAAGACTGCTCGCTAGGGGCTTCGCTCGTCCGCGGGGACCATGCGCGTGCCGTCCAGATGGACTTCGAACGTCGCCTCGAGTTCCGGGTCGATGATGGCCGAGCGTTTCTCGCGAATGATCGTTTCTTCGGCCGGAAGCTCGAGCGCCGATCCGGCGTGAACCAGTTCATAGCGCGCCAACATGCCCTCCGTGAGTGTGCCTCCGCCGTACGCTTTTAGTTCGCGGAGGTCGTTCGGGAGACGTTGTCGGGAGTCGCTGAGGTATCCACGAAGCGCCTTTGACAATTCGAGGCTGAAAGTGGACTTGGCCCGCTCGCGCATCATGATGAAGGAAAGTCGGGATCGAAGTTCGGTTCCGGTAGATTCAAAGATCCCCCTTTGGTCGGCGCTGATCGCAAACGTCACCCAATCGGTCTCGGTGAGGAGATCCATTTCGGGGATCCGCGCCGTGGGTTTTTGCGCCAATTCGCTTTTCACCCATCGCACTCTTTTCGCCCAAACCCGCGCTTGGCTGGACGCTTTCTCGATCAAGGCATTCGATGCCGAATCCGGGGAAACGTTTCGGCCCGGTGCGGTGGGTGCCATGGACATCGTTTGCAGCCGCAACCGCTCTTTCACTTCTTCGCGCAGGCGATGCGTTTCGTTCTGGAGATCCCGGGTGCGCTGGCGCTCGCTTAGGATTGCACCGCCCTGAATGACCGCGGTCGAAAGCCAGACAACGAGAGCAATCGCGAGAAAAGAAAAGCGAATTGGCTTCATGACGGGTCAACGCGTTTTGGCTTCCGTGAGCGCTTTTCGATAGTTACGCTCCAGCTCCACGGCCGTAAGGGCTTCCGCCGAATTGGCAAAGTAGGGGACTAGTGCTTCGATCGATTTTGGGTCGTCGCCACGGTGATCGTTCCGATAGCGCTCCCGCACGGGCTGAAGGGCGGCTTGGCCTTGAAACCATGCCATGATGTGCTGCAGGTTCGTTCTCACAGTGGGATCCGGAACGTAGGGCAGGTATTCGTTGAGCGTTCCGGGACGGCCTTTTTGAGCGAAATGAGCTCGAGCCGCGGCGTTGAGCACATCCTGGTAGCCATCAGGAAAGGGACGAGGCGCGTTGTCCCGGGCCGGCATCGCCTCACCGCCTTCAGCAGTCATTTCCCATAGGGAGTCGAATTCTGGGTCCACCAGCATGCTTCGCTTTTCGCGCAGTAAGACGCTGCGACGGGGCAGTGCATCGAGGCGGCCTTCGGCGACGAGTTCGTAGCGCTGCAGAAGGTCGAGGTCCAGGGGTGGTTTGAACCGCGAGGCAAGCTGCTTGATGTCTGCGGGCGCGACGCCGCCAGTTTTTTCGGTATAGAGGCGATAGGCCGCCATGATCCGACTGAGGGCTCGGCTTTTCGCCGTGGTTCTCACGCTGGCTAAGGCCCGCTGAAAAGAGCTGACATCGTCTAGCTTCGATTGCCGCACGACCTCCAGCCAGTCGGACTCCCGGAGGAAGGCCATCTCCGGGATGCGCTGCTCCGGCATCTGGTCGAACGCGTCCTTCAATTTCTCCATGCGCACAAAAAGAAGACGAAGAGAGGCGAAAAGCGGGTCTTCGGCTTCGGGCGACGATGTGGGCGGAACCGCCGCTGGCTGCTGTGGCGAGCGCGGTATGGCTTGTAATTCCGAAACCATGAGCGCGTTTTCCTTCCCAGCCTGCTGGGACCGAAGGCGGGCCCCGGCCAAAAGTTGATTCTCTAACACAAGGACGGCTGCCGATGTCGCGAGCAAAACGGCGGTCACGATTTTTTTGGCCAGCGTGGAGGTCGTAGCGCTCGCCTCGAAGGGGCCTAGGGCCATAATCGCCGCGCTAACTTGATCGGACATGGCCGCAGGCGCGGCTTGCACCGCATGCGCCGAAAGGCCGGACGCGACCCCCGCCGCGGTGGCGGCCACTCCTTTGGTCGAAAACCACGAACGCAGGCGATCGATTGCCCGGCCCACCCGTTTTTGCGCGGCGTCGTCCGAGATCGCGAGGGCGGAGCCCACCTCTTGCAGGCTCTTTTTTTCGAAGTAGCGAAGCAGAAGCGCCCGTCGTTCCGCCGATGGAAGCGCGGCGACGGCTTCGTCCAGCAATGGTTCGATTTCACTCCAGCGGTCGTTTTCAGGTTTCAAGGCGTCGTCCTCGCTCGCGAGGCGCTCCCATTTGGCCCGTCGGACTTCACGCCGCACCGTGTCGATGGCTTTGCGACGTGTCACCACGTGCAGCCACGCTGAGAGCTGGGGATGGGTGCGCAACTTGCCAGCGTGCCGGGCCAGATCGAGAAAGACGGCTTGGACGACATCCTGCGCGAGGTCATGGCGTCGAGCTTGGCGGCGCGCGACAGAGTACACCAAATCCACGTGGCGCTTGACCAGCCGGGAGAATGATTCCTGGTCGCCTTCGGTGAAACGCTGCAGCAATTCCCGGTCGTTCATGGTCTTTGTCAGTATGTCGTCAGCCGAGCTGAAATCCGACAAAGAAATGTCCCGAGCCTACGTATTAAAAGATCAGCAAAGTGCCGCGGCGGGGTCCGCTATGCGGTATCCGCGTACACGAGCAAAAGAGGATCCCGAGGAGGCGGAAAACCTGTCCCAAACTAGAAAGGTCGGAACGGCTATTGGTAGAGGCGGATAAATTCGAAAACGAGCAAGGCCGCGAAAATCGCGAAGAGAATAGGTCGGAGTATGAGCTGTTGAGCGTGCTCGTCCTTCCACTGTGCAAGTTGGTCGGGGTTGTTGGGCTTTGGGGGCAGTGAGACCAACAAGAACGAAAGCTGGGCCAAGAGGAAGCCGATCGAGGTCATGCTCCCTGCTATTCCATCGACGGGCTGGGAGGAATTGGACCCGGCGAGCAGAAGCGCGGCGCCACAAAAGCCGACGCACGAGAAAAGTGCGCTTGCGGCCAGCAGGATCTTTGAGGATCGGGGTAGGGTTGAGACGATATCCTTTAGCGATCGCCTAACATTTTGCGTCGGGTCGGTGATCATGGACACCTTTAGCACCCGCGGCCTGGACGGACCGAACGAAGCTTGTTGATTTAGGGCGCGTATGGCACAGGTGGCGCCCTCCCCGCGGCGCCAACCACATTCGGGCACAGCCCTAAGCGAGATTCGACCACTGCACCGGCGGCTGTTTCCGCGTGCTGCGACGCAACACGGCACGAAGCTCATCGATGAGAATGGGCTTGCTGGTGAAGTCGTCCATACCGGCCTCAAGGCAGGCCAAGCGGTCCTGGGCCATCGCGCTCGCGGTCAGAGCGACAATGGGGGTCCGCGCCTGCCCGGTGTGGCTCTCAAACTCCCGGATTTTGCGCGCGGCACCGTAACCGTCCAAAACGGGCATATGGCAGTCCATCAGCACGAGGTCGTAGGATTGTTTGCAGAATCGGGCGAAGGCCTCGGCTCCGTTGACCGCGACGTCGATCCTGTGGCCCATGGACCCCAACATACCGACGGCGACCATGTGATTCACGCGATCGTCTTCCGCCAACAGAATTCTCAGCGCAAAATTGGGCGATTTGTCGGCAGTGATGGAGCCATGGGGAGCGTGCTCGACGGGCCTGAGGATGTCAGTGATCGAGCGCCGAAGCTGTGACCAACGAACGGGTTTGGCGAGGACGGACGCGAAGTGACGGTAGGCGGGCATCGAGACGTCGAAAATGAGTCCTTTCGACGAAAGGAGCAGGACGGGTATATCGGCGGCAGCCGGCTGCGCGCGGAGAAGTTCCACGCATTTTTCCCGTGGCGTTCCCTCCACCTCGTCGTCGAGCAGGATCACGTCGTAAGGAGATCGGCCGTGGGAAGCTTTCAGCTCCTCGACGGCCTCTTCCAGGGAAGCGACGGACTGCGCGCTCAGTCCCAGTTCCCCCAACTGACGCGTCAAGACGGCGGAGGCCCGAGGGTGGTCGTCGATCAGAAGGGCTCGGAGCGATCGACCCGGTCGCGTGTCGCTCGGAGGTTGGGCGGAGGACTTTGGAAATTCGATTTCGCACCAAAACGTCGAACCTTGGCCGAGTTCGCTGCTCACACCCACCTTGCCGCCCATCAATTCGATCAACTGGCGGGAAATAGTGAGCCCAAGGCCCGAGCCACCAAACCTCCGGGTGACCGAGCTATCCGCCTGCGAAAACGCTTGAAACAACTTATCGCGTCCTTCGGCCGAAATGCCGATGCCGGTATCGCGAACGGAGATGCGCAGTAGGGCGCTGGCCGGCGTGTCCGCCAAGCAGTCGGTGGTGACAACAACCTCGCCGGCTTCAGTGAACTTGATGGCGTTGCCGACAAAATTGGTGATGACCTGCCTGAGGCGCACGGGATCACAGACGATTCGCATGGGCGCGCCCGGGTGAAAATCGTTCACCACTTCGAGTTTTTTCTCGAATGCCTTCGGAGAGAGAGCGGCGAGAATCTCTTCGATCAATTGCCGCAGATCGGTATCGAGCGGATCCATCTTGAGTTTGCCTGCCTCGATCTTCGAAAAATCGAGAATGTCATCGATGATCGTCAACAGATTTTCCGCGCTTTTCTGGACGACATCGGCCATCTCGCGCTGCTCGGAATTCAGCGAGGTCTGGCGAAGCAGCGTCGTCATGCCAATGACGCCGTTCATCGGTGTGCGGATTTCATGGCTCATGTTGGCCAGGAAGGTCGACTTCAAGCGCGAGGCCTCCTGAGCGGTGCGCTCGCTCAAGGCCAACCGTTCGGCGTCCCGACGGCTCGTGATATCGATTGAAACACAGACCAGGGTTTCGAGGGAGCCGTCGGGCTTATTGAGTATTCCATATCGGTTTTCGAAATACACGCCCTTGAAGTGGACTTCCGAGTGGCGAATCTCTCCGCGCAGGGCGCGGCGGGTGATTTCGGTCAGCTCAGGATTGTCTTTGATGAGATCGAAGATCGATGTGCCCAGAAGACGGTCGCGATCGATCTGTTGGAGTTCGACCCCCTTGCCGTCGATCGCAGTGAAAATGCCATTCGCGTCAATCGCCCACATGACGATGGGACTGCTGTTCAGGACGGTTTGCAGGCGTGTCTGCATTTCCCGCGCGTTTCGTTCGGAAGCAGTCAGCGCCGACGTGCGTTCGGCCACCCGTCGCTCCAGCTGCTCATGGGCGACTTCCAACTGCTGTTTGGCCAGCTCGATTTCGCGCCGGGCGCGCGAGGTTTGGTAAAAGGCCGCGGCGACTAACCCGATCGCAAGCAGACACCCCGTCGTGAGCACGCGTTGCGCATTGGTCGCGAGCGCCTCGCTGCGCTGCCGGCTGACCTCGAGGGCTTCATGCTGCCGCGCACGAACTCGATCGAAGAGCTCCACCAGGCGGCGGCTCAGCGGGGGCGGTTCACGGCCGAGCACCTGGGCCGCCTGCTCGAGCGAGTCGGCGCGCCGAGCCTCCATCAGGCGTTCGTTGAAATCTATTTTTTGGTGCACATGGCGTCTGATCTCCCGAAAATCCTCGAGCTGAGACGAGTTCGATGCGGAGAATTCCTCGAGCCTCGCAAGATCGCGCAGAGCCATGCGTTCGTTCACTTGCTTTCTCTGAGCCATCCACGGGTCGCCCGACAGGGCGTACCCTCTTGCGCAGGCCTCCATCCTCGCGATGGAAGCGACGCATCGTTCCGTCCTCGTTTCGATATCGAGCGTTTGTTCCACGGCGCGACTCGCCTTCACGAGTTCGTGGTTGATGACCATCATCACCGCTCCGCTGGAACACAACAGCGCCACACCCGCGGCCGAAAGAGAGAGAATGGTGCTCGAACTCGCCGCGGCTCTCCTCGCTTCGATGACCAGAAAGGTGCCGAAGATCCCAAAGCAAAGCGCGGTCGGCAGAGACATGCCCAACGTGCTTCCCCAATCGTAACTCTGCGAGGAGCCCGCCACGTAACCGATCAGGCGGGAACCCGTGACGCCGAGACAGACCGCTCCTGCTATGGCGAGCACGCTGGCGGGCGGTTTGGGCCGACTGAGGACGAGAAGCACGGCGCCACTGAGGACCAACAAGCAAGCATTGGTCAGACTCACCCGCGTCGAGCCCGGGGGAATGAAGGGCACCACTGTTTGCAGCAACCAAGTGTGCACCGCGCGGTGGGTTCCTGTCAGGTGCGCCCACAGATGCAGGCTGCCGACTGACAGGACCAGGAGTGCAGGAATAACTGCCGCTCGCCTTCGGTTCCAGGCGATTGCCGTTGCCGAAAACGAGAGGAAAAGCAAACCGAAGGCGGTGCTCGGGGAAATGGGCGACCCCTTCAGCAACATCGACGAAAGTCGTGAATTCCCGGTAATAATCCCAATCGTGGCGCAGAGCGCCAGCGCTAGAAGCAGACCGGCAAGCAGTCTGACGGCTAGCAGGTCCCTGGATGCAGTACGGTAGTTCACGCCAAAACCTGAGCATCGGCCCAACTGCGTAGAACCTTAAGTCTCAGTCGCTTCCCCTTACGTCACCCCTCTTTTCCCGCACGTTTCGGTGCGACCGAAAAAACGCGTATTCGTGTGCCATGGCGGGACACCTTAGTGCGCCCCTCCACCATCGTTCTCATTCTCTTACTCCTACTCGTTCTCATCCCACCGACACGAGAGAACTGGGCGCATTGCTTTTACCTGTAGCGACGTGATGGGGAGCGAGAACGAGTAAGAGTAGGAGAACGAGAAGGATTGATTCCACAATGCCTCAGCCCCGGGCGATCGGCCGGGTGGGATCCGCTATCCACTCGCTCCAGGAGCCCGGGTACAGTTTGGAGCCGGAGAGGCCTGCGTGTTCCATGGCTAACACGTTGGCGCAAGCGGTGATGCCGGAGCCGCATTGATGCGCGACGTCCGCCGGCGACCTGCCACCTAACAGGGCTTCGAACTCGCGGCGAAGCTCGGCGGCGGGCCGCATCGTGAGATCCGCATTCAGATTGAGTTTAAAGAACCGATTGACCGCTCCCGGGATGCGGCCTGCGACGGTGTCGATCGGTTCCGTTTCACCGCGGAATCGCTCGGCCGCGCGAGCGTCGACGACAGCAAGTTTATCCTTGGGAAGGAGCGCCAGGATATCTTCCGCTGTCACCGACAAAGAAGGATTCGCGCGTGCGACGAATTGACCCGTACCGCCTGGCGTGGGCACCGCGGCGGTGACAGGTAGGTTGTCGGCCTGCCATTTGGGGAATCCTCCATCGAGCACCGCGATCTTGCGCAGGCCGATCCACCGTGCGAGCCACCAGAGCCGCGCCGCGTATTGTCCCCCGACATCGTCATAAGCCACGATTTGCGTGTCGGCCGTGACACCGTGTGAACTGAGGAAGGTCGCAAAGTCAGCCGGCTCGGGGAGCGGGTGCCGTCCATTGCGCCCAGACTTCGGGCCGGAAAGCGCGTTTTCCACGGGCGCGAAATGCGCTCCCGGAATATGGCTTTGCGCGTAGAGCTTGGCGCCCCGCTGGTGATCAACAAGATCGTGCCGGCAGTCGAAAACTACCCACGTCGAGTTGTCGAGATGTTGAGCAAGCGTTCGGGTGGCGATCAGCATGTACACACGCTACGAATACCCGGCTGCTAGTCGAGCGGTCGCGTATTGATCGCAAATGATAAGTCAAAGTGCCGCCCGGACCGCCGAGGCAAACTCGAGTACCCGCGAGTAGGGTTCGTAAGCTTTGCCTTGGGCGGTGGAGGTACCGACGAGCGTCTCGATTGGGATATAACCGCGATAGCCGCTTTCCTTGATGATCCGGATCAACTTGGGCAGGTCGGTCAGGACGGCGCTTTTGTTGCCGTGGGCGCTTTCTTTGATCTGCCAGTTCACGGCATGCGGAGCGACCTGGGCGATATCCGCGTACGGATCGGGGGTCATCATGTTGCCGGTGTCGACGATGACGCCGACCCAATCGGAGGCGACGCGTTTGAGAACGTAGAGTGTCTGTTCGGCATTACGAAGCATGTCCCCGTGGTTCTGTACGCCGATCAATACGCCGTACTTCCGGCCATACTCGGCGCATTCCTGCAGGCATTCGACGATCCATTGGGCGGGTTCGGCCCAGTTGTCTTCGTAGCCCTTGGGCACAAGGCCGGCAAAAACGCGAAGAGCCGGGGCGCCCAACTTGGCCGCAACTTCTATCCAGGCCTTCGCGTGTTTCACGTCGGCCGCGCGTTTGGCGGGGTCCGGCAATGCGAAGTCGTTGCGAACCCCGGTCCCGCTGATCTCGAGGCCGAGTTGAAATGCCCGGCGCTTGAAGTCGTTGATGAAGGCGTCCGGCGGAACTTCCGGGTATCCAGGGAAGTAATACCCAGTAGGATCGATGGCTTCGAAGTCATACTGCGCGCAATATTCCAGCAATTCGAACAAGGACATCCCTGGCGTCTTGTTCTGGGCGTGATTTCGGAGCAGATCGTTGAAGGAAAAAGCATTCAGGCTCAGTTTGAGCTTCGGGCCCGGCTTCCGACTCGGCTGGGCGTGCGGGGCTGCCACCGGATCGGCTGCCCGCAGGGCCGAGGGAAACGATGCGCAAAGAGGAAGAAGCGCGGTCCGGGTCAGGAAGGCGCGGCGGTTTTCAACGCGGGAGGCGAGGGGCGTCATGCCCCCAGCCCAGCCCACCCGCGCAGCGCACGCCAGTTCGATCGCCCGCGCGGTTGTCACCCGAAGGGAGGAGGGGCTGGACGGCGGGCGCGCCTCACCTTTGCGAGAGAGCCTCCGAAAATGCGACAGATAAGGTGGAGCCCTCCGTCCCGGCGGGCTGTTGGCCTTCACTGTCTAGCGACGTGACGAACGAACAAACCTGCCGGGACGGCAAGTTCCGTCTCCGTCGTATCAACCTCGAATTGAGAGCAATCAGGGTCGCGTCTACTTCTTCGGAAATCCTGGATCGGCTTTTACTTCCTCGATCTGTTTCGTGTGGCGTTCCGAGTGCGCGGCGATGAAGAGAATCCATTGGTAGGCATCGAGTTTCTTGCCGAGCGGACTGTCGGTGACATGGGCCCGCAGATCCTTGGTCTCATTGAGGAGGGCCAGCGTCTTTGCGCGCGCCTCTTTGAAATGCTTGAGCGTCTTTTCCATGCTGCCGAACCGCTTGGTGGGAACGAGAGGCTCCGGCGCCTGGGCCTTGCGCGTGCGATCGGGAATGGCGGCGACAACAAAATCGTCGGTCTCTTTCACGTTCACCGGCTCAGCATGACCCGGCGCTGGCAGGACCTTGTTTTGAATCATGTCGCGCAGGAAGTCCTCCGCGGCCGCGATGTGCTCGGCGGTCTCGGCGACCGACCACCGTACGGGCGCTGGTTTGAAGTTTAGCTGCGCCTCGGAGAGTCCTTGAACGCTCGCCAGCAAGTCCCCGCTGGTTTTCTTGAGGTAATCGTTGGCGCGGGCGAGTTCCTGCGCTGTGAGTTCTTGGGCGTTCAGACCTTGGGCGAACAGCGCCGCAGCCAAAGAACAGGCGATCAATAGACGTTTGATGGTATTCATGGGTTGTAACAGCGAGTGCAGGCTAGTCGCGCCGCGGGACGGCGCGATCCCAATCCATCGCGTTTCCACGCCTCGTCACGCGAATGTCACGTCGTTGATCTGGACAAAACGCGAGGGTGTACAAGAGCTATGGGTTCCATGAAGCATCACTTTTCCGCCAGGGGGCTCATTGCAGTCCTCCTTACTTCAGCCGTTGCCGCCCGCGCGCAGACCGATCTTTCCTATGCAGGGCAGGTTGCCTTGCCGGGAGGCGGGGAAATCGTCGCCTACACGCGCGATAACTTCACCCTCGCTACCACCTACTTTACGGGAAATACGCCCGGAAGCACGCAAGGGGTGAATCTATACAACTTCACCGGCTCGGGCGCGACGTATCGCGCCACGGCGGATCTCTCCGGCGTTTTTGGACAGGCCGCCACCTTTTCCGTCAGCAGCGTTGCGCTCGATCCACTGGGACGAGGCTTTGGCGTCGCGACCGTGATTCCGACGGCGAATACGACGACGGTAAGCAAGCTGGCGTTCTTCGACTACACAACAGGGGCGCTGCTGAACACCGTCAGCGTGGGTTATAATGCGGACAGCGTGACGTTTTCTTCCGATGGCTCTCGCCTCGTTGTCGCGAACGAGGGCGAAGCGAATCCCGGCACCTCGGCGGCCAACGACGGATCGGACGCCCGCGGATCGATCAGCGTGATTTCGCTTGGCGGAATCGCGTCTGCGGCGCAGGTGAGCACGATCACCGCCGCCACCACGGTCGACTTTTCCTCCGGCAACCTTGGTAGCGGAGCCAGTCTCAGTGGTATTCGCAATCCCTACGTTTCAGCCGTCGGCAATCCGGGCAATTCGGCGGGGCAGCAGGCTTTCATCAATGCGGTTCCGGATTTCACCCAGGCGGCGAACATCGATCCCTCCGGGATCGAGCCCGAATACGCGGTGGTATACAA
>CAZJLP010000045.1:40261-43036 GCA_964546955.1 uncultured Opitutaceae bacterium | reverse complement strand
GCGAGGTCGTAAAATGATTCTCCAAAGCGGTAGCCATATCCGACATTGTTCGGCGCCAGCTCTGCCGCGCGGCTAAAGGCGTTGTGCATGGCTTTGTCCAACGCCGGGCGGGTCCAATGTCCGCTCTTTAGAAAGTCGTCGCGCGCCTCGTGAAGCAAAGTGCCCAACTGATAGTGATAGAGCGGCTCCTTGGGAGCGAGGTCGATCGCGGCCAGGAAATAGTTGATCGCTTCCAGGGGTTTTCCTTCTTCCGCGAGGTAGTTGCCGAGTTGGTTTTTGACCAGGGGGATGTCCTTGTCGAGCTGGTTGGCTTTCAACAGGAGCGCCGCCGATTGTTTTCGCATATCCACCTTTCCCAGCAGAAGCGCGTAAGCCACATAGGCGGGAGCAAAGTCCGGATGCCGGTTCAGCAGCTTGTCGTACTCCTGACAAAGCTGTTGAAGCTGGGATTGCAGCGCGTCCACATCGGCATTTTCGCCCGCGCGTTCGGCGCGCAGGAAAAGTACCTGCTGGCGTGACACCAGCTGCTTGAGAGCCTCGGCGGCAGGCTGATTTTCGTCGGCGGCCCGGGAAACAGGCGACGCGCAGACGGCGGCAAGAAGGAGATAGCGGAAAAAGCGCATGGAAACGTCCTAGTGCGACATGTCTGGCAGGGGGAGGTGCCCCTCCGCAACGCTGTGCTGACTCCCTTCGCGAATTCGCGAAAAAATCCGGCGACCGCTTGCGCCCGGGGCCCCGTCGGCGACGGTGGGGAATGTCCACTTCCGTTCCTTCGGCTCCTGGTAGCGTCGTCTCCGGGAGGGGGCCGCTGATCAATCCGCCGAATCGTTTCGAACGGCTCCATGTCGAACCCGATCCGGACGCGCCGATCGAGGAGCAACCACATCCCCAGACGCATTTCTACGACGATGCGACCGAGAGCATCCTCGCGAAGAACGAGAGTCCGGACGTGCCGTTCCGTTACGGCTTGAATGTTTATCGAGGGTGCGAGCACGGCTGTGCGTATTGTTTCGCGCGCCCGTATCATGAGTATCTGGGTTGGAGCAGCGGATTAGACTTCGAGACCAAGATCCTGGTGAAAAAACGTGCGCCCGAGTTGCTGAGGAGGGAATTGTCGTCGTCGAAATGGCAGCCTCAGGTCGTCGTGATGAGCGGAGCGACCGATTGTTACCAGCCAGCCGAGCGTCATTTCCGCCTGACGCGCAGGTGTCTAGAGGTGTTTGCCGAATTCAGAAATCCGATCGGCATCATCACCAAGAATTTTCTCATTACCCGGGACGTGGATCTGTTGGCAGAATTGGCGCGGTATCAGGCGGTCGCGGTCCACATCACCATCACCACGCTCGACGCGGATCTGGCGGGCAGACTCGAACCGCGAGCGGCCCGCCCGGAGCATCGACTCAGGGCCATTCGTCAACTCGCAGACGCGGGTGTACCGGTCGGAGTGATGGTCGGTCCTGTCATCCCCGGTCTCACGGATCACGAGATGCCCTCGATTCTGGATGCTGCCGCCAAGGCGGGTGCGACCCGCGGCAGCTATGTGCTGCTGCGACTGCCGCACGCGGTTAAGGACGTGTTTATCCATTGGCTGGACACTCATGCGCCGACCAAGAAGGAGCGCGTACTGGCGCGGGTACGCGAACTAAGGGGAGGAAAGCTCTACGATTCGGATTGGGGCGCGCGAATGCGCGGTGAGGGCATCTTCGCGGAGCAGATGCAAAATCTTTTCACCGTTGCCTCAAGACGCGCCGGCCTTAACCGGACGCTGCTGGAACTGAACGCCGCGCATTTTCGCCCTCCCGGAGGAACGCAGCTGCAGCTGTTTTGAGGGGGTGTCGTGCTCCGAAAAGCGGGTGGAACCTGCTATCCCGGCAGGTTGGTTGGGGGGGAACGACACGGGAAATCCGCGCAAGATCGAATAGCCGCCGAGGACGGCGGGCTCCACCTAGGGGAGGTTTGCGGTTGTGGCATCGCCTAGTCTGCAAAGCCATCGGGAAATCTCCTATGCCATCATCGGGTGAATCCCCGAAATCTCCGGAATGGTAAGCAGCCGCTTGCGTTACCCCGCCATTAGATTGCTCTAGTCGGTGTGCATCAAACGGATTCGTGCTTGCTGGGGGCCTGCTCCGGAAACCGTGGTCTCAGTGGAGGGTGGCGGGCTCGGAAGGTTTGGCGGAGCCTTGTGCTCCCGTTGGCCCTGCGTGCAAACGTAAGTGGCTTCTGCGGGGCGGGGGTCTTTTTCTTGTTCGGCCTCGCCGCCACCTCTCTCGCTTTTGGACAGGACGGCACACCTTCTCCAAGGCTGCTCAAGCAGCTCAGTCTCGAGGAATTGGTGCAGCAGGAAGTCGTGTCGGTCTCTCGGCGGCCCGAAGCTCTCGGTCAAGTCGCGAGCGGTTTGGAGGTGGTGCGCGGCGATGACATTCGTCGGGCCAACGCAACCAACCTGCCTGAAGCGCTGCGTTTGGCTTACAACCTGCAAGTCGCGAAGACGAGTGCTCGCGAGTGGGCGATCACCAGTCGCGGGTCCAACACGACGACTTCGAACAAGCTGTTGGTGCTGGTTGACGGACGAAACGTCTACACGCCGCTCTTCTCCGGCGTGTTTTGGGATGTGCAGCAGGTCTTCCTTCCCGATGTGGATCGGATCGAAGTGGTGAGCGGCCCAGGCGGTACGGCTTGGGGCGCCAACGCGGTTCACGGTGTGGTCAACGTTCTCACCAAGGACGCGAAGGACACCCACGGCTCCCTCGCCTATGGCGGTGGCGGAAACGAAAA
>CAZJLP010000045.1:0-40251 GCA_964546955.1 uncultured Opitutaceae bacterium | reverse complement strand
GGTGGTCGAGCGGGGGACAAAGTGCACTATCGAGTTTATGCAATGGCCATGGAGCAGGACGACACCAAGCTCGCCGCTTCAGGCGCCGATGCCTTGGATGGGTGGCGGATCGCACAAGGCGGCTTCCGCGTCGACTGGGATGCCTCCGACCCGGCCCGCGTGACGTTTCAGGGCGATTTCTACGACGGCCGCGGACGCCAACCCGCCAACGGAGACCTCACCCTGCGGGGCGGCAACGCGCGCAGCAAGTGGAGCCACAGTTTCACGGAGGAGTCTAAGCTCGATGTCCAAGTGTACCTGGACCACACGGAGCGGAACGTTCCGGGGACATTTTCTGAACGCTTGACCACGCATGACCTCGATGCGCAGCACCGCTTTGTGCTCGCGCAAAAGCACCATGTGGTTTGGGGCGCGGGATTTCGCGCGATGCACGATCGGATTGGTAATACAGCCAGCCTTGCTTTCCTGCCTGGCAAGCTGAACACAGAACTCTACACGTCGTTTGTTCAGGACACGATCGACCTGAAACCCGACGTGGTTCGCGTGACTGTCGGCTCGAAATTCGAACACAACGCGTTCAGCGGCTTCGAATACCAGCCCTCAGCCCGATTGGCTTGGCTCGTCGCGCCCCGCCACACCCTCTGGAGTGCGGTTACGCGGGCGGTGCGCACACCCTCTCGCATCGATCGCGACCTTTACGTGCCGGGTAACGCGCCCTATCTCCTCGCTGGCGGCCCCGCTTTCGAGTCCGAGATCCTCTACGCGTACGAACTGGGTTATCGAGGCCAGCCCACGCGCGAGGTTTCCCTCGCGGCCACGGTTTTCTATCACGACTACGACAAGGTGCGAAGCCTTGAGCCTGTCCCCGGCGGTTTAGTGATCGCGAACGGGCTCGATGGTTACGCCTGGGGCGGCGAGCTGAAGATCGAATATCAAGCGGCGGACTGGTGGAAGTGCCGCCTGGGAATGACCCACTTGAATCGACACATCGGACTGCGGCCCTCTTCGCGGGACACCAATCGAGGCCTCGCGGAAGGGAGCGATCCCGACTACCAGGTTTTCTTGAATTGGTCGTTCGACCTGCCGAGAAATGTTGGTTTCGATGTGTTCTACCGGCACGTCGCGGAATTGCCGGCAGGGGCGGGGGCGACGTCACGTCCGGTACCATCCTACTCGGAGCTCGACGCGAACATTACGTGGCCCCTGGCGCGAAATCTCACGCTTGCCTTGACGGGCCGCGGCTTGCTGCACGACCGCCACATCGAATTCGGCAGCGCCGCCACGACCCGTCGGGCGATGGAGCGCAGCCTCTATGCAACCGTGACATGGCGGCATTGAGGCACATGCTTGGCGCTGGCTTGCGCCGACGGCTACGCACCACTCTGCTCGTCGCAGTGGTCGCTGGCCTTCTCTTTTCTGGCATCAGCACGGCCGCGCCTCTACCGACGGAGCGTCCGCGCGAATACGACCTCAAAGCCGTCCTGCTCTACAATTTCGCTCTTTTCACCGAGTGGCCGGCTAACGCGTTCCCGGGAAAAGATTCACCCCTGATAATCGGGATCTTCGGTGACGATCCGTTCGGCGCGGCCATCGATCAGGTCGTCGAAAACGAAGCAGTCAACGGTCGCAAGCTCTTGGTCCAGCGCTACCGCCGGCTCCAGGATGTGCAGGCCTGCCACATCCTTTTCATCAGCCGTTCCGAAGCCGACCGCGTAGATCGAATTCTTGCGGCCCTGAAGCAAAGTCCCATTCTTGTGATTTCGGATATCGAGCGATTCGCGGCCAATGGCGGTATGGTTGCTTTCGTCAACCAGGGCAGTCGGGTGCAGCTCGAAATCAACCGGTCGGCCCTCCGTGAGGGCAAAATCAGCCTCAGTTCGAAATTGCTGCGCCTGCCCGGCGTCGTCGTTCGCGAATAAGGGACCACCGCGATGCAATCGTTCCGCGACCTTCCCATCCGGAGCAAGCTGACCGTGGTCATTCTTTTGACGAGCACGGCCGTGCTCTTTTTGGCGGGCGTGGCTTTTACCGCCTACGAATTCGTCACGTTCCGTCGCGCATTCCTCCAGGATGTGACCACCCTGACCGCGATCACGGCGGAGAACATCCCCGCCGCGATCGCGTTCGACAGTCCCGAAGAAGCCCAGCGATTGTTGGACGCGTTGCGTTTCGACCGGAAGGTCACTCACGCCGTGCTCTACAAACATCCCGCCACAATCTTCGCCCAGTTTCCGCGCGATGCCGCCGCGGAGAATCTTCCGGTTGCGCCGCCGCTCCACGGCAGCCGGCTCGAGGGCCGGGCGGTGGTCGTCACGGCCGATGTCCAGGAGAAGGGGAAGTCCGTCGGCACTCTGTACGTGCGCGCCGACCTGGAACCCGTCTACGCCCGGCTGAGACTCTATATTTTGATCACGGTCACGATCCTGGGGATCGCCTCCATCGCGGCCTGGGTTTTCTCCGCCGCACTGCGTCAACGGATCGCGCAACCCATTCTCGATCTTGCCGAAGCCACGAGGTTGGTGTCGCAGAAAAACAACTATAGTTTGCGAGTGACCAAGCACGGCAACGACGAGTTGGGCGAACTGACGGAGTCGTTCAACGGGATGCTGGCCCGGATTCAGGAAAGCGACCAGGAGCTCCGCAAGAATCAGGAGCGGCTGCGCCTGGCCATCGAGGCGTCGCAGATCGGAACGTGGGATTGGGATATCGTGACGGGGCGGGTTCACTGGGATGAGTATATGGGTCCGCTTTTCGGCCTGCAGCGGGGACAGGCGATCGAGACGTTCGAAGATTTCCTCGGCGCGGTTCACCCGGAAGACCGGGCCCGCGCGAGAGAGACTCTTTCCCGCACGATGAGCGAGCCCGCCGACTACAGCGTGGAATTTCGGATCATCTGGCCCGACGGCAGCGTGCACTATCTGACCACGCGCGGCCGATCGTATTCCGAAGCAGGGAAGCTTTTGCGGATGACAGGCGTGTGCGTGGACATCACGCAAAGCAAACGTTCGGAAGACGAGATTCGCCGCCTCAACGAAGAGTTGGAGCAGCGCGTGATCGCGCGCACGGCCGAATTGGCAGCGGCCAACAAGGAACTGGAGTCGTTCACGTATTCCGTCTCTCACGACTTGCGCGCGCCGCTCCGTCACATCAACGGCTTTGCCCAGATGCTGGAAGAGGAGTTTGGCGAGAAGCTTGCGACCGAGGCCCGCCGTCTGTTGAGCCGGATCCGCTTCGGCGCACAGAACATGGGTCAACTCGTCGATGATTTGCTGCGGCTCGCTCGGGTTGGGCGGCAGGAGCTTTTGCGTCGTCGCACGCCGCTCAACGAGCTGGTCAATCAGGTCATCGCTGAGCTGCGCAGCGAGCACCAGGGCCGCGAGGTCGAATGGCGGGTCGCACCGTTGCCGGCGGTGAGTTGCGACCCCGGCCTCGTGAAGCAGGTCTACACGAATCTGCTTTCGAACGCCGTGAAATACACCCGGACCCGAAGCAATGCGGTGATCGAAGTCGGCGTGGAGAATCGCGACGGAGTCGATGTGCTGTTCGTCAAGGATAACGGGGTGGGCTTCGACATGAAGTATGCCGAAAAACTCTTCGGTGTTTTCCAGCGCCTTCATCGCCCTGATGAATTCGAAGGGACCGGAGTGGGCCTGGCCATCGTACAACGTATCGTCAACAAGCACGGCGGTCGCATCTGGGTGGCGGCATCCCCTGGCGCGGGAGCCTGCTTCACTTTCACGCTGGCCGAGACGCCAGCCTCGATGACCTCCGTGCCGACGGCCCAGAGGGCAACTGTTTCATGAATCAATCTGTAGAAATCCTTTTGGTCGAAGATAACCAGGACGATGTGGAGCTCACGCTGCGCGCATTGCGCAAGAACAACCTCGCGAATGAAATCCATGTCGCGCGCGATGGCGAGGAGGCCCTCGACTTCCTTTATTGCCGGGGCCTTTTCAAGGATCGCAACCCCAGCCACACGCCTAAAGTGGTTCTGCTCGATCTGAAACTGCCAAAGGTGGATGGGCTCGAGGTTCTGCGCACGCTGAAAGGGGATCCGCGGCTGAAGCCCATCCCGGTTGTGGTCCTGACCTCTTCCGGCGAACAACGCGACATGGTTGAGGGTTATAATCTGGGAGTGAACAGCTACATTCAAAAGCCGGTCAGCTTCGAAAGCTTTCAATCCATCGTACGGCAGCTCGGGTTCTACTGGCTCGTCATCAACCGCGCCCTCCCGCCGGAGTCCTTCCGGCCGGCGTAAACGCATTGACCGCTAGCCGCCTCACCGGGTGAGGCGGCCCCGTGCTGGGTTAGCGCTTTTTTAGAGCAGATTAACCCAGTAAAACGAGCGGTCGGGCACGGCGATCGTGTTGCCGCTCTCGGGATCGAGATAGGAGAAATACCCGAACTCATCGGCGGCCCGCCAGCTGATGAAACCCCGGTTCTGATCGGACCACCAGTTTCCGGCCCAGCGGGTCGTCGGATATCCGCCGCCGTCGCCGATCAAGATCTCGTAAGTATGGCCCTCGGGGAGATTCAGAAGACGAACCGTGGAGGCATCGTCAACCGCCAGCTCCGCGCCGGAGTTTACGAGAAACGTGCTGTTGAACACATAGGAATCCAGGCTGGATTGATTGTAGTCCAGCTGGGCATCCCACTGAAACACCAGGTCCCACTGGCCTTCGGGAGTGATTCGCCAGACCGTGAGCGTATTACTCACATTGCTGGAACCCAGGCTCAAAAGGAGCGATCGTCCTTGGGATAGGGGCCCAAGCGAAATCATGTATTGAGCGGCGGCCTCGAGCGTAAATAAGGAGAGACCGACTAGCAGTAGCAGGTACTTTTTCATGGCGACGGATTGGTTTTTCGTTGGCTGCTCAACGGCCGTTGTGGCGTTGAGACTAAAGGGGAAAGCGTTTCGCACACGGTGCCGAGAGGGGCGGGGGCCTGCCTTCGTTGACTCAATCAAAGCTCCGCCCGGCCCTGGCGGGCCGCCGCCTTCATTGAGTCACTCGGTCGAACCCCCCCCAGTCGATCAAGTGATAGCTTCGTCTAGATTGTTGGTCTGTTTACGAGAACTGTTCCTTAGCCGGGCTTCATCGTGCTTGTGCCTCGTCTACCTTCCTTTTGGAGCGTATCTCCATCCGACGGGTAGTCGCGCTCAACCGCAATGAATCCGAAATAGTGATACACATCTAGACGCCTGTTGGTTCCTTAAATAAAGAAACCAAAACACCCCAAATGGGGCACCGGTTTCGATTGGTTGCAGTCCCCCAGGGAGGAGGGGGCGTCTTCTAGAGACGATTAAGGCTGTGAAGGGCGAATTGCCGTGTATTCACTAAACAACGACGCAGTGCGCGTTCGTTTCACCGCGATAAAGCCGGCGCTTTGCAGCGAGGCGATGACGGCTTTCGGCGGGACGCAGGCGTCCATTGTCTCCCAAAAATATAACATCATTTTCGAGGCGTCGCGGCTGCCGGTGAACAAGCGCGCGAGCGCCGGATACACCACTTTGAAATAAGTACGAAAAAACCAGCGGCCCAAGGCGTGTTTCGGTTTCGTGATTTCCAGGATCAATACTTTACCTCCCGGTTTCAGCACCCGCCGAAACTCTTGAAACGTTCCCTCCAGGTCTTGGAAATGACGCAAGGCGTAGCCGAGCGTGAGGAAATCGTACTGCGCGTCAGGCAGTGGCATGGATTCAGCGCCGCTTCGGACAAACGTCGCCGGTAGTTTCTTCTTGGCCTCTTCCAGCATCCCATCGCTCGGATCCACGCAGGTGATCTCCTTGGCTGAGCCCAGGATGTCCGCCGCCGCCGCCGCCATCAACCCAGTGCCACAGGCCACATCCAGGAGTTTCAACCCCGGTTTCAATCCGTGTCGCCGCTGCGCCCATTTGCGATACCAATGGCCAGTGCCTAGAAATCCCCAGCCGCAAACCGAGTCGTAGTATCGCGCTCCCGCGTCGAAGAGCTGCTTCACGAATACCGGTTTTTGCTCAGGGCGATCGTAATGCTGAGGGAGGAGGGGATGGGGGATCATCGGGACGGAAAGGCGGAAGGACTTAAAAGGCGGAAAGTTGAAAACTGAAGGCTGAAGGGCAAATTAAGACGCGAGGAGGAGGATGGCGAGAAAAGTGCGAACGGGGACTAAGACGCGCGTAAGTGCGCAAACGACTGATTCTGGATGCGCAGCCGGGAAGGAGGCGAGCGCGTGGTGCCATCGTTGCAGGGCCCGGAACGGCCTGCTAAGAGCAGCTTAGAACGTTGTTGATCGGCCTAGCGGGAAGCGGGTGGGCACGTTCCGCGCTTCAGGACCAGGATAGGTCGGTCTTGGTAATCGGGAGTTCGCGGATGCGCTTTCCGATGGCGGCGAAGATGGCGTTGCAAACCGCGGGCGCTATCGGCGGGAGGACGGGTTCTCCCAGCCCGGTGGGTGCGATGTCGTTCTGGATGAAGTGCGTTGTCACCCGCGGCGCATCCTGGATGCGCAGCATCGGATGATCTGCGAAGTTTTTCTGCACGGCTGCACCTTTCTCAAAGGTGATCTCCTGAAACCACGCCGCACTGAGGCCGTCGATCACGGAGCCTTCCGATTGGGCTTCCGCTCCACTGAGGTTCATGATCGGACCGACGTCCACGGCGACCGTGACATCCGAAACCTTTAGCGTGCCGTCTTTGGCCACCGTAACGTCCGCTACCATCGCGACGTAACCGCGGTGGCTGTAGTGGAAAGCAATGCCTTGGCCCTGGCCCTTCGGCAGCTTCTTGCCCCAATTCGATTTCTTCGCGGCAAGCTCGACGACCCCGCGCATGCGCCCGGCGTCATAACCCTGGCCTTTTCCGTCGGCCGCTTTGACTTCGCGCGGTTCGCCGAGGAGATCGAGACGGAACTCGACCGTGTCGCGGCCCGCGGCGTGCGCGAGTTCGTCGATGAAGCATTGAAAGGTCCACGCATAGGCGCAGCTGCCCGGTGCGCGCCACCAGCCGGTGGGCGCGTGAAAGCGAATAAACGACATCTCCTGCCGGAAATTCGGCACGAAGCGGCCTGGAAATTCGTCACCGCTCATGTTGCCGCCATCAGCTGCCCGCGGCGCGTTTGTTTTTCCATCGTCGCCCGCGGTGGGCCTGGCCGAACCGAGGGTGAACGTCACGAAATGGTTGTGCCAAGCGGCGATCTTCCCCGAGTCGTCGACGGCCGCGCGCAGGTGGTGGTACCCGCCAGGCCGATAGAAGTCGTGGCGCATGTCGTCCTCGCGATTCCACACGAGTTTGACCGGAGCTCCGCATTGCTTGGAGATCCACGCCGCCTCCGCCGCATAGTCGTTCATGATGCGACGGCCGAAGCCGCCGCCGCCGCGGATCATGTGCAGCGTCACCGCCGCCAGATCTATCCCTAATGTCTTGGCGACGAGCTTGGCGGAGTCTTCGGGCGTTTGCGTCGGCGCCCAAACCTCCACTTTCCCCTCCTTGAAGTGGGCGGTGCAGTTCTGTGGCTCGAGTGTCGCATGGGCGACGAAAGGGTATTTGTAATTAGCCTCCACCACCTTTCCGCCTTTGCTCAGGATGGCCTCGACATCTCCGACATTATGGAGCGTGGAGGTGGCTTTGCCTTTCGCGAGCTCCGCGGCTTTTTGGTCCCAAGCTTCGGACTCGTTCAATTCAGCCGCCAATCCCGGAGCCCATTCGACCTTCAGCTGCTTGCGAGCCGTCTCCGCCGCCCAATAGGAGTCGGCTACGATGGCTACCCCCGGCACTAAACCGTTGAAAGGTCCCCCGCCTTCAGAGACTGCCACATGTTTAACACCGGCCGCCTTCCGAACCTCGTCCACGTTGGCTTTGGCGACTTTGGCGCCGAAGGCCGGACATTTTTCGAACACGGCGTAGAGCATCCCGGGCACTTTCGTGTCTAAGCCGAAGAGCCGCTGGCCCGTGACGATTTTCTGATTGTCGACCCCTCCGATGCGCGTGCCGAGCAGTTTGAAATCCTTCCGGTCTTTCAACTTCACATCCTTCTCGTCCGGTACCTTCAACGTAGCGGCGAGATCCACGAGTTCCCCGTAGGGCAGCTTTTTGCCCGACGGCTTGTGAACGACCGTACCGTGTTCGGCAAAACATTCGGCTGCGGGGACGCTCCATTTCTGCGCCGCTGCGGCGATCAGGAGCTCTCGCACCACCGCGCCGGCCCGGCGCATCCGCATGTAGTCGGCCGGGGTAGCACCGCTTCCGCCCGCGACCTGGCGGGGATAGCGAGAATCATAGCCGACTTGTTCGACCACGACGTCCTTCCAGTCGATCTCGAGTTCTTCCGCAATCACCATGGGAAAGGCGGTTTTCACCCCCTGGCCCGTCTCGGGGTTCTTCGAAATAATCGTGGCGATGCCGTCACGGCCGATCCGGACATAAATATTGGGTGCGAAAGGCGTGGCGGCACCTGCGGCGGAGCTATTGCCCGCCGCGGCGGCTGGCGCGGCGGCGTGACCGACCGAAAAGCCCAGCATGAGTCCGCCTCCGGCGACGGCGGAGAGTTGCAGAAAGTCGCGGCGATCGAGAATGAGGGAGCTCATTTGGCGCCCTCCTTTCCACCGCTGGCGGCGAGCGCCGCGGCGCGATGAATGCCCGAGCGAATGCGGACATACGTGGCGCAACGGCAGAGATTGCCCGCCATGGCCTCATCGATATCGGCGTCGCTCGGTTTGGGTTTACTTTTTAAAAGGGCGGCGGCGGTCATTATTTGGCCGGATTGGCAGTAACCACATTGTGGCACATCCAGTTCGCACCAGGCTTTCTGCAGAGCATGCGATCCGTCCGCGGATAGTCCTTCTATCGTAACCACCGATTTGCCGCCGACGGCGGACACAGGTAGCTGGCATGACCGCGAAGGTTGTCCATCTAGGTGAATCGTGCAGGCGCCGCACACCCCGATGCCGCAGCCGTACTTCGTTCCGACGAGATCCAAGTTGTCGCGGAGAACCCAGAGGAGCGGCGTATCTGACGCGACCTCGACGCTGCGGGACTGCCCATTGATGAGAAGAGAAAATTGGCTCATGGGGATGAAAACGACGTTGCGCGGACGTTGAACGAGAAAGCGATTCGACCGTAGGCTTCGGGCAGGCGAAGGCGAATGTAAAAGACGGTCAGGCGGGGGTAGGGCAGCGGGGTGTGGTCGAGCTGGAACGCGATCTCCGAGCGCGTTGGTATGCGTTCGGTTCGAGTTCGACTGCAACGGCGCAGTGCAGACGGCGTCGAACCAGCGCGCTCGCCCGTTCGACGGGCTCAGGGTCCCGAGCGAAGTCGAGGGAGAGATCGCGCTCCACCAATTCCAGACGGCAGATGGCCTAGGGACCGGTCCTACCTTTTCTCCGGCCAGACGCGGATCAGGACGGCACCGTGACGTGGGACCTCGAAACTGAACGCGTCCTTCGCGACAGGGAGATCCTTTTGTCGCCAGACGTCGCGGACGCGCTGCGCGCCGCTCAGCCCGAGCTGGGCGAAGGTGGCCTTGATTGGCTGGGCTTGCTTGTGCAGGTTGAAGAATCCGATCGCACGCGACCCGTCGGAAAGCTCGCGCACCCAGACTTGGCGGCGGCCGTCCACGACAACCTGCGCGGCCTGCTTGCCGAGTTCGTCCTGGTTGATCGCCAGCACTTCGTCGTTCGTGAGCAGGCTGATCGTGAACTCGTCCGCGCGCTCCAGATCGCAACCGATGAGGAGGGGGGCCGCGAGCAGGCTCCATAGACTGATGTGCGTGTACTGCTCGTTTGGCGTCAGGCGCGTCGGGTGTAGGTTTTTACCGCGGCCGACATCGACGTAACCCACGACAAGCATATCCGGATCGTTCCAGTGACCCGGTTTTGCGTGTGAGCGCCATTTGTCCTGGCCGAAACCAATGCGGCTCATGCTGGCCCAGGTGTCGTGGATGTCGCCGGTCGTTCTCCAGGCGTTGAGGACCTTCGCCTGTTCGGCGACCCACTCGAACGGCATGCTGTTGGAATAGCTGTAGACCATGTCGCGCCCGGACGCGCGCAGGGCGCGTCCCATCGTCGCTACGTAGTTCGTAAACTCCTCGGCCGTTTCCTGAGGGCTCGTGCTCTTCGGATTCCAGTCGTACTTCAGGTAGTCGATGCCCCATTCGGCCCATTGCTTCGCATCGTTTTCGGCGAACGAAATCTTCCCCTGGTGTCGACGGCGCCGTCCGCCTTCGCTCACCATGTCGGCTGACCATTTGCCTTCCGGATTGTCGGAGCTCCCGCCAATGTATCCGGCGTAAGAGGTGTCCCAGGGTGTGGAATAGATGCCCACTTTCAGACCCATGGCGTGAATCTCATCCACCAAGCCCTTCAGGTTCGCGAACTTCTGATTCGGCTGGATGGCGTGGTGGGGGCCGCCGCGGTCGGGCGCCTGCCAGGCGTCGTCAATGTTGACGTAACTCCAGCCGTGCTGGACCAGTCCCTTGTCGACCATCGCGCGCGCGGATCGGCGTACTTTCTCCGCGTCGACTTCCGGCCCCCAGCAATTCCAACTGTTCCAGCCCATAGGTGGCGTGAGGGCCAGTTCCTCGCCCACCGCGATTCGGAGCTTTTTCTCGTCCTTGCCCAACGCGTTTGTGGCGCGGAGTAGAACCTCGTGTGTGCCCGCTTTCTCGATCTTGCCGGTGATCAGGCCGGTATCCTTATTCACGCTGAGACCGGGTGGCAGCCTGTCGGCCGCGAACGACATGGGCCGTTGGCCGGTGGCTGGAATTTGGAAGAAGAACGGATTGCCTGGGCGCACGCCGAAGACGCGGGCGCCGTTGATGCGCGGCTGTGGTGAGGGTTTTGGCGTCAGGACCACGGCTTGCTCGACAAACGTCGGTACGGGCAGGGGCGCCGGTTTGTCGCCGGCATACACGAATTTCGCATCCACCCAGTTGAGGAGCGCATGCGTGATCTCGTTGCCAAGGTCGCTTCCGATAAGGGCGAGTTCTTTCTTCCCCTGCACATCGAGCTCGATGGTTTCGGGCGGCTGGCCCGCTTTGAGGTTTTTCCGCCAGACAGATTTTCCATCGAGTTGAACCTCCACGGAGATCTCCGTGCCTGCTTTTGTCGCGTCATCGAGCCCAACCAGTGCCGTGAAACGCGAGGCTCCTTTCAGCGCGATCAAGAGGGTCGTGTCCGTTTCGGTCCCGACGCCTTTCTCGAACGTTTTTCCAGCGATGCGGAGCGGCTCGTTTTTCGTCGTTTTGTTGAGGACAGGCCGACCGTATTCGAACTCGGCCTGTCGAATATTGACGACCTCGGAGAGGAGCACCTCCTCGGCGAGGAGCGCGGGCGCGGCGACAATGAGACTTGTCACAGCAGCGGCAAGGGCTGCGATAAAAGGACGATGCAGGGTCATGGACAGTAAGGGGTGGGGTTTCCGAACAAACAGTAGATTCATCGCCCAGAAAAGCCTCGGGCAAGGCCATTTCATGGTGCGCCTGTCTGCGGAAAGGGGTAGGAACCCCCTTGCGTCTTGCCGGTTGCAGATTGGCTCGACTCGCAGAGGGTAGGACATGCCCGTGACTTCCCAACCCCATCCGAAAGAAACCATTCGCATCGGTACGCTCGCCGGCAAGGGCGGCAACACCCCTGCCTACCTTCGCCAGCTGCTACCTCATGGCTTTGAGTCGTTTGAGCTCACGTTTTCGCGAACGCTGGGCGGGATCGATTTGGGGATCCTTGCCCGCGAAGTGAACGAGACGCTTGCCGGCAGCGGCGCCGTGATCTCTGCCTTGGGCATCTATGGCAATGCGCTCGAGCACGATGGCCCGGGCGAAGAAATGCGCCAAGCTTGGAAGACCTGCATCGACCATGCCCGGGCTTTCGGCACCGATCTGGTCTGCGGCTTTGCCGGACGGCTCCGCGGCAAACCCGTTCCCGACAGCATCCCGCGCTTCAAGGAAGTATTTGGCGAGTTGTCGCGCTATGCCTCAGATCGAGGTGTGCGGATCGCCTTTGAAAACTGCTGGATGGGCGGCACCTGGCAGAGCGGCGACTGGAATATCGCGCTGTCGCCCGAGGCGTGGGAACTCATGTTCGACGCGGTGCCCGCGGCAAACCTCGGTCTCGAATGGGAGCCGTGTCACCAAATGTGCGAGTTGATCGACCCGATGCCGCAATTGCGAACCTGGGTACCCAAGATTTTTCACCTCCACGGGAAGGACGCCACGATCTACTGGGATGTCATTCGCCGGCAGGGTTTCCACGGGCCTCGGCAGGCCGTTCATCATCGGCATCCCGGTTTCGGAGACAGCAATTGGACCGATATCATCAGCGAGCTTCGCCGGCACGGGTTTCGCGGCAGTATCGACATTGAAGGCTGGCACGATCCCGTCTACCGCGACGATTGGGAGATGACCGGTCAGGTCCATGCCCTCCACCACCTCAAACGAGCCCGTGGCGGGGAGTTTGTAGAGAACCCGCGCTGACGGCGGACGCCGTCGCAGAGCAGAATCAAGCCGCAGTTAGAAGATAGAGAATAGATCAAGACGAGCGTCCCAGCCTGGGATCTAGTCTCCATTTTCTATCTTCTATCCTCGGTTCGACGTGAGGCACGCGAACGTGGCTTGCGCCGCGGCATTCCCGTGCCCAACCTTTGCGGCCTTATCGCGCCCCACCACCCCGTTCATGGCCAAAGTCGTCATCGAGAACCTCGTCAAAGTGTACCCCGAGCCCGGCGGACCCGGCGTGACCGCAGTACACGGGATCAACCTCGAGGTGCACGACCGGGAGTTTATGGTGTTGGTTGGGCCATCGGGATGCGGCAAGTCGACAACGCTGCGCATGATCGCAGGCTTGGAGGAGATCACGGCGGGGACGATCTCCATCGACGGGCGCATGGTGAACGAGGTGCTGCCCAAAGATCGCGACATCGCGATGGTCTTTCAGAATTACGCGCTCTACCCGCACATGACCGTCTACGAGAACATGGCGTTTGGGCTGAAACTGCGCAAGTTTCCCAAGCCGGAGATCGACGCGCGCGTGCGGGAAGCATCGGCCATGTTGGGATTGGATTCCTATCTGCAACGTAAACCCAAAGCTCTTTCGGGTGGGCAAAGACAGCGTGTCGCGGTCGGGCGCGCGATTGTTCGCAAACCGAAGGTGTTTCTTTTCGACGAGCCGCTGTCGAATCTCGATGCCAAGATGCGGGTCGAGACGCGCGCTGAAATCTCGAAGCTGCATGCCCGGCTTGGCGCGACCATGATCTACGTCACGCACGATCAGGTCGAAGCGATGACCATGGGCGATCGGATTTGCGTGATGCGCGACGGCCACATCATGCAGGTAGCCGAACCGCTTTCACTCTACAATCAACCGGCCAATTTGTTTGTTGCGGGCTTCATCGGCAGCCCTCCGATGAATTTTTTCCGCGGGTCAATTGTGCGGTCCGGAGACGGATTGCAGTTCGTGGAAGTGGTGGACCGTGGCCGCGGCATTTCCATCGTGCTGGACGACCGCCTGGCTGCACGCGCCTCGAGCCATGTCGGAAAGCCCGTGGTCTTCGGGATTCGTCCGGAAAACGTGCACGATACGCTCACACTCGGAAAGCCCGACCCCGGCCGCACCCTGGATGTCACGGTGGAAGTGTCCGAGCCGATGGGCGCGGAAACTTATCTTTATCTCAACGCCGGTGCGACTTCCTTCACCGCGCGCGTAAGACCCACCGATCGTTTCGATGTGGACCAACAGATCCGTGTCACTTTCGACTTGGCGCACGCCCATCTCTTCGACGCCGAATCGGAGCGGACGTTGTACTGACGCGTTCCGCGTCGGTTGCGGGTTTTGGGTTGGCGCAAGCGTGTGGAATCGAGGGTCGCAACGTCGCGTGGGCGAAGGCGATCGGGCGTCCTGTTTGGTAACCCAAAACCCAAAACCGCGGCCGCTACGGCCGCATACCCCGGAGTCGCTGATTCAGCGTGTCGCTGATGATGATAGCGCCGTCGCGATCGACATAGACGGCATGAGGGCGATTTAGCCGGCATTTTTCGGGCGGGCCGTCCGGCCCGTCGCCCTTTCCCGCTCCGCCTGCCACGGCGTGAATAGTGCCCGCTTTCGGATCGATGCGGCGGATGGCGTGGTTCTCCGTGTCGGCGATGTACACGGCCCCGCCTGGAGCTACGTAGATGCCCTTGGGCCCATTGAGAAATGCTTCCTTCGCCGGACCTTCGTCTCCGCTAAATCCCTGAGCCCCGGTGCCCGCGATGCGGCGGATCTTATCCTCGCGGAAATCGAATTTTACCACCGCATGCGCCTCGCGCAGGACCAGCCAGAGGTTCCCTTCGGCGTCGAAATCGATCGCGCGCGGGCCGTTGAGCGGAGTGTCTGAAATCGGCGAACCGTCGGCGGTGGCGCGTCGCTCGCCAGTGCCGGCAAAGGTCGTGATGATGCCGGTCGACATATTCACCACGCGGATACGGTGATTGCGGATGTCGCAGATAAAGAGATCGCCGTGCTTGTCGAACGCGATGCTATGCGGCTGGTTCATGAGGGCATCCGTGGCGCGTTGGCCGTCTCCACCGAAGCCCGATCGGCCACAGCCGGCCACCGTCGTCACGATGCCTGTCTTCAGGTCGAGCTTGCGGACGGTGTGACTCAATCGCTCGACCCAATAAAGATGGCCTTTGGCATCGAAACGCACCTCCCAAGGTTCGTTCAGTTGGGCGGAAAGCGCCGGGCCTCCGTCACCGGACCAGCCGGCTTCGCCGCTCCCCGCCACGGTCTCGATTTTTCCGTCCGCCCCGATGCGGCGGATGCGATGGTTCGTGGTGTCGCAGAGATAAAGCGCGCCGTCGGGTCCTCTCGCCACGCCCGATGGCTCGCTGAATTGTGCGTCCTGGGCCGGCCCGCCGTCGCCCGCGAAACCTTTGCTCCCCGTGCCCGCGAGGACCGAAATGGTCGCACCGACAGCGGACAGCTGCGTGAGGACGGCGAGCAGCGCGACAGCGACGAGGATTTTTGTCAGAGAAGTGACGGAGGGAGACACCATGGGAGTGCGACAGCAGAGAGGGTGTCCGGCTCCATGGCAAGAAGCCGCAACGACGGCACTCCGCGCAAGCGGTCGGGACTTGTGCTCGCGCCGGGGGTTAGGAACCATTGCCACCCGATGCGTAACCAAGATGGGATGAAACGCTGGATTGTCGGTGCCGGGCTTTCCGTGGCGGGCGCAATCCTCACGGGCGCCGGGACGGCGCCGCAGCTGACTGCGGTGGCGATCTTGTCTTTTGAGCGGGAGGGCGAGCCGGCGACCGTCGAGACAAGTTTAGCGCGGGCTGCGCGTACGCCGGGACCAGCCGAGCAAGGAGGGAGCGTTCTGCGTGTCGAATGTGAGCCGGGAGGGTACCCGACGGTGCGGTTGAAGTTCTCGTCACCGCAAGACTGGAGGAGGGCCTTCGCCGTTGCTCTCGACGTGACCAATCATGACCAGGAAGACTTGGTTCTGCACCTGCGCATCGATGACCATCCCGCGGCCAATGACGAGATGCACTCGCGCAGCGCATGGAGCGTGATTCCGGCGGGCGAGACCCGCGCTGTTGCATTCCCTCTCTCCGTGCCTTCAGCGCTCAGCCTGGGCATGCGAGAACCCGCCCGGGTGGCGAGCATCTCGTTCGCGAACCTTTTCGGGCCCGGTCGGGCCGATCTTGGGCACGTCGTCGCATTGAGTCTGTACCTCAAAGAACCCAAGAAACCTCGCCGTTACAGCATCGACCGCGTTCGCCTTCTCGAAGGCGATGCGGCCGACCTGCTCTATCGCGGCGTAGTCGATCGCTTTGGGCAATTCACCCGTGAGGAGTGGCCGGGGAAAGTCTCCTCGGACGAGATGCTCAAGCAACAAGCCCAAGACGAGCGCGAGCGCCTGAAGGCTGGCTCCGAGGCCGCGCTCGATGATTTCGCCGGCTGGAAGGGAGGTCCAGAAGAAGAAGCGACCGGATATTTTCGTACCGAGCGGCGCGACGGCCGCTGGTGGCTGGTGACGCCGGTGGGCTCGCTCTTCTTTTCGCTCGGCGTGGGCGTCATTCAAACGGAAGCCGTAGCCACGTACATCGAAGGCCGGGAACACTTGTTCGAGACGTTACCGTCCTTGGACGGTCCGCTCGCCCGTCATTTCGGCGAAGGCAACAACGCGGGCGATAACCCTGTCGGTCAGGCGCGCGCCTTCGCCCGGGGCCGTTGGTTCAACTTCTACACCGCGAATCTCGAGCGAAAATACGGGCCCGACTGGAAGGGCGTATGGCCGCAGGTAACGCTCGACCGGTTGCGCGCGTGGGGATTCAACACGGTGGCAAACTGGAGCGACGCAGCGGTCACTCAGGCCAAGGATTCGCGCGGACGACGCCTGCCCTATGTTTATTCGCTTTGGTACGGAGGTGAGTTCGCTCGCGTCGGCACTGCGGCAGACTGGTGGGGCCCGATGCCGGACCCCTTCGATCCGCGATTCGCCCAGGTGGTCGAGCAGTGGCTGGAGCCGAAATTGCAGGAGAGGAGTAGCGACCCTTATCTCTTGGGCTACTTCGTGGACAACGAACTTTCATGGGCGATGGGGCGCAACAGCAAGAAGGACCGCGAGCGTTTCAGCCTTGTCTACGGAGTCTTGCAGCAGCGCCATAAAAGTCCCGCGAAAGCAGCCTGGTGCGCGGCACTGAAAGAACGGTACACGATCGGCCAATTGAACGACGCATGGAAAACACAGTTTTCAAGCTGGGAAAACTGGCTGGACGAGCCGTTTTTCCCGCCGGAGGAGATTCCCGAACCGATGAGATCGGATTTCAGTGCTTTCTCGCAAGCGTATGCGGAAAAATACTTCGGAACGTTGGCGGACATCATTCGCCGTCATGACCCGAATCATCTCTATCTGGGAGCACGTTTCTCCAGCTTTGCGAAGGAGCACGTGCAGGGCTGTGCCGCGCATTGCGACGTCGTCAGTTTCAATCTTTACGCGCCGGATCTGGAGGGCGCCGGGGATTGGTCATTTTTGGAAAAGGTGAAGAAACCTGTCATCGTGGGAGAGTTTCATTTCGGCGCCACCGATCGGGGACTCTTCGGGGCGGCGCTTATTCCCGTGGGTTCGCAGGAAGAGAGGGGCAAAGGTTACGCGCGTTACCTCCACTCGCTCGCGCGGCATCCGAGTTTCGTCGGCGCGCACTGGTTTCAGTATATCGATCAGCCTCTGACTGGCCGGCTCTTCGACGGCGAGAACTATAACGTCGGCTTCGTGAGCGTCGCCGACACGCCGTATCCCGAACTCACCCGAGCGGCGACCGCTGCGAATTCCGAGGTCTATCGCTTGCGATTGGGGGGCGAAAAGGAGGTGGAGCGCGATCTCCGGGCGCGCTGATTGCGAAAGACCCGATTTGGCTGAGAAAACTCGAAAAACCCCAGCAAGGGTTGGATTCAGGTGGCCCGACCTCTTTCTTGACGGGCCGGCCTTAGAGTTTGTCGAAACGGCGGGTGGTAGTGGGCTCGGCCCCTGGCCTCTCGTAGAAACATGTCCAAAAGCGCGCTCGGAGATCGCGCTCCACCTCGGAACGTCCCGTGTTCAAAAATTCACTCCTCAACTATTTCGTCGAAACCAAGCCTGCTTTTATTAAGCTGCTATTTCTCTTCTTCGCCGCCTGCCATGACGAAACCGAATACTCCTCACTGGCTTCGCTTCCTGCTATGGGGCGGGGTCGTCGCTCTTGGCACGCTTGCGTTTGCGGTGCTCGCGTGGAGTCGGGGCGAGCCGGTGAATGCGCTGTGGGCGGTGGTAGCCTCCGTTTGCGTCTTCGCCATTGCGTACCGCTTCCACAGCGCCTGGCTGATGGCGAAGGTACTGACACTCGACGATCTGAGGGCGACGCCCGCCGTCGTGCACGAAGACGGGCGCGACTACGTCAAGACGAACCGGTGGGTGGTTTTTGGCCACCATTTCGCGGCCATTGCCGGCCCCGGTCCGTTGGTGGGTCCGGTGCTGGCGGCTCAGTTTGGCTATTTGCCCGGATTATTGTGGATGCTGGTCGGAGCGACGTTGGGGGGAGCGGTGCACGACTCGGTGATTCTTTTTTGTTCGACCCGTCGGCGCGGCAAATCGCTGGGGCAGATGATCCGCGACGAAATCGGTCCCTTTGCGGGAGTCTTGGCTTTGGTCAGCATCATCGGCATCATGGTTATTCTGCTCGCGGTGCTCGGGCTAGTCGTGGTGCGAGCGCTGGCTGAAAGTCCCTGGGGGCTCTTTACGATCGCTGCAACGATTCCAATTGCGATCGCGATGGGCTGCGCGATCCGTTACGGAACGGGCGGCAAGGTGCTTTTCGTAAGCATTCTCGGGTTTGTCGGCCTGTTGGGTGCGGTGGCTGGCGGGAAATACGTCCAAGGCACGCCGCTCGAAAACATCCTGACCCTTCAGGGCACGACTCTGGCGTGGTGGATTATCGGCTATGGGTTGCTCGCTTCCATCTTGCCGGTATGGCTACTGCTCGCGCCGCGCGACTACCTCAGCACTTTCATGAAGATCGGCGCGGTGGCCCTTCTGGCGGTGGCTATCGTGCTGATCGCGCCGGTGCTGAAGATGCCGGCGATCACGAAATTCGTCGACGGCACCGGACCTGTCGTGGCCGGCACGGTTTTTCCGTTTTGTTTCATCACCATCGCGTGCGCCGCGGTGTCGGGCTTTCATTCGCTCATCTCGTCGGGCACCACGCCGAAGTTGATCACGCGGGAGAAAGACATTCGCGTGATCGGCTACGGCGCGATGATCACCGAGATGCTGGTCGGGGTGATGGCATTGATCGCGGCGTGCGCGATGGAGCCGGGCGAATATTTCGCGATCAACATGAAAGGTGCGCCAGCCGAGGTAGTGCAGAAAGTGACCGCTTTAGGCTATCCGGTGACCGAAGTTCAGATGGCCACTCTCGCAGCGAGCGTCGGTGAAAAAACGATGATCGGCCGCACGGGCGGGGCTCCGACGTTTGCGGTCGGCATGGCTCACATGTTTGCGGGCATCATGGGCAGCAAGGCGGCGTTGGCGTTGTGGTATCACTTCGCCATCATGTTCGAGGCGCTCTTCATTCTGACCACGATCGATGCGGGGACCCGGGTGGGGCGTTTTCTCGTGCAAGATTTGCTTGGCCTAATGTGGAAGCCGCTGGGTCGCACCGATTCGAGCGTTGGCAATTGGATCGCCAGCGCTGCTTTCGTGGCGGCGTGGGGCTGGTTTTTGTATCAAGGGGTGATCGACCCGCTGGGCGGCATCAACAGCCTTTGGCCCATCTTCGGTGTCGCGAATCAACTGCTCGCCGTGCTCGCGCTCGCTCTCGGGACGACCGTGCTGATCAAGATGGGCCGCGTGCGATATTTGTGGGTGACTTTGGCGCCGTTGGCTTGGCTGCTGGCGGTTACGATGACGGCGGGTTGGCTGAAGATTTTCGCGGCCGATCCGCGCGTGGGATTCCTGAGCGCGATTGCCGGCGTAAAGCAGCGACTCGCGGGTGGGCAGGGGACGGCCACGCAAGTTGCGGAGTGGCGGCAGGTATTGGCCAATAACTACGTCAACACCGCGGTAACCGCCAGTTTTCTGATCCTGGTCTTGCTTGTCGTTATCGTCTGCGCGCGGGAGTGGTGGCTGCTCCTCGGCAAGCGGCGCCCCGCAACGCTGAGTGAGGAGCCTTACGTTACGGTGGCTGCTGCGGAAGCGAAGCCCGTGGTGGCGGGAGTTTAGACCGAGGTCGTCGGAGGGTGGAACGCGATCTCCGAGCGCGTTGTGAGGTAGCATCATCACGCGTAAGCGCGGCTATCGTCGAAGTGCCGTGGCGGTAGGGCGGGACGCCTCGCCCTACCTTTTCTTTCGGCTCAGCAGCTCAGAGTGGATCGCTTTTATCTGTCTTGGCTGGAACGGACTCTTTGAGGCCGCCGTGGCCTATGATGAAATGCCCCTCGAGTTTGTTGCTTTCGGAGGAGGCGCCGACCATCACGGTGAACCGGCCGGGCTCAACCGTCCACTGGTGGTTCCGGTCGTAGAGGGCCAGATCTTCGGGGGTGAGCGTGAAATTCACGGTCTTCGTCTCTCCCGACTTCAGATGGATCCGACGAAAACCGCGCAGCATTTTTTCGAATGAAACCACGCTGCTGTAGTCGTCGCGGATGTACAGTTGGACCACTTCATCGCCATCGCGCGAACCGCTGTTGGTCACATCGCATGACACCTCGACTCGCCCCTGCGGACCTTGCTGCTGCGGCGTGATCTTCAAATTGGCATACGCGAACGTCGTGTAGCTGAGCCCGTGGCCGAAATGGTAGAGAGGGCCTTCCACCTGCCCCTGGTCCTTGCCGTTGGCACCGGGATGGGCCGGAAAGTTGTAGGGAATTTGTCCGGCGCTGCGCGGGAACGTGACCGGCGTGCGTCCGGCGGGATTGTAGTCGCCAAAAAGGACATCCGCCACTGCCGCCCCGCCGATTTCGGAGGGGAACCACATCTCCACAATCGCGGGGATGTTTTTCGCCGCCCAGTTGATGCTCAAGGGTCGGCCATTGCTCAAGACCAGCACGATGGGAGTTCCGGTTGCGTGCACCGCGCGCAGGAGTTCGTTTTGATAGCCGGGCAAGTCCAGGCTGACGCGACTGCGGGATTCGCTACAGGCGTTGTCGTCTTCACCCAGCACAAGGATGGCCACATCCGCGCCCTTTGCGGCGGTCGCAGCTTCGTCGATGCCCGCCTTCACGTCGTCCGTGGGCGGCTCTTTGTAGAGATCGCTTTCGGGGAACCGGGCGTCGGTCACGCTGCAACCGCGGGCGAAGCGAAGCTCTGTTTTCGGACCGAGCTCGGCGCGAATTCCCGCTAAAACCGTGGTGATCTCGAGTTTCTGCGCGCCGTAGCGATTGCGCCAGGCGTCGGCGTTGTCGGCCATCGGGCCGATCACAGCCACGGTCTTCAGCTCCTTTTTGAGCGGGAGAGCCTGGTTCTCGTTTTTTAGGAGAACGATCGACTCGCGAGCGACGCGGTCGGCGACCGCGAGGTGCTCGGCGGAACGGACCATTGCGTTCACATCGTCCGGTTTGGCGATGTAAGGTTGGTCGAAAAGCCCGAGCCAGAACTTCACCCGCAGAACATCGGTCACCCGCGCGTTGATCACCTCTTCGGAGAGCTTCCCGT
The DNA here is from genome assembly GCA_964546955.1 of uncultured Opitutaceae bacterium. GTDB lineage: Bacteria > Verrucomicrobiota > Verrucomicrobiia > Opitutales > Opitutaceae > CAZJLP01. The sequence goes on along the minus strand of CAZJLP010000045.1, from coordinate 19,111 downwards.
CCTTGACGAGCTGTCGCAGGGGAAGAGCGTAGTTAGTAGGCTGGGTGAAATCGGTACGGATGTTCAACCCCGCTTCGACGACCTGTCGGACCGCCTCGGCGTAGTCCGGGGCCACCCGATGCTTGGTGTGCACGTATTCGACCGCTTTGCTGTCGGAAACCACGTATCCCTTGAACCCGTAGTCGTGGCGCAGGATATCGGTCAGGAACAGCTTGCTGGCTTCGACCGGAATGCCGTCATAGTCGTTGTACGAAGCCATCACGCCGAGCGCGTTGGCGTCGCGGATCGCCTTGCGGAACGGATGAAGGTAGATCGTCTGGACTTCGCGCCAGGTCGTTTGCGGGTCGGTGCGGGCCTGTCCGTCGCGACCCCCCTTCGGGATGCTATAGACCGCGAAATGTTTGAGGGTGGAGACCACCTTTTGATCCTGAATACCGCGGACCTGGGCCATGCCGAGTTCGCCCGCGAGGAAAGGTTCCTCGGTGTAGCAGTCTGGCGTCCGGCCCCAACGCGGATCGCGCGAGAGATCCAGCGTAGGCGAATAAAGATTCGTATAGCCCAGAGCGCGTGCTTCCCGAGCGGTCGCGCGTCCGATCTGGTAGGCCAGGTCGGTGTTCCAGGTGCTGCCGACGGCGATCTGCGACGGAAAGCTCGTGGCCTTTGTATGTGCAAGTCCACGGATGCCTTCGTTACTGAAATCGACCGGGATTCCCAGCCGGGTCTTTTCCACGAAAAAGCGTTGCACCTCGTTGATGAGCCGCACGTGCATCGTCCACGGAAAAGAATACTTCGGGGCGGTTTTTCCTTCATAACCGCTGGCGTGTTCGTCGATGTTTCCGATGCCGTCCTTCCAAAATGCCGTCTGCCAGGCTTGCGTGGGCAGTTCGTCCTGTAGTACGCGCGGGTAACCGTACAGCGTCACCATTTGCGCGGTTTTCTCGTCCATCGTCATGCGCCCCACCAAATCAGCCACGCGGGCATCGATGGACAGAGACGCGTTTTCGTACGGATCCTTCGCTCCATTTTTATTTAGGTCGTTCCACCCCTGGTGATAAATTGGGGCGGTCGTCTCGTCGCTGATGAACCGCGGTGATTGCGCGAAAACGGCAGTGGGAAGTAGAACGGCAAGCGCAATGGTGGATGAGGCGGCCGTTAGGCGACGACGCGCTGCGGCGGAGAGGGGAGACATCATAACGGGAACCGCCAGTTAAGCCTCCGATCGTCGCGATCGGCAAGGCCTTTGCCAGTCGGCAGAATGTGACAAAGCTGCTATCGCCGATTCGTTCCGGATGTAGCCGCAGGCCACGACTTCCGCCAATGCCGAGCTCGCGGCCTAGGCCGCGTGTCCCGCGCCGCCGAGAGCCCGTGCGCTTTCCGCGACAAACGAACTTTGCTGAAATTCCTCCAGGTACGCCCAGTGCTCGGAGCTGCTTCGCAGGCTGTGCACCCTGCGTGCGGCTTGTCCGAGCAATCTCCGGAGGAGCACACGCGCTCGGGGTATTCCCAGAGCCAACGCGAGGTTTGGACGGATCAAGGTGCGATCGCGCCCCGTGGTCTTGCCGGCCTCGAGGCTGGTCGCGAGCACATCCTGTAGGTCGTCGATGACTTGGTGAGCGAGACCCCAGTAGACGCAAAGCGCCTTGAGTGCGCGCAATTCAGACGGCGTCGGATTGCCCAGCAACGATGGGAACGCGACGGAAAGCCAGAAAAGCGAGCCGGTTTTGGTGAGCGCGATTCGCCCTGTTTCCCGGATTCCGCGGCCGCTCTGCGCAAAGCGAAGATCGCGCGCCTGACCCCCGATCATGCCCATCGTGCCGAGGCAGGTATCGAGCGCGGCCTGGGCCTGGACGCGAACATAAACGGGCTGCGTGGCGAGCGCCCACCCGACGAGCGCGTATCCGCGGTTGATCAAAGCAAGGGCGGCCAGCACGGCGGTCGCTTCCCCGTGGACATGGTGGAGGCATGGACGGCCGCGGCGGATCTCTCCGTCGTCCATGCAGGGCAAATCGTCCAGGATCAGGGAGGCTAGGTGGTAATACTCGACCGCGCAGGCCAGTTGTTCCGCGGTCGAGTCAGCGGCACGGTTGGCCAGGGCCGTGCGATACACGAGCTGCCCGCGAAGGAGACGCCCCGGATGGGCGAGCACACTTTCGAGTGCAGTTCGAAGCTGCGCTTCCGTCAGCGGTCCGGCCGGCGTATGCTCCCGCAAGGCGGTCGCGAGGCGCGAAGGAAGCGACGGATTGAACGAAGCGGTCATTGGGCTTATTTGCCGGCAAGAGTGCTTTGCAAATGGAAACGCACTTTGACGATAGGATCCACCTTGAGCAGAAACTTCTTTATGACCGGCAGTCCGAAGTCGCGCACGTCGAGTGGTGTCTCGCCGCTCACGATGAAGCGCTGAGGATTCGTGCTGTCCACCGCCACCGGGAACGATAAGTCGCGCGACACCCCATGGAGAAGCAAAGCACCTTTGGCCGTCCATTTTCCGTCGCTAGCTCGGTCGAGAGAGGAAAGGGTAAACACGCCGTCGGGAAACTGCGTCGTGTTTTGCCACTCGTTCATCTCCGTGTCTCGTTTTTCCTTCCCCGTCTTGATGTCGTTGAAATGAAAATGAACGTGGGCTCGGGTAATCCGTTTGGAGGCGCTGTCCACAAAGATACTGGCTTCGTAGGTCGTCAGTTTGGCGACGAAGGAATGGGCGGTTGCGTGCACGTCGACCTCGACCCGGGAATGCTCGCGATCGACCGCAAGCGGGAACTCCACGGCCCGCGCGGCAAACGCCGAAAAGGCCAACGAAAGAATCAGCAGGAATTTCCTCATGGGGCGGGGTAAGAAACACAGGCCGCAGCGGCCCTCAGCGTGCCCGACCCTAACAGCGGCACCAGCGCTGTAAAAGGCAAAGTAGGAGGAAGTAGTACGGAGAAAGTAGTGAGTAGCGAGTAGCGATCACGATAACCGGCCGTTTCAACGCGACCGGAGCCAACAGGCCAATCGCTTCAATGTTTCCCGCACCTTTCGACAAGGGCAAACAAAGGCCTTCCGTATGCTCGCTACTCGCTACTTCTGGCTACGGTTTCTTCTCTCGGGGCCGCACCGTCTCCACGGTTTTACGCCACCATTTCTTGATATCGAAGTTGAGCCGGGCGCGTCCGGAAGCGCCGATCTTCGTGCCATCCGTGCCTGTTTGCACGCGCAAGCCCACGCCCAGGAGCCATTGTCCTCGCGCGTTGAAGGTGTATTTGCGCGGTACGCGCCAGATGATACCCGGGCGAAAAAGCGCGATGTCGCGTTTCGTGCTGCCCGTCAGGCGGGTTGTCCCGAAGTTGGATTCGAAGGTGTAGCTGAAGTCCTTGTGGTCGTAGACGAATCCACCGGTCACGCCAATCGAACTCGCGTGGAGGTTGTCCTCGATGTCGCCCAGCACCTTGCTGTCGCGGACGATATCGTAGCCCGCGCCCCAGAAGACGCGGACGTGGCGACGATTCCGGAGGCGATGCGAGAATATGACGTAGTTGGTGAAATGTTTTTGTCCGTCGGTCATTTCACGCGGGGGATGGCCCACCGGGAGGTAATAATCCGCGCCGATCGCCGTTTCCCAGTCAGGCCAGGGCAGAGGCGAACTATCGAAGCGATATTTCACGCCGTTACGTATGCTCGCGAGACCGCCGTCATCGAAGAAGCCCACCTTGCCGATCCCGTGCGAGAAATAGGGTTCGATCTCGGTTTTGAATTCGAGGCGGTCCGTAAGGCCGTAGCGGACGCCGATGGGCATGCGCAAATAGTCCTTTCGGTGCAGGTCGCCGAGCCGCGGATGGAAGGTCAGTTTGATCCATCCCTCGCGCTCGGTCATCGTCAAAATCGTATCGAAAATCCCGCGCACTTGCGGCTCGGAATCGGCCGGGGCGTCATCGTCGATTTCTGGTTCGGCCATCTTCGACTCGGCGCCGGTAAGGGGCGACACAGCCAATGCTAACAATAGGCAAAAAGTCGCAATGGGGTGATACATGGAACGCGCGGCGGCAACGCAGCGGTTGAACGACGCTATTGACCTGCGAAGCGGCTGGACGTTCATGCCGATTTAACCGCCTGTTTGGGGGATGCGGGGCGCTTGCGCTTCGGGGAAGAGGGTGGGACGGGCAGACTGCAGCCCAAGGGGGCGTTCACGATTTGGGGGCGGGGCGAATCGATCATTTAAAAGGGGAGGCTGCGCACACGGGAATGGTCGTGAATCGGCACATCGACGAGATTATTTCTTGTTCGCCACCGGCTGCTCTTCACTCTGGTGACGGTGACTGGCTCCGCGCGCAATCCCTTTGTCTTCATCTGCGGTCCCGACGATTTTTTGGTAAACCGTCTGGGGCAAGAACGTTTTGCAGCCGCATCCGAGGGTTCTACGGACGAATTTTCACGGGAAATTGTCAGCGGATTCGCGAATAATGTCGGCGACGTGGAGGCGGCCATCAACCGGTTTCGGGAGAGCGTGCAAACCGTTTCCATGTTTGGCGGTAAACGGGCGGTCTGGCTGAAAGACGTCAATTTCCTGGCCGATACCGTCACGGGACGCGCGGAGAGTACGGTCAGGCTGGTGGAAGACCTTCAATCCCTCCTGACGGCGATAAACCCCGATGACGTGGGAGTGGTCGTGACCGCCGCGCCGGTCGATCGGCGCCGCAGCTTCCTGAAATGGTGCGAGAAAAACGCCGATTTCACGCTGGTCGGCGGAGGGGAAGGCGGCGCGGAAACCCTGGCGCCCGTTGTACTGGCGGAAGCCCGGCAGCGCGGCGCGAGCTTTGGCGAAGGGGCGGTCGATCTTCTGCTGGCCAAAGTGGGAGCCAATACCCGTCTGCTGATCGAGGAAGTGAGAAAATTGGCCACGTACGTCCCGGAAGGCACAGCGATCGAGGAAAATCACGTGGCCGAGCTCACGCCCAATGTCGCGGAGGGCGACTTCTTCGAAGCAGCCGAAGCCTTTTTCAGCGGAGATCTAAAATGGACGCTCGCGGCGTTGCACCGTCATTTTTTCGCCGGTGGGGACGCCCGCCCGATCATTTCCGCGTTGCAAAACCGGAATCGGATTTTGCTGCAGCTTCGCGCTCTGATCGATTCCGGAGAGATTAAACTGGGACCTCGAGGAATCGATAAGTCCGGCTTCGATCGGGCCGCTGCGACCTACGGGACCCACTTTGTGGGAGCCACGGAGAAAAGCTCTTATCACGTTTTTACCCAGAATCCCTGGTATCTGGGAAAACTCGCGGGGACGGGCAAACTGCCGACCCTGCGACGACTCATCGATAACCAGCATGAGTTCATTTCCGCGTTTGCGGAGATCATTCAGCGCCCGGATGAGCAAGAAGAGGTTTTGAGGGAAATGTCGGTCCGTTGCCTCGCCTCGTAGGGGCCTCGTTGCGCCGCTCGCCCGATATTCTGCGGGCCGCCCGCTGCCCAGGAACGAGCGTTCGCTGCGAGTCTTTTGTGGGTACGATGGGGCCTGTCCTGTCCCGGCATTTAAATGAAAGGCCCGCAGCCAGTCCCAGCTGCGGGCCTTTTCTCATATTATCAACGTACCAACTCGCTAAAAACCGATTGTCACGGCTCCGAAGCGGGAGCGGTGGGGCTTGGTTTTTGGGGTGTTACGAAGCAGGCCTATCGTAGCATTATTTCGTGTTACTGCCTGTAAGGGAAACCCTTGTTCGCTTGTAGGCAATGTGAGGGTCCTCCGGGTCTGTGAAGCGTCGTTTTTTACCCTTGTGATTGGGAGCGGAAGGCGGATGGATTTAATGTTCCGTTTCGGCCGACTTTCCTGCCTGTTGATCCACTCTCACTTGTGAAATCTTTGACCTCTGAAACCTCGTTTGCGGCGGGCCCTTATGCGGGCCTATCCACCGCGCTTCCGAACGTATTGGCGGAGCGCTACGCTTCCCCGGCGGTGAAGGAGATCTGGTCTCCGGCCGGCAGGGTCGCCATTGAGCGCGATTTCTGGATCGCGGTCATGAAGGCGCAGAGGGATCTCGGGGTCGCTATTCCGCCGGAAGCGGTGTCGGACTATGAGCGGGTGAAGGACCAGATCGATTTGGTCAGCATCGCGGCGCGCGAAAGGACCACCCTCCATGACGTCAAGGCACGCATCGAAGAGTTTTCAGACCTTGCGGGCCGTCAGTTCATTCACTTGGGGCTGACCAGCCGGGATCTCACCGAGAACGTGGAGCAACTACAGGTGCATCGTTCGCTCGGCGTCATCCGGATGAAGGCGGCCGCCGCCTTGATCGCTCTGTCGAAACAGGCTCGGACGCATCGCTCGTTGATGATCACCGGCCGCACCCACAACGTGCCGGCGCAGCCCACGACCCTCGGAAAGCGGCTCGCGATGTCCGGGCAGGAGCTGCTCGCGGCGTATACGCGCCTCGACGAATTGATCGAGCGTTACCCTGTACGCGGCTTGAAGGGCGCGGTGGGGACCCAGCTCGATCAACTCACCCTGCTCGGCGGCAGCGCCAGCAAGGTCAACCGCCTCGAGGCTCGCGTCCTCAAACATCTCGGGTTTCAGCGATCGCTTTTTGCGGTCGGCCAAGTGTATCCGCGCTCGCTCGACTTTGAAGTTGTGAGCGCGCTGCACCAGCTGGGCGCGGCCGGCGCGAGCTTCGCCACCACCCTTCGCCTGATGGCGGGCCAGGGACTCTTGACCGAAGGCTTCCAAGAAGGGCAGGTCGGTTCCTCGGCCATGCCTCACAAAGTCAATGCGAGGAACTGCGAGCGAATCTGTGGGTTTTCCACGATTCTCAGCGGTTATGTCACCATGACGGGCGCGTTGGCGGGCCACCAATGGAATGAAGGGGACGTATCCTGTTCGGTCGTACGCCGCGTCGCGCTTCCGGATGCGTTTTTCTCGGTGGACGGTTTGCTCGAGACGTTCCTCACGGTACTGCGCCAGATGGAAGTCTTTGCCGCCGCGATCGCGGCCGAGAACGCTCGCAATCTTCCCTTCCTCGCCACAACCACTATCCTGATGGAGGCCGTGAAAACAGGGGCTGGACGGGAGACCGCCCACGAAGCGATCAAGGAACACGCGTTGGCCGCGGCGAAAGCGTTGCGTTCCGGCAATGGCGATGCGGACCTCCTCGGCCGCCTGGCGGGGGATAAACGCTTGAACCTCTCGCGGAAGAAACTCGAGTCCATCCTCGCGCAGAGCGAACGTTTCGTGGGCGCGGCCCCCCAGCAAGTCGACACCTTCGTCGCCGAAGTGGCGGCTGCGACAAAGAAAGTGAAAGGTGCCGCGAGCTACGTTCCCGGCAAGTTGCTGTGAACTCAGGGGGAGAAGTTGAGGGCTGAGAGTCGGAACTCGAACTCAGATGAGTCTTTTTCACCGACATGATCCGTGGGTCACTCTGCACTCCACCCGTCCCACTTCCGGCTCTCTCGTCTCTCAACTCCCAACTTCACCAAATGGCCCTGAATAAATTCTCCGAAGGCGATGTCAGTTTGTGGGTCGACCCGAACGGCGCCATCCACCTCAAAGCCTGCGACACATTCGGCGACCCGATCGAACTCACCGCCGACGAAGCCCGCGAGCTGGCGCAAGCCCTGCAGGAGCTAGCCGACCAGCACGACGCCTGAGGAAGCGGATGCTCCGCATCCGCCCGGCCGTGCTGAGGTGGAACCTGCCGTCCCCGGCAGGTTGTTCCCCTACCTGTCCACCCTCCACCCTCCACCCTCTACCTTCTACCTTCTACCTTCTACCTTCCACCCTCCATCCGCTACCGGCTCCGTCTCTCAGAGACCTTTTGCCATAAGGACCGCCACCCGGGCTGGGGCAAAACGCACACCCCGTGCCAATCCCTTAAACCCCGTCACCCATGAAAATTGGGTTTGCCACAGGGCGGGGGTCCTCGCTTCTCTGACTCTCCGCGTTATTTTCAAATCATCTAATTTCACACACCTGTCATGGCTGAACTCGTAGGAAATGTATTGGTGGGCCAGTCCGGAGGCCCCACCGCCGTCATTAACGCCAGTGTGGCCGGCGTCGTCGCCGAAGCGCTCAATCATAGCTGCATCGAAGAGATCTACGGTTCCCTGAACGGTGTCCTCGGCATTCTGCACGAAGATTTGATCGATCTCGCCTCCGAATCGCAGCAAACGATTCGCGGACTCCGTCACACGCCGGGCGCCGCTCTCGGCACCTGCCGTTATAAACTCAAGAAGCAGCAGGACTTCGAACGGGTTCTGGAAGTTTTTAAGGCGCACAATATCCGGTACTTTTTCTATGCGGGCGGCAACGATTCCCAGGACACCGCGGACAAGATTTCCAAGTTGGCCCAACAACAGGGTTACGAGCTGCGCGTGATCGGCGTACCGAAGACGATCGACAACGATTTGCCGGTAACGGACCACTGCCCCGGCTATGGTAGCGTGGTGAAGCACATCTGCACCACGGTTCGCGAGTTGGCCTGCGACAACGAAGCCATGGGTCAGAACGACCTCGTGTCCATCCTTGAAGTGATGGGGCGGAATGCCGGCTGGATTGCGGCGGGGTCAGCATTGGCCAAGCGCCGCGATCATCCCCACGATCCGCCGCATCTGATCTATTTGCCCGAAATCGCCTTCAGCCAGGATAAATTCCTCGAGGACGTGAAGCGCGTGCTGAAGCGCGAGAAGTATTGTATGATCGTGGTCGGCGAAGGCTTGATCGACGCTGACGGCAACTACGTTTCCGCCGCTGAAGCGACCGACGCTTTCGGTCACGCTCAATTAGGTGGCGCTGGCGAGTACCTGAAGAGCCTCGTCGACCAGAATCTCGCCGGCGTGAAGGCCCGAGTGGCCAAGCTCGGTATTGCGCAGCGCGCAGCCGCGCACGGCGGCTCCAAGACGGACGCCGACGAGGCGTTTCTTGCCGGCCAAGCGGCGGTCAAAGCCGCGATCAATGGAGAAACCGACAAGATGGTGACGCTCCTCCGCGGCGATGGCGATCATTACACCTGCGAGACCGGTTTGGCTCCGCTGACGGACATTGCTAACGGCGTCAAAAAACTTCCCCGCGAGTGGATCAACGAAGACGGCGTCAGCATGAACTTCCAGTTCCTTCGCTACGCGCAGCCGCTGATCCAGGGCGAAACGGTTGTCCCTTACGAAAACGGCCTGCCTGTTTTTGCCAAGCTGGACAAAGTCCGCGTCGACAAACAACTCCCCGCCTACGAAACCTGAGCGTTTTGTTACACGGAGAACACGGAGTGCAGACACAGAGAGCACTGAGCGCTCAAAGGCTTTCTGGTGTCCTCTGTGTCAGGGCTCTGTGTTCTCTGTGACACTTCCTTCTGATCGTTGTTATGGCTTCATTTCCAACTGAGTTCTCCGGCGTCAAAGTCGTGACCAAAGCCAACGTCTATTTCGACGGCAAGGTGGTCAGTCACTCGGTGCTGTTTCCCGACGGCAGCAAGAAGACGCTGGGTCTGATTTATCCCGGCTCGTATCATTTTGGCACGGGCGCACCGGAGCGGATGGAAATTGTGGCCGGCGACTGCAAAGTCACGCTCGACGGTCAGCCTGCGGTGAAGACCTACTCGGCCAACCAGTACTTCGACGTGCCCGGCAACAGCGGTTTCACGATCGAAGTCTCCGCCGGCCTCTGCGAGTACATCTGCTCGTTCCTTAAGTAAGGATTGAGGTGGAACGCGACCTCCGGGCGCGTTTTTCGAGCCCGGCAAGGCAGCCATCATCTATTTAGAACAGTTGGCCCTCCGGATTAGCGGCCATTAGCGTTCCCGTCCGTGGCAGAGTCGCGCCCCCGTAAATTGCCAGCTCCATCGGCAACCCTCTGTGCCCTCCGGTTCGTCCTCCGTGCTCTCTGTGTCACTATCCGAATCCCTTCCGAATTCGCATCCGTTAGCGTCTATTCGCGGTTAAATTTCTGCTCGTCATCACGCCGCGCCCCGAGCGAACTGGTTGCCTCCGTCCCCACGCCCAACCCAAAACGAGAAAACCCAAACTCAACTCGCCATGCGCGCCAAGCTGCTCGCCCAATTCCAATCCACCTTCGGCCGCGCTCCCGAGATCATCACCCGTGCGCCGGGACGCATTGAGTTCATCGGCAATCACACGGACTACAACGGTGGCACTGTTCTCGGCGCGTCGATTGCTCAAGGCGTGTGGGTGGCCTACGCGAGTCGCACGGACGGACAGCGCCGCTTCTACAGCGAATTTGGCGGCGCGATGGTGACGCTCCCCGCCGCCGAGCTGCGCAAGCAAACTCAGTCGGCTAGCTGGGTGAACTACCCGCTCGGCGTTTTGGCGGCACTGCCGATCTTCAACCTCAAAGCGCCTGAAGGATTCGATTTCGTTGCGGCGTCCGATTTGCCCGTCGGGGCCGGTCTGAGCAGCAGTGCGGCCCTCGAGCTTTCCTCCGCGCTCGCGTTTCTCACCGCGACACGCCAATCGCCCGACCGCGAGACCGTCGTCAAAATTGGCAAACACGCGGAGAATAATTTTGTCGGCGTGCCCTGCGGCATTCTCGATCAAGGCGTGTCGGGTTTCGGCAAGAAAGACAGCCTTGTCTATATCGATTGCCGCGGACCGAAATTCTCCACGGTGCCCCTGCCGAGCGGTGCGCATTTTTGGATTTTCAATACGCATACGAAGCACGCGCTCGTGGACGGCATGTACGCCGCGCGGCACCGCGAATGCATGGAGGCTGCGAAGGCGCTTGGCGTGGCCCAACTGGTCGATGCCACCACCGAAAAGCTCGATGTTCATCGGAACGCACTGTCGCCCGACGCGTACAAACGCGCCAAGCACGTGATCGAAGAAATTTCTCGTGTTGCCGAATCGAAAGAGGCGCTCTCTCGCGGCGATCTCGTTGCCGTAGGCAAATTGCTGACCTCATCCCATCGCAGTTCGCAGCTCCAATTCGAGAACAGCACTCCCGAGCTCGATCTCCTCGTCGACACGTTAGTCGCCACGCCGCACGTCTACGGCGCCCGCCTTACCGGCGGCGGCTTCGGCGGAGCAGTGATGGCCCTGACCGACGCAGAATTTTCCGACCGCGAAGCCGCCACCGTCGCCGCGACTTACGCCAAAAAATACGGCGAAAAACCCGAAATCCTCCACACCCAAACCGGTCCCGGTGCCGAGGTGATATAGTTTAACGCCTTCGAGGTGGGGCGGGGCCTCTGGCCCCGGCGTCGTGTAAGGCCTAGCGCACAAATGCCCGCGAGCAGCGCTGGAAGGCATCGGTCTACGAATCTTGCCTGCGATTTCCGCTTTGGTGGTCGATCTCGCTTTTCCGCACCATAGCTTGGGGAGAGCAAGGCCTACCAAGCGCTCAATCTGTGCTTAGAGGCTCCATAGCTGACCGAACTCCTGCGCCTCAATTTTCGTCGCGCAAGGGTCACTCTAAGTGTGAGGTATACCCTCATTTTTGGGCTCATCCCCTTTTTGTTTTGCATACCGGGCGGTAATAAAATTCATAGTTGCCCGTCCTTTACCAGCAATGGCGCTTCAACTAGCCGGAGGGTTTCTTGATCACAGCATTTCGTGACCGCGTCGCTCTGCGTTCACTGACGACGATGCGAGCCGTGAGGCATCGTGTCCGCTAGTGCTGAACCGATGCTTATGAGTAACCGCCTCCCGTGCATCGGGTATTTTGCCAGCATTGTGCTCGTATCCGTTCCCGTCGCCGCCCAGACGAACGTATTCCCGGGCGCGGGTTACGTCGGCATCGGGACAACCTCTCCTAATAGCCCCCTGCATATCCGCGGTCCCTTTGTCCCGGGCTGGACCCAATTTAGTATCCAGGCCTCCGGTGCCGACGATCGCCCCGGTCTGTCCTTTATGAACGGGGCCTCGGAAAGAGTCGGCATTATGTACTGGGGCCCAGAGGGCATGATATTCGGTAATGATAAAGGAGGGCCTTTCCGTTTTTTTAGCGGTGGTGCAGAGCGTCTTTGGGTCGGCGGGGACGGCAACGTGGGCGTCGGTACGTCCGCGCCCGCAACTAAGCTGAGTGTCCAAGGAGACGAGATTCGTTTAACCAAGACGTCCAACGACGCCTTAATCCGGACCCAAACCACTACTGCCGGCGCTTACTTTATCGCCGACTCCGCCACGGATGGCTATTTCGGCACATTATATAGCCAAAGCGGTGCTGGGAAATGGTTTCTCGGATCGTTCGGCTACGCGGACTTCAGCATTGTCCGAGGAGATTTCGGCTCCAATTCGCGTTATCTTACCGTTAGCACGGGGGGGAATGTGGGGATCGGTACCACCGATCCGCAAGCGCGATTGGATGTCCAATCGGCAGGTAGTCCGGCACTACGGGTTTTCGATGGTGGAGGCGATACTTCTACAATCGACTTCCGCCGATCATCCGACGGGTGGCACCTGGGACAAATCCAACTCGTTCACGCGGGCAATTACGGTTCAAACCTTACCTTCCGGCTTCATCCAAACGACGGGACAATGCCGACCGCACCGCGGGAAGTCATGGCAATCCGAGCGGATGGAAATGTCGGGATTGGCACATCGAACCCCACGCAGAAACTCTCCGTTAATGGCGGAATTCGCGCAAAGGAAGTCACGGTCGATACCGTTGGATGGGCTGACTACGTATTCGCAGAAGATTACGACCTCAGGCCTCTCTCCGAAGTCGAACAGCACATAAAGGCTCATAAGCACTTGCCGGGAGTACCCTCAGCTTCCGAAGTTGCCGCAAAAGGCCTCGGCCTTGGCGAAATGCAGACGAAGCTTCTCGCAAAAATCGAAGAGCTGACGCTGCACCAGATCGATCAAGAGAAACGACTCAAGCGTTTGGAAGATGAAAACAAGCAGCTACGCGCTCTACTCCCACGATGAAGCTATCTGAATTTTACATCGCTCTCGTTGCTTCTGGGTCTTTGACGTTTGGCTCGCTGCAGGCACAATCGAACGTCTTTCCCGCAAACGGTAATGTGGGGGTTGGCACGGGATCCCCCACGCATCTCTTCGAGGTATGGGGTGGCGGTATTGTGTCGAGTGTGCCGAGCGGACCTTCTTGGGGCTTCGGAATTCAAACGCAATCAGGCTGGGGTGGCTGGGCCCGGCAGTATTCCTTTTTCAGTTCGGACGGTACTCAGCTAGGTGCCCTAATGGCATCGGGGGATGCAGGAAATTCTATAAACCAGATTTCGATCGGTCGCGGCTACAACGGCGCCGGTCAAGCTGGACCCGAATGGCTCACAGTCCGGTCGAACGGCAACGTCGGCGTCGGCACTTCGTCACCCCAGGTGAAACTGAATGTCCAAGCTGATAACGCCGCTTTGTGGAACTATGGCCAGTTGCTGATCAGCGGTTCGAGTAACGACAACAAGCGGTTGTCTGTGGGTTTCGATACCACCAATAATATTGGATTTGTTCAGCCCCATATTGCGGGGGTCGATTCTTACCCATTGGTTTTGATGCCTTATTCGGGCAACGTGGGCGTTGGGGTCACCACCCCAGGCACGAAACTCGAGGTCGCCGGGAGCTTCCGGTCGACTACCAACGGACCGTTGCCAAACTATGGAACCGGCATGGAAGTGTTTTTCCAGCCCTCCCCGCAATTGGGCGTTGTTCAGGCGGTCGATCGCGGAGCAGGAGCGCAGTTGCCGGTGCGTGTTGGGCCCTCGACCCATTTTACGCCCAGTGGAGACGTCGGGTTGGGCACGCCAGCGCCGAACCAGAAATTATCAGTCAATGGAAACTTTTCCCTCGGGACCATCGGGAGCTTTATCATGATGGGCCAGGACGCTTACACGGGGGGTGGCGGGTTTTTGATGCTCCGCTCCTCCGGCTCATACGGAAAAGATTTCAGCATCGAGAACTATTCCCACGCGACGGGCTGGCAAAACAATCTGTTTGTTGCCGGCGAGTCGGGCAATGTGGGCATCGGCACAACCAACCCGACGCAAAAGCTTTCTGTCAAAGGATCGATTCGTGCGAAAGAAGTGATCGTGGAAACCACGGGCTGGGCTGACTACGTATTCGACGAGCATTACGATCTCCGTCCCCTTTCCGAAATCGAACAGCACGTCAAAATGCACAAGCATCTGCCAGGAATTCCCTCTGCGGCCGAGGTCGCAGAAAAGGGCCTCGGACTCGGCGAGATGCAAGCGAAACTCCTAGCTAAGATCGAGGAGTTGACTCTCCACGTGATCGCGCAGGAAAAGCGGATTGAACTGCAGAACCAGCGGATCGCGCAACAGGCCGATCAAATTTCGAAATTACAATCGGCCGCAGCCATTCAGGACCAACCACCAAGATGAAGACTCTTTTCGCCATCGCAATCATTGTCGGTGCCGTTTCGACGGTTGGCAGCGCGTTCGCTCAGGCCAATAACTATCCAGCGTCAGGTGCAGTAGGCCTCGGCACGAACTCACCGGCGCATCGCTTACACGTTTTCAACAGTGATTTTACCGGGATAGCCGTGGAGGGCAACGGCGGAGCAAATTACATCGAGAGCTATTTCCTGGCCAAGTCGAACAATTCGGGCCGAGGAGCAGGTTTGTTCCTCCAAAACGTTGCCGAAAATACCACGTGGTACGTGGGGGTTCCGTATAACTATACTGGGAACTTCATGATTTCCCGTAAGACCGGGACTAGTGATTTATCAGCTGCTGATCCGGGCTATTCGGTGCTAACGATTTTGCCCTCCGGTAACATCGGCGTGGGTACCTCCACGCCCACCGCGCTACTCGATGTTGCGGGGACCGCAAAGGTGCAGGGGGTGCCGATCAATCCGAGTATTCGTTACGACGACGGGACCTACTTTTCACCCCAGGCCCATTTTGAGGCCAGTTCCTTCCCGTTTCCCATACTTGGTGGTACGGCGCCGACATTTGCTCAAGTGAACGGTTTGGACGTACCCTTCAGTCGGGTCGCTGTCTCTAACGGACATACCGAATTCGCCAGCGATTTCATTCCGGTACAAGCCGGGGAAACGTTGTACGGAGAACTTTGGGCTATGCGGCCGGCAGGGGCCTCTGGCAATGAGGGGTATCTCTATTACGGCGTTGCTCAGTACGACAAAGACAAGCGCCCCATCGCGGTGAACATGGGCCTCGATTACTTTGTTGTCGGGAGTGCCGTGGTGCCACGGACAGGTGCGTGGAGCCGCTACTCTGCAAGTCGCACGTTGCCCACGTCCCATACTTCGTACGACGGCAGCGATGGTGGAGCGGTGCGTTACGTGAAGGCCTACATTATAGTCAATTATCCCACCGGCAGCGCGCCCACCTACTGGGGGGGCGTAGTATTGCGTCGCCAAGCGCCGCTTCGCGATGCCGGCGCAGTCGCCTTCAAAGGCAATGTGGGTATCGGGCTCGATAATCCCGGTCATAAACTGGACGTGTTCGGAAATTCGGGCGTAACCGTGCTGGGGGTGGGCGACATGAAAAGCCTGACAAAGCCCGCAGTGTACGTTTGGACTGACGCAGATACGAATCTCGGCTGGCTTTCCACACGTAGCAACCACCCGCTTGTGCTTGGTACGAATGACGCGGAAAAAATGCGTATTACCACAAATGGGAATGTTGGTATCGGCACGTCAAATCCCAGTCAGAAGCTCTCTGTGAATGGTTCAATCCGTGCCAAGGAGCTTATCGTCGAAACGGTTGGTTGGGCTGACTACGTATTTGGTGATAACTACACCCTTAAGCCACTTTCCGAAGTGGAGCGGCACATCCAGCAGCACAAGCACCTTCCTGGAATTCCTTCCGCTTCGGAAGTTGCGGAAAAGGGCGTCGGAGTCGGGGAGATGCAGGCGAAGCTCCTGGCTAAGATCGAAGAGCTCACCCTTCACCAGATCCGCCAAGAGAAGCTGCTGCGAGAGCAGAGCGATCGCATTTCCCAACTCGAAAAGGATAATTCCGTCCTCCGAAACGCTCGTTGATCGGGCGATGCGGCTCCCTACAATGAAATCGCAACACTTCCTCATCAGCTTCGGTCAGGCGGCTGCGGCCATAGTGCTGGCGCCATTCGCCAGTGCTCAGTCCATTTACACGCCTGGTAGCGCGATCTACCCGTCTTCCACGTCGAATACGGGCATCGGCACAAGCAATCCTCAGTTCTACTTCGAGAGCATGGGTGCGAACTTCAAGTTCGCGCGGTCCTTGACCGGAGGTTTTTCAGGAAGCGACTACGATTCAATCGGCTATAATTTCAAAACTACAAGCACGGCGGGAAGTTACGAATTTCATCTGGGCGACACGTCCTCGATGCTGCAATTCTACAGCGGAGGTTTCCGATTTTTTGGAGCGAATACCGGTTCGGCTGGGACCCCTATCCCATTTACTGAACTTATGCGGGTCACTCGCGAGGGTCGCGTCGGCATTGGCACGGGTACCCCGACTCATACGCTTCACGTCGATGGTTCCTTCAGGGTTGGTAATTTGACTGCGACAGGCAACACGCTGGAGACGGGGGCCCTCAAGAGCCACTGGCTCGAACTGAGCGGCTATACCGCGAATGCCGGAAACGAGTCGAATCGCTTCGAGGTGGCGCGCATTTGCACCAATACGTACCACTGGCAGGCCTCCTCGCCCATCGAGATCGAATTGCGGCGTACCTATTGGGCTCCTGCTTACCTCAAGTTTATCGTCAGCGCAGGATACCTCGACTTCAACGGCCAGGTGATGCTGGTCGAGAAATCCGGAATAGAACAGTACGCCAACGTTTCCCTCGGTGCCCCCGTCGCCACCGGCACCTCTGCTGGCGGTTATCCAAACCAGTACATTCCGCTCTACATCGACCTTGGTTATTATGGAAGTTGGAGCGTCAAGATTACCCATGCACACAACCTCACGACGACGGACGTTCCGCCCCAGGCCGGGGACCTTCGATTGTTCAACAGCCCCGCGCCGACGATTATCCCCGGCTTCCCGGTGGCCAAGGGGACCGGTCGCTTGGAACAACGCGAAATCTTTGCCGGCAAAGTAGGCGTCGGGACAGACGCTCCGGAGACTCCGTTGCACGTCAGCAAGAGAGCCGTGGTTGGAGTAGCCGGCCCGGTGGGCGGCGGCTACAGCATTGCAACGTTCACCACGGACTCCAATTCGGGCCGCGGGCTACAGATCGGTGGTCCTACCTCGAGCGTTTCGGCCCCGGTTTTCCTCAAAGTGCACGGGACCAGTTCCCGCTTCGCCGTGCTCAATGAGTCTGATTCGGAGCAGGTGACGGTTCTCAACAACGGAAACGTCGGGATAGGCACGATCAATCCCGGGCAGAAACTCTCCGTTAACGGAACCATTCGTTCGAAGGAAATCGTCGTCGAGACCGTGGGCTGGGCCGATTACGTATTCGCCGATAATTACAGCCTAAAGCCTCTTTCCGAGGTGGAACAGCACATCAAACAACATAAGCACCTCCCGGGTGTCCCCTCGGCAGCTGAAGTCTCAGCAAAAGGTGTTAGCGTAGGCGAAATGCAGGCTAAGCTTCTTGCGAAGATCGAGGAACTCACCTTGCACCAGATTGAACAGGAAAAGCGTTTAAACGCAGCGCTGGAGAAAATCAAAGCCCAAGGCGCGGAGATAGCGGTGCTCAAAAAAGACCTGAATTAAATGAACTGCATTCGAAGACAGTATTGGGAGTCTATCGTCTCGTTCCAGCGATGAAAACCTCGCTCTTGGTTTTTATTGGTAGCTGCGGCATTGCAAGTTTCAGCCTTGCCCAAACCAACGTCTTTCCTTCATCGGGCAATGTCGGAATTGGAACAGCCGCCCCCGCGGCACCGCTTGATGTCGAGGGATGGGGCGTGCGGGTCATAAACGGAAATGGAAACGCTACACAGCTCGATCTTGTTCAAACGACAGGTGGACACGACTGGGCACTGGTGAGCTGGGGAAGTTCTCCGGCCGGAGGCGGATTGGCTGCCGCTTTTTCAATCTATGACAACACGTCCGGCGGGCATCGGTTTCTCATCAACTCGCAGGGTTACGTTGGCATTGGAACTACGAGCCCGCTCAGCAAGTTGGTGGTCACCGGAGACGGAGGGCCGCTCACCGAGGTTCTGCGCGTTGAACGTGGAGCGGAGAATCTTGCTCGGTTGAGTCTCGGGCACGAATTCATCCAGCGGGTGGATGGAAACGGCAACTACAATACACTTTTACTCAATCCAAATGGCGGACATATCGTGACGGGTGCGACGGCGGCGAACAATCCCGGAGGCTTCACGAAGATGCTTCAAGTGGCTGTCGCGGGAAGTCCGACGGTTTCCTTGCGTGATACATCGGGTACTCCGCAACAATTTGATATCGCGGTAAACTCGAAAGATCTGGATATCTACAATGCGACGTCTGGCACGCATCCCATGGTCATCAAAGGAGCGTCTGGCAACGTTGGGATAGGTACGGTGGCACCAGCTTCAAGACTCCACATCGTCGCCGGAAGCGATCAATCGGTCGCTATCTACACGCCTGCCTACGCCTCTGGTATCGCAGATTTCAGCGTGGGTGGTGCGGGCTGGCAATTCGGTCGGCCTGGAGACGGCGCGTTTGCCCATGCCATCTACACGTACAATACCAGTGCGGGGGCTAAGAACAATTTAGCACTTTCGTCTCGAAGCGACATTGTTTTCACCGCGGGCAACTCCGGCCCCCCAGGCGCACCGGAACGGATGAGAATTGCCGAAAGTGGTAACGTCGGGATCGGCACCTCCAACCCCACACAAAAACTCTCGGTCAACGGCAGCATTCGCGCCAAGGAAGTGATCGTCGAAACCGTAGGCTGGCCTGACTACGTATTCGCCGACGACTACAACCTAAAGCCGCTTTCCGAAGTCGAACACCACATCAAGCAACACAAGCGCCTTCCCGGTATCCCCTCGGCGTCAGAAGTTGCCGAAAAGGGGGTCGGCGTCGGTGAAATGCAGGCCAAACTCCTGGCAAAGGTTGAGGAACTGACGCTTCACCTGATCGATTTGAAGAAAGAAAACGAGTCCTTGAAGGCGCGCGTTAACGCACTCGAAAGCAAATAACTTCCATGCACACGGTCCAACTTACCTTCCCAACAACGTGCCCGCGTTTCCTTAAGCTGATCATTTCGTTCACGGTCCTCTCTGCAGTGGCGTTCGCTGACTCGTTCGCCGCGTCGCCCGTTGTCCAGAGCGTACGAGCCG
>CAZJLP010000044.1:37295-43093 GCA_964546955.1 uncultured Opitutaceae bacterium | reverse complement strand
GGCCGGTCGAGGAAATCGGAAGGAATTCCGTGATGCCTTCGACCAAGCCGAGCACGACTGCGTCCCTTACGCTCAATTCTGCCGCGGGCGCGGAGTCAGGCGGGACGGCCTTGACCGGCAGGGACTGGTCGGAGGTGGCGGGACCGACTGGACTGGGCGGCAGGGGAGCAATGGGTGCTGGGTCGGACGGAGCGGGAGCCTGGCCGTGCGCCTGGGATGCAGTCAGGATCGCGAGAAGCGTGAGAAGGGGGAAGGGGAGACGGCGCACGCGAGTTGCTTCCCAGAAGGTTCCGTGGCTGTCCAGTTTATGCTTTTCTTGCGGGCGGGTTTTCCGCTTGGTGTCAGAGATGTCACAGCTGGCGGCGTTTACCCAACAGATGGAAAGTCGGCGCGATCTGACCCCGGCAGAGGTCGCGATCGCGGCGCACGAACTCGCCGCTCCCGAAATCCCCGAGGACATTAAAGCGGGCTTTCTGTCGACCCTCGCGGTCAAGGGCGAAACCGCCGCCGAAGTGGCCTCCTTCGCCCGGGAGTTCAGGGCGCGCGCGGTCGATCCCGGGGTTTCGAAGTGGTCCGCGAAAGCCATCGATATCGTGGGCACCGGCGGCGACCATGCGGGTGGGTTCAATATTTCGACACTTGTCGTCGTGACCCTGGCCGCGGCCGGGGCCACGGTCATGAAACACGGCAATCGCGGCATCACATCGAAGTGCGGCAGTGCGGATCTCTTTGCAGCCTTGGGTGTGAATCTCGAGGCGCCGGCCGACAAATTGCGGGCCGCGCTGGACGAATTGGGCTTCGTTTTCTTCTTTGCGCCGGGCTACCACCCGGCCTTCAAGCATATCGCTCCGGTTCGAAAAGCCCTCGCGGCCAAGGGGCAGCGCAGCATTTTCAATATTCTCGGGCCCTTGATCAATCCGGGCCGCCCGGCCCATGTGCTCCTCGGCGTGTTTTCGGAAGCCTGGGTGCCGCGCCTGGCCGATGCCCTGGAAGAATTGGGCGCGGAGGCCGGTCTGGCCGCGCATGGCCGGCTGGGCCCCGATCACGGTATCGATGAACTCACTACGACGACGGCGAATCGCGTGCGAGGTTTCGGCCGGCTGCGGTCGATCGATGGCGAATGGCGCGGTGAGGATCACGGATTCGTCTCCCGTCCGTTCGAGG
Source organism: uncultured Opitutaceae bacterium (assembly GCA_964546955.1). Lineage (GTDB taxonomy): Bacteria > Verrucomicrobiota > Verrucomicrobiia > Opitutales > Opitutaceae > CAZJLP01. The sequence continues at coordinate 41,929 of CAZJLP010000044.1, read as the reverse complement.
ACCTTCTCGGCGGGGATGTTTCGGCGAACCTCGCGATCGTGGAAGCCATCCTGGCGGGGCGCGCCCCGCCAGGCCTAGTCGACACCATCGTCTTCAATACCGCGGCGGCACTTTGGATTCTTGGCCGCGTCGGGTCGGTGCGCGAAGGAGCGGTTCGGGCTCGGGAACTGCTCCTCGGCGGCGCGGTGAAAGCGAAGCTGGCGGCAACGAAGGAATTCTATCGTTCATGAAGCGCATTTATTTCGGCACGGACGGCGTTCGCGGTCCGTACGGTGGCCCTGTGGTGAACGAGGCTTTCTTTGAGCGGTTGGGCGTGGCCGCCGGGCGTTTTGTCTCCCGGCAGACTCACGCGGGAGCGCAAAAAGTGTTGTTGGGGCGCGACACGCGTTCCTCGGGAGAAGCGTTGCTCAACGCGGCGGCAACGGGCCTCGCCTCGGTGGGGGTCGAGGTGGTCGTGTTGGGAGTCGTGCCGACGCCGGCGGTTGCGGCGGCGGTCGCGGACGAAAAATCCGCCTTGGGCGTGATGATCACCGCGTCGCACAATCCGCAGGCGGACAATGGGATTAAATTTTTCGGCCGCGGCGGGGTGAAGCTGACGGACCAACAGGAAGTGGAAATCGAGCAGCTGCTCCCGGCCGAGCGCCCGAGTGTGGTTTACCCGCGGTACAGCGTCGGCGACGGCTTGACGCGCTATCTCGAGAAGACGCTGCGTTTGCTGCCGGCGCGATCCCTCGCCGGGTGGCGCATCGTCCTCGACACGGCAAACGGGGCGACCTGCGTTTCGAGCCCCGGAATTCTCCGCGAGCTCGGAGCGACGTTGACCATGATCGGCGACAAACCGAATGGAACGAACATCAATGAGGGAGTGGGAAGCGAGCACCCGGAGAAGCTTGCCTCCGCCGTGCTTTCCCATCGCGCGCGTTTGGGCATCGCCCACGACGGAGACGGGGATCGTTGCGTTCTCTGCGACGAGAAAGGCGATGTCCTCGATGGCGACGAAATTCTGACCATTCTCGCGCTGGCTTCGCTCGCGCGGGGCGATCTGGCCGAGAAAACCCTCGTCGTGACGGTTCAAAGCAATCTGGGCGTGGACGCGGCGATTCGCGCGGCGGGAGGAAAAGTGCTGCGGACGGCGGTGGGGGACCGCTACGTGATCGAACGGATGAGAGCCGAGCGCGCGATGCTCGGAGGCGAGTCGTCCGGCCATGTGGTTTGCGCTGAGGTCTCGCCCACAGGCGACGGCTTGGTCGCGGCACTCCGGACCATCGCCGTCATGCAGGCGACTGGGAAACCGTTGTCGGAATTGCGCCAGCAGCTCCGAAAGTTTCCGCAGGTGACCTCGAGCCTCCGCGTGCGGGAGAAGAAGGACCTGGCGCAATTGCCCCATTTGCCCTTTGCCATTCAGGCGATCGAGCAGCAGTTGGGCGACAGTGGCCGGGTCCTGGTCCGCTATTCGGGGACTGAACCGAAGCTGCGTTTCCTCGTTGAAGGACCGACGGAAGACATCGTGCGCAATGCGCTGGGCAAACTCGAAACCGTCGCGCGCGCGGACTTGGAGGTCATATAGTTAGCGGTCGCGATCTTTGCTCCTGATAGCGCAAGGTTTGATGGCCGCCCTCCGCCTGTCGTTCCGAATAGTTCGGCACCAGAGATGACCTGTTGGTAATGGTAAAAATCTGTCAAAGGTCGATGGCTAGAAACGGCTTGCTACAGACTACCGATGATCGCACGGTCTGACTATGAGCTTATGGCTTCGGCTTCGTTTGGCGCGAGGGGTCCGGATGATCGCCGTGGTGATCGCAGCGGGTGTCCTCTTCGGAGGATGCTCGAAGTACGATCCCAACTCGCTTAACGCTCGGCAACTGGAACGCAAACTTCGCTCCACCGAGGAAAAAATTCTCATTTATTTTTGGCAGCCGGACTGTGCCGGGTGCGATTATATGGAGCCGCTCTTGGCGGAGATGCAAAAAAGCTTTCCCCATGTCGGATTGGCCAAAGTCAATGTGACCCAGCACGACGACCTCCAGCAGCTTTATCACGTGCGCGCCACGCCGACATTTATCGTGATGAAGAAAGGGAGAATGCAGGGCCGCGCCGACTCCGCCTTCAAAGACCGCAACGCATTTTTCGCCTGGTTGAAGCCGTCGAAAAGTTATTGAGCTGTCGCAGGGCCGCTGGTTGCGGCGCTTCGCTAGCCTTTATTCCCGACTTTTGCTTCGCGCTCCGCGATCCATACGGCAAGCGTGAGCAGGCTACCCCCGGCGATGAGGCGCACAAGGTCGGTTTTTTCGCCGAAAACGAGCAGCGAAACGGCGACACCCAGCGGGATCTTGGCGTTGTTGAAGACGGCCAGCGTTCCCGCATTCACGCGGGTCGCGCCGACATTCCACCAGAAAAAACAAAGTCCGGAGGAGACGAGGCCAAGGTAAACGAGGACAATCCATTGTTCGCGCGCTGGTCGGAAGGCCGCCCAGTCGGTCTGGAAGAACGAAAATGCGAGACATAAGGCCAGCGCTCCCGCAAACGGCAGCGCGAAAAGATGGGTGTCCCGAATCTCCGATGTCAGGGAGATCCGGATACGGCGGTAGGCGAGTTGTCCGAAAGCGAAACAGACGTTGGAAACCTGGACAAGGAGAAGTCCCAGCCAGAACCCGCTCGGGGCAAGCGGGCGCCAGACCACGACGCTCGCCCCGATGACCGCCAGCACCGCCGCCGCAAAGTGCCCGCGCTGCAACCGCCGCGCGGCGACTGTTTCGAGCAGCGCGATGTAGAGCGGCGTGGTCAAGGTGAAGAGCGCCACCTCGTACGCCTGAAGGAAACGGAACGCCCGGAGATAGAGGAGGTACATCGCCCCGAACTGCACCGCACCGATGACGAGCAGCTTCCATCTCGCGTGGCACGGCACCGATTTCCACCGCAGAAAAGGGACGAAGAGCAGGGTCGCGAGCCCGATGCGCACCACCGCGAGTCCGGCGTAGTCCAAATTGCCCAGGCTGGTTTTGATCAGGCCGAAAGAGAAAGCCCAGATGAGCGAGACGAGAAGGAGCAGGAACATCGGTGGGGCAAATGGACGGCCGGGCAGGGTGCCGATCGCTCAAACGCGAAAGATCGCGCCAAGCTTTTTGCCGAGCAGCACCGTCATGGTCGCGATAATGATGCCCAGGAAAGCCATGGCCCACACGCCGAGGGCGCTCGCCATGAACTTGCCGTCGCCCAGCAGCTGGAACAACTCGAGGATCGCCTTGGTGATCGGGTAGTACACCTGCTTCTGCGCAAGGATCAGCGAGTCGCTCACTTCGAGCATGGCGAAAGCAAAGGCCAGCAGTCCGCCCGCGATCAGATTCGCGGCGATGAGCGGAAGCGTCACTTTCACCAGCGATTTTAGCGGCGAGGCGCCGAGGTTTTGGGCGGCCTCCTCCAATGTCTCGCTTGTCTGTTGGAAGCCGGCGGCCGCCGAGCGCACGACGTAGGGCAATCGCCGCACGGAATACGCGATGATCAGGAGCAGGGTGGGGTTTTTCGTCGGGTTCAGAAAGGAGAAGAACTTTCCATCCTGGCTCATCGCAAGGTAGCCGAACGCCAGGACCAAGCCCGGCACCGCGAGAGGCAGCATCGCGAGCAGGTCGAGAATCTGCCGGCCCGCGAGTTTCGAGCGGACGACCACGTAAGCGATGGCAATGCCCAGCACGACGTCGATCAAAGTGGATGCGCTGGCGAATTTGAGGCTGTTGGCGATCGCCGGAACTGTCAGATCATGGCCCAGCGCGATCGCAAAGTTTTGCAGCGTGTAATTCTGCGGCACGACGGTCCCATACCAATCGCTGGAAAAGGCGACCAGCACGACTCCCAGGTGAGGCAAGATCGCCAGCGCAGTGACTCCGGCGAAGGCGGTGGTGCAAAGCAAGCGGCGCACGGTCGGGAGCGCGCGGGCTCCGCCCGAACTCGTGGCTTTGGCCATCATCGCATGACCCTCCCGCCCGAAGAGACCCTTGCCGACGGCATAGAGCGTGATCGTGCACCCGAGCATCACGGCGACCAAGGCGTACGGAGCCGGGTTTCCACCGATGTCCTTCAGCCCGGAGAAAATCTGGACGGACGTCACTCGAGCGTAGTCGAAGACGAGTGGCACGCCGAGCTCCGTGAACGACCAGATGAAGACAATCGTGCCGCCCGCGAACAGCCCCGGCCGGATCAGGGGCAGGGTGATTTTGAAAAAACGGCGAAAGCCGGTGCAGCCGAGGTTTTGGGCCGCTTCCTCCATTGCAGGATCCACGTTCGCGAGGGCGGCGGCCGAATTGAGATAGATGATGGGGTAGAGGGACAATGCCTGCACCACCGCGATCCCCCAGAATTGGTTGGCCGCGAACCAGTCGAACGTCCATCCGTCCGGACGTAGCCCCAGCGCCACGATCAGTGCGTTGACGGCGCCGTACTGCCCGAAAATCTGTTTGATGCCGATCGCTCCCACGAACGGCGGCAGGATCATGGGAATGAGGACGAGCGAGGTCAGCAGGGCGCGACCCGGGAAGAGAAAACGATCCGAGATAAACGCGAGAGGCAGCGCGATCAACAGGCAGAGCCCGGTGGTCGCGCAGGCTAGGAGAAACGAGTTGAGTAATCCTTCGCGGTAGAGT
>CAZJLP010000044.1:32636-37285 GCA_964546955.1 uncultured Opitutaceae bacterium | reverse complement strand
GTGGGTCCGAGAGAATCGCGGCGAAATATTCCGTCGTCAGGCGCCCGTCCGCGGTCACGAACCCCCCTTTCAAAATCTGCCACAGCGGCCAGAGAAAGAAGGCCGCAAAAAACAGCGCGGTGGCCCCAAAGACGAGGCGGGCAAGTGTTTGCGACATTGGGCGGAGTGTGCCGGCGCCGGGCGCCGAATCTCAAGGGCTAACTCTCCGTCCGAACGGGGGGAGTTGATCCAACGCGACTTACACATTTTCGTTTGACAGGGGGGAGGCGGAAGGGTGTTTTGAACACTTTTATGAAAGTCGTTTCCTCCATTAAATCCGCGAAGAAGCGTCACCCGGACTGCCAAGTCGTCCGCCGCCGTGGCAAAATCTACGTGATCAACAAGACTGACCCCCGCTACAAAGCGCGCCAGGGTTAATTCCAACCATTTTTTTCCGTGAAAGCAGAAGGCCATCCCTCCCTCAACAACGTTTGCTTCCTCGATGTCGCCACCGGCAAACGATTCCTCACGAAGTCGACCATGAAGTCTGCCCGTAAGGAGAAGATCGATGGTGAAGACTACTTCATCGTCTTGCGCGACGTGACCATGGACTCCCATCCCGCTTACACGGGTGAGAAGCGCCTCGTCGACACGGCGGGCCGCGTGGAAAAGTTCACCTCGAAGTTCAAGCGCGGCCAGAAGGGCAAATAAGCGCGACGACTTCCCCGGTTTTCCAGAATTTAAACCCGCCTTTCGAGGCGGGTTTTTTTGTGTCGCTTTCCGTCGCGCGGTCGAGGCGATCCGAGTTCTGTGACGCTCCCCGCACTTGACCCCCGTGTCCCGTGTGGTCTGCTCATCCACGCTTATGCGAATTCGCGCTTTTCAGGGGTTGGTTCCGCTGCCTGCACTCACGCCCGAAGTGGCCTGCGTGCCCTATGACGTTGTCAATACGTCCGAGGCCGCCGCGCTCGCCGCCGGCAAACCGCGCAGCCTTCTTCGCGTGGATCGCGCTGAGATCGATCTTCCGCGCGACACCGATCCCTACAGCGACCAGGTTTACGCGAAGGCGCGCGAGAACTTTCTCAAGCTGCAGCAGGACGGAGTGCTCACGCGCGAGACCGGTCCCTGCCTCTATGTGTATCAACAGAAGATGGGGATGCATGTGCAGCGCGGGCTGGTGGCCGTGTGCCACGTCGAGGACTACGACGCGGAGTTGATCAAGAAGCACGAGAAGACGCGCAAGGACAAGGAAGACGACCGTACTCGCCTGATCGATACGTTGAGCGCCAACACCGGGCCGGTCTTTCTCACCTACCGCGACGAAGCGGCGGTGACGGCGCTGGTCGACGCCAAGACGAAAGAGAAGCCACTGCACGATTTCACGGCTCCGGATGGCATTCAACATACGGCCTGGCGCGTGGAGGGCGGGCAGGAATGGATCAAAGCCTTCGGCAACGTGCCGGTCACCTATATCGCGGACGGGCACCACCGCGCGGCCAGTGCCGCTCGCGTCGCCCGGCTGCGCCGCGAGCGTAACCCGCGCCACACCGGCGCGGAGGACTACAATTGGTTTCTGTGCGTCCTTTTTCCCGCGAGCGAACTCAAGATCCTTCCGTACAACCGCATTGTGTTCGATCTGCACGGCCAATCTCCGGAGGCATTCCTGGCCAAGGTGAAAGCGACCTTCGGGCTGCAGGACGATGCATCGCCATCCCCCGCAGGGGTAGGGCAGGTCAGCATGTACCTGGGGGGGAAGTGGTATGGGCTGCGTTGTCCGGCGGATCCCAAGGCCGATCCGGTCGGGCGACTCGACGTCAGTGTTCTGCAGGACAAGCTACTGGCTCCTTTGCTCGGGATCGAGGATCCGCGCACGAGCAAGCGGATTGACTTCGTCGGCGGAATCCGTGGCACGACGGAACTCGTCCAGAGAGTCGATAAGGATGGGGGTGTCGCGTTTTCGCTCTACCCCGTGACCATCGCCCAGTTGATGGACATCGCGGATGCCGGTCAGATCATGCCTCCGAAGAGCACGTGGTTCGAGCCGAAGCTACGCTCCGGTTTGTTCACCCACACGTTTTAACGGAAGACTCTTGCCGGGGCCAGCAAGGCTTGCGTCTCCTCGACCAGCGGCTTTGGTCGAGGCGTGACGCATTTGTTTCTCGCGGCTTCCACCGACCCGTCCCTGGAGTTTCCGCGTCCAGTTACGGCCTACGCCGAGCCCGCCGGCAGCAGTCTTGGAGAAATGCTGGCTTTTCGCGCGCAGGCGGACCCGTTCAACGTGGTGGCGACGGTCATCTTTGCGCTGGCCATCGTGCACACCTTTCTGACTCCGAAGTTTCGCCATTGGGCTCACGAAGCGGAGGCCCGTCACCGGCGCAGCAAACAGACAAGCCCGACCGACTTGAACGAGGATGCCCAGCCAGACGAAGTCAGTTTCAAGGGGCAGATGCTTCATTTTCTGGGAGAAGTTGAAGCGGTCTTCGGAATTTGGGCGGTGATCTTGCTGGCCGCGATTACCGTGAACCGAGGTTGGGAGACGGCCGAACACTATCTGGCGAGCCGCCAATTCACGGAGCCGATGTTTGTGGTGGTGATCATGGCGCTGGCCGCCACCGCCCCCCTCCTTCGTGTGGCGGAAGGAGCGATGAGGCTCGTGACGTTGTTCGGCGGTGGGACGGTCTCGGCTTGGTGGCTGACCATTTTGATTGTGGCGCCGCTCCTCGGGTCCTTCATCACGGAGCCTGCCGCGATGACGATCGCCGCATTACTCCTCTCGCGAAAGTTCTACGTCCACCGTCCTTCGCCCGCGCTCGCTTACGGAACGATCGGACTTTTGTTCGTCAATGTGTCGGTGGGAGGCACGATGACGCATTTCGCGGCACCGCCGGTTTTGATGGTGGCACGGGTCTGGCAGTGGGACACGCCGTTCATGCTCGCGCATTTTGGGTGGCGCGCCGCCCTTGGCATCGTCGTCGCGACGGTACTGTATTTCTGCTATTTCAGGAAAGAGCTGAAAGCACTGGAGACGAAAAAAACCTCGGACTCGGCACGTGAGGTCGCCAAGCGCGCGGTGCCTCGCTGGGTCACGGCAATCAATCTGGCGTTTCTGGGCTGGGTGGTGTTCACGGCGCACACGCCGGCGCTCTTTATCGGCGGTTTTTTGTTTTATTTGGCGTTCGCGCAAGCGACGGCTCACCACCAGGGCAAACTTGAGTTGCGATCGCCTTTGCTCGTGGGCTTTTTCCTCGCTGGGCTGGTCGTGCACGGCGGACTGCAGGCCTGGTGGATCGATCCGATATTGAAAAGCCTGGGCGAGATTTCGTTGTTTGTGGGAGCCACGCTTTTGACCGCCTTTAACGACAATGCCGCGATCACCTATCTGGCTTCACTCGTTCCCGGATTCACCGATTCGTTGAAATACGCGGTCGTGGCCGGTGCCGTCACCGGGGGCGGTCTGACCGTGATCGCCAACGCTCCAAATCCCGCGGGCCAATCGATCCTGCAGCGCTTTTTCCCCGATGGCGTCTCCCCGCTCTGGCTAGCGGTGTCCGCGCTATTGCCCACCGTCATCATGGCGTTGTGTTTCATGGCGATCTAAGTCGCGCGATCATACGCGGCCTCGATCGTCCTCACGTCCGCGCTTTTCTTTCTCCTCTCACAAAGATCCCGCGTAGCCCCGAGTCGGTTCCGTCGCGGAAGAAAGGCCGAGGAGCTTCTGAAAAACCGTTTGAGCTAGGGCGTACCGTCCTCGGTGCGCCGTCGAAGCAGTCATCATTGTCACACAGTTGGCGGTCTGATGCATATCGCGCAGTAACACTGAATGGTTCTCGACGTGTTCCACGCACGACGGCTCACCGAGGACGGTTCGTCCTACCTAGTGAGCCCAGCCGAACCCTCTCACGTCTGCGAGCCCTGGGGAATCAACACGTTGCGCCGTGCCTCGAGCCTCTGGGCGTTTCGCAGCGCCTGGAGCATGGGATCGCAGACGGCGCGCTCCAAGGTGGAATCGGCGTGGGCGACATCCCAGAGGCCCATCAGTGTCCACGTTTCGGGCTCATGCCATTCCGGCATGCCGAGAATGGGATACAGGCATACGCCCCCGAGGGGAATGCCTTCGTCGAGCAGCTTTTCGCACTCATCCGCGACATAGTTCATCCAGATGGGGCGCATGTCCTGGACATGCGCGGTTTCGGTGATGAGCAGTTCGCCCCCGTACCGTTTCCAAACCCGGCGAACCAGCCGCGAGAGAGAGATGCGGCGGGGATCGTCATGAGGGAGCGGTTTCTCGTCGCGGCCGAGCTCCCACTGATTCGTCCAATAGTAATTGATCCCGACAATATCGAGGTGCGCTCGACTTCCTCCCAACTCGGGATGCACCCGACCGCAGAGCATGTCCCAGGATTCGAAAACCGCCTTGTTGTTGAAGTCCGCCGCCTCTTCCCACAGTTCCGGACGATCCCGCGGAGGCACGACGTGGCAAAGGGGATCGACGTTGACGATGCGCGCCGTGGGGACCGCGGCACGTATCGCGTTGATGCCGCCGATGGCCGCGCGCACGGCCGCCATCTTCAGCTCGGCGCCCCGACCGGTGGCATGAGGAGCGAAACGCCCGACGTCGCCCGCCGCCCAGGAAAAGAAGGAGGGCTCATTCACGGGCGTGAAATAGCACG
>CAZJLP010000044.1:0-32626 GCA_964546955.1 uncultured Opitutaceae bacterium | reverse complement strand
CAGTAGTCGGCAAAACGTTTTTGGAATTCCTCCGAGAAGGGATCCAGATCGGGCGGATACCCATAGTGGAAAAGGTCCCACACGACATCGATCTCATACCGCCGGCTGGCCTCGACGAACGGATGGACCGAATCGAAATCGTACTGACCCTCGCGGTCTACCAGCGGCCAGCGAATAGCTTCGCGCGCGGCGTGAATTCCGACTTCGCGCAAACGACGATAATCTTCGTCGACGTATTTGTCGTGGTGGGTGGCGGCGATCTGATCGATCCACTCCCCGCGCATATTGTAGCCGGTGGCACCTTCAAATCCGGCGAAGAAAAAACTACGAAACATGGCGTTTTGATCCTTTCGTCTTTGTGAGGTGGGCAGAGGGAGAGAGACTAGATGCTGGGCGTGGATTCGACCACCGGCGCGGCTACCGGCAGGTTGAGCGGGCCGGCGGACCCAGCCCCGCGCAGGACAAGGTCTCGATAGGTATCGACCAGCGGCGTGGCTATTCGATTGAGCGCTGCGTCGCAGTCCCACAATCCGAACTGCTTCAAGTATGCGGCGGGATCCCGCGTACCTTGGCGGTACGCCCACGTGACCAAGGCGTACATAGGCCACCATGTATACCCCACCAAGGGGATGCCGCCGGCGCGAACCCGCCGCACGGCATTCACGGATTCGTCGAGCCACGCCCGTCGCCGTTTGACGCTGCCCACCGAGGCCGTTTCCGAAACAAAGACGGGGGCGTGATACCGCTGCCAATAGAGTTGGGCCAGGCGCTCGATCAGCTCCCCGGAGGCATAGTCCATTCGGATCCGCTGACGACCGCTGGCGCCCCGGACCAGGGTTTTGTGGGTAAACATCGGATAAAGATTCATGCCGATCAACGGCAGATCGATCGCGCGTTCCTGAAACCAGGCAAAATCGTCATCGGTGGCGCCGTGCTTCCGCAGCCAGTCGAGGAGAGAATGGCCTTCGCGCACTCGCCCGCTGATCAAGTCGAGCGCGAGGAACACGATGTCCTGACGTCGCTCCGCCTCGGGCTGCAGCGACGTTTCGTCCGCATGATAGAGGTCCGTTGCATCGACATGCACGGGCACGATTTCCGAATCGATTTCGCGCAGGCGTCGGACGGTTTCGACAATTCCCCGGCAGACTCCCAGCATCACCGAAACAAAGCCCTGCCAGCCGAACTTGAACGGAGGCCACCAGCCAATTCGACCGCAGTACCAAGCGGTAATCCGCGGTTCGTTCAGAGGGGTATAGGCGTGGATGCTTCCCTTGAATCGTTCGGCCAAGCGGCCGGCGTACTCCGCCATAAATCGGGGAAAATCGGTGTGCAGAAAGGCACCTTCAATCCAGCGAGGAAGCCCGTAATGGACGAGGTCCACAATCGGCTCGATTCCCAGTTCCAGCAGCCGGTCGAGCGCACGATCCACCCAGTCCCAGTCCCATTTTCCGGGCTGCGGGTTGATCCGGTGCCACGGGACTCCGTAGCGCATCGTTTTCACTCCCAGCGACGCGGCCAGGCCCAAATCAGCGTCCCAGCGGCTGTAGTGCTGTGTGAGCTCGTATTCGTCCAGCGTCCGTCCCGTCTTCGGCCAGGGGGCCGTAATGAACGTGTCCTCAAGGCCGGTGCACCAAAGGAAGGTGTCCGGGTCGGTGAGTCGATTGAGTTGGGATTGTCTTAGCTGCATACGCTCAAGCGACCGAGGGCAAAGGCTGCCGCCCCCAACGGGCCAGTACCGTGCGGCTTAACTCTGTTCCCATTCAATTACGAGGGTGGGACCAATGGGATAACGGCCGCAATCGTAGTCATAGACGGTAAGACCCCCGTGCGGGGGGGAATGTCCCGGAACCGCGCAGCGGAGACGCAGTGCGCCGTCTCCGGCGGCGATGGAGGCCACTTGTCTGAGCAAATCGTCTTCGATCGTCGCGCGCATGAGATAGCCGTACGCCCCCTTGCCGCCCCGCAAATAACTGAGCGCGCCGCGTGTATCGTGAGGGTGGTCGGGGAGGAGGGCACGATGGAAAACCAGGTCGTCGATCGACAATTCGAACTGCGTGGGATAACGATGACTGTCGGTTTGCGGGGTGTCGCTGCGCCGGGCAGAAACCTCGCAGAGGACGCGAACGCGCCGGGCTTCGCCCAGGCGTTTGATCGCGTCGTCGGCGAAGGTCCACTCAAAATAGCCGGCGCCCTGTCCGTAACAGGCTCCGACCTCGCGAGACTCTTCGGGGGAACTCATGGCTTCGGTCCACTGCGCTTCAGTCCATTGGTCGACCGACCGACGCAGCACGAGCGAATTGCCGCGGTCTTCGCGCGGCGGCAGAGCCCCGTCGGCCACGAAGTGTTGGATGAAATTGCTGGCGACGACCGTGCCATCCGGAGTCACCGCCGCGACCGAGAGCGTGCACAGCATCGGCTGCGGCGGCAGGCTCAGCTCGACCTTTCGCGCGAGCTCCACGCGGTGATGCGTGAAGGGAATCGCGGCCCGGCCCCGCGCGAGCTGCGGGTGAATGGTTCCAAGTGTATCCATGCCCGAATACAGCCAATGCAGGGAGACGTTCTCGCGACGCTTGCGGGAGAAGTGCGACGAAAGAACCTCCACCGCCGCGCGTCCACCGAGTGGCACGCGGGCGATCGGGGCCGCGTTGATCGGCAGCACGTCACCTTGGTTGATAATGCTGGGGGCGTACCCGAAATCTTTCGGCGTGCGATCGTAGTTGAGAAGGCCGTTGTATTCCCACTCCACATCATGGAGCTCGGTGTAGATATAGGCGGAGAGTTGGCCGTGGCGCCGCAGTTCGTTGGTCAAGAACTTGAAGCTCCAGCTGACATCCCGGTCGCCGTCGAGCGCGCCCACTCCGCCGTATTCGCTGTTGATCAACGGAGCGTCGCGCTGCTGGTAACCTTCGATGTAGTTGAAGTTCGAGCCCCGGTAGGTTTTCGCGACCACCGTCTCAATGTGCTCTTTCGCCTTTTCGTAGTCGTCGAGGTAGAAATGCCACGAATTGATGTCAGTGTCCACATGGCCGTAGGAATGGAGGTGCTCCCAGACCACGACGCTCATGTCCTCGATCAGTCGGTGGGGATCAAACGTCTTGGCCAGCTCCCACATCTTGTGCACCCATTGGAAGGAGGAAACATTTGAGAGCTTTTCAGTGGGCTTCGGCGGAGGGAGCACGGCTGATTTCTGCGGACCGATCCACTTCATCAGTTCGGTTTGCCCGCCGAACCCCCAGGTTTCGTTGAACAGACACCAAGCGATGATCGAGGGGTGATTGAAATCCCGCTTGAAGCCCCCGCGCATCATCTCTTCGAAACGCCGACGTCCCACCGGCGTGTCCCCACCTTCGCCAAAGTTGGGGAAATCCTGCATCAGCAGAATACCGAGGGTGTCCGCGTAGTAGAGCACCAGCGGGTCGTCCAGTTTGATATGGATGCGGAGAAAATCGAAGCCGGACTTGCGCGCGAACGCGACATCGTCGTAGAGCGTTTTGGCCTGCGTGGCGGTGTAGACCCCATCCGGATAATACGACTGATAAAGCGCGCCTCTGAGATAGATCGGCTTGTTGTTCAGGCAGAGCATGGCCGGAGCGTTTCCTCCCGCTGCGGGCTGCGTGCTGATCTTTCGCATGCCGAAATAGCTGCGCACAACGTCCAGTTCACGATCCTCGTCGAGCAGGCGAAACGCGACGCGATAGAGTTTTGGGTCGCTGGTGTCCCAGAGCGTCAGGGGATAAATCTCAGCATCGCCCGAGGCGACCCCGCCTTGCACCGTCAGCATCAAGCGGTGAGGAGGCGCGTCGGGCGGCGTGATGTCGACCGCCAGCAGCGATTCATCGGCCACTCCCTGACAGAACACCTCAAACTTCGCGCGGGCGTGATCGATGTCCGTTACCACCCGGAAATAGTCGATGTACGCGGCGGAGCGCGGCTCGAGGAAGACCGTCTGCCAGATTCCGCTGGTGGTCGTGTACCAGCCCCATTGTTTGCCCACGGGCTGCTCGCGGTTGTCCATCGGGTCCTCCACGCGCATCACGAGCACGGCTTTGCGCGGGTTTCCTCCGCCGGCCTGGAGCGCGTCGGTCAGGTCGAACTCGAACGGCAAGTAACCGCCCTCGTTGTGACCGAGGTGAATTCCGTTGCACCAGCAATCCGTGAAGAAGTCCGAGGCTCCGACCGTTAGGATCACACGCTTGCGCCGCCAATGCGCGTTGTCGGGAATTTCGATCGTACGCCGATACCAGCCCACCTCGTGACGACGCGCGGCGCGATGGTTGTCGCGCGTGACCTCCAATGGGTTGAGGAAGACACGCGTGGAATAATAATTGTCGTTGCCCGCGGCTTCGCCTTCGCCCCACGCGGCGAGCGATTCCCAGCAGAAAGGCACGATGATTTGTTCACGCCAGTCCGGCCCGCTCGGCGCGAACCACTGCTCGTCAAGGCCGCGCCGATGGTGGTCGAAGCGGAATTGCCAGGGACCGTTTAGATTTACCCAATCTACGCCTTCAACTTGACCGCGCTGGCGATCGGGGCGCGGATACTCCGGCCGGGGGATAGAGGAACACGGAAACATGAAGGAAGGAAATGACCGCTCGTTTTCACGGCTATCAAACCAGCGCGACCGCTTCCTGTCGCTTCACTCCGCTCAGACGGGAGAAGAGCGTGAGGGCCTGGCCGACGACTTGGTCCATGTTGTAGTACTTGTACGTGGCCAGACGGCCGACGAAATGAACGTCGGGCGTCTGCTCGGCCAACGCCTGATACTTTTTGTACAGAGCGGCATTGTCCGGCCGGGGGATCGGGTAATAGGGATCTCCGTCCGCGCGAGGAAACTCGTATACCACGCTCGTGAGGGGGTGTTCCTGTCCGGTCAGATATTTGAACTCCGTCACTCGCGTGTAGGCGTACTCATTCGGGTAATTCACTACCGGAGCCGCCTGAAAGACCGGCTTGTGGTGGGTCTCGTGTTTGAACTCGAGACACCGATACGGCAGCTGCCCGTAACAATAGTCGAAATACTCGTCCACCGGACCGGTGAAGATCAACTGGTCGTGCTGGATTTCATCCATCACCTCGCGGTAATCCGTGTTGAGCATGATCTTGATGTTCGGGTGATCCAGCATGTTTCCGAACATATGGGTGTAGCCCCGCGCCGGCATCGCTTGATAGGAATCGGTGAAATAGCGGTCATCGCGATTGAAACGAACGGGGACGCGCGCGGTGACCTGCGCGTCGAGTTCGGATGGATCGAGGGCCCATTGCTTCCGCGTATAATTACGGAAGAATTTTTCGTAAAGTTCGCGCCCGACGGTGCTGACCACGACGTCCTCTGAAGTGACGATTTTTTCCGTTTTCTCCGCGACCGAAGCGAGGTACTCCTTCATGCTTTCCGGCGTGAACGTCTTCCCATAGAGCTCGGCCAGCGTGTCCAGATTGATGGGAATCGGGACGAGTCGCCCATCCACGCATGCTTTTACGCGGTGCTGGTACTGGCGCCACTCCGTGAAACGCGAGAGATAGTTGAATATCTCCAGAGAGTTGGTGTGGAAAATATGGGGTCCGTACTTGTGTACGAGGATGCCGTGCTCGTTGTGATGGTCGTAGGCGTTGCCGCCGATGTGGGCGCGACGATCCAGCAGGAGAACTTTCTTGTTGAGGCCCCGGGCCAATCGCTCGGCCAGTACGCTGCCGGCGAACCCGGCTCCGACGACGATATAATCAAACATATGCGAGTGTGGCGGGGGTGAAGGGCAGAAGGGCCGAACGTCTCGGTTTCAAATCGGCCGCAGTCCGGGCCGCGAGCGCGTCCGCGATATGACTTTCCATTTTGGCGACGATGGCATCCCAGGTGTTCTCGGCCGCGAGTTTGAGTCCGGCGGCGACCCGGTCCCGGCTGGGAGCCGCGGCCTCGCGTTCGCAGAAGGCGATGAATTCTTCATGAGACGCAGCGATGCGGGCCACGGTGCCAAAATTTGAGCGCACCTCGTCCAAGGCGGTCGACACCACGGGTTTCCCCGCCGCCATGTATTCCAGCGCCTTGGTGGGGTTGATGTACTCTGTCGCGGCATTCAACGCGAAGGGCATCATGCAAACATCGAAACCCTTGGTGAGCGCCGGCAATTGGTTGTAGGGTCGGCCGCCGATCCAGTGCAGATTCTTCCGCTGTGGAAACTCGGTCGGATCGACCTTCGCGGCCGGCCCGACCATCACGATGTTCCAGTCAGGACGCGCGTCCGCCAGTTTGGTCAGCAGCTCGTAGTCGATACGTTCGTCGACAACTCCAAAATAGCCGAGAACGGGTCCGGCGGAGAGAGCCGCAATTTCAGGAGCAACCTGAAGATCGTCCGACAGGGCTTTGCCAAAATGGGCGATATCGACGCCGGTGCCATAAAAGTGGCAGTTCGGATTTATTGGACGCCGCTTGTCGCGCATTTTTCTGCCTCCGCAGAAAACGACATCCGCCTTTTGCAGGAGCTCCCGCTCTCGGGCGATGAGTTCGGGCGGCGCGCCCTTGAACTGGGAAAGCTCATCCATGCAGTCATAGACGATCGCGCGCTCGCCCAACTGGCCCGCGAAGGCGGTGACCGACATAGGATCGTAGAACCAGAGAATGGGGTTGTCGAAATGTCCGCGCAGTTCGCGACCCAGAAGGCGTTTGATGGCCTCCCCGCGCTCGCTGTCGATGAAGGCGCCGTCGGTCCAACGCGAAGAAGGCAGATGTACTTCCACCACGGTCACTTTTGGATGCGCTGGTGAAGAGCGAAGACGTGTGTAGGTCGCCGCCGTGTCCGTGCAGTAGGTTTCAACGAAAAGGACAGGGTGACGTTTCGCTAGACGCGACAGAAACTGCTGCGGGCGCTGCCAAACCCAATCCCAGCCTAAATGACAGAGGCAAATAATCGGCGCCGGCTCCGATTCACGACGCAGGGACGCCCGCGGCCCCACGTCTTCGGAAGCGGGAAAGGCGGATTTTCGAATGCTTTTTCCTTTCATAGCCGTGCGCGTTGCGGTTTCGCTAAACGCGCTACGA
Source organism: uncultured Opitutaceae bacterium (assembly GCA_964546955.1). Lineage (GTDB taxonomy): Bacteria > Verrucomicrobiota > Verrucomicrobiia > Opitutales > Opitutaceae > CAZJLP01. Next base: position 25,596 of record CAZJLP010000044.1, on the reverse strand, counting down.
GTGGAAGTGAAAGGGCCGGGAGACGAAGGAGGCGTAGACATAGGAAAAAGCGTTGGTGTGATAAAAGCCCAACCCGCCGTTGCTCGTGCGGCGCGTTAACGTTGGGATGCCGCGCGAGGCGGACGTGGGAAGGAACCCCTGTCGCTTAGCGGCGCGCGTGCCAGCGGGGGCCCCCGCGAGCAAACCACAGTGGACCAGTGGCTTGCAAAACGGCGTATCGCAGGATTTGAGAAAACAAACATGCAAAACGCAGGGGTGGTCAAAACGGATCGGGCATTTTGAAAATTTCCACGCTGTATGGCGTCCGTATTTCTGTTAAAAAATGCAGCAAGACGACCTCCGTGCGTACGTTGTGGTCGTTGCGCAGCGTTTGCGTTGCCGATGTTTTGCGACTTCTTCCCTTGATAGTAACTTCCCCGTCGCATACGGGGATTTCTTCCGGGGCCACCACAGCGAACCTTCGAGGCGGACCATCAGGAATTCGTCGGTTCGTTGCTGGCCGCCGAAATTCCGGCGTATTTTCGCGGCGACCGGGCGTAGGGACGAATCTGCCCGCGTCTCAATTTACACCGTTTCCCGGTCAAACGCATACTCATCCTCCTTTTGTCACCCCTTAGCCGGAATGAGCTCGCTTGCTTCGTTCGGCAGACCCGGAACGATTTCTTCCTACCCGATGAAACTGTCTCCCGTCCCTCTCGTGCGCACAGGGGCCCTGCTTGCCCTCGCGCTTTCCACCTGTCTAAAGGCCGCGCCGTCGAGCGATTCGATGGTGTTGTGGTACGACAAACCCGCAGATCGCTGGGTCGAGGCGTTGCCGATCGGCAACGGACGATTGGCGGCGATGGCCTTCGGCGGTCTGCCGCAGGAGCGTCTTCAATTGAATGAGGACACGGTTTGGGCGGGCAGTCCTCACCACAACAATATTCCCACCGCGCGGGAGGCCATACCCGAGGTGCGGCGGCTCATCTTCGAAGGGAAATTTGCCGAAGCGCACGCGCTCGCCAATGAAAAGGTTTTGCCGGGTCGAACCCGTTCAAACGGAATGCCCTTCCAGACGGTGGGCGACCTTTTGCTCGATTTCCCCGGCCACGACAAAGCGTCCGAATACCGGCGCGAACTCGATCTGCAGGACGCGACCGTGCGGACGAGCTACCGGGTAAACGACACGAAGTTCACCCGTGAGGTCTTTGCTTCCATTCCCGACCAGGTGATTGTTCTGCGCCTCGGTACCGAGGGCGGAGCCCAAAAGCTCAGTTTCACCGCGTCGTGGGCGAGCCCGCAGCGCTTTACGGTCCGTTCGGATGAGGCGCAGGCGCTTGTGATGCAAGGACGCACGACCGATCATGAGGGTGTCCCGGGAAATCTCGTTTTCGAAAGTTGGGTGCGCATCGTCCATCACGACGGAAAAGTGGAGGCGGGAGCAAAAACGCTTTCCCTCCGCGACGCCACGTCCGCCGTTCTGCTCGTTTCGATCGGCACTAACTTCGTAAACTACACCGACATCTCAGCCGATCCTCGGGCGCGTGCGTTGGCCCATCTGGAGAAGGCCGCGAAAAAAGGTTACGCGGCGTTGGTCAAGGATCATGCGGCCAGCTACCAAAAACAGTTCGGGCGCGTGAAGCTCGACTTGGGAGTGACGGATGCAGCCGCTTGGCCAACCGATTTGCGGCTCAGCCGGTTTGGCGAAGGCAAGGATCCCCATCTCGCGGCGCTCTACTTTCAATTTGGCCGTTACCTCCTCATCGCTTCGTCCCAACCGGGTTCCCAGCCCTCCACGCTGCAGGGAAAGTGGTGCGATCGCCTGGATGCGCCGTGGGACAGCAAGTACACCGTGAATATCAACACGGAGATGAATTATTGGCCGGCCGAAACGACGGATTTGGCGGAACTGCACGAACCCCTGGTGCAGATGCTGCGCGAGGTTTCGGTCACGGGTGCGGAGACGGCCCGCGCCCTATACGGCGCCGGTGGATGGGTTCTGCACCACAACACCGACCTGTGGCGCATCGCGGGACCGGTGGACGGAGCTCACGCCGGCCTCTGGCCGATGGCGGGCGCTTGGTTCAGTCAGCATCTTTTCTACCGCTACCTGTTCAATGGCGACAAAACTTATCTGAGTTCGGTGTACCCCATGATGAAAGGAGCGGCTCAGTTCTTTCTCGAAACGTTGGTCGAGGACCCCAAGTACGGCTACTTGATCGTAAGCCCGTCGCTCTCTCCTGAAAATCCTCATCGTCGCGTGCCGGACCGGCGTGTGCGGCTCGCGGCGGGAGTCTCGATGGACAATCAGCTTCTGGCGGAATTGTTCGCGGATACAATTCGCGTGGCGGAAATCCTGGAAACCGATCGGGAATTTCGCGATCGCCTTGTCGCGACGCGCGCGCGCTTGGCGCCGATGAAGATCGGCAGCTGGGGCCAGTTGCAGGAATGGCTTGAGGATTGGGATGATCCGCAGGACAAACACCGCCACATCTCTCACCTCTATGGACTGCACCCCTCGAACCTTATCTCGGCGCGCCGGACCCCCGCTTTTTTCAAAGCTGCCCGCGTTTCGCTGGAGCACCGCGGCGATGTGTCGACCGGTTGGTCGATGGGTTGGAAGGTGAATTGCTGGGCGCGGCTGCTGGATGGCAATCGGGCGTTCAAACTCCTCACGGACCAATTGCGGCCGGTGCCCGAGAGAGGCGGAGGCGACCAAATGGGAGGCGGCGGGACTTACCCGAATCTTTTCGACGCCCATCCGCCGTTCCAAATCGACGGAAATTTTGGCTGCACCGCCGGCATTGCCGAAATGCTGATGCAGAGCCACGACGGAGCCATCGACTTGCTTCCCGCTTTGCCGGATGCCTGGAAGCAGGGCTCTATCGCGGGCTTGCGTGCGCGCGGCGACTTCCTTGTCGGCATCGATTGGGCAGGGGGCGAGGTGAAGTCGGCTTCGGTTCATTCCCGCATCGGCGGAAATGCCCGGATTCGCAGCCGCGTCCCGTTGAAATTGGCTTCTGGCGGCGCCCTCCCTGAGGCCAAAGGCGAAAACTCGAATCCGCTCTATTTTGTGCCGACGGTGGCCGACGGCGGCTCTGCCCCGCCGTGGAATGTGACGGAGTACGCGTACGACATTGCCACCAAAGCCGGGGAGACCGTTCAGTTGGTCCGGAAGTAAGAAGCTCAAAGGCAGGATCTACGTACTGTATGTAAGCGAGGTGGAACCTTCGCTCCCGGTAGTTATGCTCTGAGTACATCGTATCCCAGCGCTAATTGTGCCGCCGTCGTCGCAGCGAAAAACGTCTATCCGCCGACGGCTTGGCCAGAGGCCTCGCCGTACCTTTCAGGCTCGCTCATTTAGCTCCTCCGGTGCCATCGAACGCGAACAGCAGCTCGACTTTATTTAGGCGGTTCTAGCGGGCGCTCGTCAGCCAGTGCTCCAGGTCTCTGTGCGCCGCAATCGAGGTTCCTTCCTGGTACTCGGCCGCCAGCAGCGACGCGTACCCTGGCTCCGCGAAACGTCGGCAGTGGAGCAGCACTCTTGCCGTTTGTCCCGGGGCGCGGACCAGGCGCCCCAAGGCCTGGTTCACTTTTTGGATGCCAGGCACTTGGTAAACCCGGCGAAACGCGGCCTCGCGTCCAAGGCCGCTCAAGGCTTCCCCACGGGCGCGCTGCACGGCGTTCACTTCGGGCAAAGCGGGCCCGATCACCATCGCGTGAGTGACGCGGCCGCCGAGTGCGTCGATTCCCTCCGCGAAGCTGCTGCCTAACACGAGAAACAGCGCGTCCGAAGTCGTGAGCGCTTGCTCCATCCAGGCGGCCTGTGCGCGAAGATCTGCCTGGCGGGGCTGCAAAGCGGCGCGGAGGCCCGGCGCTTTTTCCTGCAATAGCTTCAATATCGACTCGGCGTACGCGTAGCTGGGAAAGAATACGGCGAGTGCGCGCGTCATAAGCCCCGACCTTTCAAGCTGAGCTAGCCGCGCATGGAACGTCTGGATGGTCGCGGCGGTGGTCGGATGGTGGCGGTCTCGTTGCTGGTAGGTGGTGTCGACGCGGAGGTCGACTGCGATATCGTACGCGCCGTCCCGCCACGGAGCCGCCGCTTCTACCAGCGCGGGCGCGCTGGCTTCGCGGGCTTCCTCCACTTGCAGCAGCTCACTCGCTGTGGTGAGCGAAGAATACAGTTTGCGCGTCAGACGTTTGTTCAAGCCGCCCAGCCGCTCGGGTCGAGGTCCCGGGCGGGGAGGGGAGATTTCGGGAGGCGCATCCAAGCCGCAGGCCCCCGCGAAGGCGTCGGTTGGCCGCAGCGTCGCGGAAGCCAGCACCACACCGCCGAAGCCCCGCAAAGTGGCGCCAATGACTTTGGCGGCATCCAGGCACGTGAGCGAAAGAACGCCGGGGCGGGGGCACCACCACAAACGGGGAAGATCGGCCTCCGCGAGGATGCTGGTGACGGAGGGAATTTCCCAGAGCAGTTCCGCAATCCCGGGGCCGACCGTTGTCAGATCGACCGGCGTACTGGCGATTGTTTTGGACAGTGTTTCGAGAAGATCTCGCGCATCGTCCTCGTCAGCCAGCCGAAGGCTGTCGCTGGCGGGCAGACCCTGGAGGAAGTTGGCCCAGTGGTTCCATGCGTTCACCAGCGCGGCAAGAGGGCGGGCACGGTGCAGCGCATCGCTCACGGCCGCGGCATCGCCCGCGGAGAACGTGTGGGAATAGGCGTCGGCGACGCGAGAGGGGAGATTGTGGGCTTCGTCCACGATCAGCAGGGACTGCTTCGGATCGAAGCCCGGTTGATCTCCGAAGAGTCCGCGGGTCCCGGGTGAAAAGACGTAGTTGTAGTCTCCGATCCAGACGTCGCTGAAGGCCAGCGCGGATCGCGTGATCTCGTACGGACAGATGGAAGCGGCGCGCCCGGCGGCTCGCAGCGTTTCCAGATCGCGCGGTTGGCGATCGAACAGAAAAAAACGAGACAAGCCGCTTTGGGGCCAGCGACGTTCCACGTCGTTCAGGTGGGCGCAGCAATCTCGCATGCATTGAAACACCGCGTTGATGCAGTGTTCGCGCTTATTGCGGACGTGCCAGACCGCGACTCCATTGGACTCTTCGCCCGCCGGTGGCCAGCTCGCGGCGTTTTCGGCCGTCATCGAAGCGACGGTGCTGGTGACCTGGAGCTGGCCCGTGGCTTTGCTGGTGAGGTAGATGACACGTTCGCAGCCGCCCTGCTTGAGTCGGGCGAGGGCAAATTCGAGCAGGGCTCCCGTTTTTCCGAATCCGGTGGGTGCTTCAAAAAAAACAACGGGGTGTTTTGCCATTGCCTCGGTCAGCTGCACCTGGACGTTTTCCTGTCCGGGCCGCAGCTCGGCGAACGGCGAATGAAAACGCAGCGCGCGCAGCCTTTGTCTGGCGCGCCATCGAAGATCGAGAAACTCAGTGACCGCTTCGAGCCGGACCCGGAGCACTTCCTCGTCTCCGGCCACCAGTGTCACCGTCTGGGAGAGTCCGCTGTCAGCTTCGACAAAGACGAGTTCACCTGTCAGCCGGGCCGGGGTGTTGGGAAGGACGGACTCCGCGGTGCTCCGGACGAGCGAGAGATAAATTCCAAGTTGCGCAAAATAGCTCGGATACTCGGCCCGCAACTCGGACTCGTCGGCGGGAAGCGCGCGAGTAACGGTCTTGATCTCGCGCAGCACGGTGTTTTCCGCGTCAGGGAAAAGTTGATCGATCCGCCCCGTAAGCGTGAGCGTCCACCCGCGATGAAAAATTCCGCCCACGAGCGGCACTTCGAAGCGCGTTTCGGCGCGTTCCTCCTGCGCGCGGATGCGAAGCTGCTGGTGCCAGTGCGTCCCGAGTTGCGCCCGCCAGATGCCCGCTGCGCCGCCTTCCCCTCCGTCGCGTGGGCCCAGGTTGAAATCCGCTAATTCCCCCACGCTCAGACTGGCCGTGCGTTGATCGAGGGAAAATTGCATGAAGACCAAAAGTGATTCTCGGAAGCGCTCAAAAGGCAACTGCGGTGCGCGTGAACGTGGGAGATGACTCTCCGCGCTGGGGGTTCCCTCCGCTCCCGCTCTATTCCGTCATGATCTCCGTGTGAGCCCGAAGGTAGTCGTCCAAGCGGCGTTGGAGGCGGGCGACGAGCGCCGGGGCCGCGGTTTGGGCGGCGACCGGTTGATTCAACAGTTCCGCCAGGGCCACGCGGTCGGACGCAGGTAGGGTGGGAAACCAATGCTGTTTGAGCGGATATCCTTCGTCTCGCACGTACAGGTAAAGACTTTTGAGGTAGACGACATCCGGACGCGAGGTCCCCGCAAACGCCGCGAGCGATTGCCGCAGGAGAGTGTGGACGGAACCGCGACTTTCTTCCGGCGCGTTGTTTCGAGCGACGAGAGCGGTGAAGGCCGAGGCCAGGCGCAGGGCTTCGTAGTTGCGGGAAATATCGATGGCGCGCTGCAAGAGCCGCGCTTCCTTGAAGAACCAGGTTTGGCCCTGGTTGCCCGTTTCGAGTACGACCGAGGCTTCGTCGAAGAGATCCAGGACCGTGCTGGTCGATGCGGATTTTTTGGGAATGCGCTGGAGGGCGGCGAGGACACCATGCTCGGCCGAAAAGAGGGAGAGCAGCTGGAACGCATCGGCCGCGGGGCGCTTGAGCAGCACAACGATGTCCGCGGTGAGGGTGGGTCCGGCCATACGCAGGTTTTCTACACCGCGCTTGCTTTGACGGCAATCCGCGCCGGTATCAGGTCGCCGCCCCCGCGAGGGGGGAGGCCGGCATCGCGGGAAGTACCGCGCCGCCTGAAATGATCATCTTCATGCCGTCGCCCACGCTCATCTCGAGTTCGATCACTTCGGTTTTGGGCATGAGCAGAAGAAAACCGCTCGTCGGGTTGGGGCTTGTAGGCACGAAGATCGTCCAGATGTCGGTCCCGACCTTGGCTTGGGGTTCCCCGCGAGCTTTGCTGGTAAGAAACCCGATCGTGTAGACGCCGGCGCGGGGAAACTGAACCAGCACCACTTTGCTGAACAGATTCCGGTTCTGCGTTCCGAAGGTGTCCACGATCTGCTTTACCGTGAGATAAACGCCGCTCACCCCGGGGATGCTGAGGATGAAGCGCTCCGCGAGGGAGCCAAAGTATTTGCCCAACACGTACCGGGAAACGTACCCGATCGCCGTTACCAGGAAGATGAAGATGAGGGTCGCGAGAACATTGAAGAGAAAGCCGCGGGGCGTGCCGGCTTCCGCTTTGTGCAAGGAAGGCGCCAGCCCCTGGAGCATTCCTCCTCCCACATTCTCGATCACCCATGAGAAAACGAGCCAGGTCGCGAGCAACGGCGCCAGCATCAGCAGGCCGGAAATAAAGGCGTTTCGAAAGGACGCTACGCGGGAAGCCGGTGCGGAGGCGGGGGACTGAATCATGAGCGGATAGGAGCTACACGAAAACCGGGTCGAACGAAATACGGTTCTTTAGGTTCCTGGGCAAGGGGGGCCGTGCTGCTGCAAAGTCGAGGCCCACGGCGCAGCGAGACGCTTCGTCCTACCGGCCGGACTTTCCTGCTCAACGAGGAGTTGCCTCAGATCGACGGCACTGCCGACCCTGCTGCTATGCTCAAGGCACCTTATAGACTTCGAGCAGGGCCAAGCCTGCGACGCAGTCGTCCGCGCTGACTTGCGCCGTATAGACGCCTGGCGAGAGATTCAATAAGAGCACGGCATCGCCCGCTCCCGCTTTTAGTGGGAATGCCCCGGAAGCCCGTTCCGCACGTTGCAGCGCTTCGGCGTCCGCTGGACTCGGAAGGCAGAGCTGGCCGGTCGAATCGAACACTTGGAGACGCGGTTTACCGAGCGCGCCGCGCACGTCGAAGGCCGTCAACGTCGGGCCGACCGCACGAACGAGAACTTTGTGATCGGCGAAAGGATTACCGGCCGTTTCGCTTACGATGAAGCCGGCGACCAGCGACTGCGCGCCGCATCCGGCGATTCCTCGGCTGGTGAAGGTGAGGAAGCTCCCGTCGTTGGAGCCCGTCGATACGGCCGCGTCGGAAGGAGCGGCTGCGACGCGCAGAATGACGTCTTGCGAATCAATCGGATGGATACCGGTGTAAGAAACGCGGTACGTTCCGGTGTCGCTCACTTGCGCCGACTCGATCACGTAGCGACGTCCGATTGCGCCAGTGATCGGCAATCCGTTCTTCAGCCACTGATTTCCCGAAAGCGCGGGAAAAACCAATTCGACGCGTTCACCCGAGGGAACGGTGACCCGCATGGGCTCCAGCGGAGACGCGAGGGTTTGTTTTCCAACGGTCAGCTTCGTTTCTGCGTAAGCTGCTACCGATAAACCGATAAAGACTAGAAAGGAATGAAGGAAGCACTTCATGAAATGGGGTGAAAGTTCGATGAAGGGCCACCAGAGAAGCAGTCACCGGCGAGGTTGCAGTAAAAATTTCGGCAAAGCTTTTGCGTTAGCCACAATCTTCATCGCGCGTCGCTCCGCTGCGCGCATCAGTCGCTTTTTCGCCGGCGTCATATCGTCATACCCGACCAGGTGCAGCCATCCGTGCACGATATAGAGGGTCAGCTCTTCCGAAAAATCACGTCCACGCTGACTTGCGTAATTGGCGGCAGTGTCCGCCGACACGCAAATCTCCCCCGCGCTTCCGAGGTTTGCCTGACCCTCAAACGTGATGACATCGGTGGGGCTGGGATCGTTTAGAAAATCTTCGTGAATTCGCGCCAACGCCGCGTCGGTCAGAAATGCGAGGGAGAGTTCGCCCTCTCCACAACCTCCACGAAATTCCTTTCGGTGCTGGTCCAACGTGTGGATCACACGAGACACTTCTGCGGCCTGCACACGCAGGCGGGGATGGGCGTTGTGGACGTGGACGACCCGGTTGATCGCGCGGCGCATGAATGGAAGGGGGCGTGGGTACGATACCGTTTCCGGATGGCCCTGTTACACGTCGCGCGGGTTGCGGTGTGAACTAAAGCAGGACCAGGTCATTGCGGTGAATGACCTCGAGGCGTTTGCGCAGCGGGTGCAACTCGCGGACATCTTCTCCTTTTTTTCCCGCGAGCCGCGGCAGGTCTTCGCTGCTGAAGGCCGTCTTGCCGCGCCCGATGATCTCGCCATTGGGAGCTGCGATGTTCACGACATCGCCCGCCGCAAACTCCCCGCTGACGCCGGTCACCCCGACGGCCAGGAGACTCCGTCCTTGTTCGCGGAGAACGGGGACGGCGCATTCGTTCACGCGAATCGTGCCCGTGGGTCGCTGGAAATAGGCCAGCCACTGTTTCTTCGCTTCGAGAGGCAATCCACTCGGCACGAAAAACGTGCCGGGAGAGCGTCCGCTGAAAAGCCGTTGCAAGATTTGGGGTTCGGCGCCGCTCGCGATGAAAACCCCGCACCCCGCTCGAGTCGCGAGTTTGGCGGCGGAAATCTTGCTGACCATTCCGCCCACGGCGGTCTCGCTCGTGGTGCCGCCGGCCATCGCCTCGATCTCCGGAGTAATTTTTTCGACGATCGGGACAATCGCGCGAGTTCCCTTCATGTCGATCAAACCGGGCGCGGTCGAGAGGATCACCAAGTACTGCGAGTGAGTCAGGCTGGCGACCATGGCGGAGAGCGTGTCGTTGTCGCCAAATTTGATTTCGGCCGCGCTGACCGTGTCGTTCTCGTTGATCACCGGCACGACGCCGTACGCGAGCAGCTGTTCGAGCGTCTCTTTGACCCCGAGATATCGGCTGCGCACCCGCAGGTCGTCGTGCGTGAGAAGCACCTGCGCCACGGTAAGGCCATGCGGATCGAAACCTTGCTGCCACGTTTGCATGAGCAGACTTTGTCCCACCGCGGCGCACGCCTGCTTCTTCGACAGTTCCTTCGGCCGTTTTTCCAGTTGGAGGCGGCCCATGCCCAGCCCGACGGCGCCGGAACTCACGACAATGACTTCCGTTCCTTGCGCGCGCAGCTCCGTGATCTCGGCACACACACGGGCGATCCGCTCATTGTCCAGCTGGCCGATGCCCGACGTGAGAACGCCTGTGCCGAGCTTAATCACGACCCGCCGCGGGCGAGGGTTGCTGGACGGCTTCATGCGAAACGTCGCGCCGGGTCTAATAAAGAATTAAGAATGAGGAATGGAGAACGCAAACTGACGATCCGGACTATTTCGGCTGGGACATTCTTCATTCTCCATTCATCCTTCTCCATTAGGCCTGACAGGGTCAGACCGACAGCAGCTCCTTCTCTTTCTTGGCCAAGTGATCGCCGATTTCCTTGATCGTCTTGTCGGTCGCGAGCTGCACGTCCTTTTCGAGCCGCTTCAAATCATCTTCGGAAATTTTGCCGTCCTTCTGGGCTTTTTTGACGGCGTCCATCGTGTCTCGCCGGATATTGCGGATATGCACCCGGCCTTCCTCCGCCATGCGATGAGCCACTTTGACAAACTCCTGCCGGCGCTCGCGGCTGAGCTGGGGCAGGGGAACGCGCACGAGTTGTCCGTCCACCGCCGGATTGAGGCCCAGGTTGGCTTGCTGAATGGCTTTCTCGATCGCTTTGGTCAGCCCCTTGTCCCACGGCTGAATTTGAATCATGTGCGCATCGGGGGTGGTGATCGCGGCGCACTCCTTCAGGCGCATCTGCGAACCGTACGCCTCCACCATGACCCCTTCGACCATGGTCGGAGAGGCCTTGCCCGTGTGGATGCTGCTGAATTCGTGCAGCGTATGATCCAGGGCCTTCTTCATTTTGACCTGCATCTCAGTGAGGGCGGGATGGGACATGGCGTCGTAGGAGTTGAAGGTTGAGAGCTGAACAGTTGAGAGGGGATTCGGGAAGTGGGGGCCGACTCTCAACTCTCAGCCCCCAACTCTCAACTCCGAATTCTCTAGCTCCGCACCAACGTGCCGACTTTCTCGCCGGCGACCGCTTTGCGGATGGCGTGTTCGTCGTTGAGATCGAAAACCAGGATCGGGACATTATTGTCCAGGCAGAGAGAAAACGCCGTGGAATCCATTACATTTATCCGCTGCTTCAGCGCATCGATGAAAGTGATCTCCTCATACTTGACCGCGTCGGGATACTTCTTGGGGTCCTTGTCGTAGATGCCGTCGACTTTGGTGGCCTTCATGATGATGTCGGCATGCATTTCACTCGCGCGCAGTGCGGCGGTGGTGTCGGTGGAGAAATAGGGGTTGCCCGTGCCCGCGGCGAAGATCACGACGCGCCCTTTTTCGAGGTGGCGCACTGCTCGGCGCAGGATGAAGGGTTCGGCGATCTGATTCATCGGGATCGCACTTTGGACGCGGGTCGTGACGCCCATCTTCTCCAGACAGTCCATCAACGCCAGCGCGTTGATGACTGTCGCCAGCATGCCCATGTAATCGCCCGTCGTGCGATCCACGCCTCGTTTTTCGCCGGTCAATCCGCGGAAGATATTCCCGCCGCCAATCACCAGGCCGATCTGCACCCCAAGATCGTGGATTTCCTTCACTTGGCGGCAAACGCGTTCGAGAATGCCGCCGTCGATGGGATCGCCGGATTTTCCGCCGCGAAGCACTTCACCGCTCAGTTTGAGCACGATGCGCTTGTATTTGATCGACGAGGTCGGCGCCGAAGTTTGATTCATTCCGCGAGGAAACGACCGGGTAAATCGTGCGTCAATGCAGAGATTTGCGCGCGGTACACGGAGGCGACGCTCAGCCGACTGGCGCGCAGCCCTCCCTTTTTTATCCCTAGGGCCGCGGGTAGGTAAACCAATGGTTCACGTAAGGCGATTTCCGCTCAAAACCGTGACCCGCCGAGGTACGGCGCACTGAAGGAGTCGTCGAAAGCCGCCGAAGCCCGGTCGAGACGCACCGCCTCGGCCTCGTTCAACAAATCGCAAACGCGCTCGTCCGTCAGGCGGGGGAACTGTTCGTAGGAAAGCCCGACGGAGAAAAACGGGTCCGGCCGCAAGGGACAAATGACTTCCTCCGCCTCCTGGCTGAGTTGGTCGCAGATCTCGGGCGATCCCACCGGAGCGGCGATCGTTACCCAGGTCGCCGCTTGTTTTCGCACCGCCGCAACCGCGGCGCGCAAGGTGACGCTGTTGACGATGCCGTCCGTGACCAGCACGACGGGATGATTGGCAATTTCAACCGGCTCTCGAAATCCGCGGTAATAAACCTCTCGTTGCTCGACTCGCTCCCGTTCGTTCGCGATGGCTTCGGCGAGCGAGGCCGGATCGATTTCGGTTTCTTGCAGCACCGACCGGTTGAGCACACATACGCCGCGCGAGGTAACGGCTCCGACGACTTGGTCCGGCGCTTCTGCGGGCGCGAGACGATGCACGATGAAAACATCGAGAGGCGCGCCAAAGGCGGCGGCCACCTCGACCGCGACGCCCACGCCGCCCCGGGGCAGGGCCAACACGACCGTCCCCGAATGCATCACGGGCTGAAGCATATTGGCGAGAATTCTGCCGGCGGTTCGGCGATCGCGATAGCGGGAGAGATTCATGCAATTCGGGTGGCGCCTAGCGGTCGTGCTGCGCCGAGAAGGCGGCGATGCCGGCGCGCTTGGCCTCGCGGGTTTTCATGCCGACAGGATAAAAGGCGCGGCGCTTTGTCGCTATCGGGTAAAGTGCTTTTTGCCCCGTAGGGACCGGACCGACGACTCGCTCCTCTGCTTTCTCAGGGCACCGGCACAGCGGACGCTGCGGCCGCTGCCTCCAGACTCTCCTGCCCAAGCGGGATAGCACGGACCGCCGGCCGCCGACCCGCCTTTTCGATTGCCGCCCTCACGGCGGCCAGGCGGAGCCCGTAGAGAGGATGCCGGCTATAGTCGTTCATCGGGTATTCAAGACGTTCGCTCCATGTATCCGCCCCATAACTACCTGGTAGATTGAATCGCTGGGGGGTGCCGAGCACGTCGCTGCTCATCAGCACCGCGAGATGGCAGGGAGTGTCGAACAAGGCCCGCTGCAGCGCGGCCAGGACCTCGCTGTCGAGCGCGGCGGGGGCCGGACCCTTCCAGCCGGCGAATTTGAGCAGGTTGGCCAGGTCGGTCGCCGCCACCGACTTCGGGTCCTTTTTGATCTCTTCCTGCCAATGCTGATAGAGCGCGGCCAAGGGCGCGTGGTCATGGTTGGCGTACGCGGCCAAACTCATCACCCGGTAGGTGTCGCGGGATTGCAGGGAGCGGTCGGGATTGCGCTCCAATTGGGGAAAGGTCAGGCTCGAGATCGCCAGGTCGTCCAGGGCTCGGCGCATGTAGTCCGGCATCGAGCCCATGATCTCGGCGAACAGATACATGTCCCCGGCCTCCTCGCGCACGGTCGCGATGATCTCCCGGCCCTGCAAATCGTTCAGCTTGGAGGCATGAGGATCCTCGTCTGGCCCAGGCACGAAACGCGGGAGTTTGCCTCCGGTCCGCTGCCGAGCTTCCTCTTCGCTCAACTTGGCGAACTCCGCGTGGCGGGCTCCTCCGGGCCACGGGAACATGTAGGCGCGGAAGTAGCCGCGCAGGTGGTCCAGTCGAATGATGTGGAAGAATTCGCGTTCGGTGCCCACGCGGCCGCGAAGCCAGTCGAAACCGGCTGCGCGGTGGTTTTCCCAGCGGTAAGCGGGCAGCCCCCAATTCTGGCCCCAGCGCTCGGAATCCTTGTTGGTATCGAAATACACGATGGGACGGGTGCCGATGTTCCAATCGAGGTCGAATAGCTCCGGGCGCGACCAGACATCCACGCTCGCTTTCGAGACGCCGAACGACATCTCGCCCATCAGGTAGACGCCGCGGCGGTCGGCGTGCTCCCGCACCTTTCGCCATTGCCGCCAAGCGACCCACTGAATGTAGGCGAGACCCTCGCGCGTTTCCGCGAGGCGCTCGCGGCCGGGATGGCGCGCCAGCCACGCTTCCGCCGCGGCGAGGCTCTGGTGTTCGGGGCGCCATTCGGTCCAATTGGGATTTCCCTCGTATTCCCGGATCAAGAGGCGGTACAGCGTGTAGGCGGGAAGCCACGACGCATTCGTGTCATTGAAGCGGCCGAACTCGAGCCAGAGAGGAGAATCGTCCCGTTGGCTCGCACGAAAAACGCGATGCGACCAAAGCAGCACTTGAATTTTTAGCGGGTGGACGGAGTTGTGTTTCACGTTCCCGGCACGCAACTGGGCGACCCAGCGTTCGGGTGCCGCTTCCTGCAACGCCTCGGCGGTCAGGCCGGGAACCTCCTCCTCCGTCAGGGCCAATAAGGCGGGGGAAAGCGCACGCGAGCTGATCGGGTTGTAGGGACTGTGATCGCCCACGGTTTCGTGGATCGGGAGCATCTGGAGCACCGCAAAGCCGTGGTCCGCGCAAAAGTCGATGGCTTCGCGCACAGCCAGCGTGTCGCCGATCCCGAAATCGCGGGCGTGACGCAATGCGGACACCGGGACCAGCATTCCGGCCAATTTTGTCTGAGGATTGATTTCGGACATCGAGAGGGAGGACCGGCAAAGCACGGCTTCTCCGCCAGCCGCCGAGATCATCGCAGGGCGAGTTCCCTGCCGCCATCGGGGCGCCGCCCCGTTCGTTCCCCGGGCCGACCGCTGAACAAGAAGGCCACCGCCGACCTCGGACCGTGCCGTTCGCAGAACCGTCGCTGGGAGGCTTGACGCTGCCGCGGGTTCGGCGAAACTTCGCCTGGTTGCGATGAACCCCATGTTTTCCTTCCAAGCGAAGCGTTTTCTCGCTTTGGCCTCCGGGCCGATCGCGGGGTCCTATCTCGATGTGTTCGTTCGCGGCGCGGCCGCGCGGCCCTGACGATGGGGACCGCGGCAAAAAATAAACCGGCGCTCAATATCCTCATTGCTGAAGATGGGGACGACGACTTGTTTTTCATGAAGCGGGCGCTGAAGGGCGTGGACGTTCCGTACGAATTGCGGGTCGTGACGGACGGGCAGCAGGCGATCGATTATTTGTCGGGCGAGAACGAATACGCGAACCGGACCCTGTGGCCCTTGCCGGACCTGCTTTTCCTGGATCTCAAGATGCCCCGGCAGAACGGATTTGAAGTTCTCGAATGGATACGCACCCAGCCGTCGCTCGATCGTCTTCGCGTGGTGGTCCTGACCGGTTCACCCGAGGCGCGCGATCGTCAGCGAGCCCAGACTCTCGGGGCTGCGACTTATTTGGTGAAGCCGCCGACCAAGGAAATGCTCAAGCAGGTCTTCGCCTGACCGGCGGTCTGCGACCGCTCGGCGGGACGCATTTCTCCTGCGCAAGCGGAAATGGCGGGGACGTTCTGCAGAACGCCGAGGGGACGGCTGGCGGTTAAGGCGGCGACGGTTTGTCGCCGCCTTGGGGGGCATTGGCCGGGATCACCTTGGCCGTTCAACGAAGCCTGTCCCCTGGTGCGCCGTGTTCTTTTGCAGGGACGGTTGGCGCGGCGATCGGTCCGTCGATTTCCAGCACAACGGTTGAGGAGTGCGAGTTGGGCGCGGTTTTTGGAACGTCGATCGTGACGCCGTCGGCGCTCGCGCGAAGCGAGAGCTTTGCGTTGTCGGCCAGCAAGGTCGCGCTCGCAATCCTCACTTTCAGTCCGGGCACGACGAGCTGGCCGTTAGCGGGCCATTCGAACACGTGCAGATAGAGCGTGCTGCCCTTGGCCGAGGAACGTAGGGTCACGCGGCCCCAGGAAGGTTTTTCGATCGGGCTGCTTGTGGTGCCATACACGGCGGCGCCATTCGTCTTCAGCCAGGTGCCGACTTCGGCCAGCCGCTGCACCGAGGCGGCCGGGATGATGCCTTCACCCGTCGGGCCCACATTGAGCAGGAAATTTCCGCCCTTGCTCGTCACTTCGATCAAGCGCCGGATGAGGTCCGTTGTCGGCTTCCACTCTTCGTCGCCGAGATAATAGCCCCAGTGTCGGTTGAGGGTCATGCACGTTTCCCAGGGGTCGGTGTGCCCCCGGTCCGGGATATTTTGCTCTTCCACGCGATAGTCGCCGAGGCGGTTTCCGATGCGTTGGTTGACGATGCAGTCGGGTTGGAGCTGCCGGATGAGCGCAAGCAACTCTTCGCTTTGCGCCTTCGTGATTCGTTCGGGCGTGTCGAACCACATCACGGCGATCGGTCCGTATTGGGTGAGAAGTTCGCGCACCTGTGGCTTTACTTTTCGTTCGAAATATTTGCTGAAGTCCTTTTTTGCGTCGTTCGGCCAGTCCCAGTCGTTGCTCCGCCGATTGCCGTCGTTGGGTTTCACATCGGTGGGGACATCGGGGTCCTCCCAGTCGCGCCCCAGTGAGTAGTACACGCCGAATTTGAGGCCGCCGCGGCGGCTTGCTTCGGCCAGTTCCTTGATCACATCGCGCTTGAACGGGCCGCGCTTCACAAGGTTGTAGGCGTTGGCCGGACTATTGAACAGGGCGAAGCCGTCGTGGTGTTTCGACGTGATGACCATGTACTTCATGCCTGCCTCGCGGGCGATCCGCACCCATTGGTCTGCGTCGAATTGGGTCGGATTGAAGACTTCGGCGATGGTGCTGTAGACCTTCAGCGGGAGCCGAATGTGCCTCATCATGTGTTCGCTGCGACCGTCGATCAGCTTCCCGTCCGCCCCGGGGTAGTGGCAGCCCCACTGTGAATACAGGCCCCAATGGATAAACATCCCGTACCGGGCTTCGCTCCACCAGCCGAGGCGTTTCGCGATTGCTTCCGGCGTTTCGGTGCGCACAAGAGCCTTTTCCGCGTCGTTGTCGCCGGTATCGACGGGCGCGGCGGGCTGGCCCGTCGCGAGGACGGTGAGCGCTGCGAAGGCAAGGGCAGCGAGTCGACGGGGGCACTTCAGGAAGGCAGGAAAGGGGTGCGTCATGGATAAAAGTGGGCGCCGCGGCACCAAGACAGTCAACCGTTCTTTAGGGCGACAGGACCGCCGACCTTGTCACAAGCCGGTCGAGGCCCTCGCCCGCGGTCCAACGTCGCGCGGGAGCAGTGGCCGGTTCATCACCGGGCCGTCCTGATATTCATCCGCCCCGATGTCTTTCGGCCCGTCGCGCGTTTGGCCGTCCAGATCCTGGACGACCTCCGCGAAACCGTCCGCCGCCGCATCCACCGCAGAGCTGCCGGGCCCCAGGCGAAGGAGGGGTTCACAGGGCGCCAGCCGCGGGTCGGCTCTGCGGAAACCCTCGCGTGGAGCGTCCCCGTCCACGGCATCCCCCCATAGCAGATTGGATTTCCAGGTCGTATTGTGCGGCGCCGCGCCGAAAACGACCAGACTCCCGGCGTCGCCGACGATCAGGTTGTTCGCGATGACCGCCGACTGGGCCGGCATTCCCTTCTCGCGAGCCTGGAATTCGATATGTTTGCGGTTGTTAACCAGGGTGTTATGCACAAGCCGGAGGTTGTCGACGCGATCGTAGGCTTTGAAGGGCTGGCCGAGGATATGGTCCGCGTCGGTGCCGCACCCCACTACGATGGCCACCGTGCAACCCTCGAAGTAGTTGTTGAAGACGTTCGTGTTATCGCCGAAAATGCGCAAGCCCCTTGTATTCAGAAAAAAGTTACCGCTGACCGTGATACGGTCGCCGTCGCGGAGGGTGAGCTCGCCTTGCGGACTGTCGCGAAAAGTATTCGCGTGGTAAACGTTGTCGCAGGATTTATTCGAAATGAGCTCGTTCTCGCCGTTGCACCTTTCGAAGAGATTGAACTCAATGCGCGAAAAAGCGGAGCGCATGCTGTTCTCTCCGACGGCAACCTGAATGGTCTCGCCCCCGTTTGTGCCCACGTTGGTGAAGTCGTGAAAGTAGTTGTGATGAACCCAGGTGCGCTCCGCCGGGCGCGTGGGTGCACCGCCGATCTTGAGCATCTGCCCCACCGTCGACTTGTTGCGGAATTCGTTGTACGATACCTCCGTGTCGTCGCCATCGACCATGAGGTAGTGGGTCACACCGGCATTCTCGAAAACGTTGCGAGTTATCCGGCAAAATTGCGTGCCGACTCCGAAGCGCACCGCTTTCTGATGCAGGAACACGAAGCCTTCCAGGTGAATGTGCGACGCGGGTGCGATCACGTGGAAGCTTCCCTGTCCCCGGATCTCCACGCCGCCGACGGTTTCGGCCGCGATCACGATCGGCGAGGCCGCGGTGCCGGCTCGGTCCACCTTGAGCGGGCTTGAAGCCGAGTAGCTTCCCTCCGCGAGCACCAAACGGTCTCCCGGCTGAGCGTCGTTGAGCAATTCCTGCAACTCCTCGAGCGAGCTGGCGCGGCGGACCGCTGCCGGCAGCTCGCAGGTGGTTGCAATGGCGGTCAGAAGGGCGAGAATACGGAGCGGACGATGATTCACGGCGACGGCGGGAAGGAAGGAGGCGGCGCCGCCCCATTGCTCGATTGCTCCGCTGCCCTGCGTTGGCAGGGAGGACCCGTTTTTGGCCGGGAAGGAAACGGACAGTGCGACCGGAATCATCAAACCAGATCGCCGCGCGTCTGCCTATCCCCCAAAACGAGGAGCGCGGGCCGGGGGCCTGGCGGTTGGCTGAAGCCGCTCTTATTTCCGGAAATATCTCAGGTTCCGCCAATAGGAACCGGACCGGTTGCTCATGTTTTTTTGGTGAT
This sequence comes from uncultured Opitutaceae bacterium, assembly GCA_964546955.1. Lineage (GTDB taxonomy): Bacteria > Verrucomicrobiota > Verrucomicrobiia > Opitutales > Opitutaceae > CAZJLP01. The sequence continues at coordinate 7,055 of CAZJLP010000044.1, read as the reverse complement.
ACACGCCGAGCTTGAAGTAGTGCGTGCCGTCGCCCCCGTCCGCGGCGGAATAGCGCTGGGTGCCATTCACGTACGCCGTGATCCGGTTCGTAGTGGCATTGTGGATAACATTAATCCGGTTGTACACGCCGTAAATGGGGCCGGAAAAGAAGACCGTGCCGCTGTACGCGGAGAAACTCCCATTTCGCGTGGCCCACATCATGAATGCAGTGGAGCGGGAGCTCGCGCCGAACACTTGAAACAGACTCACATTGTTCGAACCCGCTTCCACGTTGACCTCGCCTTGAAACTGCCGCTGGCCGCTGGTCCAGTTGCCGGAAACGCGGACTTCGCTCCGCGGCCCGGAATCGCGGCCGGGATAGGTGCTGGGATCGGATCTGAAAATCCAGAAATGGTGCACGCCATTGCTGAAGGTATACCGGGTGCCGGTGTTGGGCGGCACTTCGTTGCTGAGCGTGGCCGCATACGCCGTCCAGCCGGTGCCGACTTGCGCGAAGGAGGGGGAGTGGACGAAAAGTCCGCTGGCAATGGCCAGGGCTGCTGCAAACCGTCGGGTCGCTGCCTTCATAGGGATTGGGGTTAGCCGGGCGTGTGCGCAGTCCCACGAGGGACTCCGCCAGGGAACACGTCCGAGCGGCATCCATCCTTCCACCAACGGAGCGTCGGTACAAACAGGGGCGAAGGGTACCGTAACCCCGGAGGGGCGTGAACACATCGGCCCGTACCGGGCGGTCGGGAGAGATTGTCGCGAACTCGCGAGCTCGACTCGATGTCATCTCCGAATGCGTCCATTTTACCTGTTGGGTGTATTCGCCGCGGTGGCCATGGGCATTTCCGCCGGCTGCGCCAGCCTCTCCCGGTCCACTGAGGCGAGCGTCAGCGTGACAAACCTTCGGCCTCTGCATGCTTCGCTCTTCGAGACGAGCGCTGAACTCACCGTGCGATATGCCAATGAAACGGTGCGGCCGCTCTCCCTCGCGGGGTCGGTGCATCGGCTGTATTTGAATGGGTCGTACGTGGGCCGGGCGGTGAGCAATGAGGCCGTGACGATCCCGGGTCTCAGCACGACGACCCAGACCGTGACCATTCATTTGGAGAATCTCAGCCTCATCCGAAAGCTGCGCCAGTTGCCCGGGGCCAGGGTGATTGCCTACCGCCTCGACAGTCACCTGCATCCCGCAGCTTCGCCCGAGACAGCGGGGCGCGCCGCCTTGAAACTTTCCTCGGCGGGAGAGCTCGATTTGTCCGGACTGAATCACCTGGCCGGGGCGGGGGAGTGATCCCTCGTCATCCGCGAATCTTCCCGCCGTCAAAAACCACCCGGCCGTCCACGATCGTCGTCCTGACCCGTCCGCTCAGCGTCTGCCCATTCCAGGGCGAATTAGTCGATTTGCTGAATCCCTTTTTGGCCTCGTAGACCCATGACTCTTCAGGGTCGAAGAGGCACACATCGGCGGCGGAGCCGGGGAGGAGCGTGCCCGCCTCCAGTTTGAGCAGGTTTGCCGGCGCACGGGTCATGAGGTCGATGACCTTGGACAATTTGAACCGATTTTTTCGCACGAGAACCTCGAGCGAGATGGCGAGCGCGGTCTCCAGCCCGATGATGCCATTCGGGGCGAAATCGAATTCCTTGTCCTTCTCGTAGTCGGTGTGGGGAGCGTGGTCGGTCGCGATGCAATCGAGCGTGCCGTCGCGCAGGCCGGCAATGATCTCCTGCCGGTCCGCTTTTGTGCGGAGCGGCGGATTCATTTTGAAATTGGTGTCGTACGTTTCCAGCGCGTCGTCCGTCAGTGCGATGTGATGCGGAGTCGCTTCGGCGCTGATCTTCACCCCGCGCGCCTTTGCTCGTCGAATGATTTCGACGGAATACTTGGACGAAATATGCTGCAGGTGAATATGCGCGCCGGTGTAGGTCGAGAGCACGACATTGCGCTGCACGATCAAGTCTTCCGCCGCGTTGGGCCAGCCGCGCAGGCCGAGTCGGGTGGACATGATGCCCTCGTTCATCACGGCGCCCTGGGTCATCGAGGCGTCCTGACAATGGTCCATCACCGGCAGATCGAACATCTTCGCGTATTCGGCGGCCCTGCGCATCAGTTCGTTGTTCTGCACGCAATCGCCGTCGTCGGTGATGGCGACCACTCCGGCCCGTTTGAGGGAACCGATCGGCGCGAGCGCCTGGCCTTTTTGGCCGACGGTGATGCAGCCGGTCGGATAAAGTTTGACGACGGCGTCGCGTTTGGCGGCGTCCTTGATGAATTGAATCGTCCCGGCGTTGTCCACCACCGGCGACGTGTTGGGCATGCACACGACCGTGGTGAAACCGCCGGCTGCGGCGGCCTGGGAACCGGTGAGGATTGTCTCCTTGTGCGTTTGTCCCGGTTCCCGGAAATGGACGTGGATGTCGACCAGCCCCGGGCACGCGACCTGACCCGCGGCATCGATCTTTTTAGCGCGCTTCTTTTGGTCGCCGGAGAGGGATTCGACGATCTTTCCATCGGCGATGTAGAGCTCGCCGGTTTCGTCGCGGTTGGCCGCGGGGTCGATCACGCGCGCGTTTGTTATCCAGAGGAGGGCCATGAGAGAAGAGCTCGGCTAAGAAGAGGAAGGGTCCGTGTGGGACATGCGTTCAAAGCGTGGAGCGTCATTCTTCCGCCACCACGTGCTCGGGTTGTCCGCCCGCGCAAAGATACAGCACAGCCATGCGGACAGCGATGCCGTTGGTGACCTGTTCGAGGATTACACTATGTTCTCCGTCGGCCAATTCGCTGTCGATTTCCACCCCGCGGTTGATTGGCCCCGGATGCATGATGATCGCTTTCGGGTTCAGCCAGGACGCACGCGTTTTGTTGAGTCCAAACATGCTGGTGTATTCGCCCAGCGAGGGGAAGTGGCTGCTGGTTTGGCGCTCGTGTTGAATTCGAAGGAGCATTACGACCTCGGCATCGGCCAACGCGCTCCGAAGGTCGTGCGATACCTTCACACCGAAATGCGTGAACCAATGAGGAACCAGGGTGGCGGGCCCCACGAGTGTGACATCCGCCCCCATCTTGGTCAGGGCGTGAATATTCGAGCGGGCCACCCGGCTGAATAGGACATCGCCCAGAATCACGACCTTCCGGCCTTTGAGAGAGCCGAGGTGCTCTTTCATCGTGAACGTGTCGAGCAAGCCCTGAGTGGGGTGCTCATGGGCGCCGTCGCCTGCGTTCACGACGGGGATCCCGAGGATCTTGCTGAGATAAAGCGGCGAACCGGAGGCGGCGTGCCGGATCACGATCATATCCGCATTCAACGCTTCGATGTTTTGCGCCGTGTCGCGAAGGGTTTCGCCCTTGGTCGTGCTGCTGCTGGCGGCGTCGAGAGAGATGACGTCCGCGCTCAGGCGTTTGGCCGCCATGTCGAACGCCATCCTCGTGCGCGTGCTGGGTTCGAGGAAGAGATTGACGATTGTCTTGCCTCGCAACGCCGGGACTTTCTTCACGCTCCGGCCGAGGATGCGTTTGAAGGCCAGGGCAGTGGTGTGGATCTGGTTGATCTCGGACAACGAGAGCTCTTCGATCGTGATGAGGTGTTTGCGCGTCCAGGGCATGGAGATTAGGAGGGTGACGCCGCGCCCGGGGACGCGGGCCGGAGCTGAATGGAGTCTTTGCCTGGGTCGTCCGGGTCGAGCGCCACGATGACTTTTTGGCGTTCGGTGGCTTGGAGAGTGAGCCCGGAGTAGTCGGCCGCCACGGGCAGCCGCCTGCCCCCTCGATCGACCAGGATAGCCAATTCCACCTTGGTGGGGCGCCCATGATCGAAGATTTCGTCGAGCGCGGCCTTGACCGTGCGCCCCGAGAAAAGCACGTCGTCGGCCAGGACCACGGTGGCTCCGTTGACGTCCACCGGAATATGGGTGGGGACGAACTCCTTGGGTATGGGATTGCGGCCGATATCATCCCGGTGGAACGAAATGTCGACCGTCCCGGCCTTTGCATGAGGGATCTTGGCCGCGATCCGCCGGGCCAGGATCACTCCCCCATTGGCAATTCCGAGGATGAGAAGCTTGGCCGGGTCGCCGGAATGGCGCTCCTTGATGCCTGAAACGAGCCGGTCGATGGCGGCGTGGACCTCGGCGGCGGCAAAGCTTTTGGGTGCGGACACAGGTGCGTCTTGTGCCGCTTCACGACGAATTTGGAAAGGGAAAAGCGCGGCTTGCGGCGCGATCCTCCATCCTCCGTTTGCAAAAAAAAGAGCGACGGCCAAAGCCGTCGCTCTTTTTAGATGTAGTGTGGCCAGCGTGCGATCAATAGGCCGTTTTGGGCGGGAAGAGCACCTGACGCGCGGTCGCGACCAGAATCTTCAGGTCCATGAGGAGCGACCATTTATTGATGTAGTGCATGTCGTAACCGATGCGTTTCTCCAGGAGCGAGAACTCCGAGATTTCGCCGCGGTAACCCATGCTCTGGGCCAAACCGGTGATGCCGGGTTTGACGTAGTGGCGGGAATAGTAATTGCGGAGCAGCTTCGCGAATTCCTCGTCGTGCTCGATCATGTGAGGCCGAGGGCCCGCGACACTCATGTCGCCGAGCAGCACGTTGATGAACTGAGGAATCTCGTCGAGACTGGTGCGGCGCAGGAAGCGGCCGAAGGCATACACGCGGGCATCGCCGTTCTTGGCCTGGATCTTGGCCAGGTCCTTGGTCTGCGACGCGACGTGCATCGTGCGGAACTTCCAAATGTTGAAGCGGCGCTTGTTGATGCCCGAACGGAGCTGCGGATAGAAAATCGGTCCGGGCGACTGCACGCGTTGAACCATCCAGACAAAGATCGTGAGCGGGGGCAGCAGCAAGAGAACGACGGGAAGCGAAATGGCCACGTCGAGCGTGCGCTTCAGGATCCGATTGACCGGATTCTCGAGCGGCTCGTCGTCGAGGGTAAAGAACGTGTATTCGCCCTCGTGGTCGACCGTCACCGGGTGATCGTAGTAGTTGTTGAAATTGTTGTAGAGGCGCACGCGGCAGCCGAGGCGTTGCGCCGCTTGGATCACTTTGTTGGACTCCTGGCGATCGAGGTAGAATTGGAGCAAAACAATCTGGCCAATGCGTTGTTCGGCCAGAACCTGCTGCACGTCTTCCACACGACCGAAGCGAGGCATTCCGTCCACCGCTTCGATGTCCTCCGTGCAAAGGTAGCCGATCGGCTCGACACCTAAATGAGCTTTTTGGGAAACCCACCCCTTAAGCCGCCGGACGTCCTCCGGGGAGCCGATGAACAGAGTACGGACAGACCCGTCTTTGAAAAAAAGCTTGGAAAGAAAACCCGGCAGGAAGCAGTTTGCGACAAAGAGCACCGCAGCCGAACCGACGAGGAAGGATCCCAGGAAAACGCGGGAGATGTTCATGTCCTTCGTCGCGAACACCACCGCGAACATAACGAGGGCGATGCGGACCAGCTGGCGCTGCGTGATTTGAACCAGCTCCATCCAATTCAGGTGGCCGAGCCGGCCGCCCATGGTGCGGTACGTGCGCGAGCTGATCAGCGTGCCGCCGATCACGGCGAACAAGTAAAGATCGAGATTGGTATCGCTCGCAAAGGTGACGATGCGCGACACCTGCATGGCGTAAGCCCAGACGAGGAAAAAACCGCCGAGCAGGGCCGAGACGCAAAACCCGTGGAGGGAAATGAGGCCTTCTTGTCTATTCTTGAGCATCGGTCAGGTTTGTTGAGAGCAATTTGCGAGAACGGTAGATATACTAGCGTACACCACGTTTTGAACAATCAGGCCACCCCTGCAGCCCCACTAGGGGAAACCCTGAGTGGATCGAAGGCTGGGCAACGAAGTTTCCTGCAAATTGATGTATGTTGCGTAAATGCACGGTCTTATAGAATGGTGAAAAGCGGTCTGGCGGCGTATCCGGTGAATACCGGAAAAGGCGGTCAGAGTTACAGTCCTCTTCCGTAACGGTTCGGAAAATTGTCTCGCGCGCTTTGTCTCGACAAAGCCGCGCACGTTCCATCGGCATGATGCGTTCAGAAATTCTCCCATGTTTTTTTTCGCCGTCTTCCCGTTCCCTCCATGCGCATCCTCCATTCGATTCGTTCCGTAAACCCGCACGGCGGCGGGCCGATCGAAGGCGTCAAGCAGCTGGCCGCGGTCAACGTGGAGCGGGGCCACTCGATCGAAGTGGCAAGCCTCGATGCGCCGGACGCGCCGTGGGTGAAGTCTTTTCCGCTGCCTTGTCACGCACTGGGCCCGTCGAAGGGGAGTTATGGATACAGCGCCAAGTTTGTGCCGTGGCTCAAAGCCAACCGAAGCCGGTACGACGCCGTGGTGGTCGATGGACTCTGGCAGTACAACGCTTTCGGAGCATGGCGCGCGCTTGCCGGCACGGACACCCCCTATTTTGTCTTCACGCACGGCATGCTGGATCCGTGGTTCAAACGTACGTATCCGATAAAGCACTTCAAGAAATGGCTTTATTGGCCGTGGGGCGACTATCGGGTCCTGCGGGACGCGCGGCAGGTCCTTTTTACCTGCGAGGAGGAGCGCCGGCTGGCGCGGCAATCTTTCTGGCTCTACCGCTGCCGGGAGCGCGTGGTGAATTTCGGCACGCGGGGCCCGGTGGGGGACGCCGCCGCGCAGAAAAAGATGTTCGCGGAGGCCTTCCCCGAGACGAACGGGAAGGAATGTCTGCTCTTTCTCGGCCGGGTGCATGTGAAGAAAGGCAACGATCTGCTCTTCGAAGCCTTTGCCGAAGTGCTTCGCGCCGCGGCGGACAAGCCGGGCAGGGACCAATGGCACCTGATCATTGCCGGACCCAACGACCATGCGTATGGGGAGGAGATGAAGGCTCTCGCGCAACGTCTCGGTTTGGCCTCCCGGGTCACCTGGACCGGTATGCTGACGGGCGACCTGAAATGGGGCGCGTTCTACAACGCCGAGGCTTTCGTGCTGCCCTCCCACCAGGAGAATTTCGGCATCGCGGTGGCGGAAGCCCTGGCCTGCCGGCTGCCGGTGCTGATCTCGGACCAGGTCAATATCTGGCGCGAGATCGCGGAGGATCGAGCGGGCC
>CAZJLP010000043.1:39848-44552 GCA_964546955.1 uncultured Opitutaceae bacterium | reverse complement strand
CGGCACGGGCACCTACACGGTGATGGCGCAAGTCGCCGCGGAAATCACCACCCTGCCAATTGAGCGCATCGACGTCGTGCTCGGAGACACAGCTTTGCCTCCCGGCCCCAACTCAGGCGGCTCGCAGGTCACCGCCACCGTGGTGCCGGCGGTAGCGGAAGCCGCGCGCAATGCCCTTCAATCACTCTACCGCATCGCGACGCGACCGGGCGCGCCGTACGCAGGCGAGTCGCCGAAGAATCTCGCTGTTCACCAAGGGACCGTCGGTTCAAGCAACGGCTCACCGGGCCTCCCGATCGAGAAGGTCCTCCGCGCCTGCCGAGTCGCGAGCGTTGACGCCGAGTCGCGCGTGGGGCCGAACCCGGAGGCACAGAAGTATTCTTTCCGCTGCTTCGGGGTTCACGCCGCAGAGGTGCGCTGGGATGCCGGCCTCGCACGACTTCGGGTCTCCCGCGTCCTCAGCGTGCTCGACGCCGGCCGCATCATCAACGCCAAGGCTGCCCGCAGCCAGATCGAAGGTGCCATTCTTATGGGCATCGGCATGGCGCTGATGGAAGAGTCGGTCTACGACACCCGCAGCGGCCGCGTCATCAACGACAACTTCGCGGACTACCACATCCCTTCCCACGCGGACACACCGGAGATGAACGTGGTTTTCCTCGACCACCCCGACCCTCACATCGGCGAGTTCGGCGCCCGCGGAATCGGCGAACTAGGCCTCACCGGACTGCCCGCAGCCGTCGCCAACGCCGTGCACCACGCGACGGGCAGACGCTTCCGGGATTTGCCCATCACCGTGGACAAGCTGCTTTCGCCCCCAAGGTAGGGCGCGATCTCCGAGCGCGCCGTGGTTCGAAAGATAGGGCGAGGCCTCCGGCCGAGCCGAGTGGAGCCCGCTGCCCAGCTTCCTTCCGGAGGATTGCTATTGCTGAATGCTTATTGCTTATCGCTTATTAGTCACCCGCTTCGCGGAACCTTGGCCGAATGCGGCCGAGCCGGCGGAAGGCACACACTTTACTTTCGGCTTCTGAAATGAAAAATGAGCGATGAGCGATAAGAAATGAGAAATCAATAATCGCCCTCACGCTTGCGGGCACCGAAGCCACCCACGGCTCGGCGGGACGCCTCGCCCTACCCTCAATCTCCGCGCGCAGCGCGCTGGCAAATAAGCGATAAGCATTCAGCAATAAGCAATGGATCGCGGGCTCGCTTCGGCTGGGAAACTCACCCGGCCGCATCACCCTCCGCGAACTCACGCCCCTTCGACCCGCGGCACCGCTGGGGCCGCGACCGCGGGCATCACCGGCAGTCGCGCTTTCTGCCAGGCACGGAAACCGCCAGCGAGCGACGCCACATTCGTGTAGCCCATTTTCTGAATACTTTCGGCGGCGAGAGCCGAGCGGTTACCTCCGGCGCAGTAGAGGACGATCGGCGTGTCCAGTTTCGGAATTTTTTCCTCGATCTCGCTCTCGATCAGCCCGCGGCTCAAGTGAAGCGCCCCGACCGCGTGACCCTTTTTCCATTCCTCGCTCTCTCGCACGTCGATGAGTATCGTCTCAGGAGGCAGCGGTGTTTTCTCGATCTGCTCAACAGTCACTTCACGGACGCGCATCTTGGCGTCTGCGGTCAATTGGAGATAGCGTTCTTGCGAGGCCATTTCGATTGGACCCGTCCCCGACCGGGAAGTGCGAGCAAAAATGATCTCCGAATGTAGGGGCGTCGTCCGGTAAACTAAACCGAAACGGCGGCTGACGCCGGGACCGCCTTCTCCGCTTCCAGCAACCGGGCCGCCAGCTTCTTCGCCTGGATGCGAATTTCCGGCACCGCCGTGCTCTCCCACAGGACGCCCTGCAGGGGCGCGCCGAGTGTGTACAGCCACCCCACCGGCCCGTTGCGGTATCGATTGACGTCGCCCTCAGGTGACGCGCTCAGACCAACCGCCAGCGGATCGTGATCGATCAACCCCCGCGCCAGCAGATTGATGAGCAGCGGATGCTGGTATTTCGAATAGTCAGTCCGCGGTCCCGTGCAGTTGATCACCTTCGCCACAACAAAGGTCTTTCGTTCGTCCTTGCCGCGAACGCGGAAGGTGGCCTCGATGCCATTTTCTTTTTCCGCGAGCGACTCGAGGCGACCCGCGTAGAACTTCAACCGCCCCTCGGCCTGGATCCGGGAAACGCACTCCGCAATGACCGGAGCCAGACGATGCCGATGAATATCCCAATGCGGCCGCACGTGGCGCATAAAGCGGGCGCGTTCCTCCCAGGAGAAATTCTGCCAAATTGCCTGCGAAAACGGCCGCACCGCATCCAACACGGCCCGCCAGCCGATCCCCTTGGCCGCGGCGCGCCTGATTTCCTGGCGAATAACATGCACCGCTTGCCGGACCGTGCCCGGGAGCATTCCCTCCTGCAGGAATGCGGGATACGTCTGGCCCAGCTGGTGAACCTGAGGCCGCAGTCCGCGCCGGGACAGCGCATGAATGGTCCCGCGGTGGCCCTGACGCTCCAGCTGGACAATCATGTCGATCGCGGTCAATCCCGCACCGACCAGCAGGACCGGTTCATTCGACCCAATGTTTGCCACCCCTGGCCCCCGCCAGGGAACGTGCACATATCGGCGATGATGATAGATCGGCAGCGAACGACGTATGGGGTACTCACCAGGCAGGTTGCCCAAAGCTAGCACCACCCCATCAGCCTCCAGCACGGTCCCCTCCGCCAACAACACTCTTTGCCGCCCCGCCGCTCCCTGGCGATGGGGCGGTTCCTCGATGTCGATTGCCTCCCCGGGCACCGTGCGGAGCGTCACGTCCGGGCGGGCATTGGTCCGCGCTTCATCCAGGACAGCATAGATGTAGTCGCCAAAAATCCACCGCGGGAGAAAATCCGTCGGTGCGACCGGCCGGGTGGGATAGCCTACCCGTCCGAGTCGCTCATTCACCCACGTGAGGAAGTGTTCCGGCTCGTCCGGCAAAACGCTGATCTTCCCCGCCGGGACGTTCAGCACATGATCGGGACACTCCGTGCTATACGCCACGCCTCTCGCTAACGGCGGGTTTCGTTCGACCAGGGTGACCCGCAAGCCGGGTTCGGCGGCTTGGCGCAGCAGTTGCGCAGCCACGAGGCAGCCACTCAGGCCGCCGCCGATGATGACGATCTCTCGAGAAAAGGGAGTTAAGGAGGCCACAAGGAAAGAACCAGCAAACGCTGGGCCGACGCGCAAAAGATTCGTCGGTTCCGGGGAGGTTCCGTTCGGTTTGCTCGGAATCTCCGCCAGAGTTTACCTCCCGTGGTCGGGTCGGTGATTTGATCGAAGGCAAGGCGAGCCGTCGAAGCGGGCGACGGCTCGGCGGGACGCCTCGCCCCCGCCTCAATCCACGTTCACCAAAAACAAAAAGCACAGCACCACCGCCAGCAGAAGTTCCGCGGACCCTTTCGGTCCTCTCACGCTCTGTGTCAGCGCTCTGTGCTCTCTGTGCTAAAAAGAAAAAACGAAACGAAAGGTTACTTCACGCCCGCCGCGACGGGCGCCGTCGCCAAATCGTCGACCGAGTCGCTCTCCGTGTTGACATCCGCGAACAACCAAGTGGACAAGTAACGCTCGGTACTCGAGGGAATCACCGCGACAATCAACTTGCCCTTGTTCTCCGGACGTTTCGCCAGCTGCAGTGCGGCCCAGGCGATCGCGCCCGAAGACACGCCGACCGGAATGCCATCGAGCTGGTTGATCTGCTTTGAAACCGGACCGGAATCCGCCTCCTTCGCGCGGATCACTTCATCGTAGATCTTCGTGTTCAGGATTTGCGGAACGAATCCCGCACCGATGCCCTGCAGCTTGTGCGGGCCGGGCTGGCCGCCCGAAAGCACCGGCGAAGCATCGGGTTCGACCGCCACGATCTTGACCGACGCCTTGCGCGCTTTGAGGACTTCGCCGACGCCCGTGATCGTGCCGCCGGTGCCAATGCCCGCCACGACAATGTCCACCTTGCCATCGGTATCGCGCCAAATTTCCTCGGCCGTCGTCTTGCGGTGAATCTCCGGATTCGCCGGATTCGAGAACTGTTGCAGGATGACGCTGTTCGGAATTTTCGCCGCCAACTCTTCCGCCTTGGCGATCGCGCCCTTCATGCCTTTCGGCCCTTCGGTCAGCACGAGACGCGCGCCGAGGATCTTGAGCAGCTTGCGCCGCTCGATCGACATCGTCTCGGGCATCGTGAGGATCAGCTTCAAGCCCTTCGCCGCCGCCACAAAAGCCAGTGCGATGCCGGTGTTGCCGGAAGTCGGCTCGATGATGACCGAATCCTTGTTGATTTTACCGCTCTTCAGTGCGTCCTCGATCATCGAGTAGCCGATACGGTCTTTCACGCTCGAAAGCGGATTGAAAAACTCGAGCTTCAAGACGACGTCCGCCAGGGCACCATGCGCCGCAGCGGTCCGGTTCAGCCGCACGAGCGGGGTGTTGCCAATCGTTTCAGTGATGTCGTTGTGGATTTTGGCCATATCGTTGGGTGTTTGAGGTTATCGAATGAAGATGTTTTAGATCGTATAATCGTGTTGGAACGAATGCGAGGGGCGAAGACGGAGAAGCACTAAATCATTTGGCTTCAGGCTCAAGCCAGCAAGTTCGGTTCGCGAAATCTCCGCTTCCACCCCTTCCTTGGTATGCAGGGTCTCGAGAAAAAGCCGGGCCTGCGAGCCTGCG
>CAZJLP010000043.1:29769-39838 GCA_964546955.1 uncultured Opitutaceae bacterium | reverse complement strand
TGGACATGACGGAGCGCGGCCGGCACTCCCGGTTCCCCCTGGTCGTGCGGAACCACTTCGATGTCATGAGGACGGACATAGAGCAGCCCATCCTGGGCCAACCGGCCCGAGTCATGGACTGATCCGGTCTCGCTCCATGCACGGGTGTCACGCAAGGCGTTAACGTCCCCCAGAAACTGATAGACGAAGGGCGAGGACGGACGATCGTAGACCTGTTGCGGCGTGCCAACCTGCTCCACCATCGCTTGGTTCATGATCACCACTTCATCCGCCAGCTCGAGCGCCTCTTCCTGATCGTGTGTGACAAAAACAGTGGTGAGATGCACCTCTTCGTGAAACTGCCGCAGCCATCGCCGGAGCTCCTTGCGAACCTTGGCATCGAGCGCGCCGAACGGTTCGTCGAGCAGCAACACCTTAGGCTCGACCGCCAACGCGCGGGCCAAAGCCACCCGTTGGCGCTGCCCACCCGACAATTGCGCCGGAAAACGGTCATGCAGCCCCTCGAGCTGAACCAACTTCAATAAGTCACCGACCCGCTCCCGGATCTTTTCCGCGGAGGGCCGATCGCACCGCTTTTTCACCTTTAGGCCAAACGCAATGTTGTCGGCCACCGTCATGTGACGAAAAAGCGCGTAATGCTGAAACACGAAACCGACGCCGCGGTTTCCGGCCGGAGTCGCCGTGACATCCCGGCCATGGAACTCGATCTTGCCGCTGCCTTGATCCGCACGTTCGAGGCCCGCGATGATGCGCAATAACGTCGTCTTCCCCGAGCCCGACGGCCCGAGCAGCGCCACCAGCTTTCCGCTGGGAACGTTGAGACTGACATTATCGAGCGCCGTGTAGCGCCCGAACGTTTTGCTGATCTCCGTGGCAATGATACTCATGACAGCAGGTTTTTAACCGCTAATAGACGCGAATGGACGCGAATGAAACCGTGCTGCCTCAAGCCGAAAGCGACAGGTCGAACGCGATCCGTTTGCACGGTCTCGGTGTTATTTTTTGAAAAAGTCATTCTTCAGTCTTCTGTTTCAATTCGCGTCCATTCGGGTCTATTCGCGGTTCAATCCTGTTTGGTGCGGCCCTTCTGGTGGGCCCATTCGATCACGCTTTTCATGACCAGAGTCACGATGGCCAAGAGTGCAAGAAGGGAGGCGACCGCGAAAGCGGCGACCGAATTGAATTCGTTGTGCAGGATCTCCACGTGCAGCGGAAGCGTGTTGGTTTCGCCGCGAATGTGGCCGCTCACCACCGACACCGCGCCGAACTCCCCCATTGCGCGAGCATTGCAAAGAATGACTCCGTAAAAAAGACCCCATTTGATGTTCGGCACGGTGACGCGCCAAAACGTCTGCCACCCGCTCGCTCCCAGGGTGATAGCCGCGTATTCCTCATCCGTCCCCTGGGCTTGCATCAAAGGAATCAATTCCCGCGCGACAAACGGGAACGTGACGAAGGTCGTGGCCAAGACGATCCCGGGGACAGCGAAAATCACCTTGATGTCGTGCTCTTCCAGCCACGGGCCAAACCAGCCTTGTGCTCCAAAGACCAGCACGTAAATCAGGCCGGAAATGACGGGCGAGACCGCAAACGGCAAATCGATCAACGTGATCAGGATGCTCTTTCCCGGAAACCGAAACTTGGCGATAGCCCACGAAGCCGCCACGCCAAACACCAGATTCAAAGGCACCGCAATCGCCGCGGCCGTTAACGTAAGCTTCATGGCCGACACCGCGTCCGGTTCTTTCAGCGCAGTGAAATAGGCGCCGAGCCCGCGCCTCAGCCCCTCTGTGAAAACCGCCGCCAGCGGCAGCAGCAGAAAGAACCCAAGAAAGATCAACGCCGCCGCGGTCAATAGCCAGCGCACCCACGCCGGATCCTGAGTCGCGCGCGGCGCAACCGCGCGCGTCTCACGCGTCGGTTGTTGAGTCAAAGAGGCAACAACAGCGCTCATCGCACAAACCTTGGTTTTGAGTTTTGGGTTGTGAGTTTTGGGTTAGCCAAGCCAACGCCTCCTCCGGTGCAAAGGTAGGGCGAGGCGTCCCCGCCGAGCCGTGGGTGGTCTCGATAACGCAACGCAACCCACCCGTCATCCAATTGCGCCGCGATGCCCATCGGGTTCAACTTCAACTCCGTCGACTGCTCGGCCAGAGGCCTCGCCCTACCCTCAGCCCACGGCTCCGCTTCAACTCCAAACCTTAAACCCCAAACTCCAAACCCCATCGCGTTCCGGCGGTTTTTCATACGCGATGGTGCCTCCGGCTCCATTTCTGAAGCAAATTGATGAGCAGAAGCAGAACGAAGGACGCCACCAGCATCACCACGGCAATCGCCGTGGCGCCCTTATAGTCGTACTGCTCGAGTTTGGTGATGATCAGCAAAGGCGTGATCTCGGTGCGAAACGGCATGTTGCCGGAAATAAATACGACGGACCCATATTCCCCGAGAGCTCGCGCGAAAGCCAAAGCAAACCCGGTCAGCAATGCGGGCACGAGCTCCGGCAAAATGACGCGCGTGACCGTCTGCCAGCGATTCGCGCCGAGGCTCGCCGAGGCTTCTTCGATCTCCGGCTCCAACTCCTCTAACACGGGCTGCAGCGTCCGCACCACAAACGGCAGACCGATGAACGTGAGCGCGATGAAAATGCCGATCTCGGAATACGCCGCCTTGATTCCATAGGGCTCCAAGAACTGGCCCACCCAGCCATTCTTCGCATAAATGGCCGACAACGCAATGCCGGCGACGGCGGTGGGCAGCGCGAACGGCAGGTCGACGAGCGCGTCCACCACCCGCTTGCCGGGAAACGTGTACCGCACGAGCACCCAGGCCACGAGCAAACCGAACACGAGGTTCACCAACGCCGCCGCGAACGAGGCGAGGAAACTGATCTTGTACGAAGCCAACACCCGGTCGGAGGCGACCGCGGCCACAAATTCCGTCCAGGTCATCCCAAACGTCCGGATAAAGGCCGCCGACAACGGAACGAGCACAATCAGGCTGAGATAAAACAGCGTGAATCCGAGCGAGAGTCCAAACCCGGGTAAAACAGAGCGGTCTTTGCGAATCGCGATCATGCGTGCTGTAACGCGGCACAGCCGCCAAGAGGTAGGGCGAGGCGTCCCCGCCGAGCCGTGAGTGATCTCGATGTAAAACGTCCGCTAGGGCTCCTAGAACGAAACGCGCCGTGACAAGAGTCGCCCGTCCGGCCTCTCACGCCGACGGCTCGGTGGGGACGCCTCGCCCTACCCCCAAGCTTCTGTGCCCTCTGTGTCACAAACTCAAAATTCATATTCCCCTCACAGATTCTGAGCGTGGGCGATGAAACCGCGGTATTCATCGAGAATCGTGTTGAGAGCAAGCACCGCAGCTTGCGCTTGGGTTTCAAGCGGAGCCAGCGCCGGTGTCTCGAAAATCAAATCGAAGGGTTTCGGAGCTTGCTCCGGCGGAGCCGACAGCACTCCCGGATAGCAATCCCGCAGGATACTTTCGGTCGCGGCGAATCCATCGATGTTGGTCCGGCAATCCCGCGGCAAAATACCTTCGCAAGCGCGTATCGCCGGCCGCAAGAGCTCCTCGTTCAAGAGCCGACCGTGCGCGTAGCCGTAGATGCCTGAACAGGTATCGTCGGCGTGCAGGGTGATGATCCCATCGAAGCGGTTTTCGCGGAGTTCGCGTTCGAGAATACTTACTTCAGGCTGGGCCGAGCTGCGCCAGAACTCGCGATTCAAATCGATACCCCGCCAATTGCCCCGCGTGCCGTCCTCATAGCCGGTGGGATTGCAGACCGGATAGATGACCAGGTCGTAGCCTCTCGCACGTTCGGGGCTCTCGGCCAAATCCGTGAAGAAATGAACCAGCGCTTCCGCTCCGGCCGGCTCGTCTCCATGGATGCCCGCAAAAAGTCCCAACCGAATCGGCTCGTGCTCGGCCTCCGGCCCGACGAAGACGAACCGAGGCAGCCCGAAACGTCGCCCCTCGGCACTGAAGACTCCCGCCATAGACCCGATCAACGCGTCGCACTCTTCCGCGATCTCGAACAGAGGAGCGAACAACGAGCGCAACGAAAGACGATGCGTACCTGAGCTGAGTTGAACCATGGGACTGGAAGGAAGGAAAGTGGGAAAGAAGCCTCACCGCTTTTCATAGATCTGGTCGAACAATCCGCCATCGGCAAAATGTGTTTGCTGCGCCCTGGCCCACCCACCGAACACTTCGGCCACCGTGAAAAGCGGCAATGGCTTGAAGCGTTCCTCATGCTTCGCGAGGAGCGTCGCATCGCGCGGCCGGAAATGATGCTTTACGGCGATCGCCTGCGCCTCGGGGGTGTAGAGGTATTCCAAATAGGCCTTCGCGACCTTCTCCGTCTTTTTCTTCGCCGTGACTTTGTCCACCCAAACCACGGGATTTTCCGCCACTATGCTGGTGGAGGGCACGACAACTTCCAGCCCTTCGTTCGGAAACTCACGCACGATCAACGCGACCTCATTCTCGAACGTCAAAAGCGCATCTCCGATGCTGCGCTGGGCAAAGGTGGTGGTGGCCCCGCGCCCGCCCGTGTCCAATACGGGCACGTTGGCGAAAAGTTTTTTCACGAACTCGCGAGCCTTCGCTTCGTCGCCGCCAGACTGGCGCAGGGCGTAGCCCCAGGCGGCCAGATAACTGTAACGGCCATTCCCCGAGGTCTTCGGATTTGGGATCACGACCTGAACGTCGGAACGCACGAGATCGCTCCAATCTTTGATACCCTTGGGGTTTCCCTTTCGGACCACGAAGAGAATGGTAGAGGTGGTCGGCGCGGAATCATGCGGCAAACGTGCGGCCCAGTCGTCGGGGATTAATTTGGCTGCGGCCAGCTGATCGATATCGAGGGCCTGGTTCATCGTGACGACATCCGCCGCCTGACCGTCGATCACCGCGCGCACCTGCTTGCTGGATCCGCCATGGGACTGATTGATCGTCACGTCTTCTCCGGTCTGAGCCTTCCAATGCTTCGCGAACGCCGCGTTGTAATCCCGATAAAACTCCCGTGTGACATCATACGACGCGTTGAGCAGGACGGTCGCTCCCGAGGCAAGAGAGGTGCAGAAGAGAAGGATGCCCGCCAGCAAGGGACGCCAGCACCGCCGGAGCGCCGGTTCCGGCCTCAATGAGGGAAATGGGGCGATAACAGGGAGTGAGTTCATGGGATTCTTCAATCAGCCGGACAAGCTCTGGCTCGGATCATAGATGCTGCGCCCAGGCCTGTATGCCCCGGTAACGCAGGATAAACCGTTTTAAGATCGACGCCACTGCCTCGCGGTACAAATCCGTCGACCAAGCCGCGGGAATTCGCAGCGTCAACTCGAAGGGCCTCAGAGGAAAATCGTCCGCAAGTGTCAGCGGTCCGTGCAGCGGATCCTCGTCCGAAGCATGCGCCTCCCATCGCACGGCGAGAGGATCGAAATCTTCCGACGAAATCAGCTCCACGCCGGAAGCGACCGCGGATGCCGCCGTGCTCCCCCGCAGCGACGCCGTCACCACGTCCTCCCCTGCCGCCGACTCGATCCGGACAAACCCGTGATATCCGCGGATCGAAGCGTCCTGCCGAAGCACATCGATCTCGGGTTTCCCTGACTGCGCCCACGATTCCCAAGCGAGCGCTCGGCCGCCTGTGCCATGCTGCAGGCCGACCACGTCCACCAGCGGAAAAAACGACAGATTCAGGCCCTGCCCCAGATCCGGCTCCAGCGCCAGTCGTTCCACGAAATGCACGAGCGCCAATGATCCGCGGAGATCGTTGTGGTCGAAGCCGCTCAAAAACGCCAGGCGAAGCGATTCGTCGTGGGTGTGAGGCCCGAAATACACGAAACGAGGTAGGTGCAAGTGGCGCCCCCGATCGTAGAACGGCCCGAGGGGCGAACCGAAAACGTAGTTGGATCGCTGCGACAATCCATAAACCTGACTCAACCGTTCCTCCAGCACCTCGACCGGTGTACGCGCAGGCGACGATGTCCCCGCGTCAATTTTTAGCAACGTCTCCTCGGATGCGACTACTTGAGTGTGAGTGATCATGATCGAACTCCTGATTAATTTGAACGGTCGGGAACAGGTAGGGCGAGGCCTCCGGACTCGCCGTGGGGGGTCTCAACCCGAATTGGCTTTGATGTAAGATGATTGACGATGACGTAGACAACGTTGCGGGCGGGGCACGGGCCCCGCCCCGTCGTTTGGTCGTTGTGGCTATTTCGCGTAAATCTGGTCGAACACCCCGCCATCCGCGAAGTGCGCCTTCTGGGCCTTGGCCCAACCGCCGAAGACCTCATCGATGGTGAACAGTTCGAGCTTTGGCAGGATGGAGCTGTACTTTGCCGCCGCCGTTTCCGAACGCGGCCGATAGAAATGGCGCCCGATAATGTCCTGGCCTTCCTCCGAATAGAGGTGCTCGAGGTACGCCTTGGCGACCGCTTCCGTGCCCTTCTTTTTCACGACTTTGTCCACCCACGTCAGCGTAGGTTCGGCCAGGATACTCACGGACGGCACCACAATCTCGAATTTGTCGGCGCCGAACTCCTTCACCGCCAGAAACGCTTCGTTTTCCCAGGAGATCGCAACGTCGCCGATCTCGCGTTGAACGAACGTCGTGGTCGAACCGCGCGCACCGGAATCGAGAACCGGGACATTTTTAAACAATTTGCCGACGAATTCCTTCGCCTTCTCCTCCCCGCCATACTTCCGCAGCGCATACCCCCAGGCCGCCAGGTAATTCCAGCGCGCGCCGCCCGATGTTTTCGGATTTGGCGTGATGATCGATACGCCCGGCTTCACCAGGTCATCCCAATCCTTCACACCCTTCGGATTCCCTTTGCGCACGAGAAACACGATGGTCGACGTGTACGGCGCGCTGTTCTGGCCCAGCCGTTTCTGCCAATCCTGTGGGATCAGCTTGCCCACCTCGAAAAGAGCGTCCACATCCGCCGCCAGCGCGAGAGTCACGACATCGGCCGGCTGCCCGTCGATCACCGCACGCGCCTGCTTGCCGGATCCGCCGTGCGACTGTTTCACGGTCACGTCGTCGCCCGTCTTTTGCTTCCAGTGCGCCGCGAACGCCTTGTTGTACTCCACGTAGAACTCGCGGGTGGGATCATACGATACATTGAGCAGCTCCACCTTTTTGGCGGAGGCCGTGGCGGTGAGGACCACCGCGAGCGTGACAGTGAGAATCGATTTGAAATTCATCGGGGGAAAATGCGAGGGAAGAGGTTCGTGGGAAGGGCGGGCCGCCGGAAGAGCCGGGAAGTCGCCCCTTGAGCTGTTTAATTTAGAACGAGAGTTGGAAGCGCGTGAGGAAGAGCTGCTCGTCGTCGCGGATGACCGCGTTCTGTCCAGTGATGGGACCGGCGGTCGAATTGAAGTCGAAGCTCGTGTGATGATACGACGCAGTAAACCGGACCGCCTTGCTCAGATACCAACTGAGTCCCAGCGCCGCGGCATTGGCTTGTTCGGCGCCCCAGACGTTGGCACTGGCGAAACCAGCATACGCGGCATCGTCGACGGATAGCGTCGAATAGCGCGCGACGACCTCGAAAGCGCCCCAAGTGCCTGCGGCAAGATCGAAGTTGGTCTTCGGCACCACCCCCGCATAAGAGGAGTCCTCGCCGGTCAGCACGTACCCCGCGGACAACTGCCACGCCGTATTCTTGTGCTCCACGCGCGGCTGGCCGGCCGCCGTACGAATATTGATCGCGGAAACCGCGTACTCAGCCTGTACCCCCAGCGGTCCGGTGCGGAAATCCGCTTGAGGCGAGATGCGCCACACTTGGCCACCGTCGGCCACGCCAGTCGTGTACCGGAAGAAAGTTTGCTGTCCATCCGTACGATAGGTGGTCGTGCTGAACTGCTTCTGGCGGCCGATGCTGCCGCCGACGCCAAAGCCTAGATTCTGCAGGGGCGAACCGCCCTCGTTTTTGAACGGTGTATACCAGAGGCGTCCCGCCACATCCTTGTCGTTATCCACGTCCGCGTTGGCCGAGTTGCCGGCATCCACCACGCCATTGAACACGCCGATGGCGTAGTTCAACTCGCCGCCCAGCACATCACCGGATGCCTGGACGCCAAGATCGCGGTTTGGGACGAGGTTGGTGACAAGAGAACGTTCGGGGAAGAATGCCCAGGAATCCGATTGAAGCAGCTCAAGGCCGACCGGCGTCTTGAATTTACCGAATTTCAACTGAAAGGCTTTGCTGATGTTCCAGCCAAGGTTCGCGTCCTGAATGGACACAGCGCTGCCGCCGAATTCCGGCACGAGTTGGAAAGTAAAGTTCTTGGCGAACGTACCCTCCGAAATGATACGGGCCCGGCGCAATACGAAGCCCGTATTCGCCAGCGAAGGATCGTCGTTCAGAAACTGCCGATGGTCGAGCTGGACGAGCCCTCGCAGACGGAGGGAGTTCGCGCTGTCCGGCGAAGCCAACGTGAAGCCCTTGTCGTTGATCGTGATTTTTGGCGCGGCCTTTGCGGCCGTGGCGGACTCTTCCTCCTTCAGCTCTTGCTTCCGCTCGATCACACGGAGCTTTTGGTCAAGCGCCTGGATTTGGTCGCGCAGCGCCTTGACTTCATCATCCCTCGCGTCGGCGAGGGCGGAATTGACGCCAATGAGGCTGATCACGGCTCCAACTACACGGAGGACAGTCTGGTGGTGTTTAGTCATATTCGATAAGCTAAGTAGGAAATGAAAGCAAATGGGAGTTGCGAGTGCTCAATAGCTCTCCCGGCGGCGGACGTTTTCGCCCGTCGTTGAATCGAGCCGGGTCTTTTCGGTCCGCTCAATTTGCGTAACTTTCTTGTCATGAACAACTATTTGGACGATACCGTACTGCAGGGACTCGACCTTGTCTTGTACGATGGCCAGCCATTCGGGCAGACTTCCCGTGGGCAAAGTGGTTTTAAGGAGGCTCATTTTAATTCCTAGTGTTTATATCAACTTTACTGACCAGACAAAGACACTAGGGATTATGTTCAAGCGTTTTCTTTGGAAATCGCGCCAATCAGAAAAATCCCCGGTGCCCTACCCCCCTCTTCGCACCAAGTCGGGGTCGTCAGCTCGATGGCGAACCCTGCCTCCCAGGCCGTGCAGGTAAGGGCTAGCGCGCGGCAACGCTATCCAGACCCACGGCTGGGCGGAGCGTTTCGACAAGCCCGTTCGGCAAACTCAGGGTTCCGAACAAAGTCGAGGGACTCCGGCACCCAGCGGACCACAAGGACTCGAGGTCCCGAGGGAGACGCATTCGCCCTATCTCGGATTCGTTGCTCCGCGCCCGCGTCCGATCAATAAGCAATAAGCGATAAGCATTCAGCAATAAGCAATGGATTGATCCCCCTCCGACTCCGCATCTAGAGGCTAAGACGCAACCCGTCGTACGCCAGCTTCACTCCTGCCGGCAGGGTTGCCTCGAAGGGACCGTGGTCGATCGCGTGCGTCATATGAGTCAAATACGTGATAGGCGCGCCGATCTCTTTCGCTACCTCCACCGCTTCCCCGATGGTCATGTGTGTCGGGTGCGTATCCGGTCGAAGTCCATCGAGTACGACCGCATCGCTCCCTTTCGCCATCTCCACCGCCTCGCGCGGCACGCGTTTGCAATCCGTATAGTACGAAAATTTCTTGCCCGAGCTTTTCTCCGTGAAAACGAGACCGAGCGTGTTGATGCCGCCGTGAGGAAGCAGCGTCGATTCGATCACGCCCTGCGGAAGCTCCAATCGTGTCGGAAGCGTCTCCAAGCGAAACGCCGGATAACCACGCACCACCGGGCGATCCATGATCGCATAAGGGTACATCGCGAGCACGCGAGAGGTCCCTTCATCCGTGGTGTAGATCGTCAGGGCATTGTGGCCGTGCAGGTCGCAAAAGCGCCGCAGGTCGTCCATCCCCGCCACGTGGTCCGCATGTCCGTGCGTAAGGATAAACAGGTCGATCCAGATGACTTTGTTTTGCACGCACTGCAGTCTAAACTCGGGCGCCGCGTCGACTTGCACGTGCAGCCCATCCATCACGACATGCACGCTCGCGCGAGATCGCCGGTTGCGCGGGTCT
>CAZJLP010000043.1:330-29759 GCA_964546955.1 uncultured Opitutaceae bacterium | reverse complement strand
GCGTTTGTTGCGCGGATCCGCCGACGTGCAGACGGCGCAATCGCAAGCGATCATGGGAACGCCTTGCGAGGTGCCGGTGCCGAGAAAGATGACGTCCATGCGCGCCGCCATCACACCACAATCCCCGGCCAAGAAAAGCGCGAATCTCACGCGGCACTCTCCGACGAACGCGTTTCGCGCCCCCCACTGGCGAATTAACCCGACGCGGCCGCTCCTTCGTATACCGTTTTCAAATAAAAGCCCCGAGGACCCTTACATCCTCGGGGCTTTCTGTTCCTTACACTAACCAAGTCATGTCGAAATGAGGCTGCTAAAAGCCCCAAATTTCTGTTTCGGTGATGCTGTTCCAGGCATTCGCCGTGTTGCCGTGCCCGACGATCCGCACATACCGCGCGGTGCGATCCGCAAAATCGTACTGCTCCAGCGCGCTCGTGGTTCCGCTGCTCACCGTCGACAGGACATTGGTCCAATTGGTGCCGTCGCTCGACACCTGCAGGTCAAACGTCGTCGCCCTGACATTGCCGCTGTACCACGCAATCTTCACGTAGCTCACCGTTTTGGCCACGCCAAGGTCGTACTGAATCCACTGTGGATTGCCGCTGGCCGACCACCGCGTGGCGGCATTCCCGTCCAGGGTATTGGCTGCGATATTACCGTCGTCCGCGCTCGCCGCGGCGATCGCGGGCGGCGCGATCTTCACCGGCGTAGTCACGGTCTGACGGACCAAAATGAACTGATCCGCCGACAGTGTAAACGCCCCCGCCGCGGAATTCTTGCCGGTCGCGGTCAATCGAATGATCACATTTCCCGTCGTGTTCACGACCGTCGTCCCAAAATTCCGCTCGGGATAAGCAGTCGTCGCCGAGTATTGGTCGAGCGTGGCGCCTACCTGCGTGCCATTCACGCGGAGGCTCAGAATTCCCCGATTGGGATGCGCTTTGTACTTCATCCGCACCACATAGGTGCCGGCTGGTACATTCGGAATGGTGTAGTCGACAAAATCATTCACGCCGTCGGCGTTGAGCGCGATCCACGAGCCCCCGCTCGCGTTGGCGTCGGTTTGGGGAGCCGTCACCGCCCCGCTGCTGGTGCGCGCGAGGGTTTCGGCCTCGACCACGATCATCCCATCTTCCTGGGCGACGATCGAGTACGCAGCCGACACGACGTTGCTGTCAGCCATATCCGTCTTGTAGGCGATCGCGCGAAGAGTGCGGCTCACGCTGACTGTCACGGGGCCGCTATACAGCGTCCCCGTGGTCGAAGTCGGCGCACTGCCATCCGTCGTGTAGCGAAGGGAAGCTCCGTTCGTCGCCGACGTGATCGCCACCGTCTGGGTTCCCGTGTAGCTTCCGGCCGGGGGATTAAAGACCGGGTCGGCCACCGGCGGGAGAACAATCGTGTACGTGGCGGTTGAAATGGGACTGGGATTGTAGCCCGGTTTTACCGCGATTGCCTTGATCGTCCTCGTGCTCGGCACTGCGATCGGTCCGCTATACACCGTACCGGTTGTCGCCGTGGGGTTGGTGCCATCCACCGTGAAGCGGATCGTCGCGCCGGAACTGGCGCAGGCCAGCGTGACGCTGGGCGGACTATTGTAGGTCCCGGAGCCCGGCGAGAAGGTGACCGGCGCCGTTTGCAGCGTGTAAGTCCCTGCGGAAATGGAACTGGGCGTCATCCCCGATTTGAAAGCGATGGCTTTCAGGGTCCGAACGGAATTCACGAGCACGGGCCCGGTGTAAACGGTTCCGACTGTGGGCGTCGGGTCGCTGCCGTCCGTCGTGTAGTGAATCGTCGCGCCGCTTGTCGCGGTCGCCATGGTCACGGACAGGTCGTTGCTGTAGGTGCCTGTGCCAGGACTCAAGCTCGGAGTCGCCACCTTCTGCGCGGCTTGGCGCTGCGCAAGTTGCTCGAGGTAGAGAGAGGCAGGCTGCAACCCCGTGACGTTCGTGCCTTCGACATAACCTGGCGTGGTCGACGATCCGCCGGTTGAAACCGACCCAATGCAGCCAATGGCGTAGTTCTGGGCGGTCGGCGGCTGCTCGACGCGGTTCTGTCCGCTCACGCGCCAGATCACGGAATGCGCCGCACCCCAGCCATGGCCCGTGCCCGCATTCCCGCGATTGAAGAAGGCGAAGCCGCTGTCGTTCGCGACGATAGTGCAGCTGTCGGCGAGCAAGCCCGTCACCCAATGGCGATGACCTTCTGAATAGCCGAGCGTGTTCTCGAACGTGCAATTCAAGACGACGATGCCGGAGTCGAGGCTCGTGCCGTTGGCGATAAAGCAATGGCGGCCGTTGTTTGCGTAGCTATCCTTGAAGAGGATCAGCTGGGCGTGGTACGTGCAGAAATTGTACCGGCGCCCTCCGGTCACGACGGAATGGGGTTCGATCGCATTGACGCGCTCGACCGTGCAGCGGGTCGATGAAACGAACTGTACTCCCGCGTGCCAGAAATGCCGGATCGTACAGTCACGTATCCACGAATCGTCCGCTTCGCGAAATTGCACGGCATCCTCGCAATGCGTCTCCGAGGTTTCTCCCGCCGTCACGATGTCGACCAATAAATCCTCGATGCCGATGTTGTTCAGGATCCCGGCCGCGACTTTGTCGTATTTGTGAATATAGGACTGCGTGAGGGAGCGATCCAGATGATTGAAGACCGGGGCATCGATCGTGATCGTGTTGCCCGAAATTCCAGTGATATAGCGGTGGTAGCGGATTGTGTTCTGACCCGCTTTCCAGACGTTTTCATCCGTGACTCCTCCCTGGTCCACGGCGTCGATCCACGCCTGGGTCGAGGGGTGCACGACGATGATGTTGTCGCCCACCGCGTAGAGCGCCGCATTTTCCACCGTGAAACTTTTCGAGCCGACCGTTACGCGTTGCGTCGTGATGTTGCTACGCGTGTTGGGCACTTCCGCCTTGAATTGATCGTCCCCTCCCCCGCCAGCCGTGATCACATCCGCGGTCGACGTGCCCGTCCGCCGCAGGATGGTATTGCTGGCCGGATCGGTCCCATCGCCTACGCCGGACAGCACGACGCCACTTTGATTGAGCTTCAGCGTTCCGGTCACACCGTACACACCCGCATTCAGCAACAACGTGCCGCGGTAACCGTTGGATTGAACCGGCATCGCACCGACCTGATCCAAGGCCGCCTGGATGTGCGCGGTATTGTCTCCGGCAATCGGGGAGATGGTTTTCACGACCGGGACCGTGGGAAGCGGAACCCCGCCGCCCTTGTAGCCTGCACTACTGAAATCAGGAATACGGTTGCCATTAGCATCCGCCGGGTACGTGAGACGACCATTGGCATCGAATTGAACTTTTGCCGACGTCCACGCCGCGGCGGCCGACGTGAAAGCGAGCAGGGCAACGGAGGCGCAAAGGAGACCTGCGCGCCATCCGGAGGGGGAGAGCGAAATAGTCATCGAACAAGGGTAGCTATCGCAATTGGCGGAATTGCGGCCGAAAGGGGGTACAGCGCCTCAACGTGATGCCGAGCCCTTTCCCCCGCGCAAGCCACCGAATGTCATACCCCCTCCATCCGTATACATGTCCTCCCCTCCGAACAGCTTACCTGCGATCTGCAAATGATGTGACAGGTCCGTTGCCGAGCCTCGGAACTCAACCATCCCTTCAACCGACTCTGCCCTGCCCCAATGGTCGAAACGTCAGCAAAAAGATCCTCCAGGCGCAGACATTCGGCGGCGCCGCACCGCCCTCTTTCTCTTTCTCGTTCTTCTTATCTTTTCCGTCGAGACCTGTCTCCGCAAAAAAAAGGCGCCGCTCTTTCGAGCGACGCCTGAAATAATCGAGCGCAGTAAGCAGGTGTATGGAACTTAGTAGTCCATGCCGCCGCCGGGGGGATGCCCGTGGCCGCCGCCCGCTTCCTTCTTCTCCGGAATCTCGGTGATCATGCACTCGGTCGTCAGGAGGAGACCGGCGATGGAGGCCGCGTTCTGGAGCGCCGTGCGGGTGACCTTCGTGGGGTCGACCACACCGGCTTTGACGAGGTCTTCGAACTTGTCGGTCGCGACATTGTAGCCGACCGACCCGTTTGAGCTGAGGA
Source organism: uncultured Opitutaceae bacterium (assembly GCA_964546955.1). Taxonomy (GTDB): domain Bacteria; phylum Verrucomicrobiota; class Verrucomicrobiia; order Opitutales; family Opitutaceae; genus CAZJLP01. Next base: position 25,688 of record CAZJLP010000043.1, on the reverse strand, counting down.
CTTCCTTCACGACCACGCCGCCGTCAACGCCTGCGTTGGCGCAGAGTTGCTTGAGCGGGTGCTCGATCGCGCGACGCACGATCTGCGAGCCGATCTTCTCGTCGCCCTCGAGCTTGAGGGAGTCGATGACCTTGGCCGTGCGGAGCAGCGCGACGCCGCCACCGGAAACGATGCCTTCTTCGACCGCCGCGCGCGTGGCGTGCAGCGCGTCTTCGACGCGGGCCTTCTTTTCCTTCATTTCCGCTTCGGTCGCGGCGCCCACGTTGATGACGGCAACGCCGCCGGCCAACTTCGCGAGGCGCTCTTGGAGCTTCTCACGATCGTAGTCCGAAGTCGTTTCGTCGATCTGACGGCGAATCTGCTTCACGCGACCCTGGATGTCCGAGCTCTTGCCGGCGCCTTCCACGATCGTGGTGTTCTCCTTGTCGACCACGATGCGCTTCGCGCGGCCGAGATCGTTCACCGTGACATTCTCGAGCTTGATGCCGAGGTCTTCAGTGAAGCAACGGCCACCCGTGAGGACCGCGATGTCTTCGAGCATCGCCTTGCGGCGGTCGCCGAACCCCGGGGCCTTGACCGCGCACACGTTGAGCGTGCCGCGGATCTTGTTCACCACGAGGGCAGCGAGGGCTTCGCCTTCGACTTCCTCCGCGATGATCAGGAGGGGCTTTCCGCTCTTGGCGACGGTCTGCAGCAGCGGGAGGAGGTCCTGGAGGCTGCTGATCTTCTTTTCGTGAATGAGGACGTAAGCGTCTTCGAGGATCGCTTCCATGCTCTCCGCATTCGTGGTGAAGTACGGGGAGAGGTAGCCCTTGTCGAACTGCATGCCTTCGACGACGTCGAGGGTGGTTTCGATCGACTTGGCTTCTTCAACCGTGATCGTGCCGTCCTTGCCGACTTTGTCCATGGCCTCGGCGATGATGTTGCCGATGGTCGCGTCCCAGTTGGCGGACACCGTGGCGACCTGGCGAATTTCTTCGCGGTCGCTGACTTTCTTGGAGGCCTTGGCGAGCTCGGCGACCGCGGCTTCAACCGCTTTGTCGATGCCGCGCTTCAGGTACACCGGGTTCGAGCCGGCGGTGACGTTCTTCAGGCCTTCCTTGTAAATCGCTTCGGCCAGGACCGTGGCGGTCGTGGTGCCGTCGCCGGCCGCGTCGGAGGTCTTGGAAGCGACTTCCTTCACCATCTGCGCGCCCATGTTTTCGTAGGGATCGGGCAGCTCGACTTCCTTCGCGACGGTCACGCCGTCCTTGGTCACGGTCGGGGAACCGAATTTCTTGTCGATGACGACATTGCGGCCCTTCGGCCCAAGGGTCACCTTGACGGCCTTGGAGAGAAGCTCAACACCGCGGAGTACTTTTTGACGCGCGGCTTCGTCGAACAGGAGTTGTTTAGCAGCCATAGTGATAAAATTGGATTAATTGCTATTCTTTATTGTAGGTGTAATTCCGATACTTAGGCGATGACGCCCAGGATGTCGTCTTCGCGCACGAGCGTGTACTTCTCGTCTTCGAGCTTCACTTCCGTGCCGCCGTATTTGCTGATGAGCACGCGATCTCCGACCTTCACTTCGAACGTCGAGACCTTGCCGTTTTCGTCCTTCTTGCCCGTTCCCAGGGCGATGACTTCAGCCTCTTGGGGCTTTTCCTTGGCCGAGTCCGGGATGATGATTCCCCCGCGGACTTGTTCCTTTTCTTCAAGGTGCCTTACGAGAACACGATCGCCGATGGGCTTGATCTTAACTTTTGCCATATATTTTTGGGTTGTTGAGGATGGTTGTCGATTTTTCAGGAACGACACGCGCCAATGTCGAGGACCGGCGCGCGCAAAACCTAGAAATTTATTTCTTCTTTTCTTCGTCCACGACTTCGAAGTCGGCGTCGACCACGTCGGATTTTTTATCGGATTTCTTCGAGCTGCCGGCCGAAGGGCCAGCGCCCGCGCCGTCCGCTTCGGGGGCGGGACCGCCCGCCGCACCGGCGGCTTGGGCCGCTTGCTGGGCTTGGGCATAGAGCTCGCCGCCGAGCTTGGTCAGATTTTCAACCGCGCCCTTCATGCGATCGGCGTCGTTGGATTCGAGATCCTTCTTGGCCGACGCCACCGCGGTCTCGAGCTTCGACTTGAGGTCGGCCGGGAGCTTATCGCCGGCGTCCTTCATCGTCTTCTCGATCTGGTAGATGGTCGTGTCGAGCTGGTTCTTCGCTTCGACCGCTTCCCTGCGCTTCTTGTCTTCGGCCGCGTGGATCTCCGCTTCCTTGGTCATCTTCTCGACCTCCTCCTTGGAGAGTCCAGACGAACCTTGGATCGTGATCTTCTGGTCCTTGCCCGTGCCGAGATCCTTGGCTGAGACGTGCAGGATGCCGTTCGCGTCGATGTCGAAGGTGACCTCGATCTGCGGCACGCCGCGCGGCGCCGGCGGAATGCCGTCGAGACGGAACGTGCCGAGAACTTTATTGTCGCGCGACATCGGGCGCTCTCCTTGGAGGACTACAATTTCAACCGAGGGTTGGTTGTCGCTGTAGGTGGAGAACGTCTGCGTCTTCTTCGCGGGAATCGTCGTGTTGCGTGGGATCATCGGCGTGGCCACCTGGCCCGCGGTCTCAATGCCCAGCGTAAGCGGAGTCACATCGAGCAGCAGCACGTCGCGCACATCGCCCTTGAGCACGCCGCCCTGGACCGCCGCGCCGATCGCGACCACTTCGTCCGGATTCACGCCTTGGTGAGGCTGCTTGCCGCCGAGCTGTTTGGCGATGTCGACCACCTTCGGCATGCGGGTCATGCCACCCACCAACACGAGTTCGTCGATCTTGTCGGAGGTCAATTCGGCGTCCTTCAAGCAGCTCTTGAAAGGCGGAACGAGACGCTCAAAGAGGGATTCGCAGATTTGCTCCAGTTTGGCGCGGCTGAGAGAAACATTGAGATGCTTCGGGCCGGACGCATCCGCCGTGATGAAGGGAAGATTGATGTCGACGCTTTGGGTCGAGGACAGCGCGATCTTGGCCTTCTCCGCTTCTTCCTTGAGGCGCTGGAGCGCCATCGGATCTTTGCGCAGGTCGATTCCGTTCTCCTTTTTGAATGTTTCAACCAGCCAGCCGATGATGGCTTCATCCCAGTTGTCGCCACCCAGGTGAGTGTCGCCATTCGTGGCTTTCACTTCGAAAACGCCGTCTCCGATTTCGAGCACGGAGACGTCGAACGTACCGCCGCCCAAGTCGAACACCGCGATCTTCTCGTCTTTCTTCTTGTCGAGGCCGTAGGCCAGCGAAGCCGCGGTCGGCTCGTTGATGATACGAAGGACGTCGAGGCCCGCGATCTTGCCCGCGTCTTTGGTCGCTTGACGCTGCGCGTCGTTGAAGTAGGCCGGGACCGTGATGACTGCCTGGGCGATCTTTTCGCCCAAGTAGGCCTCTGCGTCGGCCTTCAGCTTGGCCAAGACAAACGAGGAGATCTGCTGCGGAGCGAACTGCTCCGTCTTATCGCCGACCTGAACCTCGATGTAAGCGTCGCCGTTCTTTCCTTCAACGACTTTGAACGGAAAGCTCGCGGCTTCCTGTTTAATTTCAGAGTATTTACGACCAATCAGACGTTTGGCTGAGAAAATGGTGTTACGGGGGTTGGTCACTGCCTGGCGCTTCGCCGCTTGCCCGACGAGACGCTCTCCCGACTTGGTGAACGCTACGACCGACGGGGTCGTCCGCGCACCTTCGGCATTCGGAATGACGACCGGCTCTCCGCCTTCCATGATTGCCATACAGGAATTGGTCGTGCCCAGATCGATACCTAAAATTCGGCTCATGCCCCCCACTCAGCAGACGATATACCCCGGCGCCTCGCCCAGGCATTAGTGCTTAATTGGCAATCGCTTAAAATTTAACCGAGCGGCGGTGACCGCGAAAGTTGAGGGAATATCCGTGTCACGTTGTCGCACTCTGGGACACCTACACTACGGCGGGACACAAAATTGGCACACTGAGCGCTGACAGTTGAAATCGGATCGTCCCACCCTACCTTCAGTCCATGGAAATGGAAATAACGCTTCCGAGTGAGATCGCCGTGATGACGCTGCCCGACGTCGCGGTCTGTCCTCAGGCATTGATGCCGCTCCACATTTTTGAACCGCGCTACCGTCAGATGCTGAAGGATTCGTTGGCGAGCGACCGTTTATTCGCGATTGCCGGAGTCAATTCGAAGCTGGCCAAGTCCGCGCCCGAACAGTTCGAACCGCCTCACCGCGTTGCCACGGTAGGAATCGTCCGCGCGTGTCAGAAAAACGAGAATGGGACCTCAAATTTGCTCATTCAGGGCCTGGCTCGGGTGGCAATCCTCGGAATTGTCCGGGAGGAGCCTTATCGCAGCATAAAAGTGCGTGCGCTTTCAAGCGAACCGGGCGCTGACCCGGACGAAAACGCCCGCCTGCGCACCGATCTGGCAAAACTCATCGTGACCAAGCAGCGCCTCGGCGGAACGGTCCCCGCCGAATTCGCCCAATTTCTTAAGACGGTAGACGATCCGGAAACTTTCGTCGACCTCGCCGCTTTCGGCCTCTGCGAAGATGCGAGTTTCAAACAGAAACTCCTGGAAACCCTGGATGTTCATCATCGCCTCCAACTCTTCTCCAGTCGCCTCCGGACCGAAATCAGCGACATGAAGCTTCGCCGCAAACTCCAAGGCAGCTTGGGCGACGACGATATCTGTCTGAATTGAACAACGGATCGAGGTGGAGCGCGTTCTCCGAGCGCGCTGTGGGACAAGTTCCATGCAACTGGCTCCGCTTTCAGGGAGATCTCATGTCGCACCGCATCGAAGCCGCCCACCGCTCAGCCGCCGTGTCGATTTCACTCAAGGCCCCGAATCTGTCGAGGGGACCCACTCGCCCTGCCCTCCACTGAACCCAAACCCAAGTGACAAAACCGTCCTGCAAAAAACCCCGCCACGACGGGCGGGGTTCTTGCAAAACTGGAGCCGAGCATCGGACTTGAACCGACGACCCACGCTTTACGAAAGCGTTGCTCTACCAACTGAGCTAGCTCGGCCTGAGCCGCCAACCTTAGAGATTATCGCATCAGTGCAAAGCACCAAAACGCTCAAAGGCGCGATCAGAGCGGCAAGTAATACCGAGCCCGGATCAACGCGGGCAAGCGAATTTTGAAGCCGCCGCCGGCGCAAAAGAATCTCGCCCTCCCCTCGCCCGGCTCGCTCAACTCCCTCCGTGTCGCTCCCCACCGAGCTCTTCGACTACGATCTTCCCGCCCGCCTCATCGCACAAATGCCCGCGGCACGGCGGGACGCGTCTCGGTTGCTGGTCGTGCATCGAACGTCGCGCCGCCTCGAGCATCGCCGGTTCAGCGACCTGCCTTCTTATCTCACCGGGAACGACGTTCTGATCAGGAACAACGCAGCCGTTCTACCAGCCCGCCTTTCCGCTCATCGATCGACGGGCGGCGCCGTCGAATGCTTCCTCCTTCGGCCCGATCATGCGGGCGAGAACCGATGGTGGTGCCTGCTGCGCCCCGGCAAACGCCTGCCGGTTGGCGCGACTTTTGCCCACGGCACGGAGTTTTCAGGGGCCGTCCTGCAAAAAAATGGAGATGGCTCGGCCCTCGTGCGCTTCACCACTGCCAACGATGAGAGTATCGCATCGATCGCCAACCGCCTCGGAACCGTCCCGCTCCCTCCTTACATTGAACGCACCGGCAGCGCGGACGAACGAACACACGATGTGACCCGGTACCAAACGGTCTATGCGAAGCCGGACCGGCAAGTCGCCGTCGCCGCCCCCACTGCCGGTCTACATTTCACGCCGGAACTCATCGCCGAACTCCTGCAAGCGGGGGTGGAGATGGCCGACGTCACGTTGCACGTCGGACTCGGCACCTTTCGGCCGATCACCGCGGCCCACGTCCACGAGCACGTCATCCACCGGGAGACTTACGAGTTGTCCATGGAAATGCAGTGCCTTCTTTTCGCGACAGGCAGACGGCGAGTCGCGGTCGGGACGACCAGCGTGCGTACAGTCGAGGACTTTCTACAGCGCCATAATGCTCCATTGCCCACGGCCTTCGTCGGAGAAGCTTCGGTGTTCCTCTACCCTCCCGCCACGTTCCGCGGCGTCGATGCCTTGATCACCAATTTCCATCAACCTCGCTCGACCCTGCTCTGCCTGGTCTCCGCGTTTCTCACTCCCGGCAGCACGGACGGCATCGAGTGGCTGAAAGAGATTTACTCGGAGGCCATTCGGCAAGAATACCGCTTCTTCAGCTACGGCGATGCAATGCTGGTGCTCTGATGTGAGCTACTGAGCTTAGAGCCAAGAGCTGAGAGCCTCCGGAAACCTCCGGATTCTCATGGCTCACCCTTAGCTCTAGACTCCAAGCGCTCAGCGCTCAGCTCCTCCGACGCGAAACCGACCTGCCGGCTGAAAATCGCCGTGTTGCTTGCGCGGGAGAACGAAGCGACATACCGTGCGCCGCTTTCTCTCATGTCATCGGTGCACACTTCGCCCGGTAATCGGCGCCTCCAGCTTCGTCTCGCCGCCGCTGCCATTGCCCTTGCCGCCCTGATGATCTGGGTCGCGACCGGCGCGAACCTCGGCTGGAGCAAAGACCAGATCGCGCTCAAGAAGACCGACGAGGTCACCGGCATCGAGTACATCGAGTACCAAAAAAAGTACGTGCCCGGCATCGAATTTCTGGGCATCGGCCTGGCCGCCGCCGGTGCGATCGCCGCGGCGTCGTTTTTCATCCGTAAACAAACCTCCCAACCATGAAACACCTCCGTACATCCGGTCTGTTGCTTCTCAGCCTCGCGGGCTCTTTGAGCGCTGCGCCTCAGTCGTTCGATTTCAAGGACCCGAAAGGCGTCAACGCGATCACCTTCAACCTCGACGCGGTCGTCGAACCCATCTCGGGAACGGCCAACGGGGTAACGGGCACGGTCTCTTTCGACCCGAAAGATCCTGCCTCCATCACGGGGAAAATCACGGTCGCGACGAGTTCGCTCGCCACAACGAACTCGACCATGACTCAGCATCTGCACAGCGACAAATGGCTGGACGCAGCCAAACATCCGGAAATCACCTTCGAAATCGCGAAGTTGGATAACGTGAAGACGACAGGCAATGTCACCAGCGCGGACGCCAGCGGTAAGCTCACGGTGAAAGGCGTCACCAAAGATGTCAAAGTGCCGGTCAAAATCACCTACCTCGAAGACGCGCTCGGCAAACGGCTGCCAAAAGCCAAAGGCGACCTCTTGGTCGTGCGCGGCAACTTCAAAATCACTCGCAACGACTTCCAGATCCAAGCGGGCCAAAACGAAGACAAGGTCTCCAACGAAATCGACATCACGATCCCGATCGTCGGCGCCTCGCCCAAATCGTGAGTGGGTAAAAGGTGGAGCGCGCTGCTCGATGCGCTCCATTTGGCAACGTTGTTCCGATCCAACCCGCCCGGAGGTCGGGTTCCACCTCGGAAGCCTGGATCAGACAGGATCGCATCCTCCCCGCCTCACCTTCAAGGACGGCCTCAAAAGGCCGTCCTTTCTTTTTCGCTCCAATCGCGTACGGTGCCCTGATGACCGCTCCTGACATCCAAACTCTGATCGAAGACGCGACCTTCGACTACACTATGGGCGATCACGACACGGCTCTTGCCAAGTTGCGGAGCGCCGTGGAACGGGCGCCCCAAGCCTTCGAAGCCTGGCATGCCTTGGCGGAAATCAACTTCAGTCTTCGCCGTTTCGACGACGCCCTTTCCGCAGCCCAAAGCGCACATTCGCTTCGCTCCGACGATCTGTTCATCAATACCACACTTTCGCGGATCTGGATGGAAAAAGGAGACAAGGCCCAGGCCGAAAAATTCGGCGCCCAGGCAAAGATTCTCAGCTGGAAGGATCAGCTCAAAAATCCCGAGGAGCACAAGGGCGGCGTCGCGTAGGCCGCTGCCGCAATAGGCCCTTAAGGCATGCTGCCCCGGGGCCGGGGGCGGCGGTCCCCCCTCTTTATTTTAAAGAACCTCCGAAAAAACGGCGTTTGAGGTGGAGCGCGATCTCCGAGCGCGCTGCTGGACGTATTCTTACGAAGCTGCGGAGGCCAAACCAACGCGCTCGGAGATCGCGTTCCACCTCGATCCAGTATTCGCCAGCGTTTTTCAGAGCTTCCTCAATCTTTATCTTGGTTGCTCGGAAAACAGCCCGACCGAGAGAAAGATTAAGATAAAGATAAAGAGAGAGATCAGCCCTGCCACTGGCCAAGCTTCGCCGCCAGCTCCTGTCTCACCGCGTCGATTCGTTTATACACCGCCACCTCAGGGGACATGGTCTGCAACGCCCGCCCCAATCGCCGAGCGGCCTCGCGGTCCTTTGCCACCTCGTCCAGCCGGTGTAGCGATATCCGAATACCGAATACAATACCGGCGGATTTCGACAACGCGACAAAAACCTGGTGCTCCACTCGCAACCACAACCGAGCCAAGTCCACCGGCGGCGCCGCCCCCTCGCGCTTGCGGGAGGGATGAAGATTGAGTTCATCGGTGGCGGCGATGCCCCAGTTCGACCGGAAAAACGCGTTCTCCGGCTTCAGCCGACCCAGAAACTGGTCGATCTGCGCACCGATCGCCGGATTCAAGCCCGGTACGGGCCCGTGGATGAATCCAATCGGGTATCCCAGCTTTTCCTCCAACGCCCAGCCGGTCGGAAAGCATAATGCGCCTCCCACGAGGGTAAATCGTCCGTCGGCGCCGCGCGCGAGAAGCAGAAAGTCCGGCTCCCAGGAAGCTCCGGCCTCCTGTACCGTGGTGACGTCCGCCGCGAGCGAGCCCCAGCTTTGCCCGAGCGAGCGCGTCTCCTCCCACACCGCCTGTCCAGGGGGCAGCAAGGCCGTGTACTTCGCCGGATCTTCGGCAACCCAGCGCCGCCGTTCGTCCAATAGCCGGTCGCCGTCCTTCGTCGCTCGAAAAAAATCCGCCGCATCGCCCCGCCGCAATCCGAGTTGGAACCGGTAGTCTTCGTCCGGAAACAACTCGGCCGAGGGAATCACGGTTTGACGACCAATTGGGTGCGCAACTCTCGCCGGAAATAGGTGCGGGCAAAGGACTGCAGGTCCGCGATGGTCACCGCATTCACGTACCCCTCGTAGTTGCGCCAGTCGTTGATCGGTTGACCGTACAAGGCGTTCAAGCCTGCCTGCATCGCGCGAGATGAGTTGGTTTGCAGGCCCATCCGGCGCGCCGCTTTGAGGCGGGTCTGGCAACGCGCGAGTTCGTCGACGGTCACCTCGCCCGCCTGCACCCGCTCAATTTCGGCGTCGATCTCGGAAAGGACTTCTTTGTACTGAAGGGGGCTCGTGCCCGCGAAAAAAAGAAACATGCTCGCGTCGATTCCCGTCACCCGGCTGGACCGAACGAAGTAGGCCAATCCCCTCTCTTCGCGCACGCGCTCGAACAGGCGCGACGACATCCCGCTGAACAGCTCGTCCGCCACCTCCCCCACGTAGAAATCCTTCGCGCGGATCGCCGGCCCGGGGAACGCCCGGTAAACGACCGCCTGCTCTCGGGGCTGCACCTCGACAAAGTCTCCCACGTTGGCGGGTCGCTCAAACGTCGCGTTCGAGGCCGCCAGTGTCGCCTTGGGCAGTCCGGCGAGAAACGCCTTTAATTTCGGAAGCAGTGTCTTCCGCTCGAAATCGCCCGCCACGACCAGAACCACATTCCCGCCGACGCAATATTTTTTCCAAAGCGCGACCAGATCCGCCGGCTTCAACGCTTTCAAGCCTTCGATCGTTCCGCTCGCCTCATGCCCCAGGGGATAGTTGCCGAAAAATTTTTGCCGCAGCAGCTTCCTTCCCAGCGTCACCACATCGTCGTCTTCTTGCTGGAGTTCGGCGATCTGCGCATCGCGTTCCCGCTCGAAGGTATCTTTCAAAAACGCGGGCTTTTCGACGGCCTCCCGCAGCAGGCGTAAGCCCCGGTCGACATCCGTGGGCAATACTTCCACCGCCAATCCGAAACTGTTATTGCCGGCGAAAGGATAGAGGGAGCCACCCACTTCCTCGATGGCATGCGCCACCTGGGCCGCGCTGCGCGTCTTCGTGTCTTTCGTCAACAGAGTGGACAGCAACGCCGTCGCTCCACGTTGATGCGGCAGCTCGTGCAAACCGCCGCCCAGGCACAACAGACGGAAATGAACATTCGGCAGCTGATTGGCCTCTTGAAAGAGGATCCGCGCCCCGTTCGGCAGCTTGATCTCGGCGAAATCGGTTTCGTCGTCCGGGCGTTGTGCGGTTTGCCCCGCCCCGCTTTTCCCGGCCGCGGCCGGATTCAGGGAAACAGCGGTCAGCTTCCAAGGTAGCAAGTACTGCTTCACCAGCGCCCTCAGCGCCGCAGGGGTCGCTTCAGCCAATCGGTCGAAATAGCTGCGGGAATAGTCGATATCGCCGATCACCACTTCAGCCGCGCCCAGCCGCGAAGCCTGTCCGCTCATTGTCTTCCGGCTGTTGATCTCGCCCACGATCATCTGCCGGATCGCCTTTTTGATCTGCGCGGGCGTGAATCCGGTTTTCGCCGCGCGGTCCAACTCGCGCTGTATCGCAGCCGTCGCCGTCTCGCGGTCCGGTGCATCGCACGTGAACGAGATATAGAAAAGACCGCGTGCGCCGGGCGTCCAACTATGGGCATCGATCGTGTGCACCAGTTCGGCCTTCTCTCGAACCGCCTGCCAAAGGATCGAGCTATCGCCGCCCCCGAGAATGGTCGCGACTAGATCGAGCAGCGGTGCGTCCGGATGCGTCACGCCCGGCAGGGGCCAGGCCAAGCCGGCGCGTGTGATCTCCACATCCTCGTAGCGGTGCAAGGCGCGAGCCGCGAGTTGACCGGGCTCCTCCGGGAGTGCCACCGGAGCCAGGCGCTGCCGAGGCGCGGTGCCAAAGCATGACTCAACCTGTTTGAGCGTCTGAGCGACATCGACCGCGCCCACCACGACCACAACAAGATTGTTCGGCACGTAGCGCGCCTTGTAGTAAGCCATCAGGTCGTCGCGCGTGACGCCGGAAAACACGTCGCGATGTCCGATGATGGGGTGCTTGAAGGGGTGCTCGCGGAACGCGGTGTCGAACAGGGCTTCCGACAGCCGGTGATCGGGATCGTCCCTCCCCATGTCGATCTCGCGAAGAATCACGTCCTTCTCCTTCGCCGCCTCTTCTGCTGGCAGCGTGGAGCGCAACACCGCGTCGGAAAGAACGTCGAGCGCGACTTCTGTATGCTCCGCCGGCAAGTCGATGTAGTAAACGGTGCGATCGAACGTGGTGTACGCGTTGATGTACCCACCGTGCGCCTGGACCGTAGTTGAAATCTCGCGACCGGCTCGGCGCTCGGTACCCTTGAAGAGCATATGCTCCACGTAGTGTGACAACCCCGCCCCTAGCAGCGCACCTTCATGGATGCTCCCGGTCTTTACCCACACCTGCACCGATGCCACCGGAGCCGAGAAATCCGGCTTCACAAGGACCGTTAGCCCGTTGGGAAGGACCGTGCGCTCAACGCGTTCACGCCAAAAGGCGTCGAGCAGCTTGAAATCGTGGCCGGCAGAAGCGCGTTTGGGCATGAAATTGTCACAAAAGCGGGGAATCGCGCCATGGCAACCCGCTCCGCTTAAGCTGCTTGGCTTGGTTAGGCGACCGCTTCCTGAGTCGAAGGACCGCTCCGCGGTTTCTTGGAGGGAAGGAAGGGCTTTACAAACGCGTCCTCAAACGAATAGACGTCGGTAAAATCCTCGCGGCGATCATTTTCTGTCTTCGTGAAGACATTGTATTCGATCAAGTTAAACACGATGTCGCCGAAATCGCGACACTTGGTTACTCCCCAGGAGTTAAGCACCGTCTTCGCCAGCGGCCCAAACTGGTCCAATGCGTAGGCGCGCAGTCCCTCAAGCAACTCCTTGCCGCTCACATGCTGGGAACGGCCCTTCGACTCCTTCTTCTTCAGTTCCTTGACCGTGTGGTCAAGTCCTTGCCGAATAAAGGTATACGCCTTTTTGTCAAAACGGGGATCCTCCTTGCAGATCAGTTCGACCACTTCGTTAAAATCCAGATCGGGCATGGTGTTATAACTTATCTTTGCATAGGACTACTTTCTGCGCAACCAATCAGCGATCTCGTGGTCAATCCACCGCAAAATCGCCGCCCTTTGGCAAAAGCGGGTAAAATAATCTTTTTTGCAAATTAGCATATTTACAAATTGCGTTTCGTTGGCAAAACAACCACAACCCACCGCGTAACATGATCGCTTCTACACAGACCAATCACCCGCTGGCCACCGTAAAAACGGGGACCAAGCCGCAGGCGGCCATTGATGTTGCTTGCGCGCGTCTCAAAGCCGCTGGTTTGCGCATCACCCAACCCCGCGTTGCGATTCTCGAGGCTCTCATCAAGCGCTCACAACCCGCCAGCATCGAGCAGATCCATGGAGATCTGGCCGACTCCGCTTGCGATCTTGTCACCGTCTACCGCTGCCTGGCTGCTTTCCAGGAAGTGGGCCTGGTGCGCCTTTGCTATTTCCATAACGGTACCAGTCTCTACCAGATCAACTTGGATAATGAGAGTCCGTACCACATCGTCTCGAAGGACAGCAACGAAGTCGAAGAACTGGACGCGGAAAACGCGGCCGAGCTTCGCACGTTGATCAGGAAGGTTGAAGACTCCTTGCGCGCCCGCGGCTACACCGAGGTTTCGCACTTGGTCGAGTTCTTCGCCCAGAAGCCGAAACACCGCGAAGCTCAGCAGATGAACGCCCGCGAGTCGGTCGGCCTGCCGAACGTCCCGGTCGCCGTGCAGCAACGCTCGGCCTCGCCGGTCATCAAAGTCCAGTAAACGGACCACTTTGTTTTGCCTAGCAAGCGCCGCTTAATCGCGGCGCTCTTTTTTTGCCCGGACTCAAGCAGAAGGTAGAACTCGACCGCCGGGCGGGTTGCCGCGGCTCAGCGCGGCCTTCCGAGCTTCCAGCCCGGCGCCGCAGACTCAACTCGCCAGGTGGAACTCAGAGCTCTATTTCGCCGCGACGTACAGGCTGTTCGCGAAATCCCAGTTCACCACGTTCCAGAATGCCGTGACATAATCCGGACGACGATTCTGGTACTTCAAATAATACGCGTGCTCCCAAACGTCGAGGCCGACCACCGGAACTTCTCCTTCCATCAGGGGCGAATCCTGATTGGCCGTCGATTTCATGCTCAGCTTGCCATCCTTCAAAACGAGCCAAGCCCAGCCGCTGCCGAACCGCTTTGCGGCTGCATCCGCAAACTGCGTCTTGAAAGCTTCGAAGCTCCCGAACGTCGACGCGATCGCCGCGCCCAATTCGGCTTTCGGCTCTCCCCCTGCTTTCGGGCCTAGAATCTGCCAGAAAAAACTGTGGTTCACGTTCCCGCCAACGTGATTGCGCACGATCGTGCGAACCCCCTCGGGCACTTGCGTGAGATTTTTCAGCATGCCCTCCGCTCCGACCTTCCCGAGCGCAGGATGAGCTTCCAGTGCTTTGTTGGCGGCGGTGATATAGGCCTGATGATGCTTCGTATGGTGAATGGTCATCGTCTGCGCGTCGATATGCGGCTCGAGCGCGTCGTAAGCGTACGGCAACTTTGGCAACGTCAGGCCGGAACCGCCCACGACAGGCGCCGCAGGTGCTTCCGCCGCTCGACTCGCCACGACACTGCCCAAACCGAGGAAAGCAGCGCCCGCGCTGAGTGTTTTTAATGCGTCGCGACGGGTCACAGTACGAGGAGTAACAGGGTTCATGGCGCTCACCATACGACGACCGATGGATCCGGCAAGTCGCCCGATGTGACAACCTCACTACCCCTCGCAGCGATAGCCGACTCCATGAACCGTCACGATCGCGAGCGGCTTCTCGGGGTTGGCCTCCACTTTTTTCCGCAGCTGAGCGACATGCTGGTCCAGCGTGCGGGTGGTCCCAAAATAATCGACACCCCAGACCGCGTTCAGCAGCGCATCTCGCGTCAGAACTTCTCCCCGGTGTTGCGCAAAGACCTCGGCTAAACGCAATTCCCTCGCCGTAAGTGAATTCGATCGACCTTCAATCGTCGCAATGAACTTTCGGCGGTCGATTTCTGCCTGACCCAGACGAAATTGGACCGGCAGGGATGCATCGTCCTTGGTCGACGCTCCTTTACCGACCCGAGACCGCCGCAACAGCGCTTCCACCCGAGCCAACAATTCGTGCACGCCAAAAGGCTTCGTCATGTAGTCGTCCGCCCCCAGCTTGAGTCCCACCACCTTGTCGATCTCTTCGCCTTTCGCCGTCAAAAACAACACCGGCACCTGCGCTTGCGACGCGCGAAGTTCCCGGCAGACATCGTAGCCGCTGGCTTTCGGCATCATCACGTCGAGGATCACCAGATCGAATTTATCCTGCGCAAAAAGCCGCAGCGCTTGAGCTCCATCCGCCGCCGGGGTGACGGAAAACCCATCGCTTTCGAGCGTCGCCATGAGGCCGGCCCGGATGTTTGAATCGTCTTCGGCAATCAGTATTTTAGCCTTCATGAGGTGGGGGATTTCGGTCCAGCGGCTGGCAATTCCAGGACAAAAGCGCCGCCGCCGCCCTCGCGCGCCGCATAACGGAGGTCGCCACCCAAGCCGCGCGCGAGTTGGCGGGCAATACTCAAGCCGAGACCGGCACCGGTCTTCTCTGCGGTCAGTGTATCGTCGACCCGATGAAACTTCTCGAAAATCCACTCTCGATGCGCCACCGGCACTCCGGGCCCGCGATCGAGGACCGAAATTGTGGCTCCGCCGTCCGGCGTTTCCCCGAGCAACACCACAACTTCCCCACCACCGGCTGCGTACTTGCATGCATTGTCCAAAAGATTGATTACAATCTGCTCCACGGCGTCCCGATCCGTCGCAATCGTCACTTCTTCTGCGGGGAATTCGCGTTTCAACGCGAGACCCGCCTCGTCCACTCGTGGACCGTGCGCATCGAGAATTCGGGCGACTTCTTCACTTAGGCGGACCGGTTCGATCGCGAATTTTTTCCTGCCCTGCTCCAACCGACTAAAATCGAGTACATTGTTGACCAATCGGGCGAGGCGCTGGGTTTCGCGGCCTATCGTGTTCAAGTAATCTTTTCCCTGCTCCCGATCCCGCACTCGCCCTTCCGCCAGCAATTCCGCATACAGGCGAATCGTCGTGAGCGGCGTCTTGAACTCGTGCGAGACATTCGCGACGAAGGACGTTTTCTGCGCCGCTTCGGCTTCGCTCAATCGAGCCTGGCGCAGCAGAAGCACGCCGCCCGCGAGGGTGGTGAGGATCAGAGCCGCCATCACGAACGTCGCACCCGCCAACCAGCCGCCCGCCGTCGCTCTGGCTTTCACCGGATTGGCCCAAGCCACCACCTCCCAGTGTGGAAGCGCGTTCGAAAGGGCTAGGCGCACGTGAGGCCTTTCCTCGTAGCTGCCGCTCTCAGATCCAACTTCGTGCAGAACCGCGCCGCGATCGTTGCGTACCGCGTATCGTTCTCCGGCGTCGGCTTCCGTCGGCAAAGCCGCGCGTAGTCGCGAAATCAAGGCCGACAACTCCAGTTCGATGCCGCGGACTTCGCCAACTCCGCCCGGTTGGTGCCAGCCGAGAACAAAGAGCTTGTTGTCGGCAAACCACGGAAGCCAGCCGCCTCGATCGCTGCGCTCGACCTCGTTCTGCGGCCGGACCGCCGCAGTCGGGGCGGCCGCCGCGTCCTTTTTTTGCTCGGCCATGTCATCGGCCAAATCGCCGCGGCGGAGGGCTGAGGAAGAGTTTACCTTGGAAACCTCACGGGCTTCCTGCCGGGCCGATTGAACGCTCTGAATATTTTCGTAGGCGCGGTTTTGCGCCTGCACATTGTAGTCCGCCTCGGCCGGCGCGTTGGGTGGCAAAAATTTCTGCGCCATGGTATCCATTGCCGCGACGTTCCAAGGCTGCTGAGCCGTCAGCAGGGGGCCGAAACGTCGCATAAATTCCGCCGCTTTCGCCGACACGACCTTGCCCGCAGCCGGGCGCAATAAACTTCCGTTGGGATAACAGCGGAACGTCGCCCGCACGAGCGGATTTCCTTTTTCGAAATGGTCGAGCGCCTCATCGAGGCGCGCCGGCGGAAACTCCGCGAGTGTCGCGAGCAAGCCCTGCTGAATTTCATCGACCAGCAGACTCGCGTTTTCCGCCACAATTTGCGCGCGCGCTTCAATCGCCGTCCGACGCGCCAGATCAGCGGCCGCGACTCGCTCTTCCAACCGCTCGCGCTCGCGCTTCAGCAAGACCAGAGCGGCGGCGCCGATCGCGAGCGTGGGCACGAGCAGGAGGACCCAGTAGAGGTAGAGTCGGCGGACGGCGAGGGACACGAACATGGTCTAAGGGGCGTCCTGGGCGGGCGCAATGCCGGCGCGAGCCACCAGTTGAGCCGCACGCTCCCGATAAGCGCGGAAGTAGCGATCCGTTTGCCAGCGTTTGCCTTCGTCCCTGTCAAAATCTCGCACGAGCTCCTTTTCGAATTCCGTGGTCAGTACTTCGGTTCGGCCCACCAGCACCCGTTCGAGCCGATCGGGTGCGGGCGAGAGTTTCATCGGAAGCACGCGATCCGTAAATGCGCGCGGCACAATCCAAAATACCCGCAATCCCGCCCGCTCGAAATAGCTCTCCTGCCACGTCGCGAGCATCGCTTTCGCCTCGGACTCGCTCAATCCCGCGCGACTGAGAGCGAGGAGGAACTCATCTCGCACCGGTTCAAAATCAGATGAACGTCCACCGGCTCGCCCCAAAGCAACGCTGCAACGAGATTGAGCGACTAACGGACCCGCCCACCAAACCCGCTGGCCTCTCTCCGGATGGCATTCGAATACAAACGCGTAGCCGATGTCTTCCTTCCCCTCGTTGATCAGTGTCAGGTTGTCGTCGGCGAACCTGGCCACCAATGGTAGCGAGAAGCGGCCGAGGCCACGGTAGAAGATGAATCCCTCCCTCTCCCCCGTTGCCCCGCGGAGCCAATTGGCCTCGGGAACACGCGCCCGCGACCATTGCGCGGTTTCGAGTTTGGCGGCAGCGGAAGGCTTTCTTTCCGTCGACAGCGGAAGCACCTCGACTTCCCAAAGCGCCCAACCGCGATATCCAGTCCTGAAATCCACCGCCCCCTCATTGGCGGCGTTGAGTGTAGCCTTCGCGACCAGGCGCGGATCGTGAAGCTGTTCGCCCTCCAGGCGATCAGGATACCATTGGCTGATCGACCCTCCCTCAAAGCCGACGTCGACCTGGACTCTGCGGGGTCGGTCCGAATAGAAATAGATCACCGGCGTCTCCATCTTGACGGTGACGCCCGTCACCGGCCGGCTCCAGCCTTTGTTGCGCGGGGGAAACCCCGAAAGGGAATGCACGAAGGGCGGAACGTGCTCCTCCTCCACCTCCAGTCCGGTCAGAAGTAGCCCATTGGAGGCGGATACCGCCGTGAAAGTTCCCCACTCGTGCACGACGAAGGGGGCTTCGGATCCGCGGGCCTCCACGGCGGCGGAGGTGCAGCCGATAAGAGGCAGCATGCAGGCAAGTTGGCGAACGAAGTTCATGGAGGAACGATTACCGCTTTTTAGACGATGTTGTCTGCTGGCTACTGGTTTGGACGCTTTCCGCGCGGTAGGATTTCCGCGCGTGGTTGTCTAAGCCGTCTTTCTCCAGTCGGTCCGCCGCCGCGGCATTCGCCGTCGCGACCTCCAACACGGCGCTATTGCTATAAGTGCGAGCCAACGTTTCGAGGTCCTGGGCCTGCTCGCGAAGCACCTTTCCCGCCTCGTCTTGACGCTGAGCATCCACGAGTTCGACGGCCCGGTCCTTCGTCATCGCAATGACGTTCTGGGCGTACTCGGTCTGAACCTGATGGTTGGCGGATCGAATCACCTCGGCGGTGTCCTTGCTGAATCGCACCATGCGGCTCGCGCTCGCTTTGCCACCGCGCCGCTGCACGAGATCTTCGAAGGTGGCGGTGGCGCGGGCGATCTCGCGCTCCGTCGTGGCCCGATTCGAAACGACCTCCACTTCGACCAGCGCAAATCGATCCTGGCCACCATAGATTTGGTTGAGCGTGAACTCCGCTTTTTGACCGCGAATCGTGCCCTCACGGCCGACAAAGCCAAGAGGACGAAAGCCCGTCGGAAACTCGATTTCCACCACCACGCTGCGCGCGACCACATTGAGCACATCGCCGAGCTCCCGATTGAATATGTCCGTGAGATCGCGGCTGGATTCGACAAAATAGGTATTGCCGTCGCTACGCTTCGCCAATCGGGTCATCAAATCCTCGTTGAAGCCAAGCCCGAGGCCGATCGTCGTGACCGAAATGCCTTCCTTCACCAGAGAGGTTCCGAGACGACCCAATTCCTCGGGAGTGCTCGGTCCCACGTTGGCCAAGCCGTCAGACAATAAAACGACCCGGTGCACATAATGCCGGTTTTCCGTGTGCTTTCGCACTTCGGATGCACCCTGCGAAACTCCTCCGAAAAGGTTCGTGTTTCCGCCGGGGCGGATCCCGCGAATCGCCGCGCGCAACGCGCTACCGCTTCCGACGCGGCTGGCCGGAACCAATGTTTGCACTTTGTCGTCGTAGACAATCAACGACGCCATGTCCTCGGGCCCGAGGCGGTTCACTGCCTCCAGCGCGGCTTCGCGCGCCTTTTCAATCTTGTCACCGCTCATTGAACCGGAGCGATCGATCACGAGAGCGAGATTTACGGGCGGACGGGATTCAGGGTGCGCGAGGCGAAGGCCTTCGAGCCTGATTTTCACTATGGCCTTTTCCAGTTGATCGGCCGACAGCACCGGCCGGTCAACGTCGATGTGGAGTCGAACCGCGTCGCCAGCAGAGGCGACGGCGAGGAAAGGCAGGGCGAAGGCGACAAGAGACGCCGTGAGCGAGCAAATAGCTGATAGTTTCATGGGATCGGGATTGGAGCCCCGATTTAACCACAAACCCTACTCAGGCGTGTCAGAACGCTTGCCGAAAGTTGTCAGGGAATTGTCAGGGAGCTCGAACCTGGCCGGACGGCGCTCAGGGCCGCGGTTTGCCAAATCCAAACCATGCTCCCCAGCGCAACCGCGTTCCAACCGATCAAAATGAAACGCATTTGAGCCGTCGAATAGGGTCGATCCCGCCACAGCACCGTCGCGTCCGATATAAACCAGGCAACCCCGGCGGCGAGCGCCCAGCCAATCCAGGGAGCGTCGAAATAATGCAGCACCAGGGCGCTTTCCACCGAGAGCATCAGCGCCACGATGCCCTTTGCCGCGCGCACTCCGATGCGTGTCGCGGTGGTCGCCCGCCCCGCTGCCCGGTCGGGAACCGCGTCCATCACCTCGCCGAGGAGGTGCGAGTGCATCGCAAAAAGGAGTCCAAAAACAAAGGTCTGCCAGGGCAGCTGCGGGACATCGTTGAGCCAGCTGCTCAACACGAACACGAGCAGATATCCGGCTTGAATCAGGAGTTCCAACGGCGGCGTTCCCTTCAGTCCGGGACGCGGCCAGTTGTTGTAGAGGAACGTCGCTGCGATCAGCGCCGCGAACCAGAGAAGAATGCGAGGCCCTTCGAGCCAGAAAAAGACCGCGGCAAAAGGCGCCTGCGAAGCCGCGATGAACCAGGGCAGCCGTGCCAGCTGCTCCGGCGTGCCGCGGGCTCCGAATAGGAACGAATCCTTCCGTGGGTTCAGCCGGTCCGTCTCTGCGTCGACTGTGTCGTTCCAGCCGTAAATGATGAAGCCGAGTCCGAAACTAATGTAGACGATCCCGAGCCAGAACGTCCACGAATCGAGGAGCCGGACTTGGCCTAGTGGTAAAAGGTAGAACCAGACTGAAGTCAGCCAAAACCCCGGCCTCGAAACTTTGAGCAAATAAACCCACTCCGCGTACCAGGACTGCTGCGGCGGCGCCGAGACGGAGGTCACGGGGCTACCTTACATCCCTGCCAGCAACCGGCGCAGCGTCTCGTCCACCGCTTTCGGGTTCGCCTTGCCCTTGGCCGCTTTCATGACGGGGCCTTTGAAGGCGTTGATCGCGCTTTCCTTCCCCGCCTTGAATTCAGCCAGCGCCTTCGCGTTACCTGCGATCGCCTCGCGGCACCACTGTTCGAGTTCGTCCGTGTTGGTCTCCGTCTTGAGCCCTTTTCGCTCGACGATGCCGTCGGGCATCTCACCGGACTGAAACATTTCGATAAATACTTCCTTCGCGGTGTTGTTCACGAGCGTGCCCGCTTCGACCAGTCTCACCAAAGCCGCGATGTGCGCCGGGCGAATCTTGGAATCGGAGAGACTGATTTTCGCGGCGCCGAGTTCGCGCAGGAGATCGTTGACGATCCAGTTTCCCGCAGCCTGCGGTTTTGCGGAAAGCTTGGCTGCCTCCTCGAAAAAGTCGCTGAGCGCGCGGTCCGGCACGAGCACCGAGGTGATTGTGTACGGCACCTGATACTGTTCGAGAAAGCGCCGCTGCTTATCGAAGGGCAGTTCCGGGCACTGCGCCTGAAGGGACATTTTCCAGGACTCGTCGACCTTGACCGGCATGAGATCGGGATCCGGGAAATAACGGTAGTCGTGCGCGTCTTCTTTGGAGCGCAGCGATTGGGAAGTCCCCGTCGTGCCGTCGTAATCGCGGGTCTCCTGCTGAATCTTCCCGCCGCTTTCGACCAACGCGATCTGGCGTTTGATCTCGTGGGCGATGCCGTCCCGCACAAACGAAATCGAGTTGAGGTTTTTCAATTCGACCTTGGTCCCCAGCTTTGTTTCCCCCACGGGACGAATGGAAATGTTCGCGTCGCAGCGCAACTGCCCCTTCTCCATGTCGCAATCCGAGATGCCGCCGTAAATCATGGTTTGGCGCAGCGACGTCAGATAGGCGAAAGCCTCCTCGGCGGTGTGCAAGGCCGGCTCCGAGACGATTTCCATCAGCGGTGTGCCCGCCCGATTGTAATCGATGAGCGAATCCTGCGAAAAATGATTCAGCTTTCCGACATCCTCCTCGAGGTGAATGCGGGTCAGCGGAATTTTTTTGTGCTCGCCCATGATATTGCGGGCCGCGCCCGGCAGCTCGATCTCCACAAAACCCCCGATGCAGATCGGCTGATCGTATTGCGAGATCTGGTAGTTCTTCGGCGAGTCGGGATAAAAATAGTTCTTCC
Organism: uncultured Opitutaceae bacterium; assembly: GCA_964546955.1. Lineage (GTDB taxonomy): Bacteria > Verrucomicrobiota > Verrucomicrobiia > Opitutales > Opitutaceae > CAZJLP01. The sequence goes on along the minus strand of CAZJLP010000043.1, from coordinate 4,515 downwards.
GATCCCACTTGCACACCGGGGCGATCTCGCAGCCCAGCATTAACCCGGCCTTGATGATGGCATCGAGCGCGGCCTTGTTCATGACCGGAAGCGCACCCGGGAGAGCCAGCACGACCGGATCGGTCAGCGTATTGACCTCGTGGCCATACCCGGCCGCGACCCGCGTGAACATCTTCGACCGCGTCTTGATCTGCACATGCACCTCAAGGCCAATGACAGCTTCGTATTTCATCCGGAAGTAGCGAGTAGTGTGTAGCGGGTAACGAGTAGAATACCAGTAGGAGGTCGCAGGCCGCGGTAGCGACGCTCGCTACTCGCTGCCCGCTACTCGCTACTCAGAGGCTTGGGTGTTTGAAATTCCAGTCATGCTCTTTTTCGTAGGCGTGGGCGATCGAGAGCATTTCGGCTTCCTGGAAGGGCTGGCCGATCACTTGGAGGCCGATTGGCAGGCCGGCTTTGGTGAAGCCGCAGGGGATGCTCACTCCGGGCAAACCCGCGAGATTGACGCCGATCGTGTAAACGTCGCTCAAGTACATGGCGAGCGGGTTGGATGAACGCTCCCCCTTCTTGAACGCAGGCGTGGGCGAGGTGGGCGTGAGGATCGCGTCCACCTCCTTGTAGGCGTTGAGAAAATCCTGCCGGATCAGCGTGCGCACTTTTTGGGCCCGCAGATAAAACGCGTCGTAGTACCCGCTGCTGAGGACATACGTCCCGAGGATCACCCGGCGCTTCACCTCGGCGCCAAAACCTTCGGCCCGCGATTTGAAATAGAGTTCGAGCAGATCCTTCGCTTCCTTGGACCGGTGTCCATAGCGCACCCCATCGTAGCGGGCGAGGTTCGATGAACACTCGGCGGTGGCGATGATGTAATATACTCCGACGCCGTATTCGGTGTGCGGCAAAGAAACTTCCTTAATTTCGCACCCCTTGTTTTTGTAGAAAGCGATCGCAGACTCCACGGCCGCGGCCACTTCGGGATCCAGACCCTCGCCAAAATACTCCTTCGCAATGCCGAGTTTCCACGGACCTTGTCTCCGGCCGAGCTCCGCCCGGTAGTCGGGGATCGCGGTCTTGAACGACGTCGAATCGTGCGAATCGTGCCCGGCGATGGCGCCCAGCAGAATCGCGGCATCTTCCACCGTTCGCGTGAAGGGGCCGATCTGATCGAGGGAGGACGCAAAAGCGATCAAGCCATACCGTGAAACCAAACCATAGGTGGGTTTGAGGCCCACGACGTTGCACAGCGCGGCCGGCTGCCGAATCGATCCGCCGGTGTCCGAACCGAGGGCCGCGATCGCCTCTCCGGCGGCCACCGCCGCGGCGCTGCCGCCCGAGCTGCCCCCGGGCACGCGTTCGAGATCGTACGGATTGCTCGTGCTCCCAAAGGCCGAATTCTCGGTCGAGGATCCCATCGCAAATTCGTCGAGGTTGAGCCGCCCCCAGCAAAGCGCGCCTGCGTTCTTCAACTTGCGAGTGACCGTGGAATCGTATGGCGACACGAAATTGGCCAGCATGCGGCTCGATGCGGTCAGGGGCTGGCCCGCGACGGAAATCACATCCTTCATTCCGATCGGTATCCCGTCCAAGGGTCCTTGGGCCATCGCGCGCGAGCGCCGTTCGTCCGACGCGCGCGCGCTGGCGATCAAATCCGCCTCGTCGAACGAGTTGAATGCTTTCACCCGGGCGTCGACCGCCTTCGTGCGGGCGAGGACGGCCTGCGCGAGTTCGACCGCCGAGATCTTTTTATCGCCGAGCAGTCCGGCCAGCTCCGTGATCGGCTTAAAGTGAAGGTCTGAAGGCATCGAATAGAAGGTGTCGTCGGAAAATAGGCAGGATAGGTATTGTCGTGGGGCGAAGGCAGAGCGGCAGCATGCTCGCTATTCGCTACCCACTACTCGCTACTTCAAAAGCATCATTCCACAACCTTGGGCACGGCGACCATGTGGTCGCGCTGGGCGGGCGCATTTTTCAGCGCCGCCTCTGCGGGGAGGCTGGCTTCCACGACGTCGTCCGCCCAGACATTGTAAACCGGGAACGCATGGGCCGTCGGCTCCACGTTGCTCACGTCCACCTTTTTGAGCTGCTCGACGTAGGTCAGAACGTCGCCTAATTGGGCGGCAAACTGCGTTTTTTCCTCCGCAGTCAGGGCGATCCGGGCCAGACGCGCCACGTGGTCGATATCCAGGTCGGTGGGCTTTGACATGAGCAAATGTAAAAACCGGTTATGCGTAGGGCCTATTTCGAAGGCAATCGGCAAATCCCACGTCCCTGAAAGCCAATGGTTTTCATTGCAACCCAAGGTCAATTACGACATACAATTGCGCTAAAGAACCCCTCAGTTAGGACGAATACTTCCCTTATGCATGCCATCGCTCGCATCGCTTACGTCATCGCGGTAGCCGTTGCTGTGCCTGCGTCGGCGCAGAATGTGCTTTTCGTGAAGCACCAGGACAAGTTCCTGCCGGTTCGCGCGGTGCGCGATTCGGTTTCCCAAGTCCGCCTCAACGGCCGCCTTGTCGCGACGGAGAGCATGGACTACATGCTCAAAAAGACTCTTTTTTATCGGGACGGTTTTATCAAAATCGACCGCTTTCAAGCCGATCGCGAGCTCGACGCGGCCTCCTTCGACCGCGGGCTGGAAAACGTCGTATCAGGTCTGCTGACCTCCGACAAAACGCTGGAGAATTGTTTTCTCGTATTGGATTTGAACGGCAGCAAGGTGAGAGGTCTGGCCGTTTTCGAATTGCCGCGCTTGGTCGCCAACAAGACGCAGTCCTTTGAGGTTAAGGTCATGGCCGGCGACGCCATGCAGGAAGGTAAGCACCAGTTGTACATCTTTTCCGAAAGCGGCGAACATCTGCATTCGCTCCGCAAATCCGCTCGCGCCTCCGAGACTACCATGACGGAGTCCTACTTCCTGGAGAAAACCTCTCAGCGCGCGCTCACGCCCGTACTGACCATCGCCCCGGAGTATCCCGCAAAGTTCAAATCGAAGAATGTCGAAGGGAAGGCCGTCATCGCCTGCCGCATCGGCGTTTCGGGCGAAGTCGTGGAAGCGAGCCTGATTGAGGCTACGCACCCCGAATTTGGCACCGCCGCCCTCGCCGCGGCGAAGCAATGGTTTTTCGTTCCCACCGTATCCGAGCGCAAATACATCGAAACGAAGGTGGCCATCCCCTTCTCCTTCGCGCCCCCGGCCAAAGAGTGAGCGTGCGCCTACGTGCCTCAGGAGCGAGTGGAGCGTGAGACCCCTCCCCGCTTTCGCGTGAGCAGCTGAAACCGCAGAATGCGCGTCCGCAGCGGTTCGGCTCTCAACTCTCAACTGATTCTACACCTCAGGCGCGCACCGCAATCTTGCCGTCGGCGGCGATCTCTCGCTGCACCTGATTGAAAACGGCGTTCACTTCGTCGTCCGTCAACGTCCGATCGGAGGCGCGGAAGACGAGAGAGAACGCCACGCTTTTCTTGCCGTCGGGCAATCCCTTGCCGCGGTAGACGTCGAAAACGCCGATATCTTCGAGGCTGAAAGCGCGACCGGCTGCCGCCCGGGCCACTTTGGACAACTGTTTTTGCACTTCGCCGGCGGGGACTGTCTCATCCACGACCAGCGCCAAGTCGCGAAGGGCCGAGGGGAAGAGACCGACCGGCTGGTAGCGTGCACGCGAACCGTCGGCTCGCAGTTTTTCCGGGAGCAGGGACAGCGTGCCGGCGAAAACCTTGCCCTCGAGACCGAGGTTCTTGATCAACGCCACGTCGAGCAATCCTACTTTAGCGATCCAGCCGTGCTGGATATCGCCGGCGACCGCGGCTTGGCCCGTCTGCCAGCCCAACGCGGGCTCCGCCACGAGGGAAACGGGCTGCCGCGTGAAATCGATCTCCGCCGCGCTAGCCAGTGCCTCCAGGTGGCGTTTGGCCGAATAGAAATCCGGGCCTTCACGTTTGAGCCACGCCCGCTTCGGATCCTCCGCGAGCACGAACGCGACCGAGACGCACTCCACCGTGCTTCCGTTTCGTTGTAGGAAAACGCGCCCTGTCTCAAACAATCGGGAGACCGCCTCTCCGCGCGCAGAGTTAAGCTTCAACGTGTCGAGCAGCCCTCCGAGCAGGGACGACCGCAGATGAGACTGGTCGTCGACAAAAGGATTCGCGAGGCCCAGCTCCGCCACGTCCGCGCTCGGGGTCCAA
>CAZJLP010000043.1:0-320 GCA_964546955.1 uncultured Opitutaceae bacterium | reverse complement strand
GCAGTTCGCGCTGGCTGCGAAGCGTGTAGTTCACGCATTCGTGGAAACACTGCCCCACGAGGTACTCCGTGACGCGGCGATTGAAGAGCACAATGGGATCGTCGTCACCGACGAGCGCGGGCGAGAGCACGGGGCTCGCCGGAATCCGCTCCGTGCCGTGGAGCCGTAGGATTTCCTCCACCAGATCGATCGGCCGATCCAGGTCGTCGCGCCAGCTCGGGACCGCGACCGTCCATTTCTCTTCCAATGGCAAATCGGGCCGCGCCTCCTCCGTCCGAGTGATGCGAAGTTCGAGCGCCTCCAGCGCGGCGCGCATATCC
>CAZJLP010000042.1:23918-45150 GCA_964546955.1 uncultured Opitutaceae bacterium | reverse complement strand
AGTTCGATCAGCAGGTATCCAAAAGAAACCCACAGGCGAGCCTATTGCCTGCCACCATTCATGGTCGCGATCGTACATTTGGCGCAACGCTCTATCGAAGCGTTTGGCAATGACGATCCATAAGACGAACCACGAGAGTCCAAGAATGAGAGCTGCAACAGCTGTAAGTGCTTCAATCATGGGCATTTCTTTTTCTTTATTAACTTCGATTTGAACCAGTTTTTTGCATCCTCATACTTTTTTCGAAACGACCAAGTATAGCCGTAAGTGACTTGAGGAGTGACGCCTGGAGTCGAAAGGCCTATTCCGTAATCTCCCCCTGCATACGTAGCTCCTGCGATTAGATTAGCCTCAGCTCCAGCAATGAAGCCGCCAGAAACACCAACAGCCCCTCCAAAACCCGTTAGTTCGTCCACAGATTTTGCGTTGGTGTGTGTATACCCAATTGTTGCACTAGCACCTGGGAGCGCGGTGGTCTTTGCCGCCGTAAACTGAATGTCCCAACCCCCGGTCGAATCTCGATGAAATCCGAGTGCTAATGTAATTCCGATCCCGAATGCGGCCGTTCCGTTGAGGCGAAAGTTCCGAGAAAAAGGGTCAAACCGTGATTTTTGCAATACGATCGAGGATGGCGTTGGCGGAGATTTTTCCTTGTTTGAGCTGGGCGACATAGCGGCTGACTCCCGATGGTACGCCCATCTCTAGCTGATCGGCGAGCCAGACGTTTGTCGCTGTGCTAACTGTCTTCAGATGACTCGCGATCGCCACTTTCCATGGAGCAGCCTTCGCTTCCCGTCGGATATCCAGCTGCGTCTTGCCTGTGGCTTTCAATGCGCGGTCCAAGAGGTCCTGCCAGAGCAGCATAGCCGCCTCTTCGGTCTCCCGCTCAGAGGGCACCGCTGCCACTTGTTTTTTGTGATCCTCGATGAGCACACGTTTGAAACCTTTGCTGCCGAGTGCCCATCCCTTGCTCATGACATCGAACTTCAGCTGCTTCTGCGCGGATTCGTTCTCCGCCAGCCAGGCAAGGTACTCAGCATAGTTTCGCCTTCCTGCCGGCGTGTCCGCCAGTTCTCCGGCTTGTGCCAAGCATGTGCGCAGTTTCAGCCACGTGGGCCGCTTTTTCTCATTCTGCAGCCGCCAGTAGCTACTATCCCGGTACGTGCCGAGCTGCTCTACCGTCAGGAGCTTCGCCCTGACCGGATTTAAATGGATGTAGTGGCACACCGCCCCCAAGCCCTCGGTGTCTTCCACCACGATAGCCTTGTACCGCCCCTGGAAGACATGCCCGTTCTCGCTCCTTAGGCGGTTGTACCGATTCGCGAACGTGCTTTGCAGCCACTTCATACCGGCCACCAAATTCCCCTGCGGGGTTTCCAATGCCAAGTGGTAGTGATTCGACATCAGGATGTACGCGTGCACCACCCAGCCCGCTTTCCCGCACGCTTCTTCCAGGCACTTTATGAAGGCCTCTCTTGCGCCAGTTGTCCCAAATATCGCCGAACGGTAGTTCCCGCGATTCATCACGTGGTACAGCGCTCCTTCGTACTCCAACCTCAGCTTCCGAGCCATTCACACACTCAACCTGAAGCCAGCTCCGAGTCAAATACCAATAATCACGGTTTGACCCCTTTTGCTCCTGCGCAATGCCCTTCCATGTTAACGATTTCGCCGAGGAATAAATATGTTTTTCCGCGCGCGACGACTCCATCAGGTACACCTGCAACAGTACCCATTTAACCAGACTCATAACTCGCGGGTGATTCTTGTTCATACTCATTCGTCTACGCCTCCTCGGTTTGCAGCCTTTCGAGAACGCGCTTTAGTAAATCCTCAGCCGGTAATTGTAATAAAATACCTATGTCCACATTTGCGTCCAAGCGCTTCAAATATTCTGCCATCATTTCCTTCGCCCAATCTTCACTTTCCAGGTTTCCGGGCTTGATCGAACGTATCACAATGACCTCTTTCGTGGTCTTCGCTCCTAAGACGCGAGTATCCCGCGAGCTAATTTCTGGTGTGATCCGCCGACAATTTGAGTCGTAGCCGTGCCATTCTGGATGATTCCGTACATCTACTGGCTCCAGCCATTGTTCTGCCTCTTGAACTGAACGGAAAACCCGAGCTCCATCATCAAGGAATAGTATAATTGGTGCTTTTATTTCATCATTCATGTTACCAGCCTCCCTCGTACGGCCGATGGTTTCCAATTCCCTGACCAGAGGCAGATTGCCCTTGCCCAGCCTTCTTCGGGCTCGGGGAATCAAAAAAGGGGTCAAACCGTGATTTTTGCGATGCGATCAAGGATGGCGTTGGCGGAGATTTTTCCTTGTTTGAGCTGGGCGACATAGCGGCTGACTCCCGATGGTACGCCCATCTCTAGTTGTCCGGCGAGCCAGACATTTGTTGCGGTGCTGACTGTCTTTAGGTGACTCGCGATCGCCACTTTCCACGGAGCAGCCTTTGCTTCCCGTCGGATATCCAGCCGCGTCTTGCCGATTGCTTTCAATGCGCGTTCCAAAAGGTCCTGCCAGAGTAGCGTGGCCGCCTCTTCGGTTTCCCGCTCTGCCGGCACGGTTGCCACTTGTTTTTTATGATCCTCGATGAGCGCACGTTTGAAGCCTTTGCTTCCGAGCGCCCACCCCTTCGTCATGACATCGAACTTCAGCTGCTTCTGCGCAGGTTCGTTCTCCGCCAGCCAGGCAAGGTACTCAGCATAGTTTCGCCTTCCTGCCGGCGTGTCCGCCAGTTCTCCGGCTTGTGCCAGGCACGTGCGCAGTTTCAGCCACGTGGGCCGCTTTTTCTCATTCTGCAGCCGCCAATAGCTGCTATCCCGATACGTGCCGAGCTGCTCTACCGTCAGGAGCTTTGCTCTGACCGGATTTAGATGGATGTAGTGGCACACCGCTCCCAAACCCTCGGTGTCTTCCACCACGATAGCCTTGTACCGGCCCTGGAAGACATGCCCGTTCTCGCTTCTTAGGCGGTTGTACCGATTGGCGAACGTGCTCTGGAGCCACTTCATTCCGGCCACCAAATTCCCCTGAGGGGTTTCTAAAGCCAAGTGGTAGTGATTCGACATCAGGATGTATGCGTGCACCACCCAGCCCGCTTTCCCACACGCTTCTTCCAGGCACTTGAGGAACGCCTCTCTCGCGCCAGCCGTTCCAAATATCGCGGAACGGTAGTTCCCGCGATTCATGACGTGGTACAGCGCTCCTTCGTACTCCAACCTCAGCTTCCGAGCCATTCACACACTCAAGCCGAGGCCCCACCCCGAGTCAAATACCAATAATCACGGTTTGACCCCTTTCCGCCCGTCCGTTTGGCTCCAAAACCCAGGCGGCTCTCGATAGAAAAGGCCCTTCGCTGGCAGATAACCCGCAGCGACGAGTTGCTTGAGGGAGGGAGGGAGGGAGCTCGTTTTTGTCGCGATAAAAGGAGACGTACCCCTTCGCAATCTGCTCCTGATTTCTTATGTCGCGGTCATAGTTGTAAACCGTGCAGACCCAAAAACGGATAGCAATGTATCCAACTATAGATACAATAATCAATCCAATAACCACTTTCTTCACGGGCAGTCCTTCGTTTTCCCCTCTTGAGCCCTTTCACCCTTTTTACCGGACGGAGCGACCCCCAGGAGCGGAGGAGAAAGGAGACATCGTGACAGCTCGCAGAGCTGGCGCGGCGCGCGCCGCTTGGGTAGCGACTTGCATTTTGTGCCCGCTATCTCGTTGGCTTCGCCTCACGACTGTTTCTAATTGCCGGCCAGGGAGAATAATAAATCCCACATTGCCACCATAAAGCCTGTTACCATCAACATCACAGCCGCTTTGGGAATCCAACTTGGAAAACCCGTTTGGCTTCTCTTGAATCGCCATAAAAGGTAGTAACCCGATGCGGCTAACGATAAGCCAATGAAAAGATCTACGATTTTCATTTTGCTGGAGGGACTGGGGTGGGCACTGGATTAGGCGGAGTCGGAATCGGAGTAGGAGGACTAGGATTGCCAGCATTGTTGATGGAGTCTCGTGCGGTTTCAATTACGGACTTCATGTTGTCGGCACCCTCTACCCACTGTTGAACTTTCTCTAGCTTCGTTACATTATTCGCGATTCCTCCACAGATATTAATAGTAGACTCTCCTATGCCGACTAAGTCCTGCAGCTCTTTGCCGCCCACAAGACGCGCAGCTGCTTGAATAGCGCTCTGAGGAGCCTCGGCCATTTTCTGCGCTTGTGCTGCATCTGGTGCAAAGGCCGCAACAATATTTCCTAGACCATAAGTGATTGCAGCAGCCCCATTCAGCGCAAGCAGCGCGGCGACGGGAGCGGAAAGCCCGCCGCTTACACCCACTGACGTGGCGGCAACAGCAACAGCAACAAGTCCTCCGGTAAACACCGCGATACCTTTTGCAAATTGGCCCCAGCGTACCTTCCCAAGGGGATCCATATAGTTAATCGGATCGTTCGCGCAATACGCATAAAGATTGAGCCCACCATTCTCAGAGATGGGGTCGCGAGTTGTCCAGCGGCCCGTATTTGGCTCGTAAGCACGGAAGTGCGTCAGACTGAGTCCAGACGCTTGATGTCGGTAGTGGCCCGTGAACCCGAAGTCGCTCTCCAAATCGCCAGAGACTTTGGTTTGTCTGCCGTAGGGATCGTACTGGTACCGCGCTCGCACGGCACCGGACGCATTTGTCATTTCTCGGACTGACCCCAAGTGATCTGTGGCGTAATAGTAGTTCGCTCCTGCGATTTGCTGGCCCGAGCCGAAGAAGCGTTTAGTGACGTTGTTGGAGGCGTCGCGTTCTTCGGAGGGCTGGGTACCGCCGGCCCAGATCCATTGTTTGATCAGCGTGCCATTGAGTTTCTCCTGCACGCGTTCGCCGGCGCCGTTGTAGGCGAATTCGGTGATGCCGCTGGCTTGGGTGATCTTCACCAAGCGGTTTACGGCGTCGTAATCGTACGTCTTGCCGGCGCCGTCGTTGATTAGATTTCCATTTGCGTCGTAGGACAGGGTGCGGCCGGTTCCGTTTGCGACGGTGTACTGGTAATTGCGCGTGGCCGTGTTGTTGCTGGGATCTTTCGCGACCACGGAAAGGGTCTGTGTTCCCGGACTAAGCGGCACGTCGGCAGAGAAGGTATTGCCCGAGTCCACCGTCGCGGCGACGCCGTTAACCGTGACGCTCGAGGCCTCGGAAACCGTGCCGGAAACGCGAACGGGGCCGGAGGGTGCTATCGACGTGAGCTGGTTGACCGTGTTGTGCGACGCCGAGGTGATGCGGTTGTCGATTTGTTCGCTCGTGCGATTGCCGGCGCTGTCGTAGCGATAACGATGCGATTTCAGTGTGCTGCTGTAGCCGACAGGCATCAGAGCTCCGACGAGCTGGTTTGCATTGTCGTATTCAAAGGAGGCAGTCACCGCCGGGCTGGCATCGATCTGCTGGCTCCAGGTTTGAATCAACCCGTTCATGTCGTACGTGTAACCATGCGTCGACAACGTGGCTCCTGACGGAGTGAGATTGCGGATTTCACGCAGGCGCTGGTCCCCATTGCCCGTGCCTGTCGGCGCGGTGTTAGGGTGGTACTCAAAAAAGGTCTTTTGGCCGTTAGGTAGGTCCACGCGCTGCAGTCTCCCGGTGACGCCCACATAAGCGTAGTCGAAAGTCCCAAGCAAGCTCGTCGTCCGATCGATGCGTCCCAGCGTGTCATAACGCGCCGTCATCGTGTTCGCCGCTCCGTTGATGCTCGTGCTCAACGTGCGACCAAGTTCGTCATACGTAAACGCCACCGTCGAATTTGCCAGAGGCCCCGTCACGCTCGCGAGCTTGCCCGCGCTAAGCGTCGGCGCGACCGGAATCGGGTTGTAGCTGTAGATCGTCGCGCCCAAGCCATCGGTCATCGAGGTGACGCGGCGGTAAAAGGTGTCGTACGTGAACGACACCGTAGGCGTAGCGACTGCCGCATTGCTGTAGGCCACCTGTTTCAGCGCGTTATCGAGGTAGTATTGGTAAGTGGTGACCTGACTTTTGGCATCCGTCGTCGACAGCAAGCGACTCGTGCTCGGCTCGTAGCTGTAAGTCTGTTTCGTGTTATCCGCATACGTCTTGGAAATCACCCGACCTTGGCGGTCGTACGTCCACATCGTGGCTTTGCCCGCGGGATCAATGATTTGATGCAGGGCACCGCACGCGCACCAATCGAACTGGGTCAATTGACCGGCGGGGTCCCGGCTGCTGACGCGCTGCCTGAGCGCATTGTAAGCAAACGTGGTCCAACGTCCGCGACGATCGCGCGATTTGGTCAAGTCCAGTCGCTCATAGACCAACTGATTGTAGGTTCCGTCCGGAAATGAAACGAGCGTCGGCCGATCGAAGCCATCGTAATCCATGGTCACGACATATCCTTCGCTATCGGTCGTCGTGCGAGGGCGACCGAAGCCATCGAAGGTAAAGCGAGTGGAATCGCTTGCACCCAAAGCCGGACCGTCAAGGGCGATCAAGTAGCCCGTCGCCGCCGGATCGAGCGGCTCGCCTAATCCAGGTTGTCCCGTCGGATGATACCAAAACGTCGTTAGCTCTCCTTTCGCGTTGGTCGCGGTTCGGACCTGGCCAGCGGTATTGTACGTAAAAGTCGTGGGCTGACCGGCCGCGTCGGTCACCGACAGCGGGAGGTGGCGAGAGTCGTAGGAGACTTTCGCGAGAACCTCAAAGTCCGCGGCGTTGGGTCCCGTCTTTTGCCTGATCTCCTTCAAGTCGGTCAGGTATCCAGGCGAGGTTGGCTCTTGATCGAAAATATACGATGTTTCGCGGCCCAAAGGATCGACCGAGCGAACGACATGGCCGTACGGGTTGTACTCGAACTGCTGCACCTGGGAGGTCCCGTCGTCGAGGACACGGCCTACTTTCGTGGCGCGTGCCGTCGTTCCTTCAAAGCTGAAGTCAGTCTGTCCTTCGTAGTTGTAGTACACGATCCCCTCCAGCGGAGCCTTCTCGGCGGCTAGGGTTCCCGACGTGTAACCGGAAGAGCCTCGCGCTCTCAGCCATTTGTACTGATGAGCCCGCGAGTACACGCCGGGAGATTCGGCCATCGCACGCTTGTTCCAATAGTAGGTGACGTTGTGAAATGGTGCGCCGCCCCCATGCCCGTGGGCACAGGTCCTGTCGCGAACGCGGTCGCCAGCGGAAACTCCACACGTTCTTTGACTCCGAGCGGATCCGTCAGCTCCAGCCAGCGCGCAATGCCATCGCCACTGTAGGCGAAGCTCGAAGTGCCATACGGGGTCGTCATCGAATTGATGAAGTCCCCCGCTCCCTGGTAGGTGAATTGCGACGAGAGATTGATCGTATCCGTGATCCGCTCGAGTCGACCGTTCGCATCGTAGCCAAAGGTGGCGAATCGGCCAAACGGGTCGGTGAATTTGGTCACCTTGAGAACGTCGCCCGAGAGATCGTAATCGATGGTGGATACCTGACCGATGGCGTCGGTAATGGAGCGCAGCCGTGCGCTGGGGGCACCGTTTACAGTCGGGGAATCGTAGGTCAGCAGCACGCGATTGCCGGAAGCGTCAATGCTCTCCTCGAGGAAGTAACCCCAATAGGGCTGATTGACGGTCCCGGTCGACGTAGAGGTCTGGCTCGCGACGCGCACATCGAACTTTTTCCGAAACACCATCTTTGACCCATCGGCCGCATTTCTAACCCAGCCGTCCCCTTCCTTCGTCATGAGCGCGTTGCTATCGGGATGGCGAATCAAGGGCGCTCCCGCCGCAAAAACCGCTGGGAAATGAGCTTCGGTGCCTCCATTCGGCAAATGCACAATTGGGTAGTCCTCCACGACCATCGCATCCGGACCAACGAGATATCCGACGCGTAGAATGGAAATGTACGAGTGCCAGTTCGTGTTCCACTTCGGGCCGAGATTGCCGTGATTGAAAACCGGTTCCTGATTTGCTTCGCGCTGGTTGTAGACCACGCGAAAGGCGATGTCCGAACCGACCGGCGGCGTGTAACCGATCGGTTGATCCGAGATATTCAAGCTCACCACCAAGAGGTGCGCCCCTGCGACCGCCATCCCTTTCCCGCAATCATCGTTGGTTTTGCGGTCGTTATCGGTCGTGCGACGCGGGTCTGCTGGATTGGCCTGTCCACGGCCCCAGACGGTCGCGGCATCGCTCAGGGCGACGGCGCTCCAGCCGTTCGGAAGTGCCCCTTCACGGACAAGAAAATATCCGCTGGCTTCGTCGTCAATTGCCTGCCGGGAGACCGCGTACGCAGGGCCAAACGTGGGATCCTGAACGGTGATGATACCGTCGTGTTCTTCGATCAACGCGGCATAGTGCCCGACTTTCCAGTGCACCACGGAGGGAAACAGCAGAGGCGCGCCCGGCGTGCGCTTCGCGATCTGGAGTTTCATTCCGGCCTTTTGGGCGAGGCGGTGAACCTCCGCGAGGTTGATGCCCCGCGTCGTCGACTTCGCCTCCGCGAACACCGCGTGTTCGCCGGACGTTTTGTTCAGGCAGGCATAAATTCGATTGAGCGCCGCTGGGCCGCACTTGAACGAGTCGCCCGGCCGCACCTTCATCATCCCTAGGCCTTGTCGCGCTCCATCGACAAGCTCCGTCGCGGAGCCCGTAAAATCCCGGCCTTTGACCGAATCGAAGAGCGTTTCGAGCTCCTGCATGTGACCGAGGCGAGCGTGCAGATGAACAAGTTCGCCAAAGGCGCGATCGGCAATGGCGCGGGCTTTGACATCGGTCGCTGTCTTGCTGCGATTCCAGGCGGACTCAAAGGCACCCAGCGCGCGCGAAAAATAGGCCGAGGCTGCGAAGGAAAGCCCAAGATTCAATTCCAGCGACGCGCCGTAGGCGGTGGACGGGTACTTGTCGAGAAACGCGTAAAGGGCCTTCGACCGGTCGCTATCTTGGCTCGCAAGGTAGGCGGATACAGCTTCGAGAAGGGCTTTTTGCTCGGCCGCGGGCGGCGTCACCCCAACCGCTACAAGCGGAACCGAGAAAGCATGCAGCGGCGATGCCTGCGGCGTGTCGATCGTCAGGACCGGTTGCTTGCGGTTCGCTTTGACACCGGTCGCGGTTCGAACGATCGGAGGCGCTTCCTCGATTTGGCGAGTGGCGGGGCTTGCCTCAGTCGCGGCGACCAACGTCGGCGCGATTGGGAGGGCGAGATTGACGTACGCTGGGATCAGCAACGCGGCGAGAGTTCGCATCCAACCAGGGAGCGCGCGAGAAGAACGGGAGTTGAAGCAGAGCATGGAAGTTAAGGCAAAGGTGTGACGTCACTCGGCTGGACGACGTTGATCACGGGAGGAGTGGTGTCGCCTGGCACGGGCGGCGGAAGCTGCCAGCGGGTGGGATCGAGCGGGAATGCGTCAAGGTTGTCGGCGACGCCGTCGTCGTCGGTGTCGCTCTTGAGCGGATCGGTGCCTGCGCGCAATTCGTCTAGGTTCCCCAAGGAGTCTCCGTCGACGTCGTTTGAAAACGGATCCAACCCGCGTTGGGCATCGACCTTGTCGCTTAGACCGTTCTGGTTGCTGTCGCGGTAACTACCGAAAGCGACTCGCGACGTTAACCCATACTTGAGATTGAGGTAATTGCCTACGTTCTCGCGTTCGCGGTCGGTCAGCACCCGGTCGTAGACCATCACTTCGGCGATGTCGCCTGCGAGATAGCCCACGTTACCGCTTCCGAGATAAACGGTGCTCGGGAAGTTGACGACGTTTGCGTTGCGATAGAAACGACGCGCGCCGTTTCGCCACTGCGCCCAACTCCCTGGACCTGACTGGACATTATAGAGGTGAAACGCCTCCACTTCGTCTTTGGCGTACATGCCCCCCTGCTCCAGGGTTGTGGATCCGAAATCGTCGTGAGCGTAGCCGTCGACCGCTGTGTAAGCAGCGCCTGACGGCGTTCCGAAGCGCCAAAGGCCTCGCCCACCGGATTGGCCATTGCGCATAGCCGATACCACGATGAAGGCATCGCCCGCGGTGGCCCCGTTCATGAGGTCGATCGCGCTGATGTAGTTGTCCAGGCCGTCAAAACGGACGATTGCGGAGCCATTGAGAACATCCTGGGCAACGACCGGACGAAACGTCTTTCCCGGCTGGCGAAGGTCGTTGCCGCGCCCCGACAAGTCAGGCCAGGTGCCGACTTCCCCGCTTGTCGCCACGGCGTCGCCTTTTACCCACAGCCGCAAATTCTCTAACGGCAGATCCGAAACTCCACCGACCGGGAGCGCGACCGACACGGTGCCAGTATAAGCCGACTCACCACCATAGGTTTTTGCTTTCAGGCGGTAATTGACGGCGGCACCGGGCGGGAGGCCTCGATCAACGTAGCTATGGGCATTTGCCACTTCGGCCGCGACTTGCCACGATTCGGCACCGATTTGCCGTTCGACGACATAAAGGATCAGCGAGTCAGACACGTCGTGCCGCCACCGCAGGGAGGCCTGAGTGGTCGACAACGCGTCGACGGCTAGCGCCTGCGGTGTGGCCACCGCCGCCGGGAGAAGCGCATATTTCTGAGAAAGGTAGGCGCCCACCATGAAACGTTCCGCGTCGGACAACACCCGTTCATAGACGATCACCTCGGCTATGTCCGCCACGGCGAATCCGCCGTTGGAAGAGCCGAGAGTGATCGAATCGTGGAAAGCGACGGTGTTCGGTGTGCGCCGGAACTGCTGAGAACCGTTGCGGCGCTGAGACCACGCATCCGGACCACTCGTCACGTTGTAGAGATGGAAGGAAAGATCCTGGGTCGCTACGAAACCGCTCACGGTGGCGGTCGTTCCAAAATCGTCCTGGATCAAACCGTCGTCGAGAGGGTATCGGCTGTACCGGGCGAGACCGAACGCCCAAGGACCCGCGGAATTGGCGCCATCGCGCTGCTTAAAGACAATAAAAGCATCGCCGGCGGTGGCGCTCGTCATCAGCGAGGTCAGTGCGATGTAGTGATTGCCATCAAAACGAATCACAGGGCGCCCGTTCAATGCGTCGGGAACGACGGTCGGACGATTAGCTAACGTCGCCTGGGAACCATTGTTTCCGCGACCGGACTGGTCCTTCCAAACCATCACGGGGCTGCCCACCACATTCGACTCGGCCTTCAGCCACAACCGCATGTTGCCCAGCGGAAATTCCACACCCCCCACAAGCGGCGTAACGGCGGTCGCCTCATTCGAATACGACGAGAGCGATCCAAACGTTTTATTGCGGACGCGGTACCGATAGGTCGATCCGGGATTGAGGCCGCGATCGATGTAACTTTGGGCTTGCGCAACTTCTGTCACTACAACCCAGGGACCACCTGAAATCTGCCGTTCGATCGACGCAACGAGCGGCGTTTCCGGCAACACCGTCGTCCAGTCCAGGCTGACTTGCGTCGGGGAGAGCGGGGAGGCGGTCAAATCGCCCGGAGCCGGCGAGGCGGGTCCGGTGAAACCGTATTTGGCAGCCAAGTACGAGTTGACCGCCATGCGATCGACATCCGAGAGCATGATATCGTACACGAGCAATTCCGCGATATCGCCTTGGTAGTGGTACCCGCCGACGCCTGATCCGATCGTCGGAGCGGTCGAGAAAGCCACCACATTGGCGGCGCGAGAATAGAAAGGCGTGCCGTCCACACTGGCCGTGAATTCGCCCGCGCGGGCACTGGCATTGTAAATGTGCCATTCTGTGACCGGCTTCGGAGCCAACCCGAGATCGTAGCTCTGGTTGCTGCCGAAGTCGTCGTTGATTCTGCCATTCCAGGGATACATCGTGCTCCATTGTCCGCCAAATCCGTAGGCCTTGCGGGCTTCGGCCGGCGTGGTTCCGGTTTTCAAAACCACAAATACTTCGCCCGCGGTCGCTGCGGTCGGCTGACCCATGAAGTTCGCGAGGCTAAAGGTGTCATCGGTGCCGTCGAAACGGACCGCAGCGCGTCCATTGATCGCTCCCGCGACCAACGTCGGTTGCCAGGCGCCGGTCGGCTGGCTGGCGTGATTGCCGCGGCCAGATTGATCCAGCCACGTCCGCACGGACCCACCCGACAACGCAGTCGTCCCTGGTCCCGCGTGCAAGAAGAGTCGCAATCCAGCGACCGGCACGTTCGAACTGTCGGCCACCAGCGGATTCGTGCCGAGCGCGATTTCCAGGCCATCCTTGACCGAGTCTCCATCGGAGTCGGCGTTGGAGATGTTTGTGCCTCGCGTCACCTCGTCGCTGTCGATCAACCCATCGCCGTCCGAGTCGACGTTGCCGGGATGCGAACGCAGTTGGTATTCGGCGACATTCGATAAGCCGTCGCCGTCGAGGTCACCCGCTCGATCGTTGGAGGAGGTTGAAAGCCCATATTGCGACTCCCAGGCGTCGTCCATGCCATCGTCGTCCGCATCGGCGAAGAGGGGATTGGTGGGGGCGGCATAAAAGTCGTCCAACTGAGCGCTGGAGAGGGAGTGCCCTTTGAGTGAGAACCACGAGTAGTAGGTTGAAGCGTTGAGCCGGAATCGCAGGTCGACGGCGATGAGCTGGCTGTTTAAATACAAATCCCACGTCTTGGCCGTGTAGTTGATCCGGGCCGTGATGCGCTGCCAGGCATTCGCGACGTTGTTCGCGTCGATCGGCACGGAAGCCGTTAGAGCAGTCCAGGTTCCGCTGCCGGCGCCATCCCCATTGAGAGCGTAAAATTGGCCGAAGGAGCCCGATTTCACGAACGCGAGCTGGCCCGCATCGAGGTCAAACAGCGTCGCGCTGGCCAGGTCGCCGCCCGCAACGGGTTTTGCGAAAAGGTCGACGTAGACGACGGGCGGATTAGTGGCGCCTGGTCCAAACTCCTGATCGATTTCCGCGGGCACTACGCCCGTACTCAGGATAACGCTCTGCGTGCCGTTTGCGGCGGCAGCCCCCGTTGCGGAAACCTGAGCGGCCCCGGCAAAAACGATCCACCCGCGCTGATTGTGAAGCGATCCGACCGCGTACGATTCAGAGGCTTCAAAGTCGGCCGAGTAGGGAAGCCCCGGCAGGAGGCGAACCGCCACCGAAGCAGACGTCCCGACAAGGCCGAGGTTATCCGTGGCCCGAGCCGTGAGTGTCGCCATTCCGGGCACGGTCGGAGCCCAGATGTAAGCGAACGGCGAAGTCAGGTCTTCGCCCAGCTTGGTTGCGCCATTGAAAAACTCCACCTTGGCAATCGTGCCATCCGAATCCGTCGCGGTGGCCGTGACGTCGATCGAGGTCGGCAGCGTGAACCGCGCATTGGCGGGAGGCGCCGTCAGCGTGGCCACCGGCGCCTGGTTCGAAGCGGCATTGGTCGTTACCGGCAAAGTGGCGCTCGCGGCCGACCAATTGCCAACCGCGTCCCGCGCTTTCACGGTCATGTTGTAGGAGGTGGACGCGGTCAGGCCCGTGACGTTGAAGGTCCGAGGAGTGGCAGGGGTGGTCCCAATCGACGTGCCGTTTCGGAAAACTTCGTATCCGGTAACCGCCACGTTGTCGGTCGAGGCATCCCAGGTCAGAGTGAAAGACGTCGCGGTTTTCGCCGAGGAAGCCAAGGCGGTGGGAGCCGTGGGCGGAGTCGATTCCTCTTTCGCACTTTGGGCGGGGCCCGTGCCTGTTCCGGGTGACGCGAACGACGCATTGGTCGTCAGAATGATTTTGTCGGCGACCACGCCGTCTTCGCGCATCCAAAGGTTCACCGTGTGATATCCCACCGTGGAGACATTCACGCTCACCACGGCATTATTCTCCTTGGTCCTTTTCCACTGCCAGGAGTTGTACGATGTACCGGTGGACATACCCGCGCTTCCGAGCGTGGCCGCTGTGCCGTTCAAACCTGCGTGAAGGGCGTTGTCGCTTGCGCCGGCTCCGCGCAGGCGGACCCAAATGAAATACGTGCCCGTCGTCGCGAATTTAACGCGATAGTCCATCCGCGGGCCCACCAGGGTGTCGCTGGTGTTCACGCCCGTATTGCTCATCGCCTGGCGAGCGCCGCCGCTACTGCCGGTAATCGTGACGGCGTTCCACGTCTGGCCATTGGCGGAGCCGGTACCGGCGACGCTGGTGGTGAAGTTCTCCGCTTCCATCACGACCTGTCCGCCGGATTCGAGGAAGGCGGGTTGTGCCGACGCGGCCGTGACGGCGAAAAGAAACACGAAGCTGGATAGAAGAACGCGCATGATAAAGAAGGGCTATGCACACCCGCCTAGAATTAACGCTGAGTCCGAACATACGTTACGGACGCCGAGTCACTCTCGGATGAGCTGGACACTGTTGTGAGATCAGAATCGATCCCGATTCGCAATCGGTTCGACCGAAAGGGTCCGTCTTTGCGGGTTTCCCCTACACACAACGTTCCGCTCAAGCTGAACTCAGCCATTCCCGGATCGCAAAAACGTTACAAGTTCCAGTGCCACTTCGTTTGTGTAGCTCCAGAGCTCCACCGTTGTGGCGAGCTATCTGCGAGGACTCTAGCCCGGCGGCTGCATTGCTGCACAGGGGCGGTTCCCCCGAGTCTCTCGAGCGAGCCTCGCGGCCTTCGCGCGCGACGTACTAGTTGGCAGGGTTGCCGCTAGTGGCAGCTGCGGCGAGCCCATTGGGTGAGGTGGCTTTTTCTGAAGCCGCCGCGATGGCGTGGTTGACTCCTGCGCTCAGCGATTCGCCCAAGGGAAACGCCGCGAAAGCCGCCGTTAGCGTCCGTTCGTCATGGGGAGATCGGTCGCCCCCAGGCGATCGTTTTACCCAATCGGTGAGATAGCGTTCGCGAAGTTTGCCCGGCTTCGAGTCATGCGTGAGCAGTCCGAGCCGCAATCCAATTTGAAGATTGCGACGGGTGTTTTCCGCCCAGCGGCGGCGCCAATTGAAGCCTGGCGGCGGATTGGAAACACGGGTCACGAATCGACCTACGTAACGGTAGGAGGGACGGTCGGTCTCGGGTTCGCCACCCGTAAGGTCCAGGAGATCGTAGTCGACGCCGTCGACGCGGGCCACCACCCAGGCGTGTCGTTTCCAGTAAGAAGCCTGCAACTTGTAGGAGATGCCCAGTGCAGCCAGCAGATGGGCGGCAAAAACCGAGCGGCCATCGCAGTCGTCCCGGAGGTAGAGCCAGCCGTTGCGGCGGCGATTTTCGAGCATTTCTTCGAGCGTAGCGTGGTATTCATACTTTCCGTACACACGCTCGTCGTCGTCGAAGTCCACCAAGAGATGGGTGACATCATGCACCATCACGATCTGCTCGATCGGTTTGGTCGTCACCGCGCGGATCGCGTCCGCGACCGGGGCGATGGCGGGATGGTCCGACCGAATGTGGCGCGGCATGACACTGCGAAATTTCTCGCGGGTATGGGGGGTGGGGAGCGCGTCAGGAGACAATTCGCTAGCCGCCGAGAAGGGCGTGACGGTCAAGCAGCCGAGCAGGCATATCTTCCGGGCTCCGCTCCAGGCGCGGTTCCCCAAGCGCACGAGCGGAGGAAGAGTCCGGAGGAAGGAAGCGGTCGAAAAGCCCACAACCTTGTTTCGGCACGGCACACCCTTCCCTTAGGGATTTTTCCGATGGGCACCACAAGACTGCAGTGCGGCCGTCCGCCGTGATCGGGCCCCTGGTATGGCGATATAAACCTTTCGTTGCTTGCCGAGCAACAGCTTCGCTAATCATGAGCCATGGCAACCTCTCCCCCTGCGGCGGAAGTCATCCCGGCGCCCACCGATTTTCGCGGAGTTACACGTCAATTGGGCCCTGGCATGATCTTGAGCGCGATTATCGTCGGCGCGGGCGAATTGATTGTCACTCCGAAGCTTGGCGCCCAAGAAGGCTTCAAACTGCTGTGGTTCATTGTGCTCGGCTGCTTGCTGAAGGTTTTCGTGCAGATCGAGCTGGGCCGCTATACGATACTCAACGGACGAGCCACGCTGCATGCGCTGAATTCCCTGCCTGGGCCACGCGCGGTGGTGTCCTGGGTCGTCTGGCTTTGGCTGGCGATGTATGTGGCGCTGGTCTTTCAAGTGGCCGGAATTGTCGGCGGAGTGGCGACAATTTTTTCATTGGGCGGAGTTACGCTTTCACTCGGCTCGATTGCGATCGCCGTCAGCGCGAGTTGCGTAGTCCTGCTCGTGGTGGGCCGCTATCGTTTGATCGAGGGGCTCTCAATGGCGCTCGTGGGCGTGTTTATTGCCGCCACCGCTGTAGCGGTGGCGGCACTGCAAGGAACGCAATACGCCGTCACGGGAGCACAGATTGCGAGCGGTTTTTCGTTTCATCTTCCGGAGAAAATCGTCACGGCATTCGGCGCTTTTGGCCTCATTGGCGTGGGAGCTTCCGAATTGACCTATTATCCGTATTGGTGCCTGGAAAAAGGTTATGCCAAATTTACCGGTCCAAACGACGGATCGGCCGAATGGAAGGAGCGCGCCCGGGGGTGGCTGAGAATCATGCGCATTGATGCCTGGTCATGTTTCGCAATGTATACGACGACCACGCTTGCTTTCTACCTGCTGGGGGCCGCGATTCTCCACGCGCGCGGGATGGAAGTCGAAGACAAGCGGATGATCGAAACCCTCTCGTTCATGTACCGCGATGTCTTTGGCGAGTGGAGCTTTTACTTGTTTCTGGTCGGCGCGTTTGCGGTTCTTTATTCGACGATCTTCGGCGCGACCGCCTCCAACGCCCGGCTTCTCGCGGATGCCTTGACTGTATTCAAGTTGAAGACGTATCGCGACGCGGCTCATCACACGCACTGGGTGAAGATCTCCGTCGTGATCCTCGCGATCGCCTTCACCAGCGTATACATTGCATTTGGCGCGCCGGTCAGTCTGGTTTTCATCGGCGCCGTCAGCCAAGGACTGATGCTTCCTTTTCTGGCGGGCGCCGCGGTCTATTTTCACCGGAAGAACCGCGAGACAACCCTCCGGGCAGGACCGATATCGATGATATGCCTGTGGATCGCTGCGCTGCTCATGACGGCTCTTGGCGCCTATCAGGTGTGGAGCCAGCTCGCCAAATGGCTTTGAGTTTTACGCTTTGAATTTGGAGTCGGCTTGAGGCGCCTTGCCTCTCCCGCAGCGCCCCTTCTGGATTGAGCTTCCCCCGCCGAAGCCACAGTTGTCTCCTTTCATGCCTTCCAAACCGATCCCTGGCTCTACGGGTGAAATATTGACGTGCCTGCCTTCGCCTTATTTGCCCCATCCAGCGACCGGCTTGTTGTACTTGCCCCGGTTCTTGGCCAAGTGCCGGTACGTCAAGGAACATGGCGCCCTTCCAGCCAGCTACGCCAAAAACTACAAGCGCGGTCTCGATCGGTTCCTTTGCCTGCATCTCGGGATCGATCCCGCTGCGGTGGAAAAGCTTGTTCATGAATCGACCAGCGATGCTGAGTTGGAAGAAAAATTGTCGGAACTCCTGCCCAAGGATGTCCGAGCCGCCAAATGGAATCGCGACCTGGTTCAGAAGGGGATGACTCCGGCGGGCCAGGAGTTCCTCAAGGAAGCGCTGACCGCAATGGGCTGCGCGGATCGGGCTGGCGAAATCCGCAGCGTACCCGACCTGATCGACTTCGACGAAGGTCGGATCGAGTGACGGCTCAGTCCGCGGGTTAACTCGCTACCCAATGGATTCGTGCTGGGCTCGTCGCGGCTGTGGCCGGTCGCTTGTTTGCAGCCGGAATCTCCGTAATTCGAGCTGTCAAATCGCGAAGAAGTGTTAGACAGATCCCGTTCGCCGACGTGGCCCTCTGGGTTGCGACGCCGCGGATCCCCGCCCCACAACCACACTCCTCAATGAAGACTCGCTCTCTACTCTTTTCCCGCGTGTTCGCGGTTTGTTTCGTTTGGATCGCCAGCGTTTCCATGACCTTCGCCTTCGAAGGCAAGGTCGAGATGAAGATGACCGACGTGAAAAATAAATCGGAGTCGCTGCTCACCTATCACATTAAGGGCACGAAGATGCGTTATGAGATGAAGCCCGACTCGAACAAGAAAAAGAAGGAGGAGGGCTCGTTTGTGGGAATTTTTAATTATGACACGAAGGAAATGATCATGCTGATCCCTGGGGATCAGAAGATGTACATGGTCATGAAAATCGATCCTGCCGATGCGGCTGCGGTGATGACCAAAAAAGGCGACACGGATTTCAAGCCGACCGGTCGGAAAGAAAAAATCGTGGGGATCGAGGCTGAAGAGTACACGGGCGTCTCTTATGGGAAGTGGACGGAAGTGTGGGTGACCAAGGAAATGGGCGCGTTCATGGCTGCCCAAGGGAAGGGGAAGAAAAAGATGGAGGGCTGGGAGAAATTCATGCGGGACAACAACGCTTTTCCTTTGCGCATGATTCAGCGCGGGAAAGAAGGCGGGCCGGAGGAGTTCAGGACGGATGTGGTGAACGTCGACAAGAGCGCGCAGCCCGACTCGCTCTTCGTCCCGCCTCCCGGCTACCAGAAGATGCCGAGCATGGGAGATATCATGAAAGGCGCGATCCCGAAGCTGTAGTTGAGAGCTGAGTCGCGTCTATACCAGGCGGCTCTGTTCAGCCAGTGTTTGTCATCCTCGATCGAAGCGAAGGATCCAGTTCGATGGGACTGGCGGAGTCTAAGTGGATCCTTCGCTTCGCTCGAGGATGACAAACCGGAACCTCTCTCGCCGCTCCGCTTCCTAGCTCTAAGCTCTCGACTCTGAGCTGAATCAAAACGTCTGCGGCATTTTCAGGCCGCAGCGTTCGGCGGCCGCCCGGGCCACGCTGGCAGCGCGGATGCCGGGATTACCGAAAAGCCGCGACATCGCCGTTAGCAGCCGTGAAAATCGTCCCGGAGGATTCGCCAGAAGCAAAATCCGCCGATTGTAGCGCAGCAACCAGCGCGGCATATTCCACGCGTAGACCAATAGATCTCGGTACATCGGTCCGTAAGCCTTGAGCCAAGCCCGTCGATCGAAAGCCACGTTTACGCCCCGACGGCGCAGCCGATTGAGATTACGTTTGGCTTGCATCGCGCAGAGCGCCGTTTTCCGGCCGGATTTTGCCGCCGCGGTGGTGCCGCGATCGGCTCCGAGGTGCACCCGATGGTAGCCCAAGTCGGCGCCGAGCTGAGCCGCGCCTCCGGCCAGCGCGAGCTGAAACCATAACTCCCAGTCCCCGGTGTAGAGCGCCTTGGTGGGAAAGCCGCCCACCGCCCGCGCGGTCGCCGTGCGCAAAAGGTGTCCAGGAAACGGAAACCAGGTGCGCTGGGCGAAGTCCACCGCCGTGAGCCTCCGCCAGCGGACGTCGGCGGGAGGACCCGTGCGGTGATACGGTTTGCCCGCGGGGTCGATGTAAACGCTTCCACCGCAGAAAAGGGCGCAGTCGCCCGCCTCGGGAGCCACCTCGAGAATTCGCTCGACAAAGTCTTTCGCCAGCAAGTCGTCGTCGTGCAGAACCGAAACCCATGGGGTAGGTGATTCCCAAATACATCGATTCATGTTCTCAAACAAGCCCCTCGTTCCTGTGTTGCGCTGATACTCGACCCGGGGGCCGAAGCGGTTCAGAATGCGCTCCAAACCGGCGCGATCCTCGCAACCGTCGTCGTAGAGTTTCACCCGGACCGGCACCGTCTGCTCCACCGCGGAAGCGAGAGCCTGCTCGAGGTAGTCGAGGCGCCGGTACATAGTCACGCCAATGGAAATGTCGTCGGGAGTCAGGATCATGCGGCGAGCCTCGGCCAAACGGCGGCGGGCGAAGCGGGGGAGGTGATCGTTTGAGACATGGTCGCTCGCGCCTGACTAAGATTAACGGAACTCGTTCCACTCGGGGGAAGAGTACTGGTCTACCAGTGCGGCCAGCTCTTCTTCCGCAAACTCCGGCCAGCCTCGGTCCGTCTCCTTCATCTGCAAAGCGTTTTGAAGCTCATCGAGAAGGGCGGCTTGAAACGAATCCCAGTCGAAGGCGGGCGGAAGGGGGCCGCGTGCGACCGAACCCTGCAATAACAAGCCGTGCTTGTTTCGTTTCATCGCCGCCCCGGCCACTTTCTTGCCGGTCGCACGGAGAAGCACGTCGTGCAGCTCCGGTTCGCTGAAACAGACGCCGGGTGCGCCGCAGGCAGCCCCGGGAGTGTGAGGATCGCAGGAGTCCTTGAGCGCGGCCTCAATACCTCCGCTGCGCAGCGCGGCGCAAATGCAGGCGTGCACCGACCGATAAGCCTCCGTGGCGCGCGACTCCTCCAGCGGGTGGCCGCGCGGGATGACCAGGCTATATGTCCAATCGTTGCGATGGTCGACGATCCCTCCGCCCGTGGGACGGCGGCAGAGCTCGGGGTGGTCTTCGGGCGTCAGCACGCCTCTCACGGTGCCGATTTTTTGACCGTAGCCGAAAGTGAAAGCAGGACGATGCCAGCCGTAGTGCCGAAAGCGGGCGCATCCAGGCTCCGGATACCGCTGAAGGAGCAGAAAGTCCGTGGCCATGTTTGCGGCCGCGCCCGCCTGGCGGGTGGGGAGGACATCGAGAGTCATGCGGCTGTTGGGCAAAGATTGTGCGGGAGGTCCGCCGGCCATCGGCCGAGGCGTTTTGCCGTCAACGGTTCTTCTCCCACCACTCGCGGGCATAAGATGGCACCTGCAACTGGGCCAGTTGCTCGGCAAAACTGGCGACCGGGGTCTTTACAAGCCGGGCGAGGCGTTGCACGTTCAGCCCGAGATTTGCCTGTCGTTTGCTGCTTGCGGCGGCGTCTTCCTGTCGGTTCGTCGTCGAGAGGGGTCCGTTTGTTTCGTTCAGCCCGAAGTGGGCGCGGATGCGGACTCCTTTTTCATAGCGCGACAGCAACTCCGCTCCGGCCCAGTGGAATATTCCGACGATGTCGGGACGAGCCGACAACTCGAGCATGAGCGCCGCGAGGTTTTCGGCCGTGCAGGGCTGTCGAAATTCGTCGGTATAGAGTTTGGGTGTTTTGCCGACGGACCAATCGGCGAACAGCCGCTCGTGCACGCTTCGTTTTTCGTTCGGGCTATTGCCCATCAACAGCGGCAGTCGCAGCGTGACGGCCTGCGCCGGCGCGGCCGAATGAACGTCGTGTTCGCTTTGAACCTTTTGACGGCCGTAACGATTGATCGGCGCGACGGGGTCGCTTTCGGAATAAGGAGACCGTGTGCCGTCGAATACCTGCTCGGAAGAGAGATGGATGAATCGCGTGCCTTGGCGGGCCGCAAAAGCCGCGAGTTGTTTTGGCAGGCCGATGTTCATCCGATCGGAGAGCCCCGGATCGGAGTCGCACTTGGCGGGT
>CAZJLP010000042.1:0-23908 GCA_964546955.1 uncultured Opitutaceae bacterium | reverse complement strand
GACACGGCGGCCGCATTGATGATGACATCGGGGGTGTGCCCCTTGAGCGCGTCGTCGACCGTGGCGGGATCGGCGAGATTGAGCGCGATCTGCTGCCGGACTCCCGGTATCGGCCGTGGGAACGCATTGACCGTGCCGATCACGGTATGACCTGCCGCCGCGGCCGCCTTCGCGAATGCACCGCCGACGAGACCGGACACGCCTGTCACTAGGAATTTCATGGAGGGAGAGTGTGCGGTGGGCCGAAGCCTCAGCGAGGGGAAACTAAGGGGCCGGAGCTTGGCCGTGCATTCTCGGGCCTCAACTCTCCTCTCCGGATTTCAAGCTTGGACTCCGTCCCACCAATCCCGGCGTCACGAACCAGCAGATTTGCCACCGCGGTTCACCGCTCCTTTTATGAAGGCCCTCCGTCCGTCGAAGCGCAAGCACAGCGCCTTTCTTCATCTCGAATGCAACGGGATTGGTCTTCCCGCGCACCAGGAGAGTGGCCAGCGCACTGAGGTGGGGTTCGTGACCCACCACGGCGAGCGAATCGATGGACGCGACATTCCCGAGGCGTGACGCGATTTCCTCGGGGTTGTCTTCGGGGAGCAACCCGGTCGTCTCCACGAGCGCCGCGTCCGGTGCGGTTTCTCGCAGGAGCCCTTCGGCGGTCTGCCGGGCTCGGACAAGCGGGCTATGCCACAGCTGGGCGGGGCGGAAGGCACGATTGGGCCGAAAAAATTCAGCGAGCTCCTTGAGCTGTTGCTGCCCGCGTTCGCTCAGAGGGCGGGCCGAATCTTCCTCGTCCGTGACAGCGTGCGCGTGGCGAACGAGAAAGAGCTGCATTCCCTAGCTCAGCGGTTTTTTTCGCTTCGCGTCAACAGGCTTGTTCAGGGTGTCCAAGAGGCTGCGCGTCGCCTTCATTAGGGCACTCAAAGTAAACGGTTTGGTCAGGCAGATCTGCGCCTCGTCGGGGAGAAACGTGAGGGGCGCGCATTCGGGGTTGCAGGTGGCGAGCACGCGAAGTCGTTTGTTCTTCTTGAAGAGCGTGCGCACCAGTTTTTCCCCCTCATTGCCCGGGCTCACCCCGAGCTGGGTGATCAGAAGCTCGACGGGGCTGGCCAGGCCCCGCGCGGCCTCGATGCCTTCCTCGGCGGTGCGTTCGGCTACGACCGTGTAACCGTCGGCCGTGAGGATTCCCGCGATCATTTTGCGAACGACCGCGTCTTCCTCGACGATCAGAACGGTTTCCTGACCGCCCGTCACCGGCAACAATGGCAGCGGCGAGACAATAGGTTGGGCGGGTTCGTAGACGGCGGGCAGGTAGATATCGAATGTCGATCCGATCGCCGGTGCGCTTTGCACCTGGATGTAGCCTCCGCTTTGTTGAACGACCCCATAGACCAACGCTAGCCCGAGTCCGGTGCCTTTGCCCGGCTCCTTGGTGGTAAAAAACGGTTCGAAAAGATGCGATTGAGTTTCGGCATCCATGCCGACGCCGTTGTCCGAAACAGAGAGCAGCGCGTAGCGACCAGGAGGGATTTCGCCTTGGGGAGTGCGCTCCGGCACGTCCCGGACGGAGGTCTGGATCGTGAGCTGTCCCCCCTCCGGCAATGCGTCGCGCGCATTGATCGTGAGGTTTAGAATGACCTGCTGCAGCTGGGCGGGATCCACTCGCACGTTGACGGATTCGGCCTCGAGCGAAAAAGCGAGCAGCTTGGAGGGCTTGAGCAGCCGTGAAAGGATCTCCGCATTGTCCCGAATCAGCTGATTCAGACTGATGACCTTCGGGTTCATCGCCTGACGGCGGCTGAAGGCCAGAAGTTGGCGAACCAACGTGGCGGCTTTCTGGCTCGCCTGGTGAATTTCTTCCAACTCCTTCGCGGCCCGGCGGCGGACGGAGGTTTTGGCGGCCATGATCTCGCAGTAGCCGTTGATGACCGACAGCAAATTATTGAAATCGTGGGCGACCCCGCCAGCCAGTCGGCCGACCGCGTCGAGCCGTTGGGAGTGGATCAAGGCTTCTTGCAGACGGCGTTTTTCCGTGAGGTCGCGGAAGGTCGCCACGATGTGGGTTACTTTTCCCCGTTCGTCCGAAATGGGGCTGTAGTTCCAGGCGGCATACAACTTGGCGCCATTCTGACGCAGCAGGTAGCCTTCCCCGCTGAAAACCGTGCCCGGTTTGAGCCGATTCTGCCAGGCATGCAGACGGGTAAGAGTCCCTTTTTCGAGGTGAAGGAACCCGTGCCCGCGGGAGCGGAGTTCCGCTTCGGTGAAGCCGGTCATCGCGCAGAAACTCTCGTTGGCGAAAATGACCGGCAGTCCTTTGCTGGACCAGCGTCGAGCCGTGATGATCAAACCCTCGCTCTGTGCGTGCACCGCTGCCGCAAGCAACGGCGCCGGCGGTGGACGATCGCGCGCGTCCCGGGCATCGGGCAACGCGGCAAACGGTGGGGTAGAGCTTAGGTATCTCACGGAAGAGCGAGTTTTGTTAGGGCGCGAGACGCTCGATAATCCAATCGCCCTTGGTATCGCGGCGATACCGCAGGCGGTCGTGCAGACGGCTTCGGCGGCCCTGCCAAAATTCCACCGTCTCGGGAGACACTCGGTAGCCGCCCCAGTGTGGCGGCATGGGGACTTCCTGGCCGGCGTACTTTTGCTCCAGTTGTTTAAGCGATTCCTCGAGCACCGCGCGACTCGTCACGATCGAGCTCTGCTGTGAGGCCCACGCCCCCAATTGATTGGCGCGCGGGCGGCTGTGAAAATAGGCATCCGCCTCCTCCGCTGGAATTTTGGCCGCGGCGCCTTCCACGATGACTTGGCGTTCAAGAGCGATCCACGGGAAGAGGAGGGATGCGCGCGGGTTTTCTCCGAGTTCTCGGCCCTTGCGGCTTTCGTAGTTCGTGAAAAATACAAAACCGCGTCCATCGATGCCTTTGAGCAAAACGATTCGCGAGGAGGGTTTGCCGTCGCGCGAAGCGAGCGAGCACACCATCGCATTCGGCTCCGGAAGCTTCGCCGCCTGGGCCTCCTGAAACCACTTATCAAATTGCCGAAAAGGGTCCTTCGCCATGTCCTTTTCGACGAGGCCGGCAAGATCGTAGTCTTTGCGCAAATCGGCGAGGGGCATAAATTTTCAAAAGAATTAGCGTTGCTGGGAGACAGTTCAAATCACGACCGCACGACAGCCCCCGAAACAGGGAAACCACTACACGCCGCGGGCGCTTTTCTCGCAGTGTAATCGCTAGACGCTTGCGCGAGTGTACCTTTCGATGAGTTTTGTGTGCGCGGGATAATTTGTAAGCAGCTCCGCGCGCGTAGGCACGATACACGCTTTTTCGTCCCAACCAGGCGCCAGGGTGCAGCCCAATAGCGCCCATCCGCGTCGATTTTCAGGGACAAGTTTTGCGCCTTGCCAGGCCCCGGCGGGAACGACCACGTGGGGTTCGTCGTCGGCGAGTACGTCCGGTCCGAGACACGTCGTGCGAACCGCGCCTCCTCGATCAATCTGAACATGCTCTACCCGATCACCGGCGTGAAAGTGCCAGACTTCGTCGGTATCGAGCTGGTGTAGAGCCGAGAACTCTTCCGTGGTCAGAAGGAAGAGAATAGCCGTACCCGCAGGCCGTCCATCGGGTGCGCTGCGGGTGCTGCGCCAAGCTTGCCAAAAGAAGCCCCCTTCGCCCTGCAACCGCTGCATGCCCCATCGTTGAATTAGACTCTCTGCGTCCGTCATTCGGTAAAAATGAAGACAAGACGAACGCGAAAGGAAGCGCGGAAGTTACCTTTTTGCGGTAGAGCTTGCCATGCGGCAGGTTCCAGCGGTGAGAGGGGCGCGTCTTTCTTTGCTTGTCATCCTCGAGCGAAGCGAAGGATCCACTTGGAATCCGTCAGCAAGGTCGAACCGGATCCTTCGCTTCGCTCGAGGCATGACATGAGAGGCGGGGTAGAACCTGCCGTCCCGGCAGGTGGGTTGGGGGCAACGTGCCTGTTCAATTCCGGGCTTCTCTCGGGCGAGGTTTCCCCGATTCTCCCTTCAATGACCCCGGCCGCCTACCTCGATACTCAGACCGATGCGCTGTCAGCATTGCTGCAAAAGTTGGTGCGCATCCCCACGGTCAATCCGCCGGGTGAAAACTACGAGCGGATCACTTCGGTCTTGGTGGACGAACTTGAAGCTTCGGGGGTGAAGGCAAAGCGATGGACCGTGCCGGCTTCCTTGGCCCACAGCGTACTCCCGCCTGACCAGCATGACTATCCCCGCTACAATGTCATCGGGTTTCTATCCGCCGGCGGGCGCAAGACGGTGCATTTCAACGCCCACTACGACGTCGTGCCGGTTTCGGGTAAGTGGCGGCACGACGATCCTTTCAGCGGTGAAATCGACGGCGGTTGGATCTTCGGTCGTGGCACGGGCGATATGAAGGGATCGATGGCGAGTTTGCTCTTTGCGCTGCGCGCCCTCCGCGCGGCGCGCACACCCCCCTTGATGAATGTCGAGGTGTCGTTCACCGCGGACGAGGAAACGGATTCGGCCCTTGGGTCCGGCTGGGTGGTGGAGCACGCCCCGATTGAGCCGGACTACGCCATCGTGATGGAAGGCGGGGAGCGCGAAGCGGTTTGCTGCGGTCACAACGGTGTCGTCTGGCTCAACGTCACGGTGCACGGCAAAGCAGCGCATGGTTCCAAGCCCGAGAGCGGAATCAATGCCTTGGAAAAAATGTCGGTCTTGGTCTTGGCTTTGGAGGACTACAAGCGAGAGCTTGCGCGCAAGACCTTCAGAACCCCCGACGGCAAGGCGATGGTTCCTACCCTCAATCTTGGCGGCGTTTTTAGCCAAGGCCCCGGCGGCAAAGTGAACACGGTCCCTGCTCTCGCCAGCTTCTCGATCGATCGGCGGGTGTTGGCGACCGAGACGGTGGTGAACGCGGAACGCGACCTGCGAGCGTTTCTCGTTTCGGCCTCTAGAGATATCCCGGACTGTCGGATCACGATCGAGAAGATTTCCGAGAACCACCCGTGCTACACGGCGCCCACCCATCCATTTTTCGCGGCTATGGCCGAGACCGTGTCTCGGGTGAGAAGAACCCCGGCGGTTTTTAACGTGTCCTCCGGTTTCAACGACATGCATTTCTTTTCGCATCACTTGAAGATTCCCACGCTCGGTTATGGCCCCGGCGGCGAGAACTATCACGGCGTCGATGAAAAAACGCGTGTAAAGGATTTGCTGAATACGGCCAAAATCTACGCCGAGTTCCTGACCACTTTCGCGGGTTGAGTTTGATGAACGAGCTTCTGACACCCGACAGATTGTGAGGTGGAGCCCGCCTTCGCCGAGCCGACGGCGGGCTATTGGACGTGGATGTCCCAGTAACCCCCCAACCAAGCCAAACCTGCCGGGACGGCACGTTCCACCCATCGCTGTTTTCGGCGCATCCTCCAGCGTTCCCCGGATCTGAACAAAACTACGAAGGTAACGAAGAGTAGCCTCTTTCCTCACGCCGCACTGTCAGGCCGCAGCTATTGCCTTTTGTTCAAACGTTGAGAGGCGATCGCTGCCTCGTTCTCGGGGTCGGCGACTACAAATACGGGTGTTGCTGCAGGATTTTCGGGGCTTTAGCGTCCGATCACAGAGCCTCACGTGAGTTAACCCAAAAGGAGAGATTATGCCCGCGATCAAAATCTACCTCGAGGACGAAGAATTCGCCCCTATCTGCCGTCTCGCTGAAAAACTTCACCTGCGCCCCCAGGACGTCGCCTACGCTGCCCTCAATCGCTTGATGCAGCTCTCGACCGAGCCCGACGTCGAAGCCGAGATCGCGCATACCCACCACTGGCGCGCGGAAAACCTGCCGAATTGGAGCGACTCGGCGCGTTCGGTCCACGCCTACGAAGGCAAGCCGGACGGGCACGCCGCGCTCTAGGAATTCTCGCGCGGCGCGTTCCGCGCCAAGTGGAGTGCCGGGCCTTCCATTGACGCCGGGAAGGCCCTTTGCTTGGTTGGGCAGTCCCATTTCCCGTGGCACAGCCTGCGCTCAATCTCTACGACCTCACGCGTGACGAACTGCATCGGTTGATCGCGTCTTGGGAGTTCAGTCCCGTCCACGCGGCGCGGTTGTGGAATTACCTCTACTACGAGGCGGTTCGTTCATGGAGCGAGATGCCCGAGATTCCGGTCCGATTGCTCGCTCGCCTGCAGTCGGCCTGCGCTTTTGGGCCTCTGGCGGTCGCGCAGGAGACCCAGAGTAGCGACGGCTTCACGCGCAAGTACCTGCTATCCCTCGGAGATGGGGAACGGATCGAGACCGTCTTGATGCGTTACACCGGCCGCGTCACTGCCTGCATCAGCAGTCAGGTCGGCTGCGCAATGGGGTGCGTTTTCTGCGCGACGGGGCAGATGGGCTACACGCGCCATCTCACCGCTGGAGAAATCGTGGCCCAAGCGCTCCACGTCCAGCGCGCGTTGCGCTCACCGAACTCCAAACCGCAAATGCAAACCTGCGAACGCACTCCGGACGATATTTCGCAGACACGTTTGCGAAACATCGTCCTGATGGGCATGGGCGAGCCGCTTCACAACTACGATGCGGTGATGAAGGCAATCGACATCCTCCGCGATCCCAACGGCCTGTCGCTCGGCGCGAAAAAGATCACCTTGAGCACCGTGGGTGTAGTGCCTGGAATCATACGCATGGCGGATGAAGCGCGCCCGGTGCACCTGGCGGTGAGCCTTCACGGCGCCACTCAGGAACAACGGGCGGCGCTCGTGCCGACCGCGAAACGCTGGCCGCTGGACGAGCTCATGCGGGCGTGTCGCTATTACATCGAAAAACTGGATCGACGCATTTTTTTCGAATGGACCCTGATCGAGGGGCAGAACGACTCGCCGGACCAGGCTCGCGCTCTCGGTGCGCTGCTGCAGGGCCTGCAGGCTCAGGTTAACCTGATTCCGCTTAATCCGACCGCCGGTTTCGGGGGGGGGCCGGGCAGGACGGAGGCGGCAAAAAAATTCCAGGCCGTCTTGGCCGAGTTCGGCCTGCCCAGCACGGTGCGTCAGAGGAGAGGCATCGATATTGCCGCCGGGTGCGGGCAACTGGCGGTGGGAGGGTAGGGGAGCGGCGCGGCAGCGCCCTATCATTCTCGTTCTCCTACTCTTACTCGTTCTCGATCCCACCCACGTGGTCCTACAGTCCCTACGATGTCGCCATCGTGCAGAGGCTGTGGGATCGAGAACGAGTAAGAGTAGGAGAACGAGAACGATTGGTTGAAGAATTGGGGGCAATTTAGCCCCGCCTCTTCCCCGCCGCCGCCGCCAATTCCGCCAACAGGGGCAGCGTCTTCTCCCACGACAGGCATCCGTCCGTGATGCTCTGTCCGTAGACCAACGGCCGCTCCATGTAGTCCTGCGCGCCGCCGACCAAATTGCTCTCGATCATCACCCCGGCGATGGCTCGTTCGCCACTCGCGATCTGGGCCGCGACGTCGGAGGCGACCGCGGGCTGAAGCTCCGGATCCTTGCCGCTGTTGGCGTGGCTGCAGTCGATCATCACGCGCGGCGGGAGGTCGTTTTTTACCAAGGCTTCGGCCGCGGCACGCACCGACTCGCGACCGAAATTTGGGCCGGAGGTGCCGCCGCGAAGCACCAAGTGACACTTGTCGTTGCCCGTCGTGCCGAGGATCGCGGGCGCGCCGTCCCGCGTGAGGGTCGGAAACCAGTGGGGATGCCGCGCTGACCGGATGGCATCGATCGCGACCCGCACGTTTCCGTCGGTGCGGTTCTTGAAGCCCACCGGCATCGAAAGCCCCGAGGCCAATTCCCGGTGAACCTGACTCTCCACCGTCCGCGCCCCGATCGCTCCCCATGAAACGATTTCCGCGTAGTACTGACCGAGCGTCGTATCCAGAAACTCATTCGCGACGGGCAGTCCGAGTCGCGTGATATCGAGCAGGAGTTTGCGCGCGAGCCGGAGCCCTGCATTGATCTCGTAGCTCCCGTCGAGGAAGGGATCGTTGATCAGCCCTTTCCAGCCTACCACGGTGCGCGGTTTCTCGAAGTAGACGCGCATCGCAATCAGCAGATCGGAGGCATAACGCGGCGCGATCTCCGCGAGCCTGGTCGCGTAGTCTACCGCGGCGGCCGGATCGTGAATCGAGCACGGGCCAACCACCACCAGCAGCCGGGGATCCGCGCCGGTGACGATCGCGTCCACCTGGCGCCGATAACTCGCCACCCCTTCCGCCCCCGCGTCGTCCAAGGGCAGTTCTTCCGCGAGCACGGCCGGAGCGAGGAGGGGTTTGCTGGCGCGTATGCGCAAATCCGAAGTCCGTGCGGGCATGGTCTTTTTTGAAATGCGGTCCAGGAATTGAACAGAAGATAAGCAGCAGGGATCCAACTCATCCAAGCCGAACCATTTTACAGAAGAACAGAAGGTAACGAAGAGGCTTCAGCTGGATTGAATCCTCTTCCATTCGGAACCAATGCCGACCCGTGCTCTGGTAACGAAGGCTCTTCGTTTCCTTCGTTATCTTTTCTTCAATTCCGATGGTTTGAAGGTGGGCTCAAACCCCCAGGCTGGCGCGGGCTTCTTCGACGAGCGGGGTTTCGATCAAGCGGGGATCGAGACCTGCTGGAATGGCGATTCCGGCCAGGGCTGCACGGCGGCGGAGCGTGAGCCAGGAGAGAGAAGCGATCTCCGAGCTCGGGGCCAACTCTGCCGCGCGCGTGAATACCTCCGGCGCAATCGCGAGTTGCTCCTTGGGCAGCACGCCCTTCTCTGCAAAAAAGAGCGAAAGCGAAGCGCCCAGCGTGTCGAGCCACGCCGAGGGTTTGGCCGGGGGAGCATAGGTCGGGCCCGTGCCGGCGGGATAGGTTGAAAACTCCATGAACAGGCGCAGCTGCTCGTGAAGTTTGGCCAGTTCAGCGTCGGCGGTGGCGGGCGTCCAGCGGGCGGTGAAGACCTTGCGCTCGCGGTATTTCTTGATGTCCCACAGCCGCAAAACGAGGTCGAAATCGCCGGCTTTGTACTGTAAGGAGCCGGTGAATACGTAATCGAGACCGCCTTCGGTCGTGTCGACCAATTGCCGGAGGTGCTCGGTGGTCCATTCGCCGCCGATCAGGCCGTAGTGCTGCTTGCCCGCGACCGCCACGGCGGTGTTAGGCACGTAATGCGGGCAAAGGTAAAGAGATTCGGTGAGCCAAAGCGGAATCGCGCGCGTGAGGCGGCCCAATGCTTCCTCCGGCTGGGCCATTTTTTCGACCACCTCCGGCAGGTTGAGCAGCGAGAGTTGGGCGAACGTCACGCGCCGCAGCTTGCCCTCCTTCGGCGGCAGCACCTGTTCCGCCATCGCTTCGAGGCCGTAGAACCAAATGGGCTTGGAGATGCTGGCCAGCGACACAAAGGTCTTTCCCGAGGCGCCGTCCGGAGGCGCTCCGCCGGCGGACGCCGGCGCGGGCTGCAGTTCCCCGCGTTTCTCCGCCTCGATCATTTCCGCCAAGGCATTCGAGAAGCCGTAGAGGCGTTCCTCCAGTTCTGGCCGGTCGAGCGCGAAAAGAATATCGAGCAAGTGCTGCGCGGCGGTCGTGTTGTGCGTCGCCAAGTAAGCTTGCAGCAGATTCAAGCCGGTGGCCGGGCCGTGACGTTCCGCGTCGTAGCGCGGCGCAACGAGCTCGACGATCTGCGCCACATGACCACAAGAGCCGAGGTCCCCAGAGAGGGTGACGAGCACATCGGGGCGGTCGCCAGCCGATGCAAGGAGCTCCTCGTAAATGGACATCGCTCCGGCCAGATCCTTCGCCTCGAGTTTTTCGCGCGCGGCGGTGAGCCTGCCGATCACGCCACTCCCCGGTGCAGGCGTTGCAATGGGGGGCGTCGAATTCACTTTCACGCCCTCAGCAGGGACAGGAGGAAGTGCATCCTTCTTATCGGCGAAACGGTCGAAAAAGCCCATAGACTAAAGAACCAGAAAACCCGCCCGAGTGCGGCAGGCGAAGCTAATTTGTGGGAGCAAACTATCAGCGGTGCCATGAGAGATTCATAAGCAGCTTTAAATTAACATGTAACATAAAATATCGGCTCCTTTCTGGACGGCGCGTAGGCTGCCTACGGCGCGGGTTTGAGGGGTGCCGCCAGCGATTCCGGAACTACGTTTTCACGCACCGCGAGGGTCGCGAACACCTTCGGGACGTACATCCGCGTCTCGGCGGGAAGGGAGGAGGCGATGTCGGCAAACGAGGCGCGGGTGTTTTTCTCGAGGGCACGACCGACCCGGCCTGGACCCGCATTGTAGGCGGCCAGGGCAAGAGGCCAGGAGTTGAACCGCGCATGTAACTCCACCAAAAGGCGAACGGCCGCTTTTGCGTTTTTCTCGGGCTGGGCGCGTTCATCGAAGGGGAATAGGCTGAGCCCCAGGGCCCGTGCCGTGTCGGGCATCAATTGGTACAATCCACGTGCCCCCACCGGGCTTTTCGCCGAAGGATTCAGCGAGGATTCGACTTCGGCCAGCCAGGCCAGTTCGGCCGGAAGCCCGCCTTCCCGGAAAATTGCTTTCAGCCGGGGCACAAGTTCTCCCGCGCGAGGAGGGATTGGCTTATCTCTGATGCGTCGGAGCCAAAGCTCGTAGTTGGGCAGGTGTGCGCCGGGGCGAGGCAGGGGAGCGGTGCGCGGCTCTTTGTCTTCGCTCGGCGAAATTTTTGGAAGCTCCGGTCGGACAGGCGGGCGTGGTTTGAGCGAATCGCGCGCCGATTCAATCAAGTCCAGCCGCTCCGTGAGCCAATCGGCGTAGTCCGCGCCGTCTGGCAGGGTTTGAAGCGCGGTCAAGGCCTTGCGCGCTTCCGATTCGTACGCGGCCAACTCCTGGAGCGAATCGCCCTGCAGCGCGCTTTGGAGCCGACCGGCGAAGGCATTCCACTGCTCCAGCGAGGGGAATTCATAATCCTTTTTGATCTCCTCCGGCGCGTACTCGTCGAAAAGCTGTTTGCCCAGCTGATACAAAGCGTCGGCGTCCGTCTGGTCGGTTTTTTTCGGGGCGGGTCGCTGTACCGGCGCCGCGGCCTTGGAGGAATCGTTAGAGGCAGCGGCCTGCCCCGATGCGACGGGCGTGAGCACGCCGGCCGCGACGAGGACCCCACCTCCCAGGAGAATAGAGCGCACACGCGAAAGGTAGACGTGAAGCATGCGGTGAAAAGTATGGATTGAAGCGCGAATGGACGCAAACGGACGCGAAGCGTGGACAGATCAACACTCTCTTGGCTCGCACCATGAGCGCGGGTTTATCATCCCTGAAGTGTGGTCCAAAGGAGTACTGCCCAGACAATCAGTTACATCGCCGCACCGCTCGTCGTTATCGTTTGGGGATGCCTCGGTTTTTACACCGCAGGATGGCTGTTGATCGCTGATGCCGTGGACGAAGGGCTTTTGCTTTATTCCAGCCTGGCCGCAGCAGCGGCGCTTCTGCTCACCGTATCGGTGGCGATTGCTCGCCGCGCAGCATGGATGGAGGGGGTGTTTGGTGTAGTTGGCGGACTGGTGATTGTCCTCTGCCTCGGCTTGGACAGCCGCCCGCTGCCTCGCGCTCCGTTTCCTCCTCTGCCGCCGCAGGCACAGGACTCTTACGCGGTGCTGATGTGGATGGCGAAAGACGGCCCGCTGAGCCGGGTTCGAGAGAGCAAACGGTCCGGGGCGGATTCCCGGTTCAAACTTCCCACGAATCGCGGCGAATGGCCGAGCTACGTCCAAAACAATGCTGCGGAAATCGAGCAGGCCTGGGCGGATTCTGTTCTGGAACGCGAGTTTATCGACCGGTTGAATGCCTTTCCGTCGGTCGCGGACCTGATCGAGACGTTCGATGGCAAGATCCTCGCGTTTTCACCGATACGCCGTCTCGCCTACGACCGGCTTATGTACGCGGTGCTCTTGGCCGAGCGCGGACGGCACGAAGAGTCCATCGCCGTGCTGGTTCCCCTTGTGGAAGTGAGTCAGAAGATTCAAACGAATGCGCGCACGTTAGTAACTGCCATGGTGATGGTGGTTGTCCTTCGGCAATGCCTCGAAGTGAGCGACTATATCGCCGACCGTCCCGAACTCCC
The DNA here is from genome assembly GCA_964546955.1 of uncultured Opitutaceae bacterium. Lineage (GTDB taxonomy): Bacteria > Verrucomicrobiota > Verrucomicrobiia > Opitutales > Opitutaceae > CAZJLP01. Next base: position 11,841 of record CAZJLP010000042.1, on the reverse strand, counting down.
TCAAGCCACGTTGGAGCCGCTCCGACAGGCGTTCCTGCGGGCACCTGCGATGTCAGAAGTGATTAGAAATGTTTTCGAATTTGAGCTGCGGGTAAATTTTCCTTGGCCGTCGAGATACGAGGAGTTCCCTTCGCCTGGCGGCGGCACGGAGCTGGAGGAGACTTGGCTGGCGTGCCTTGCGTTGCCCTATGTTCATCCCCTTGCGATCAATCGAAATGAAACCCTTCGCGTGAAGAGCGAATGGACGTCGGCTTTCGTGCAGCTCGCCGCTGATCGGAAAGAAGCTGATCTAGCGGCGTTCGTCCGCGCTCGTTTAACTGCCCCGTTGCCCTGGAAGAACTTTGTGGGGCAAAAGATCATGCGCGATAACTTGGCCACACAGCCCAAGTTGGTGACGAATTGGTGGACGTTCGACGATCAGCGCCTAGCACTGCTCAAAAAGCTCGAAAAACCCTGACTGCCTTTCCCATTTGACCCTTCCGGAGGGCTGTTTAACTAAGACCCTCCCGCAAATCGCGGGCGAAAAACCTCGGATGAACCGGGTCTATATCAAAACCTACGGGTGCCAGATGAATGAGCGCGACAGCGAAGCCGTCGCCGCCATGCTGCGCGCCCGCGGTTACCGGATCGTGCCGACTGAGGAGCAGTGCGATATCATGCTGCTCAACACCTGTAGCGTGCGCGACGCGGCCGAACAGAAGGCCATCGGCAAGGCGGGCTACGTACAGCAGCGCAAGAAGAAGAATCCAGAGTTCATTTTGGGGATTCTGGGCTGCATGGCGCAGAACCGCGGCGCGGAGCTCCTCGAGAAGTTGCCGGACCTCGATCTGATCGTGGGCACGCAGAAATTTCATCAAGTTCCGGACTACCTCGACAATCTTCGAGCGGCCCGGGAAGCGGGCGTGCCCATTGGACAGACGATCGTGGACACCGCGGAAGAAGCGGGTTCGCAAAACACGATCCGCGACCACCTCGAGGCGGAGGAAGGAGCTGCGCCGCAGATCAGCGCTTTCGTTTCCATTCAGCAGGGCTGCAACATGGACTGCGCGTTCTGTATCGTGCCCAAGACCCGCGGGGACGAACGCTCCCGGCCCATGGAAGAGATCGTTCGCGAATGCGAACAGCTGGCGGCTAAAGGCGTGAAGGAAATCACTCTGCTCGGCCAGATCGTGACCAGCTATGGACGCCGTGACTACACCCACACGAACGGCGTCACACCTTTCGTCCAGTTGATCGAACGCGTTCACGCCATCGAAGGCATCCAGCGCATCCGTTTTACATCGCCCCATCCGCGCGGTTTCAAGCAGGACTTGGTCGAGGCGTACGGGCGCCTGCCCAAGCTGTGCGAATACGTGCACTTGCCGCTTCAGTCGGGCAGTGACCGAATCTTGCGGGCGATGAATCGGCCTTACACACGCGAGCGGTACCGGGAAATCGTGCAAAGCCTGCGTGCGGTGCGGCCGGAGATGTATTTCTCCACGGACGTGATCGTGGGCTTCCCCGGGGAAACCGATGACGACTTCGAGCAGACGCGTCAGCTCTTTGCAGACTGCAACTATGACATGGCGTACGTCTTTAAGTACTCAGTTCGGACCGGCACCCCCGCCGCGGCGATGCCGGATCAGGTTCCCGATGATGTCAAAGAAGCAAGAAACCAAGCGTTGCTGGATATCCTGCAGAAAAACTCGATCCGTCGAAACGACACCCTGCTCGGCAGCGTGCAGGAAGTTTTGGTGGAGGGACGCGACAAAACCGGCCAGCGCTTCACCGGCCGAACCCGCGGCAACCGCGTAGCGGTCTTCGAAGCCGACCCAAGACTCGCGGGCCAGCTGGTGCCGATGCGTGTGGAGAGGGCGACGGTAAGCACGTTGTATGGGGAGTTGGTGTTGGCGGGGGTTTAAGCCATCTTTCTCTTTCCTCTTTATCTTAATCTTTCTCTCGAAGCATGAGGACCCAATTCGATCACGAGCGCCTTAAAGTTTATGAAGAAGCGCTTAAATTTTGTGTCTGGGTCGGACCTCTGATCGAGAAGCTATCATGCAAACTTTCGGTCCGAGACCAGCTCGACCGGGCGTCAACAAGTATTGTACTCAATTTGGCAGAGGGTAACGGAAAGAGGAAGTATCCCGATCGTTCTCGCTATTTTGATACCGCCCGCGGCTCGGCTGTAGAGTGCGCAGCCTGTCTCGACGTGATTGTTGCTCGCAGGCAATGTGATTCAGCAGAGGTCGATGAAGGAAAAGCTCTGTTGCTTCAGATCGTGGCGATGACGGCGGGGCTGATTGCCCGCTTCAGCAAGGACAATGACCCCGATCGAGTGGCAGAAGGAGTTGACGAAGTCACGGGACTTCTAGACGTCATTCTCCGAGAGAAAGATTAAGATAAAGAGGAAAGAGAAAGATTCCGCACACCACCCACCACACTTCCATGTCCCTCCAACTCGCCACCCTCCTCCCCGCTATTCTCCTGCTTGTCCTGGGCGTACTTTTCCTCACGGGCAACTCGGCGATTGTGGCCATGTTCAAGTCGCTGCCGCGTTCGAAACGCGGCGCGTATGTCCTTTTTGGGATCGGGGCTCTTTGGTTTCTCTACCACGTGTGGCACCTGCCGGAGGCTGATTTTGGGGAATATCGGACCTGGCTCTTCGTCGGCTTCGCCGCCGTGGCGGCTCTATCGTTTCATTATGTGCCGGACTTCCTTGCGGTCCGGGGACTCGCGACGCTGGTGCTCCTTTCAGCCATGCCGCTTTTGATGGCGGCCTACATGGAAGAGCCGCCGCAGAGGAAATTCATGGTGGCCTTTGTCTATCTTTGCATCGGCCTGGCCATTTACCTCGCGGCTGCGCCCTATCGGCTCCGCGACTTTTTCCAATGGCTCTACTCGACCCGCACCCGCCCGCGGGCGTTCGGAGGCGTCTTGATCGCATATGGGGCATTGCTTGCGGTGGTGGCTTTCACTTACTGAGCGCGGATGACACCGGAGCTCGCGCCGCCGCCCGTATTTCTCGTGCTCGCCGGTCCTGCCGGCTCCGGCAAGACGACGCTCTGTGAGCGGATGGTCGCGCAAGTGCCGGGCTTTTCGCGGGTCGTCACGACCACAACGCGTCCGCCCCGCCCCGGCGAAATGGACGGCGTCCACTATCACTTTCTGTCGCAGGAGCAGTTTGACGCAAAATTGGCCGCCAACGAATTCCTGGAGTGGGCACTGGTCTTTCAGAAAAACCGCTATGGCACCCTAGCGTCCTCCGTCCTCACGCCCCTGTCGGAAGGCCGCAGCTTGATCATCAACGTGGACGTTCAAGGCGTGGAAAACTTTCGGCGAGCGGCGCGCAACAATCCCGTCCTGGCTCGGCACATGGGCACGGTGTTTATTCGGGTACCGATCGCGGAATTGCGCGCACGCATGATCGGCCGTGCGCAGGATCACCCCGACGAGATCGCTCACCGGCTGGCGATGGCGGAGCGCGAGCTCGCCGAGGCGCCGAAGTTCGACTACATCATCGAAAGCACGTCGAGGGAGGCGGATTTCCAAGCGTTGGTCGCGATCTGGCATGACGTCCAGAAGCGAATCGGAAAGGGTGGGTGAAGGACGGCGCGGCAGCGCCAAATCTTTCTCTTTATTCTTTCTCTTAATCTTTCTCTCGGGATTGGAGACTTGGGGGTGTTGTACGGACGCCCGAGGCATTCCCATCCCGAGAGAAAGATTAAGAGAAAGAATAAAGAGAAAGATTCCTGCCCCCAAACCCCATCGGAAGCCCTCCCGTACTTGCGGACCGGGCCCGGCCGACGAACAAACACCCTCGGAGCCGGTCCCCCTGTGGCATGAGTCCGCGGAACTGGCTGAAGCAACTGACCGCCCGCCAGTGGTTGGCTATTTTCGCCGTGGTGGCAGCGCTCGCGGGACTTACCTATGCTTACAGTCGGATCGATCTCGGGCCTCTGCACGAGCGCGCGGCCCGGACGAACGGATTTGCGGTGGCGGGGTTGATCACGGTGCTGCCTCTGCTCGGCTTTCCCGTCAGCATCTTACACGTGGTCGCGGGGGTTCGTTTCGGGGTCCAGACAGGATTGCTGATCGTGGTTTTCTCCATCGGATTCCAACTCCTGGCAAGTTATGGTCTCGTCACCTGGTGGCGCGGGCATTTCGCGCGCCGGTTTGCGTCGCTGCGCGCACGCCTGCCCCGCGGGGCGCACGGACCCGTTTCCCTCTTCACTTTATTGCTCCCCGGGGTCCCGTACTTCGCGAAAAACTACGTACTTCCTTTGATCGGAGTACCGCTCGGACCCTATTTCGTCTGGTGCTGGCCCCTGCATTCGGTGAGGGCCTTGATGGGGGTTGTTTTCGGAGACCAAAGCGACCACCTGACGCCTTGGAAAATCGCGGGGTTTGTTGCGTACGCAGCCATCATCGCGCTGTCGTGTGCATGGGCTTTTCGACGACTGAAGGGACTCGTAGCAAATCCACCACCAGCGGAAGGTGGTCCGACGCCAGTCGGGTCAGAGAATTCCGCGGGACGATGACACCCCTCGGTTCGAAATGCCGGGAGACGAAGAGGTGGTCGATCCGCATCACCGGCCGCGCCGAGGTAAATGTGCTCAGGGGGCGGCCGCCGCGTCGACCGGCCTGCGCGTCTCTCAGTTTCGCGGCCGCAAGAAGGTAGGGTGCGCTGCCGGGGGAGAGATTGAAGTCGCCGCAAAGAATGACCCCTTCGCCCGCCGAGATGCCGCCGATCCACTCCTCGCTCAGCAGGGCCTTCATCTGGAGCAGCCTCTCGTTCGGTCCGAGGCCGAGGTGCGTGGTGATGATGTTGGTCGGTTCTCCGCAGAGGTTGATCCTGGCCCACAGGGCCGCGCGCGGTTCCTGCCACCAACTCTTCCCATCCGTGGGGAGAAAAGCTCGTCGCACGATTTCAACAGGCCACCGGCTGAGCAGCGCATGTCCGTAGTGTTCTTCGCCGATGGTGACAGTGGGGCAGAACACCACGTGCATTCCCAGTTCGCGGGCAATGATGGAAGCCTGATCCTCCGCCCGGGACCGCCGCCGGCCCAAGTCGAGCTCCTGCAAGGCGACCACGTCGGGCGAGAGCGCGCGCAGGACCCGCGCGATCCGCCGCGGCGAAACGCGTCCGTCCATCCCCGAGCAGCCGTGCACGTTGTAGGTCACGAAACGCAATCCAGCGGAGTCGCTAGCGCACACCGCCGCCGTTTCCTCGAATGCGCTCCGGCCCAGAAGGTGGAGCGCGGCGTCGCGCAGCGCCGACGGACGAATGAAGTGTTCCGTACCCTCGGGCAGGCGGGTGCGGGCGGGGAGGAGACAAAATCCGCGCGTCTCCTCGGGGCCGCAGCCCGCATGGGCGCCGCGCTCGGGGGCGAACGTCCACGGTTTCGACCCCGGCGACCACCCCAGGAGAATCAAGTCGCCGCAGTGAACATTGCCGCAGAAATCCACGAGGTCCCGCGCGATTTCTTGGGCGATAGGCTGATCATGGGGAAGGATGCCGGGCACTTCGGCCGGGACGGCCGTTTCGCCCTTGGCGTGAATCCAGAGAATCGTCGAGCAATTCTCTCCGCGCACCAGCACGCCCGGGACACCCACGCCCTTGACCAATCGGCGCGCCACCTCGCGCCGACGCTCCTCGCCGACTTCCTGGGTGAAATAGACGTGGCCGACGGGCCCCAGCCCGGTCATGACGAAATTCTTCCGCTCCTCATCCCCGAGCATGCTTGCTTTTTCTCGCTCCTCTCGCCGCTTCTGCGCGCGCTTGGTTTGTGAAGACCAGTCGTAACTGCGCCGCTCGGACCTTGCGTGCCAGGAACCTTCGCCGATGCCCCATTCCTGAAGCGTCTTGGAGATCATCTCGCCGATCCTGCCGGGCTTTTCTAGCGAGAAAGAGTAGACGCGCTCCTGCCCGTGATCGGAGAATACCCATACCGAGTAGTCGCGCCGATGGGACCGCATGGCCGCTCGGTACAGCTGTTTTATCTCGCGATCGATGGTGCGGAGCGTCCACAAGGCGAAGAGGGACCCCGGTCCGCGTCGGTGAGCATGTTCGTCGTAACCGAGAAAATTAAGGTGAATGATCGGCAACCCGCGGGCGACGTCGATCTTGCCTCCAATCGTGATCACCTCCCGCACGCCGACTCCGACGAAGATCCGCGAAAGTGCCATCGCCAACTCCGGCACCAGCTTTTCGCCCCGCAGCACGCCGAGCAGGACGTCCCAGGACGCCGCGAACACTTCGACCACGAGCAGGAACATGATTCGCAGGAAGGTGGGGAACTGCGCGAGGGTGAAGACCAGGATCTGGCGAATCTTTCCTCCCCGCCACATATCCCCCCATCCGATGCTGGCCGCGCAGAAGTGGCTGTCTTTGAAGTCGGCCCCTCCGGTATAAATGTTGGACCAGCTGCTTCCGCCGCTGAGCAGGCCTTTGGCGCGGGTCTGAAAATCCGCTTCATACTCCTTGGCCCATTCGGGGTACCACATCGCGCCGAATTTTTTCCGCGCGCGGTCGAAAAAGGTGAAAGCGGGAACGGCCGCGCGCACGCCGTAATAAAGCTCTGCCTGCACCGCCGGCGTCGTCGAGGGCAGTCCCGGATAAAACGTATGCAGGTCATAATTTTCCCGGCGACGGAGTTTGCGGAGAAAAGGCATGAAGCCCCGGTCGATCGCCCGCTCGAGTTGTGTGCGCGCCAAACCGTCGATTTGGATCAGAAGCAAACCCGGCTCCTCCGCCGTGCCGTCGGACGTGCTCAGCTCGAGGTTGCGGATTGCCCATTCGCTCCGGCTAAATCGGCGCCGCAGCCGGTGGAGGAAGGATTCAATGACGGGCAGCATGGATTGGCGGGGGTGGGTTCAGCGCGTAACTCGAAACGCCAAACTCGAAACTCAAACCCAGAGGGGTCCGTTACGACGCTTTCGCCTCCTGCCGTGTCGCACCGATCGCCTGGGCGACGGCCTGCGCCTTTTCCGCGATCAGCTTCCATTCCATTTCGAGCCGGTCGAGGAACGTTCCCCACGGATTGCGCGTGGTGATCAGGCGCTCGCGACGAGTGGCGGCGCGGACCTCTTCGTAAAAGGACAGCGCACGTTCCGCGCACCGTTCGCGCGAAAAATCGTCGGCCGTCTGGCGGGCCGCGGCGGCGAACGCCTCCCGTCGCTGCGGGTGACTTTTCAGGCGCGCGAGGTAGTTGGCGAAACGTTGCGGGGTGGCGCGGGCCGGCAGCCGGTAGCCGTTTTCGCCGTCGTGAACTACTTCCCTCACCCCTGAGGCGTTCAGGGCCACGACGGGCAGGCCAGCAGCCATCGCCTCCGCCAGGACCATGCCCTGGGTTTCGCTTTGGGAAGCGAAAGCGAAAACGTCCATTGCCCGGTAGGCCGCGCCGAGCGCGCGCCCGGTCTGCTTTCCGGCCAGAATGAGGCGATCTCCCAGTCCGCGTTGTTGAAACGTCCCGCGGATCGCCTCCTCCGAGGGGCCTGATCCCACCACAAAAAAGTAAGCCGACTTCTCCTGCTCGAGAAAGAGAGCCACGGCTTCGGCGAGGAATGAAAGATTCTTCTCGGGTGCGAGCCTGCCCACATGCCCGACGACGAGAGCGTCGTCCGGGATCCGAAATTTTCTGCGAAAGCGCGTGCGACTGCCGCGCGCGAAGGCCTGCACATCGATCCCGGTGGGCACCACCTTGATGGGGGTTGCGACACCGCGGCTCTTGATCAGCTTCGCGATGCTCTCGCTCGGGGCGATCACCCCGTCGCACAGGTTTGCGAAGTGAGTGGAGAGGTTGGCCGCGAATTCTTTCAGCGCTGGCGAGTCGAAAGGGACGTAATGGGTGTAGTCTTCGTAACGGGTGTGATGGGTGAAGATGACCGGCACGTTTTTGCTCGCGCCGATCCGCAGGGCGGTGTCGCCCAGCAGGAACGGGTGGTGGGCGTGAATGACGTCGGCCGCAAAGGAGTCGATCCGCTCGGACAAGGCCGTGGCCAGAGGCAGTCGGACGGAGAAATCGCTGCCGTTGAATTTTTGGATCGCCGCCACGCGTTCCACGATAGCCTCGGCCTTTTTCGGCAAGGGCTTGCCCTCGAAGGCGGGCGCGACGACCAGCACGCGGTGCTTTCGTTTGAGGTACTCCTCGGCAAACGTGCTAACGGAGCGGGCTACGCCGCCGACGTGCGGCAGGTAGGTGTTGGTCATCATGCAGATATTCATGGGAGTGCCGTGAGTTGAAATTCGGTGCGTTCGCCGATGCTTTGGATCGTGCGGGGTTCGAACCCTGGGATCCGCACCTCGACCAGCGGCGGCGGCGTTCGCCAGGTGGCCTCGACGATGCCGCGGGCTCCGCCGGCGGCCCCGTTTAAACGAAAAGTGACGGACCCGTAGGGCGTGAGGGTGGGTCCAAATAGGACCTCTCCCAGCGTGTGCAGCCACTCCGCCCGCACCCCAGCGCCGAGGATCAGCTTTCCCGCTTCCTCGCGCAGAAAACAGTTGCGGATCATCATCGCCCATTCCGCCGAAGCCCAGATGTGGTGACCGTCGCCCATGCAGCCGCCGCCGGTGCGAGGATGCACCGCCTCGGGCCATTGGCCGGTCGGGGAAGCCAAGTCGGCCACGCGGTCGATCAGCTTCCAAGCAGCCCGGCTGTCGCCGGAGCGAAGATAGACCTGCGCCAGGTGGATTGTCAGGTAACAATTGATCCCGGAATGGATCATGTTCTGGAAAAATCCGCCGTTGTGGGTGCTGTGATCGCAGAGGTACGCGACGGTTTTCATGATCCGTTCGTCGCCGGGCGGGAAAAGTTGGAGGGGGTAATCGGCCACGATCGAACCGATCGCACCCGAGTCCATCCGCCGCTTGGGCGAAGCCGGGATCGCTCCCGGAAAGCGGCGGTGGGGGCCGCGCGGGAACGACTGCTCGATCGTCGCGAGGAATTGATCGGCCTCTCGCGCGCAGGAGGCGGCGAGCGGCGGGTCGGCCTCCTGCAAGAGTTGAGCGGCACACCGCAGCCCGGCGACGCCCCAAAAGTCGTCCCAGTAGTAAAAGTCGTTTGGCCCGAGATGTTCGGCGCTGAAACCCGCGGGCAGCAGCCCCGCCTCCGGGCGGCCGGTGCCCATCGGCAGGCGTTTTTTCACGATCCACCGCGCGCCCTGCGCCACGGCTTTGAGCCATTCGGTTGGCAATTTTTCGCCCGTGAGTTCCGCGTACCGGTGATACATCCACAGCACTTCGCCGTTGGAATCCCATTCTCCCTCCTGGGAAAGAAAGTAGCCGTCGCGTCGCTGCCGCGGATGAAAGCGTTTCAACGCTCGCCGCGTGCGATCGACGCCACCGAGCGCGAGCAGGACGTGGAGGATGAAGGCGGCGTCGCGAAACCAAAACCGCTTGTAGGTGAAGGGCCCCGGGTAGACTTCGTCCGGCGAATGCAGGACCAAGCTCGCGACCGCTTGATCGTAGAGGTTCTGTATCCGCTTTTCCGGCACGCGAAGGCGGGCCAGCGGGGACAACGCCTCCCCCCAGGAGGGCAGGGACGCGAATTTTGGGCGCTTTTTCGGATCCAGTTCATCGAAAATCGGCGCTCGGACAATGAGCGGTTTTTCGCGCACGGCATTGACCGGAAAGAACGCAGCGGCCGTGGCCATCGCCACCGGGCAACGTTCGGAGAGTTTGCCGCCTTCCTCGTGCAGACGGTGCGACACGTCTCCATCCTGATAGTGGGAGAGGAGATGCCGGCTCGGCAGGCGATCGAAGGCCACGAAATGCCGATCGTTGACAATCCATCCCTGGCGATCCGTTTGCACTTCGATCCTTTCGACAAAACTGACCCCTTCCGGATTGTACGGCCGGAGCGCCACGACGACCTGACCGGTGGCGTTCTTTCCCGGCTGCACTCTCAGCTGGCAATGCGGCTCGCCGCCGATCAGCTCGAGGGTCACGTCGGTTTCAAAACAGTCGTCGCCCTGCGACGCGACGGACCTGACATGGAGCGTTTGGTCCACGGAGTAGGTCTGTTGAAAGTTCGGCAATTTGGAGGGGAAAAGGGGCTGCCCACTCTCCGGCAACAGCCACACGTCGAGCGACCAGCCGTCGAAGAGTGGAGTGACCAAGCCGCGCGGGTCGACAATCGGGTAGAAAGGCACGTCGGGGAGTCCCAGGCCCGTCCAGTTCCGATGCGTAAGGTTGATGTGGCTGAACGAAAAGGCGCGGGGAATGAACGACTCGTCCGCCGGGTTGAATTGCCGCTCCACCCAATAAGGCCAGATCCAATCGAGGTTGTTCTGGATGGCCTTGGTGTTGATCAAGCCGCGAGCGTGGAATAGCATGCCTGCTCGCAGCAGTTCGATCGGTTCGGCAAACTCGGACGGCTGGGCGAACTTGCGCAGCTTGCCGAGCAGGCTCAGAGGATCCATGAAGCCGTAGGCGCGAGCGGCACGCGTGATCAAAAAGCGGAAGGGCCATGAGTTAAGCAGCATGGGAAGGAGACTTCCGCTATTGTCCTGCCGGGTCTATGAAAGTGCCTGATTTTTACAGTTCAGACCGCTCTTGATGACGTTGGATTTTGCAACGTACCCGCGGTCGGAGCTCAAAACCCCGCGGACGTGACGAATCAGTGACATTGGCCGGGTCCCTGCTTCTCCTATGTCCGTCTAGCTTGACTTGCACCCGACCGAGGGCTGCCCTCGGTAAACCACAACGCGACGCGCTCAGCGGTCGAGTTAACTTACGAAAACCGGTAACTAACACCATGCGTCCCTCCCGCATTCTTCTCCGCATCGTTTTCACGGCGGCTGCTCTTTTGACGAGCGCCGCCGTTTCGCTTTATGGGCAGGTCGTCTCCTCCGGTCTGACGGGCATCGTGCGTGCCGCGGACGGCAAGCCGATTCCTGGCGCCGCGGTCACGGCGACGCACGTGCCCACGGGCACGACTTACACCGCCGCCGCGCGTGACGATGGCCGGTTTAATTTTCGCAGCCTGGTGGTCGGCGGTCCTTTCACCCTCTCCGCCTCGGCTGCGGGCTACAAAGTCGGCGAGCGTCCCGAAGTTTACACCCAACTCGGCGAAGACGTGGAAGTCGCCCTGGTCCTGCAAAGCGATTCGGAAGTCGTGACCCTGGAGAAATTCACGGTCGAGGCCGCGGCCAACGAGCTCGATGCCAATGCGACGGGAACGGGAACCGTGATCGATGCCAATCGCCTGGGAGGTAAACCGACGACCCAACGCTCGCTGGCGGATATCATCAGCATCTCTCCCCAAGTCGCGCTTCGAGCCACGTCCGGCGATCGCGAAGAATCGCAGATCAGCGCGGTCGGCCAGAACGCCCGCTTCAACTCGATCATGATCGACGGCGCGCGCATCAACGACCAATTCGGCTTGAACATGACGGGCGTCGCCTCGTTCTTCAACCCTCTCTCCCTCGATACGATCGAGCAGCTTTCTGTCTCGGTTTCGCCTTACGATGTGCGGCAAAGCGGCTTCACCGGCGCGACGATCAACGCGGTCACGAAGAGCGGGACCAATCAGTTCAAGGGATCGCTGTATTATATGTTCAGCGGCGACGAGCTCATGGGGTTTCAGCTGCAGGGCGAAGACGTTCAGACCCGCGCGATTTCCGGGCGGAAATTCGTGCCGAAACTCGAACGCACGACGTGGGGCGCCACCCTGGGGGGGCCGATTTGGCGCAACAAGATCTTCTTCTTCACCTCCTACGAGAAGTTCGAACGAATTCAGGCGCCGAACAATCCCGGCTTCACTCCCGACGCTTCCGAATTGGCCGCGATTACGGCCCGGACCCAGCAGCTGCGATCTATCGGTGGCAAAACGTTCGATTGGGGTTCCCCGGGCGGCACGG
>CAZJLP010000041.1:29076-46654 GCA_964546955.1 uncultured Opitutaceae bacterium | reverse complement strand
ACGAAGGATCCCCCACGCGCCGCGCGGCCATTCGAGCCACCAGCTTGTCTTCGAACGCGCGCAGCACCGGCTCCACCACGATGAAACGTTTGGCCGCTACGCAGCTTTGACCCGCATTCACGAGCCGCGACGAGGCGCAGACTTCGGCGGCGAGATTGAGATCCGCGTCGCGCAGCACGACGTAGGCGTCGCTACCTCCTAGTTCCAGCACGCAGGGTTTCAGTTCGGCGGCGGCGAGTTGGGCCACGTTTTTTCCAGCCGCGGTACTGCCCGTGAGGGTCACCCCCCTCACAATGTCGCGCTGGATCAAACGTTCGATCGCCGGGGAACCGACGAGAAGAACCTGAAAGACACCCCGCGGAAATCCCGCGCGATTGAACAACTCTTCCGTGGCTAGCGCGCAGCCGCAGACGTTGGAGGAATGTTTAAGCAGCACCGTGTTTCCCGCCATCAAGGCTGGCACAGCCGCGCGGAAGACCTGCCACAAGGGAAAATTCCACGGCATGATCGCCAGAATCGGTCCCAAAGGCTCAAACACGACGCTCGTACCGCGCGGTGCGCCGGCCGGACGCTCATCCGCGAGAAACTTGGCGCCTTGTTTGGCGTAATAGTCGCAAACGGTCGCGCACTTGGTCACTTCTGCGCGCGCTTGCGAAACGGGTTTGCCCATTTCGGACGTGATCAACGCGGCCAAGGCGTCGCTCTGCTCCTTCAAAACCGCGGACAGGGTTCGCAACTTTTTGGCTCGCACTGACGGTGCTAGTTCCCTCCAGCCCCGGAAAGCGGCATCGGCTCGCTCCACCCGCTGGTCCACATGACTACGCGAATGCTCGAGAAACCGGTGGAGTGTCTCCCCGGTCGCGGGGTTGATGGAAACAAGCGCCATACGCCCACCAAAACGCTGCGCCGCGCAAAGGCAACACGCTGCTGCAGCGCGGTGCTGAGAGCTCAGAGTTGAGAGCCTAGAGCCTGAAAGCAGAATACTGACCGCTGGCGAGGTTCGTTTCTTGGATCGGACGCTTAGTTCTGCGCTGCGTCAGCGGTGTCACCGCTTCACCGGCCAGGGTGGAGGGGGCGGCAGGTCCATTTTCTTCGTTTTCAGTTCTTCCAGGATGACCTCGATCGCCTTGTCCAGCTGCTGGTCCTCGCCTTTGAATTCGCGCGCAGGGTCGTTGTCCACGACGATATCGGGGTCGACGCCATAGCCTTCGATCACCCAGCTTTTTCCATCGACGGAATAAGGCGCGGACTCGGGCTTGTTCAAGTAGCCGCCGTCGACCAGTGGAAGGGTTCCGCGAATGCCCACGACGCCGCCCCAGCTGCGTTTGCCCACCACTTTTCCCATGTTGTAGGCTTTAAATCGATACGGAAAAAGATCTCCGTCGGACGCGGAATATTCGTTAATCAGCATGACCTTCGGGCCCGGCAGCATGTCCGTGGGATTGGGCCGGGGCTGCCCGTCGCGGTCCAGGTTGAGCAAGGCGAGCTCTCTCCGCAGCCGCTCGATGATCATGGGGGAAACGTTTCCCCCGCCGTTGCCGCGATCGTCGAGGATGAGCGCTTTCTTTCCCAATTGCGGATAAAAGTGCTTCACGAATTCATTGAGCCCTTCCGGTCCCATATCGGGAATGTGAATGTACCCGACCTGCCCGCCCGTCTTCCGGGCGACGTACTCGATGTTTTTCTGGACCCAGGTGTAGTAGTAGAGCGGCGCCTCGTCGGCGATGGGCACGACAACCACCTCGCGCGCTCCTTCTTCCGCCGGCGTGGAATTAACCTTCAGCGTCACCTGCTTTCCGACCGTGCCGGCCAGCGCGGCGAAAAGATTCGTCATTTCACGGGTGGCTTTTCCATTCACCGCCAGGATGAATTCCCCTTCTTTTGCGGCCACGCCCAACTCCGTTAACGGAGAGCGTGTTTTGTCCTGCCAGTTTTGACCGCGCAGAATCTTGTCGATCCGATAAGCCCGGCTCGCCGGATCGCGGGAGAGTTCGGCTCCCAATAGCCCGGTCTTGATTCTTGGCGCTTCCACCCGGTCTCCTCCGCCGACGTAGGCATGCCCGATATTCAATTCGCCGATCATTTCCCCGATCAGGTAGGTAAGATCGTTGCGCGTCTTCACAAACGGAAGCAGAGGCGCATACTTGGCCCTCTGCCCGGGCCAGTCGACCCCATGCATATTCGGCGCATAAAGATAGTCGCGCAGCTGACGCCAGCACTCGTGGTAGATCTGGGACCACTCGGCCTGCCGATCAAGGCGCATCTCGAGACCGCCAAGGTCGAGTTTCTCTTTGATTTCCACCTTGGCGGTGGGCAGATCCACGATCGCGTAATCCGTTTTCTGCTTGAGCAGCATCTTTTTCCCGTCGCGCGAGATCTCGTAAAAGTTGAAGGCGCCGATCTCAGTCTCTTTCTTGTCCTTGAGATGGTAATACGCGACGACACTCCGTTCCTCGTCGGCAGGGGTCGCGGTTGCGGTAGCTGCGGGCACGCGACGGTAATACACCTTGTCGGAAACCAGTCGAATCGCCGTGTAGTTGGATGCGGGAATGGGCAGGCCGACGACTCGGTCTTTCAGGCCCTCCACGTCCACCTTTACCGTGATTGCCTTCTTTGCGTCTTTTTCCTTGTCCTTCGTCACGTCCGATTCGGCCTTCCCGGCTTCGCCCTTGTCGTCCCTGGCAAGCTGCACCTCGTCACTTTGCGGTTTGAAGGGCGACTCGACCGACGCGGCGAGGGCGAGAAGGTAAATCCGTTCCATGTTTTGGTAGGCGTGATTCCACTCGCTCTCGCTATAGATCGGGTTGAAGTCGCGCCCCGAAGCGAAAAGCAAAAACTTTCCGTCGTCGCTGAAAGACGGACTGTTGCTGTTAAACCATTTGTCGGTCGCCTCGTGCGCTTTCTTTTCCTCGACTGAGTACAGCATGACGACGGTTTCCCCGTAGTCGTCCGGGCGCGTGTAGGCGACCCATTTTGAGTCGGGCGACCAGGTGTACTGAGTGTATTCCGCGCTCTGATTCGTTTCGATCTGGGTTACTGTCTTACTTTCAACCTCCACGAAACGCAGTCGCTGAGCCCGATCGCCCCAAAGGAGTTTTCTGCTGTCGGGCGACCAGACCGGAGTAAAATAGTAGCTGTCGGCGCCGGTTGTAAGCTTCTGAGGCGCGCTCCGTCCGTCCTGCGAGCGGATGTACAGTTCGGTTTCGCCCGTCGCATCCGAAACATAGGCGAGCCATTTTCCGTCGGGCGACCAACTCGCCCCGCGTTCATGCACGCCCGGCGTTTCCGTGACGTTCCTGATCGGGCCATATTTGGCCGGCGCGGTGAAAACCTCTCCGCGCGCGCCGACGACCACGCGCTTCGCGTCAGGCGAGAGATGCACCGAGGTGATCGATTTACTGACATTCACAACGCCTTCGCGGCCTCCCGGGAGATCTTCCTTCACCGTGATGGGCACGGCCCGCGCCCGCTCAGTGGCGAGATCGAAATGCCACACTTGTCCCGCCTGTTCGAATACGATGCCGCCCGTGCCCAAGGAGGCGAACTTCACGTCGAAGTCCTTGAATTGCGTGTGCTGCCGTGTGCGTTTGTCGTCGAGTTGGCAGCTGTACAGATTGAGCCGTCCATCGCGGTCGGACAGGAAATACACTCTCCCATTGGGCGCCCACATCGGCATGATGTCCTGGGCGGGATTATTCGTGATGTTCTCCAGTGCGCCCGACGCGAAATCAAAGACCCAAACATCGTCGGCCATGCCTCCCCGGTAGTTTTTCCATGTCCGGAACTCTCGGAAAATACGGTTGTAGGCCATCTTCCTGTCGTCGGGTGAAAACGAGACAAAACCGCCGCGGGGCACAGGAATTTGCGTGGGCAAATCGCCTTCCGTTCCCACGGAGTACAGTTGTCCTTGGAAGGCATTGAACGAGCGCATCCGCGACCGGAATACGACCTCCGGCCGGGTGTTTTTCCACGTCAAAACGACGTTGTTGGGCCCCATCCGGTCGGCGAGGTCGTCCCGGGCCAGCGTGGCTGTGACGGTGAGCCGCCTCGGCGTGCCGCCG
This sequence comes from uncultured Opitutaceae bacterium, assembly GCA_964546955.1. GTDB lineage: Bacteria > Verrucomicrobiota > Verrucomicrobiia > Opitutales > Opitutaceae > CAZJLP01. The sequence continues at coordinate 42,593 of CAZJLP010000041.1, read as the reverse complement.
TCCGCCGGCATCACGTGCACCTCCGTGTTGCCATCGTACTGGGCGGTGAATGCCAACTGCGTGCCGTCGGCGGAAAAGCGGGGGAAAATCGCGTATCCGGGACCGTCAGTTAGCCGGCGGGCCACGCCGCCTTGCATGGGCGAGGTATAGAGCTGGCCCGCGTACGAGAACACAATCTGTGATCCGTTGGTCGCGGGAAAGCGCAACAGCCGCGTGGTGTTCGCATCCACCTGCGGCGCGACTTGTGCGAGCGCGTAACCGGCGAGAAAAGGGACCGCGAGCAAACAACGGGACAGTTTTGTCATGGTAAAAGGGGGCGCGCCGAGCCTTAGCCGCCATCGCAACAGGGAAGCGCCGCTGGGGCTGACCCTAGCTCAGCAGTCCCCAGACCCAGCGCGCGAGGAAAAAGAGGCCTGCCGCGGCGAGGCCCAAAAGGAGGAGGGCCGCCGCAACGAGTGCGATCAACAGGCGACCCGCCGGCCGCGGGGCCAGTCCCGAGGAATAATGAGTTTCTATCAACCGCAGATTCCTGGTGTTCGCTTGCCACGCGAAGTCGAAGAGGTCGCCCGCGACGGGTACGATTCCGACAATCGTTTCAAGGGCGACATTCCCCACCATCTTGAGCAGGGTGGCTCGAGGCAGTCCGAGCCGCGATGCCTCGTAGATGATGTAAAAGGACGCCGCGCTTGCCACAAAATCCCCGACGCCGGGAATAAGCCCGATTAGCGGATCCAGTCCGATGCTTCGTCCGTTTCCCAGAGGGATGGACCGATCGAGCAGCCAAGCGAGACCCCGCAGCCGCCTGAGTCGCATCGCGGCCTCGGCCGGCACCTTTTGATCCGCATCGTCATAGACCGGAGTGACATGGATCGTCTCGCTCATCCTGCTGCGGCCGGTCGTTTGTAGAGCGCGGCGTCGATGATCGACCAAAGATGAACGATCCATCCCATCCAGATCCACCACAGCACCGCCGCCAGGGCGAACATGAACAGCGCCTTCAGAATGCGCCCCTGCACCAGCTGTCCAAGCCCGGGAATAAAAAAACTACAGACAGCCGCGATTACATTACCCGTGGAACCTGGTGAAGCCATATGCAGAATGGACCCGCTTCTAGCTCCAAAGTTCGCTTTGCCGAATGGCGTTCCCGTAGTGCGTGAAGAGGTGACCGAAGAGAAAGGATAGAGGCGAGCCCGGCCGGTTGGTGGCCGGACCTGTTGGGCCTGTAGCCTCTACCCTCTACCTTCTACCTTCTATCCGATCCGCGAGAGCTCAGACCGTCTCCAGAAGTTTATAGATCCGTGCGACCATTTTCGTCGGATCCTCGAGCAGGCCCGCCGCGATCAGGGCGTTGTCGAGAATTTGTTCAGCGACCAGGGCCGCCTTTTCAGGGGATTCGGTCCGTGCGGTGGAGATGCGTTTGATCACCGGGTGCCGCGGGTTGAGCTCGAGGTTCACCCGCAGGGGAGTATCTCCGCCTTCCTTGTTCATCGCTTTCATCATGCGTCGCATGTGGGGCGAGGTGAACTTGTCGGCATTGAGCGCCAGCGCGGGCGAGTCCACGAGGCGATCGCTGACTTTCACCTCAGCCACGCGGTCGCCGAGCGTCTTTTTGACCCATTCCGTCAATTCCTTGGTTTCCGTTTCGCTCAGCGCCCCTTCGGGAGGCTTCGGCAGGTCTGAGAGCTTCACATCGGCGTGATCCGCCGCCGTGATCTTTTTTCCGTCGAACTCGCGCACGTTGTTCATCACGTACTCGTCGATCGGTTCGTAGCAAAAGAGAACCTCGAGATTGCGGGCTTTGAATCCCTCAAGGTACGGTCCGCTCTCAATCGACTCGCGATTGGGCCCCATCAGATAATAAATTTCCTTTTGGTCCGCCTGCAGGCGAGACACGTAGTCCGTCAGACTCGTCAGCTTTCCTTTTTCCGTCAGCGACGATTCGAAGCGCAGCAGTTTGACCACTTGCTCTTTGTGCGTGTAGTCCAGTGCTGCGCCCTCCTTCAGGAACGTGCCGAATTCGCGATAAAACTCGATGAACGGGTCCGGCCGGGCCTTCGCCTCTTCGTCCAAAAATTTGAGAAAGCGTTTGGTGATGACTTTGTTCAACTTCTCGATGAGCGCTTTGTCCTGCATGGTCTCGCGCGAGATGTTGAGCGGCAGGTCTTCGCTATCGACCACGCCCTTCAGGAAGCGCAGCCATTCGGGCAGCAGGTCCTTCGGTTTCTGGTCGATCAGCACTTTCCGGCAGTACAAAGACACACTGGGCTCAGCGCGCATAAGACCCAGTTTTTCCGGATTGTCCTTGGGCACGAAAAGCAACGCATTGATGGACAGGGGAGCATCGGCGCTGAAATGGAGGCGCAGGCGCGGCTCGTCCGAGGCATGGGCCTGGAACTTGTAGAACTCCGTGTAGTCCTCATCCTTGATTTCATTTTTGCTGCGCAACCAGAGCGCTTGAACGGTGTTGATGCGTTTGCCGTTCAGGTTGATCGGGAAGGATACAAACGCGCTGTAGCGCTCGAGAATGTCCTTGATCCGCCACTCCTGGCTGAATTCGGACGCATCGTCCTTCAGTTCTATCACGATCTTGCTGCCGCGGCGCAGCCCCTCCGACTCTTCGATTTCGTAGCTGCCCGAGCCATCGCTGGTCCAGACGTGGCCCGGTTCATCCTTCTTCCATGAACGGGAGTAAACCTTTACCGACTTCGCCACCATGAAGGCGGAGTAGAACCCCACGCCGAATTGCCCGATCAGGTTCGCGTTCTTCTGGCCCGCTTCGCCGAGGGCCTTGAGAAAGGCCTTCGACCCGGAGTGAGCGATGGTGCCGAGGTTCTCGATCAACTCCGCGCGGGTCATGCCCAGCCCTGAATCTTGAATCGTGAGGGTCTTCGCCTTGTCGTCCGAGGCGATCGAGATCTCCAGTTCGCTCTTGTCGTCAAAGATTTCCTTTTCCGTCAGCTGGAGGTGTCGCAGTTTCTCCAGCGCGTCTGAGGCATTGGAGACGAGTTCGCGGACGAAAATCTCTTTCTCCGTGTAGAGCGAATGCACGACGATATCGAGCAGTTGCTTGATCTCGGCCTGGAACTCGAATTTTTGCGGTGCGGCGGCGGTGGACATAGTTGTTGTGAAAGGAAGTGACTCGATTGGAAATGAGAAGCCGGTATTCTACCAGGGTTCTGGGAAAATCAAGAGGGGCGTTGATACGTCGACCGCGAGGGAGCGGCCAAGCGCTTGTCGATTCACGACGTTCGCGCTACCTTCCGCTGCAAGATATTGACCCCCAGCAACAAACCAAAGGACAACGCCAGCAATAGCGCGGCAAAAGCATGGGCCTGGGAATAGTTCAGGGCCTGAACTTCGTCGTAGAGGGCGATGCTCGCGACTTTGGTTTGTCCTGGGATCGAGCCTCCGATCATCAAGACCACGCCAAACTCCCCCAGGGTGTGCGCAAAACCCAGAGTCATCCCCGCGGCAATGCCGTTGCGCGCAAGGGGCAGGTGCACACGCAAAAACGTGCGCGAGCGCGTGGCTCCGAACGCGCCGCTCGCTTCGAGCAGGTCTCGCGGCACTGCTCGGAGGGCGGCCTGAAAGGGCTGCACCGCAAACGGGAGCGAATAGAAGACCGATGCAATCACCAGTCCGGAAAAGCTAAAGGCGAGGGGAGTGGCGCCGAGACTCGTCCACCAGCTGCCGGGAGGATGGTGGGGCGAAAACGCGATCAGCAGATAAAAACCAATCACGGTCGGGGGCAGCACGATGGGTAGCGTCACGAGCGTCTCCAATACGATTGCCCCGCGCCACCGTGTCGTATTCAACCAGTTCGCCAAAGGTAGTCCGATAACGGCGAGAAGAATCGTCGTCACGAAGGACAACTTGATCGTCAACCAGAGCGCCTGCCAGAGGGCGGGGGAGAGGCCAAGAAGGTATGCGAGCTGAAACGACATGAGTCCACCGCGACCCTGAGGCGACCGGGCGGCCCGCTCAAGATATCTGTCAGCGGGATGTGCGAAGAGTGAGCAGCGGATGACCCTGCCCACGCTCCCTGCCTGGATTCCGGGCGCTTAACCTTGGGGCGTCGCCTTGCCTACCGCACTGTAGCCGTGGTCGGCGAGAATCTCCCGAGCGGCTGCGCTCGTAAGGAACGCCATGAAGGCAGCAGCTGCCGGTTTGTTTTTGCCATGTCGCGTGATCACCGCGGCGTGTTCCAACGGGCTGTGCAAAGCCGCGGGCACCTCGATATGATACCCTTTGTTTTTCAACTTGGGCGAAAGAACGTGCGATAACGCCACGAAGCCCAACTGTGCGTTACCAGTCTCCACAAACTGGGCGGTTTGCGTGATGTTTTCCCCGTATACCTGTTTGTCCGCGGCAATCTGCGCTACACCCAGTTTGGTCAAGGCTTCCACGGCCGCTTTGCCGTAGGGAGCAGTTTGCGGATTGGCGAGGGCGATCTTTTTGGCGAGAGGATGATTCACCCCTTCCCGCACGTCTTTGAAGCGAAGGTCCGGATGAACCGTCCAGAGAGCGAGCCGCCCTACCGCAAAGATGCACAACGTAGGAGATTCGCCGGAGCCCGCCGCGACAAGCTGCTCCGGGTAGTGTCGATCGGCCGACATAAAAACATGGTGGGGTGCGCCATTGGTGATCTGCGCGAACAGATTGCCGGAGGCTCCCGTCACGAACTCGAGCTGCACAGACGGATTTGTTCTTACAAATTCCGTTTTTAACGCATCGAGGACGTACAGGAGATTCGCGGCGGCGGCGACCGACACTTTTTCGGCGCGGACGGCGAGGGGCGTCACGACCCACATGGCGGCTAGGATAAGCGTGCCGAGGAGTTTCGCTGAATGCAGCGGTCGCATAGGCGAATGACTCATTTCAGTTTCCAAAGCTCCGTCAACACACCCCCGTGGGACACGGGGTCGCTCGAAGGCAGTGGAACCCTTGCAATCCGCTGATCGGCAGCCGGTCGTTCCCCGGCGTCTCCTCGTAGCAGGTCAGCTTTTTGTCGTTCGGGATAGGCGCCGACGACGTGAAAATCGTCGCTTGAACCCACGTTTTGATGACCGACGCCAGCGGGAACGACGATCACGTCGCCTGCCGTGACCTCAAACACCGCGCCCGTGTCATGCCCGAGCTTTATCTTAGCCATGCCGCGATAAACGCCCAACACCTCGTGGGCGGTACTGTGATAGTGAGGGTAGTCGTAGACTCCCCAGCGCCAAGCAGGCGGCCATCCGTGTTGCTCAAACCGCTCCTCCATTTGCTTTGCCAGATCTTCCCCGCTCTTCCCCCGGAAGGCCGCCTTGTACACGACGAGGGGCAGGGAGGGGTTGTTCGGGATCGATTGGGCGTCCCGAAAAAGATGATGAATCACTTCGTCCGGTGAGCTCATGCCCACAGCATGGAGCTGCCGCGCGGCGCCGCAAGATCCTGCGGGCGAAGGCGGGCATAGGGAAAATTACCTGGGAGAATCCGTCGTAAATCCGGCGCACCTTTGCGTCGGGCTTGGGTCTGGCTGGGGACATGGTTGCCCAGCCCCCAGGCGGGCGTCGGCGTTGGCCGGCGCGTCATTCCTTTTCTTCCCTGCTGCTTGTCGGCTTGGCGATCTTCTTGGGCGGTTGCGGTCACGTGGCAACCTCGGCCCGCCCGGAACCTGATCTCCAGAGCCGGGTAGAGCGGCTGCGTGTCGATATCCAGGAGTATCGCGAAACTGCGTGGCGCACCGCTTTGCAAGTCGCGGCCGTCTACGATCACGTTTCAGCCGAAAGCTGTCCCGGTTTGGCTTCCTTTGTGCGCGATCTTCGCGGCGTGCAACGCGAGGTCGAGGCCGACGGAGCATTGGATCTCGGCCGCATCGATTTTCCCCGCCTCGTCACGAACAATCCTCATTTCTGGAGGGCCAATCTCGAAGTGTCGCCGTCGGATGGCACCTTCCTCCTTCTTCATGGGACCCTGCTCGGCGCGGCTGGTCAAATCTGGAAAGCCAACCGCATCGTGGTTGCGACCACGCAGTTGCTGCCGATGGACACGCAAGTGAGGGCGCTTTTTCTGGCCCACAGTTACGGACTCGCCGCCCTCATCCTCCAAGCGCAGGAGATCGCGCAGGCCCAGTTGGGCCGCGACCCCCTCAATGCCGAGCGGGTCGAACAACGAGCGATTCAAGGTCTGCGAACCTGGCCGGAAAACGCGGTTTTGCTGGCTCACGCCATCGAGCGGCGCGCCGCCGCCAACCGCAGCTGGTTTAGGCGCTCCGCTGCCGCCAGCGACGCGAAGTGGGACAAGATCTCGGATCCCGAACTTCGCCGATTGATCGAACTGTTTCACGCGCTCGATCCGGTCGGAGCGGCGCGCTACCGCGGCGACTCGGCCGCGCGCGAACAGGGGCGTCGCCTGAATGCTCTCTGGGCACGGATGGCAGCGAAGGACGAGGTGCTCGATCACAAGCAAATCGGTGACTTGGTCGCCGGTCTCGAACGGGCCGGGGCCAGCGATCTGGCCCTGCTGCTCCAGCGGTTGCAGATCGCGACCCGCGGTTTTGCCTCCCCGCAGGACGCCGCCGGTTTCAAGCGGATGATTCCCGCCTTGGTGGTCCCTCAAGCCGCCGAAGCGCTGCTTGCCGCGCTCGATCGGGGCGAAATCAACGCGGTGGAAGTGCTCGGCGGTCGAGACGCGCTGCGCTGGCGCGGCGACCCGTCGACGAATCCTTTGATCGCCCAGCAGATCGAACGAGAAATTGCCGACTGCACGTTTCAGATTTCGCTCTTGCGCGGGAACCCCGCGGCCCAGGCGATCGCCTATCGGCGGCGCGGGGTTCAGCAAAGTCGGGGCGGCTTCTACGATGAGGCATTGGTCGATTTCGACATCGCGATTCGGCTCTCCGGAAGAAAGCCGACGCTGCTCGCGGATCAGGCGGCGATCTATGGAACTCTCGGTCGCGATGCCGATGCCGAAGCGATTTTTGAAGAGCTGGCGCGTTCCGAAGACGGACGCAGTCAAGCGCTGCACAGTTTTGGGCTTTTCCGCTTCGGCCAGGGCAGGTTTGACGAAGCCCGCAGTGCTCTGCTCGAAGAAGTCAAACGCAGCCAGCATCGCAACGTTTACGCCGCGATCCTCGCGGAACTGGCCGCGCGCCGGCTCGGACAGACCGAAAAGCCCCTGCTGCAGCGTGTCCGCAACGTCGTGAGCGAGGAGGCATGGGCCCGGCATTGCCTTGATTTCTTGCTCGGCGGATTGAGCGAGGAGCAGCTTCGCTTGAAGGCTTCGGAAGGCGGTGAATTGGCGATCGCGCAAAAAACCTGCGAGGTCTCCTTTATTTTCGCTCAGCTCGCCCTCGCGGAGGGCCAAAGCGGGAAAGGCATGGGTTTGTTGGAATCGTGTATTGAAACAGGCATGACGGGTTTTGCGGAGTTTGCCCTGGCGCGATTGGAGCTGCAGCGCGTGGCCCCCGAGCGAGAAGCCCGTTATCGTCGCGTACCGGACGAACTGCAGCCCGCGAAACGCGAACCCTCCGGGGCACCGCCGAACAAGGAAAAAGCCGCAGAAGCGACGCAGCCCAAGGCGGCCTAGCCTCGGCGCCGGCCGCCGCTGTTTGGAGTTGTCGGCAGCTCCGAGGTGGAACCCGCTCTCCGGGGCCTGGCTTCTAATCTCTGACTCTGCCTTCCGGCCTCTGGCTCTACCCGCCGAGGTACGCCGCTTTCAGTTGCGGATGGGTGCGCAGATCCTTGCTGATGCCTTGCGTGGCGATCCGTCCCGTCTCGAGCACGTAAGCGTAGTGGGAAATTTCCAGCGCGAGATTGGCGTTTTGCTCGACCAGGAGTATGGTGATTCCGTGGTTGCGGTTGATCTCGACGATCTTTTCGAAAATCGTGGTGATCAGCCGCGGCGCGATGCCCAGGGAAGGCTCGTCCAGCATCAGGAACTTGGGGTTGCTCATCAAGGCCCGCCCAATCGCGAGCATCTGCTGTTCGCCGCCGGAGAGGGTACCCGCGCTTTGCTTCAGTCGCTCCTGAAGGCGGGGGAAGATACTGAAGACGTACTCGCGATTCCGTGCGATGAGGACCTTGTCTTTCTGCAGGTAGGCTCCCATGGCCAGGTTTTCATCCACGCTGAGGTTGGCGAACACCATGCGTCCCTCGGGTACTTGGGAAAGGCCGCGCGCGACGATGTCGTGCGGCGCGGTGCGCGCGATGTCTTCGCCCAGAAATTCGATCGTGCCTGCTTTGGCGCGTAGAAGCCCCGAAATCGTTCTCAGGGTCGTCGTCTTTCCCGCGCCGTTCGAACCCACCAAAGTGACGATATCGCCAGATTTGATTTCAAACGACACCCCGCTCAAGGCGCTGATCGCCCCGTAAGAGACGTGCAGGTCCGCGACGCGAAGCATTACGGGGCGGTCGGCGATCAGCGGTCGGTTTTCGGCTGGGTTTGGGTTCGTCGTCACAGGGTGGAAGATCGGTTGCCGATCGCTGATAGCTGTAAGCCGGCAGCCATTAGTGATGCGCCAGGCTATTCTTATGATCTTCGCCCAAGTAGGCCTCGATGACTTTGGGGTCGCCTTGAATCGCGGCGGGCGCGCCTTCGGCGATCTTGACGCCATAGTCGAGCACCGCAATCCGCTGGCAGACGCCCATCACCACGCGCATGGAGTGCTCGACCAGAAGGATGGACAGGTCGAAGTCGCGCTGCACGCGCTGAATCAGTTGGATCAGGTCGTTTTTCTCCGCTGCATTCATCCCGGCGGCCGGTTCGTCGAGCAAGAGAAGCCGCGGGCGGGTGGCGAGGCAGCGGACGATCTCAAGCCGCCGCTGCTCCCCGTAGGGCAGACTTTTCGCCGGCGCGTCGGCCAAGCGGCGCAAATTGAAAATCTCCAGCAGTTCCTCTGCCCGTTTTGTGATGGCGGCTTCTTCCGCGCGGAACGCGCGGCCCCGCACGAGCGTCTGCCACGCCGTCGTCGACCGGTGAAGGTTGGCCGCCGCGCGCACGTTGTCTAACACGGATAAGCTGCCAAAAAGCCGGATGTTCTGGAAGGTGCGAGCAATGCCGAGTCCAACGATATCATTCACCCGCAAGCCGCGCACGTTCCGGCCGCCGAAAGTCACGGAGCCTTCGGTCGTCTGATAGACTCCGGTGATGAGATTAAACACCGTCGTCTTGCCTGCTCCATTGGGGCCGATCAGGCCGCAGAGCTCGCCTTCATTGATTGTGAAGTCGACCGCATTGACCGCGCAGAGCCCGCCGAACCGGATCGTCGCCTTGTCGAGTTGCAGGAGCGGCGTCGGCATGATCAGGCAGGTCCCGCTTTCGATTTGCCGAGCTTGAAGTTGAACAAGCCTTGAGGACGCACCAGCATCAACACGATCAAGAGAAGGGAGTAGATGATCATCCGATACTCAGCGATCGGCCGAAGGACCTCGGGAAGAAGAGTGAGCAGAATAGCCGCGAGAATGACTCCAACGGTGTTTCCCATGCCGCCGAGGATAACCATGACCACGATCTCGATGCTCTTGGTGAAGTCGAAACCGGTGGGCGTGATGGTCATTTTCAGATGCCCGTAAAGTCCTCCGGCGACCCCGGCGAAGAACGCGGCGATGACGAAGGCCACGATCTTGTAATTTGTCGTGTTCAATCCCACCGCCTCGGCCGCGATTTCATCGTCGCGGGTGGCCAAAAATCCCCGGCCGTAGGTCGACCGGATCAGGCAGGAAACCACGAAGACCGCGATGGCGGCGAATCCGAGGACCCAGAAAAGCGTCGTGTAGTAGGGGATGCCGTTCAAGCCGAGCGCGCCGCCGAGCGTTTCGACGTTCTGGAAAATCACCCGGATGATCTCGCCAAAACCAAGAGTGACCAGGGCGAGGTAATCGCCCTTCAGCCGGAGCGACGGCACGCCCACCACAAAACCGGCCAGAGCGGACGCGAGGCCCCCGACGATCAAAGCCGCCAGAAAAAGCATGGCTTGGGCAAAGGCGGTGCCGCCGCTTTCACCCAGGAGCTGCGGCCCTAGAAACAAGGTGATCGACGCAGAGAGATAGGCGCCGACCGCCATGAAGCCCGCGTGGCCGAGGGAAAACTGCCCTGTGTACCCATTGACCAGGTTCAAGCTGACCGCGAGGATGACGTTGATTCCGACGCCAATAGCCACGTCCACCACATACGAGTTGATGTGATCTGTGGCTTGCGAAAGGCCGAAGGCCGCGAGGAGCGCCAGAAGCAGAAACAGGTGCGGCTTGGAGGGCATGGCGGGCGCGCGGGGTTAAACTTTTTCCACGGTAAATTTGCCCAAGAGTCCAGCCGGACGAAAAAGCAGGATCACGATGAGAATCCCAAAGGCGATCGCGTCCTTGTAGGTCGAATATTGGCTGCCGCTGATGAACGTTTCGACCGTGCCGAGCACGAGTCCGCCCAGCGCCGCGCCAGGGATATTGCCGATGCCTCCGAGGATCGCCGCGACAAAGGCTTTCAGGCCGGGCATCACGCCCATGAGCGGATCGATCGACGGGTAGTTGAGCGCGTAGAGAATCCCGCCCGCCCCCGCCAGGGCCGAGCCCAGACCGAAAGTGAATGAAATCACGACATTGTTGTTCACTCCGACCAGTTGAGCCGCTTTCGGATTGAGCGAAACCGCCCGCATCGCCGTGCCAATTTTCGTTTTGAAAACGATGAATTGGAGCACGACGAGAAGTGTAATTGTCGTGGCGATGACGATGATCTGGTTGCTCGAGATCACGAGATCCCCGAACTGCAGGGCCACTGCTGGAAAAATGGAAGGAAAGGTGCGCGGAGATGCCCCAAAATAAACCTGGCCACTGTATTCGAGCAGCAACGAAACTCCAATCGCCGTGATCAGCACATTAAGGGTCGGTGCATTGCGCAATGGCCGATAGGCGAACCGTTCGATGGCCATTCCGAGGATCGCGCATGCGATCATTGCCGCGAGCAACACCATCAAGCCCCCGCCAATTGTTCCCTGCGGCACCTTTTGTCCGAGGTAATACCCCACGAAAGCACCGACCATAAACACATCTGAATGCGCAAAGTTGATAAAGCGCAGGACCCCGTACACCATCGTGTACCCCAGCGCGATCAGCGCATAAATTGCCCCTAGCGACAGTCCGTTGATCAGCTGTTGAAGAAATTCAGTCACCAGGGAGGCTAGTTGAGAGTTGAGCGTTGAGAGTCACTCAACCAGGGATCGCCGGAGCCCGCTAATCATGCGGGATAGTTCTTCGGCGTCCCCATAAACGCGTGGGTATTCGTCTTCCGGCAAAAATGCTTGGTTACGCGCAATCGTCGCTTGGGTCACCACCTCGAAAACCGATCCTCCGGCGTATTCCAGGAATCGTATACAGTCAGCCCTCGACGCCCGCGAACAGCCCTCTGCAATATTGCAGCTGATCGACGCAGATGCGCGTCTCATCTGATTGGTGAGACCGAAGCGCTCGTCGAGCTTCTCGAAATTGAACATCGGGAGGTATGGGCTCTCAACCCTCAACTCTCAACCAAGGCTCAGGGGGAGATCGCTTCGACGAACTTAAATTGACCATCCTTGATCGTCACGATTACGGCGGACTTGGACGCGTTGCGCTGGGCATCGATGTTCGTTTTCCCGGTTACGCCGACAAAGTCCTTTGTCGCGGCGATTGCGTCACGCAACTTGGCTGGTTCGGTGCCGCCGGCTCGCTTGATGGCGTCGGCCAGGACGAGAGCGGAGTCATATCCGAGAGCCGCCATCGCGTCGGGGGTTTCGCCATTCCAGCGCTTTTTGAATTTCGCGATGAACTCTTGCACCGCGCCTGAGGTGTCCTCGGGCGAGTAGTGGGTGGAGTAGTACGTGCCTTCGACCGCTTTTCCTCCGAGCTCGATCAATTGCGGGGCTTCCCAGCCATCGCCGCCGAAAAGCGGGATGCTCAAGCCGAGTTCGCGCGCCTGCTTTGTGATCAGCGCCGCCTCCGTGTAATAGCCGGGAACAAAGATGGCATCGACTCCCGCGGCGCGAATCGCGGTGAGCTGAGCTTTGAAATCCTTGTCGCCTTCCGAGAATTTTTGCTCGATCGCGATCTTGCCGCCGTCCGCGGTAAACCGCTCCTTGAAATACCTGGCCAGACCCACGCTGTAGGCGGAAGAAACCGACGTGAGGACCGCGACCTTTTTGGCGTTGAGCGTCTTTTGGGCGAATTTCGCCATGACCGTGCCCTGGAAGGGGTCGATGAAACACACGCGGAAGACATAGTTTCCCTTCTCCGTGACCGCCGGGTTGGTTGAAGACGGTGAGATCATCGGGATCCTGGAACGCTGCGCGATGGGTGCCATCTCCAGCGAGCGGCTGGAGGCAACTTCACCGAGCAGAGCGACGACTTTGTCGCGCGAGATCAGTTTGTTCGCGGCCGTGGCGGATTCGCCCGGCTTCGATTGATTATCCTCGGTGAGCAGCTCGATTTTCTTCCCGAGTACGCCGCCGGCCGCATTCAGCTCCTCGACCGCCAAGAGAGTGCCTTTATGGGACGACTGGCCAAAAGCGGCTTCTTTCCCGGTCAGCGAGGCGATCTCTCCGACCTTGATCGTGTCCTGTGCCTGGAGACTTACGATCGATGCGACGAGTGCAAGGGCCAGGGAAAGGGAGCGTCGAGTAAATGAGATCATGGGTGAAAAGGGTGGATCGTAACGGTGTGGGATTCGCCGCAGCTAAGGGAAGGGCCCGTTGGCTTTCAATCAAACTGTTACGATCGCTGTCACCGGCACAGCAGGGTTTGTTCCGAAGGCGGCGCCGGCCCAGCTGTCCCGTCGGGAGTGAGTGGCGCGCGATTGCCGCGCTTTTGGCCGAACGAGAGCGAGGGAGAGGAGTCTCACACTTTAGGTTTTACGCATGCGCGCCCCGGCCCTTCTAATGCCCCATTGAAACTCATCGATCGCTACATCCTCCGCGAATGGCTGAAGATGTTCGGCCTCGTGATCGGAGCCATGCTCGGATTGCTGCTTGTCTTCAGCATGAAGGACGATTTTGGCGATCTGTTGGACAAGGGCGCTCAAGCGCGCGACATCGTCGTGTATTTTGCGATCAAACTGCCTGCTTACCTGGCATTTGTGCTCCCGATCGTAATCTTGATTTCCCTGCTGTATGCGCTGGGGCAACTGCATCGAAACAATGAAATCACCGCGCTGCGGGCGGCGGGCACCGGTATTTTTCGCATCACACGGCTGATCTGGGTCACCGGAGTCTTCTTCTGCGGCTTGGTCTGGGCCCTCAACGCGAGCGTGGTCCCTTGGTCGATCGAAGAGTCAAGGAGGCTCATGGAGCACCTTGATTTCAGGTATCAAGCGCAGAAGACGACCCAGACGGAACAGATCGGCCTGGCCCGGCTGGTCACCTTCGACAATCAGCGGGAAGGACGGATTTGGTTCATCAATCGTTACAGCCGATTTCTCAATCGCGCCTACGGTGTGACCGTTTCGGAGGTCGACCAGACGCGCCGCGAAAAAATCCGACTGGAGGCCCGTGAAGCGCGGTTCGATCCGGTGCG
>CAZJLP010000041.1:19039-29066 GCA_964546955.1 uncultured Opitutaceae bacterium | reverse complement strand
ATTGCTGGGTTTTCTACCAGGGCCGCGAGTTACTCTTCGACGCGGACTCGAACGACGTGAAGCCGTCGCTTTTCGAGGAAAAGGTCATTCCGTACTACACGGAGGATCCTGCGCTGATGCTGGTCTTCGACGTCAAGCCCAGCCACCTCTCGTTTTTCGAGTTGAAGCGCATCATGGAGTACTTCGACGTGGAGGAAAACCCGAAGCTCAACGTGTATGCAGTGCGGTATTACAGCCTGCTCGCCGAGACCCTGTCTCCTTTGATCGTGATTGGATTGGCCATTCCCTTCGCCCTCGCCGGGGTGCGGGTAAATCCCGCGGTGGGGGTATCCAAATCGCTCGGGCTCTTCCTGATCTATTTCCTGCTGGTGCGTTTTGCGGCCGGCGTGGGCAGTCGCGGAACGATCGACCCGATGATTGCGGCCATGATCCCCAACGGGGTCATTTGCGCGGCCGCCGCCTGGTTCCTCGCGCGGATGAGATAGGGCTTGAAAAAGCCTAAGCCGTCAGTCCTCCGTGGGGCGGGAGCGGACCAATACGGTGTACGCGTTCATGTCGCCGTCGGGAGAAATGAAGAACACGTCTCGATAATTGGTGCCGGGAACCTCCAAGGAGTAGAAGTAGGGGCTGGTGGGGGTCGGCGCTCCCCGCATGCGGAACGAACAGGCCACCTCGGCCGGCAAGGCGCCCCGGTTGATGTTCTGGATGCGTGCCCAAACGCGTACCCGTCCATCGCTGAGGGGGTGGGCTTCGACCTGGAGGAGCCGCACGTCGGAGGTGTGCAGTTTGGAGAGGGAGGTGGCGATCGGAACCAGCACCAGACCGGTCCAATCGCGTTCGACGAGCTGAGTGGTCGTGCCGTCGGCCGTCAATCCGCTCGCGGGCGGTTGGCCGTCCCGGTTGATGCGCTCGTACTTCGGGGGACGCGCGCCCGCCAAAAGAGACTTTTCGGCCTCCGGAAAATGGGTGGTTTCGACTAATTCATGCCGTTGGGTATCAGGACCATAGCTATGAGTCAGCCGCTCGACCACCGCGGCGGCTTCGGGCGAAATAGGCACCGTGGGGACCTTTGGAGCCGTTGTGTTTTGGGTGAGCGATGCGGAGGGCGCAGGGCCCGCCGTCGCGACCGGAGCCGCCGGTGCCACCGCCGGCCTGGCGGGGGCTGCCGCAGGCTTGGACGTCGCGGCGGGGGGCGGGGCAATCGGAGTGGAGGAGCAGCCGGCAAGGAGCAGGCTCGCGCCCAGGGTGACACTAAAAGTGACCTTCATAGGTGGGTGTTTTTTTCTAAGACGTTTGGAAGTGGGGGTCTGCGAAAAAAAGTCTAGAGCACTACCATGAAGATATATTCGGACGGTTGAAGCGCAGAATAACCACCACGCCGTCATAAAACCGTCAAAGTCAGGGGATTCCCCCTAGCGCGGCCCCCGCGCTGGAGGGAGGTAGAAGGTGGAGAGTAGAGCGTAGCGAGGCGCAACACCCATTCGGCTTTAGCATGCGAATGGTCAGCCAGCGCTCATTTAGGCGTCAGCATCTCCACCAGCCGCTTCCAGACGCCATTTCCGGGCCAAAGAATGATCACCCAGATTGCGATACAGTTCACGTAGCTCATGAAAACGGCCGCGCTGGCCATGTCCTTGATCCTCTTGGCCAGGGGATGCCGCTCCGGCCGGACATAATCGATTGTCCACTCGATCGCTGAATTCAACAGTTCGACGATGATGATAAGGAAAAGAGAGGCGATCATCACTGCCGTGGAAACGGCGTTGATCGGCAGGATCACTGCAAAAGGCACGAGCAGAACCGCGAAGAGGAGGTCCTCCCGGAACGAAGGTTCGTGCTTCAACGCCGCCAAAAAACCATCGATCGAATATTGGATGGAGGCGAAAAAGTTGCGGACGCTCCGGCGCTTCGTTTCGGGCGCGGGTTCGCTCGGGGTCAGCGTGGACGACATCGCACTCATAGTACTCGAGACACAGATCGGGGAAAAGCTTGGATTTTGGCTTGTGGCGGGAAGCCGGGTCCCGCCTCGACGACCGCGGCCTCCAGCTTGGGCGGGAAGTTCGGCGGTCGCGTTATCTCTCCTTCTCCCGCTTGCTTCGAGCCCGGCTCCGACTTTGTTGGAGAAATGCTCGTCATTCGACGTTTGGTTGACCGGCACCGGGCCTACACGGCGCTCTTTTTGAAAGGCGAGCCGCCGCGGATATTTCCAACCTCAGACTACGAACATGCGAGAATCCTCCAGATCTACAAACAAGACCGACCGTACGAGGGAATCTCGAACGACTTTTCGGACTACAATCTGGGCGCGGTGCCGGCGACCAACGGCCAACCGAGGGCGGGGCGTTGATCTCGCTGCGCTCTTATTTTTTCCCCGCCGTGCCGCCTGTATCCGGCGGAGGAGCATTCGAAATTGGCTTCAGCGTGATGATCTTTTTTTCGGCCTGACCGGCGAGCTTCAGGGAGATCGTCAAGGGAAGCTCGGGCGCTGTCACTCCCAGCAATGAAATCATGGGATCGGGCTGGCCGGACTTTTCCGGTTCGATCGTGAGGGTCTTGGGCTGGACCGCGAAATTGCCGAGCTGGGAATTGCATTCGACAAATTCGATTTCCAGGGGCGTTTTTTCGCGATTGGTCAACCGCAGCCGTAGAGCGACGGGGGGCAGCGGGCTTTCCTTCACGCGCGGGTTGAAGACGTACCGCTTGTCTTCCTCGTTCTCGCTGGTGTCGAACTCGTAGTAGTCGTACATGCCGCCGCGACCCATCCGATCGGGGTTGAGATTGCGGCGGGAACGAAAACCGCGGCCGAGACTGGCCTCGACCAGCAGCTTTCCCTCGAAAAACGTGTCCTCCCCCTGCATGGTCGGTTTGGGTGGCTCTTTCATTCGCGCCGCCAATTGCTCGGGTGACAAGTCGTCCCTGTCGCTCGCGCAGCCTCCCAACAGCAGTGCGCAAAGCAGAGCCGGAGCCAATACCAAGAGTCGAGGGGTGAAAACCGTGAAGTGCATGCGGGGGACGAGTTGAGAGTTGAGGGTTGAGAGTTGAGAGCTGTCAAGGCTTCGCGGCCGGATGCAGCCCTGGACCGCACACCTACCTAGATGCCCAACATATGAGAGGAGGACGTAGTGCCCGTGTTCCGAAAATCGCAGAGTGTTTCCGCGCTCTCAACTCTCAGCTCTCAACACTCAACTTCCGCTTAGGCCCAATTGTAGTTGAAGCTGATGCTGATTCGTTCTTCAGGAATTCGGTTGGCAGCGACTTCGTGACGGAGCCAGCTTTCGAAAAGGATGACCTTGCCCGCCTCGGCGGGGTACACGATGTGAGCTCGGTTTTGCCCGCGCGCGTCGGGCAGTTTAGGGGGCGCCGCCATGAACTTGCTCAGGCGCGGATCTTCAAATTTGAGGCCGGGGCACCCTTTCGGTGTTCGCACGTAGTACGTGCCGCTGATGAAAGAGAGAGGATGAAGGTGGAGGCTGTGGGCAGCTTGCTCGGGCATGATGTTGACCCAGCAATCCGTCATGAAGATACGGCGACCCCGCAGATCCATCTCCAGGGTCTTCGCAAAGATTTTGACGTGCGCGGTCAGTTTCTTTTCCAGGGAGGCAAACGTGGACGAAAACTGCTGCAGCTGGGACATCGAGCCGTAACTGGTGTAGCCGCCCGGGTAGTGTTTCTCCGACCAGCGGCGTCCGGCATCGTCGAATTCGCGCAGCCGATGACATTCGTCGGCCAAGCTGTCGTTCAAACGCTCGAGGCCGCTCTTCTGAAGGGGCTCGCAATAAATCAGCGTGGGAAACCAGGTCCGGGTGGGCATGACCACGTACCTTGCGGCTTCTGCGCTTCCCCCTCAATCGTGTTTCTCGGCGAAACTGCGACTTTCATGTCTTCACGGGATTTTCAGCAGGTACGTCCGCCGCACGCGATGCAGCGCCCCTTCCGGACCGAGATCGCTGGCGACCAGATCAAAGTTTTCCACTCGAAAGGATGGCCCCGCAAACTCACGGTGTTTGCGCAACCACGCGTCGACTTGCGCAGTCGAAGCACCGACCGCTCGTCCGAGCGTCACATGGGCCTCAAAGCTGCGCAGTTCCCCCGTCCAGCCCGCCGCCAGCACCGCGTCGTCCACTTTCTGCCGCAACTGAAACAGGCGTGTGTGTCCCGTGCCGACGCCGGCCCACAGAATTTTTGGCGAGCCGCGCGGGGGAAACGCACCCACTCCCTCGAGCGGCAGGACGAAGGGCTCCACCCGGATGCATGCCAATTCCGCCTCGAGCCGATCGATCATGGGCTCGGACACATCTCCCAGGAATCTCAAGGTCAGGTGAAGCTGCGCGACTCCCGTCCACCTCACCCCCTCCAATGCGTCATCGGCCAGGCCCGCCAGGGCTGCTCGGCAGGCTTCCGGCGGAAAAATCCGAATGAACAGGCGTTCGGTGATGGGATAAGGCGCGGGCATGCGATGGGGGAGGTTTGTTGATGCCTCCTTGTCTATCGCATCACTCCCGCTGGAGCAAATGCCGGCAGGTCGAAAGGTCGGACTACGCGAAGTGGCTTCACTCTTCAGCGATAGGCCACGACGAACAATCGTTTGAAGGGAAACAAGACCCTTCCGTCCCGCTGACGCGAAAATGCCCGGGCGATCTCCGTCGTGTAGTCCGTGAGGAAAGCGTTGCGATCGTCATCCGTCGGCAGCGCGTCCAGCCAAGGGCGCAAGCCGGTTCCTTTGTACCATTCCACAATGGCTTCCGGGCCGTCCAGTACATGCAGGTATTCGGTTTGCCACAGATCTACGCGTGAAACATGGCCGGCGAGTACATCGTAATAGAAGCTGCGCGACTCGACGTGCCATTCGCGGGGTTGAAGGGTAAAGCGGTGCCGCCAGAGGCGCGAACCTCCCAGTTCACGCATCAAGCGATGTGGCGCCGCATCGTAGTTGTCCGGCACCTGGAAAGCCAAAGTGCCGTCCGGCGTGAGCTGATTCACGAGCGAGCCACAGACGGACCCGTGGTCCGGAACCCATTGCAACGCGGCATTTGAAAAGATGATATCGTAGCGTTCCGCCGGTTGCCATTGGGCGATGTTGCCCTGCCGCCACTCGATCCCCGGGTGATCTCGACGCGCGGTTTCTATCATCGCTTCGGAACTGTCCAGACCAACGAGCCGCGCTGCGGGCCAGCGTGCGCGCAGCACCGCCGTGCTATTTCCCGGGCCACATCCGAGATCGATGACCGTGGCGGGATTCACCCGCTCTATCCGCGCCGCCAAGTCCGCCGCCGGCCGCGTCCGTTCCCGGGCAAAGCGGAGGTATTGCTCGCTTTCCCAGGTTGGCATCGAGGTCCTCGGTTATTTCACTCCGCCCATCAGCCGCTTCATCCACGGCACCAGCGCGAGCAGAATTCCGGCGCACACGATTACCGCGAGCGCCTGGTTCCAAAAGAAAGGCACGAGCAGCGCGGAATCTTTCGACTCGAAGTGGCCCGCCAGGACCCCGGCGAACTTGTTGCCGAGAGCTGCGCCCAAAAACCAAATGCCCATCACCAACCCGACCAGCCGCGCGGGCGCCAGTTTAGTCATCGTGCTCAGGCCGACCGGGCTGAGGCAGAGTTCCCCCACGGTCTGAAGGAAGAACAATCCAATGATCCACAGGGGGCTGACTTTGCCCGCCGCCGTGAGCTGGGACGCGGGGATCATGAGAATGAAGGATAGACTGAGGAAGAAGAGCCCCAGCACGAATTTGAACGGGCTGGAGGGCTGCTTCGATCCGAGACGTATCCACACCCAGGCGATCACCGGCGCGAGCAGGATTACCCAGAGGGAATTGACCGATTGATACCATGAGGACGGGAAATTCCAGCCGAAGATGTAGTTGTGGGTGAGCTCGTCGCCGAAAAGCGCCACGGTCGATCCCGCTTGCTCGAACACGGCCCAGAAAATCTCCGCGGCCATGAAGAAAATGAGGATCGCGGCCATGCGTTTGCTCTCCACGTCCTTCTTGAACGCGAAAAACAGCACTGCGCCGATTTGCACGGCGATCAGAAAATAGACGATATAGCGATTGAGGTTCGGGTGTGTGTTGATCCAGTCGGCCACCGCTGCCATCCCGCGCGTCTGAAAGAAACGCGCCAGGTTATCCCACGTGGGCTTGTCGATCAGCATCATGAATCCGATCAACGCGGCGCTGCCCAGGATCACGATGCCCAGCTTGCCCCACGGCCGCTGAGCCGCAGCCGGCGCATTGCCCACGGTGGCCAGGCGTTCGCGCTGTTTGAGATAGACGACAAGGCCCAGAATCATGCCCACACCGGCCGCGGCGAAACCGAAGTGCCAGCTGCTGCCGGGATCCATGCCCGCCGCCGCCAGCTGCGACCTGAACCAATTGTCCTGCGCGAGCCAGCCTACCACCAGAGGGCCGAAGAGCGCCCCCATGTTGATCCCCATGTAGAAGATGGAGAAACCGGCATCGCGACGTTCGTCGGTCGGAGAATAGAGGCCTCCGACCATCGTGCTGATGTTGGGCTTCAACAATCCCGTTCCGATCGCGATGAGCACGAGACCCAGGTAAAACGTTTGCTCGGAATTGAACGCCATCGAAAAATGCCCCGAAGCGATCACGATGCCGCCCCAGAGGACCGCCACCCGCGAACCGATGAAATTATCCGCGATGAAGCCGCCGAGAATGCAAAGGAGGTACACGCTCATCGTGTAGGTGCCGAAAATAGCGGTCGCGTCCTGTTTGGCGTAGCCCAGGCCGCCTTTGGCGATTTCCGCCGTCATGAAGTAGACGAGCACGGCGCGCATTCCGTAGTAGCTGAAGCGCTCCCACATCTCCGCGAAAAATAGCGTCGTGAGGCCGCGGGGTTGGCCGCCCAGTCCCCCTGAATCCAGATCGGTTTTGGGGGGAAGGTCGGACGCGGCAGGGTTCGTAATCATAGAGGTAAGTTGTGGGTGAAAAGGGGGGAGGGTCTTGAGCCGGAAGGCAAGCCCGCGCGAGCAGCAAGCAGGCCAGGAGGCAGGTGGCGGCCTTTGACCGGTCACCTTTTTGGGTGTTCTTTTCAGTCTTTGCGTGCAGGTTGCGTCATGGAGAAACGCCGTTTTACCGAATTGGGGCTGTCCCCTGAGATTCTCAAAGCCGTCGACAAAATGGGCTTCGAGGAAGCATCACCGGTTCAATCGGCCGCCCTTCCGCCCGCTCTCGCCGGCCGAGACCTGGTTGGGCAGTCGTCAACCGGTTCGGGCAAGACCGCCGCTTTTGCTATTCCCGCGATCGAGCGAACCGATGCGCACAAGCGCGCCGTCCAAGTCCTGATCCTTTGCCCCACCCGCGAACTTGCCGTCCAAGTCGCGGAGGAAGTGAGCAAACTCGCCCAATTCAAAAAGGGCATTCACGCGGTGCCGATCTACGGCGGACAGTCCTACGAGCGTCAGTTCCGCGCCCTGGCGGCCGGCACCCAGATCGTCATCGGCACGCCTGGCCGGGTGATGGACCATATGGAACGTGGAACACTCAAGCTCGACGACCTTCGGGTCGTCGTACTGGACGAAGCGGACCGAATGCTCGACATGGGCTTCCGGGAGGATATCGAGCGGATCCTCAGCGCCACGCCGGGCGGCCGGCAGACGATGTTTTTTTCCGCGACGATGCCGCGGGCGATCCAACAGCTGATCCGCGACTACTCCAACAATCCCGAGTGGATCAAAATCGAGGCCCATGCGAAAGACGCGCCCAAGGTCGAGCAAGTCTACTTCGAGGTGGAACGCCGATCGAAGCTCGAGGTGCTCACTCGCGTCATCGACCTGCACGACTTCCGCTACGGCATCGTTTTTTGCAGCACTAAAATCATGGTCGACGAGTTGACGGACTTGATGCACGCCCGCGGTTACGCCGTCGACCGCCTGCACGGCGACATCAGCCAAACGCAGCGCAACCGCGTGATGGAGAAATTCCACCGCCACGACTTCGAGTTTCTCATCGCCACCGATGTGGCGGCGCGCGGGTTGGATGTGGACGATCTCGAGGTCGTCTTCAACTTCGACCTGCCGAACGACGCGGAAGACTACACTCACCGCATCGGTCGGACTGGACGCGCCGGCAAATCCGGCAAGGCCTTCACCTTCGTCTCGGGCCGCGAACTCTACAAGCTGCAAAGCATGGTCCGCTTTGCCAAACTCAAGATTCGGCGGGAGAACGTTCCTTCCATGGACCAGGTCGAGGAAGCCCGGACAAACGTATTCTACGAAAAACTACGCGGAATTCTGGAGGCCGGCAACTTTCCGAAGCAGGATCGCATGGTCGATCGCCTGCTTGAGCAGGGTTATGTGTCGACCGATATCGCCTCCGCGCTCATCCACCTTCTTTTGAACGGGGAGAAAGCCTCGATCGAGGAACCAAAGGGAGCGCGAGCGAAGCGCGATGCGGCGCCGGGTTCCCCGGACGACCCACGCCGCGAAACACGGACCGCTCCCGCGCTTCCGTCCCCGCCGCCGCCCCGCGCGGTCGAGCCAGCCCGCGCCGAGGAGGAAGCAGAAGAGTCGGAGTCGTCCGCCCAGCGAACGCGTCGCGACAAATACGAGGCCGCGCGTCCGAGCCGCACCGGCCGCGAGCCCGGCATGGCCGCGCTCTGCTTCAATATCGGGCGGAAACACCTCGTGACCCCGGCGGACGTGGTCGGCAAAATCGCCGGAGTGTCTCGTCTCCCCGCGCAGGTGGTGGGTGCGATCGACATTCATCAGCGCCACCTTTTCGTCGACGTGGCGGAGGAGCACGCCGACTTCATCATGGGGAAATTGACCGGCATCCGGATGAAAGGCGAAACACTGTCCGTCACGCGGGTCCGCACGGACCAGGCGTGACCCCCACGTCGCGGGCGGCCGACCGCGAAATTGTGGAAAACCAGAGCCTGTCAAGCGTTTTGAAGGAACTGGTTCGCGTGTAACCGGTCTGGCCCTACATCAGTTGCCCAGCGGATCGAGGATGTTGTTTGCCATACCCCCCTGACAGGAATCGGAGCCCGGCAGAAACTGAGTGGGCCGGCTCCGGCTCATCACCCCAAAAGGGGTGCCATTGATAACCAAGGTGCCACTTTCCGTAACCAAATCGACTTGGGTACGGTTGTCGAAATGACCGCCCCGGCTCCGAGTGGGCCGGGGCGCCTTTTCCGGGCTTTTCGGTTCAAGCCCGTAGCCCGGGCGGCGGCGTGGCCAATACGAATCCGATCCCCGTTGTTACTCCCCCCGAAGGAAGATTGATTACGCGCGTCCGACTCCCGCATTGCGGCCGGCTCCCGGGTTTGCTAGGACCAAGGGGTAATGAACACTTCGTCTGCGGGAAATGAGATTGTCATCCAACCGGTGAGCGATGCCTACGATCCGAGCGATTCGCGTTGGCTCAATCAGGTGCAGGGCCTCCTCTCCAGCCTTCAAAGCAATGGCGGCATCGTGCGGAAGGAAGTGACGCCTGTCGCCGGTCAGAAAGGTGGCGCAGTCGAGATCATTTTGGCGCTCGGCACCGCCGGCGCGCTGCCGGTCGTCGCTGATATCATCAAAGCCTGGCTCAATCGCGACGGCACGCGCTCGATCGAGATCAGCACCACGACCGGCGGCGAAAAGAAGAAGATCAAGGTCACGGGCAAAAACATCAGCAAGGAGCTTCTCGCCGAAGCGCTCCAGCAGGCGGCAAAATAAGCGACGGCCTTTCGCCATGGGTACGCCGACTTACAAAGCGCTGCTCATTGGAAACGCTCAATTTGAGCGCGATCCGCACAATCTTCCTGCGCTGAAGGGCCCGCCCGAGGATCTCAGGCTCCTGTATAGCGCCCTCACTCACGAGGAAGCGGGCATCTATGAGCCGACGCACGTTCGCACCGTGCTGAATGGAACCAACTCGGAGGTGAGAGAAGCGATCGACGACTTCTTCAATACCGCCGCGCCGGACGACCAACTGCTTTTTTATTACTCGGGCCATGGCCGTCAGGACGCCAACAACAGCCTTTACCTCTGCACGCGGGACACCCGCACGGACCGGCTCGCCTCT
>CAZJLP010000041.1:0-19029 GCA_964546955.1 uncultured Opitutaceae bacterium | reverse complement strand
TACCGCCGTGGGAGATGTGAGCATCAATCAGATGATCGCGACCTCCCATGCTGCGCGCACCTTGATCATCCTCGACTGCTGTCATAGCGGCAGCTTCAAAGGCGGCGGGATGCCGGAGGCACTCGCCCAGGCGAGCGGGCGTTTCCTTCTGACGAGCTGTCGCAATCAACAGCTGGCCACCGATGCGACGGAAGCGAGCGGAGCCAGCGCATTCACCGGCCATTTGGTCGCGGCCTTGGTTTCAGGCGAAGTGGACGCAAATGAGGACGGTTTCGTTACGTTGACGGAAGTTTATCACTACCTCCTCCCGAAACTGAAACTGGCCACGCAACAAATCCCGCAACTTCACTTGGACAAGACCGTGGGCGATCCTCCTTTGGCGAGGCTGCGTCGCGGGGTTCGTCGGCGTAGACCGGAGGTCGACGCCGCGCCGGACCCCCTTCCGCTGAGGCCGATCCTGGGCCTCTCCGACTACAAGATCGAATTGCCAGAGGTCCACCTTAACGAGGCGCTTTCTCCCATCACCATCGACGTTTTTAACGAAGGCGAGGGGGAGCTGAATTGGACTGCCAGCAGCGACGACAGTTGGGTCGCGCTCGAGGCCAGCAAGCAGTCGTTTCAAATCAAACTCGCTCCCACCCGCACCGGTCCCCACCGGGCCAACATTTACGTGCGCGACGCGGGCCGGGGCGGGGCGAAGCGAGTGAGTGTCTACGTCAACGTTCTCGGCGCGCAGTCGAAACCGGAGATCTCTGTCGGGCAATCCTCCCTCGACTTCGGGAAACTGCGGGTTGGCGGCAAGGCGGATGCGCACTTGATCCCGATCGCGAACCGAGGCAGTGGTGAATTGAATGTGCGCGCGGCGTGCAGCAATCCAGCGCTTCGCGTATCGGCGACGGATGATTTTGTGACGGTGGAACCGGTGCTCGCCGCCCCGGCTTCGCTGAGCGGCGAGATCATCCTGAGCAGCCGGGGCGGACGCGCTTCAATTGCAGTGACGGGATCGGTTGAAGCAGGCCCGCTCCTGGCGGTGAAGCCGGGCAAGGTACTCGATTTTGGAACCGTGCCGGCCAATGAAGCGCGCGTGGAGCGTCTGACTCTCGCGAACGAAGGAACCGGTCACCTGCAGTGGGAATTCAAACAAGAGGGCGATTTTTTCCGAGTGGAACACGAGGGGTCGATGATGCTGCGGGTGACCCTCGCTCTCAATCCCCCTGACACCTATCTCGGCTCGATCCTGCTCAAGAGCAATGGAGGTGACGCGACCATCACTGTTCGGCTCGTGGTCGGCGCCGCAGGAAGTGGAGCCCGGCCAGCCTTTCCGCCTCCTCTGCCCGTCGCGGGCTCCGCCGTCGACATCTCAGGCTGGTGGCGGAGTTTGACGGACAAGATTCACGTCACAGGCCAAGCTCCGCATTTCAAATATACCGTATACGAAGCCAGCGGGCTCATCCCGATCGGCCGCGGCACCATGACGGTCACGGGGAACGAGGTGTTCGCCAAGGGATCCTCGGTCTTTATTCCCCACACCGCCCGCTACGTGGTGAATGGGCCCATGATGTCGGGAACACTGCAGCGCCCGATGGAGCAAGTTCCCTTGATCTATTCCCGCTGCTGAGGAGGCGCGGCAAACGCGTTTTCCGCGTGCGTCGCGAGAGGGAGGGGATCGGCGGGCAGCAAATTCGGAACCGGGGCGGGCGGATTCAGCAGGCGCCGAACCGGCACTCCGATCGCGGAGCGGATCCAGGAGAGGCAGCGTCCCGAGTATCTCCCCAGACTCAAGCGGCCCGAGATAAAAAAGGGCCCGAGCCTGATCCAGTCGCTCCCGAAAACCGCGCGAGGCAGAATAACCCGCCAGAAACCGTGCCAGCCGCGCGCTCTGCGGTGGGGAAAGTCAAAGTCGGGTCGCAGGGTCTGAATTTGATCGCGGGCCTCGCGCAGCGCCGACCAATAACGTCCATAGATCGCTTGCCGGATAGGCCACGGCATCACGCCGTACTCCAATTGGCCCGACTGGAACATCCAGGAGCCGTGCAGTGGCGCAAAACGAGCAAAGTGGAAAACCTCCAGCGGATCGTCATCGACCCATACCCGCCCAGCTTGGATAGAAAACCGGTATTGCGACCAATTCCACGGCGCGAGGTTCGCGCCGCGCCGGCGGAGCACGCAGAGGCGGGAACCATAACGCCGCGGCCATTCGTCCAGATATTTCTGGTCTCCATACTTCCCGTTCTCTTCGCGATCGTAGCACCAGTCGAGGCAGCGCTGGCGCCACCAATCCAAACAGTCCCGCGCGACGGCATCGTTGCGAAACGACAACAGGCCTACGTTAAAAATGCCGTAGCGCGCGTGATGCCGGAGGTGGAACGGGTACCGATGCTCGGTCACCAGCACGCTCGCCGTATCCATTTCCGCGAAGATCGCCGCAGGGCTGTCGAAGAAAAACAAATCGGCGTCCACGTAGGTGATGCGATCGATCTCCGGATGCCGCTGGAGGAGATGCCGAGGCAAGCAGGGCGAGAGCGTGAAATAATACTCGATGCGGGTGCGGTTGTCCTTCACCCGACAGAGTTCGGGGTCCGCATCTTCGAGATCGGCGAGCCGGAGCGGTCGGATCTGGGAGTCCGCCCGTTCCTCGAGATAGTCCGACGTGTAGTCGTCCAGGCAGAGCACCCACAACAGGCTGTCCGGGTCGTGCCGCCGCAACGAGGCCGCCAGGGCCAAACCCTGGATCAGAAATCCCCGGTCGAAGTAGGTGCAGTAATGATTCACAAAAAATGACCGGGCGAGGAACGTTGAGGCTCAACCGAATATTCCCGAAAACGACATCCCTGTTTCACTGCACGGCCTTTCGTTTCTCGTAATACCAGAGAGCATTCGGAACGACGACGTCGTCGATTTCCCACGCCTCCGTGTCCGGAGCGTGAAATTTCAATTCGTACTTTTCTTCAAGGATGCCGAGGATCCGTCGGCGCGAGAGGAACCAGGCGGGATAGGACGCGCGATAAATCTCCTCCGGCACTTCCTGCACGGTCAGCCGGTGCCGATCTTGATCCCAGAGCGGGGTGCGATCGAGCAGCAGCGCAGGAAAATCCAGATCGACCAGGGTTTTCAGAAATGCCTCTGGGTCCTCGATGAAATGGAGCACTCCCGAAAGCAGAAGGACGTCGGGCCGCGTCTCGGCGAGTACGTCGTCAACTTTGAAATGAAATCGGAGTCGATCGTCCGCAATTTCGGCACGCCCGACCTTCACGTGATTGGCCTGCTCGACCACGTGCCACTCGAGCCGGATCTCTTCGCCAAAGAAAGGACGGCACCAAAAGTACGTCGACCCGAGCGATCCGCCGAAATCGAGCACGCGGAGCGTGCGATCTCCCCGGACCGCGACCAGACGCATGAGGCACGCGAGCAGCGGCCAATGCATTTCCTCCGTGTCGGAAACCATCGCGTCGCGTTCCCAACGGTTTTCGCCTCGCTTTACCTTGAGGACGGCTTCGCGGGTCTTTTCGAGAATGGAGGGCGCGTCATAGCCTTCGGCGTGACGTCGTGCCTCGGCGAATGAAGCGTAGTCTCCCGAGAATCGAATGTGCGTGTAGTGACCACCGAGCGCGCGCACCAGCCCCGGCAAACGGCGTTTGCCGAAATGCCACACCGCAGGGGGCGTGAGGTCACGAACGATTTGAGCGTATCTGGACATGGTCGCAGCGCGACAGCGTTGCGTGCCGGTGGATCCGGTCGCACGGTCACGCTCCCCCTTAATGCAGACGATTTCCAGCTCCAATTCAGACAAATCCAGGATATCAAGGCCAGGCGTTTGCAATAACTGGCCGATTTGCTACGGGCTACTTCTTTGCTGAATAATTCGACTCAATTCCGCCCTGTGGTCGGGTGGAAGGAACGTGAGATCGTCGATAATTTTCAGGGTCCCGGAGAGGTCGCGCGCGCTGTTCGCAAGCAGGAGAGTGCGAAGCAGCGCGTCCCGTCCCGCCTGGTTCTTTAGGCGCCCAAAGAGGGCCCAGTCGACTCGGGTGGGCGCGATCGAGTGCTGGCGGACAAGAATCGCCGGGATCACACGATGGAGGGCTTCGTCGTTATTCAACAGATTCTGCAGACGGTCCGAGGCGGAGGCCTTGATTGCGTTGGCTTTGGAAATCATCGATTCGGCCAGGTCGAGCGAACGTTCCTCCGGCGGCAGTGATTCGAACAAACTCACGGCGTCAGAAAAATCGCGGTTCGCGACGCCTTCGCACACGCGAAACACCGCGCTTTGCCGATCAGTCCCGGGCGGCAGGGAAGCGAGCCAGGCTTTTGCCAGATCGGGACGATGGTCCGAAGTAAGTCCGATGAGATTCACCCAAACTGTCTGGCGAACCTCGCGATTTTCGATCGTTTCAATGATCTCCCGCGCTTTCTCGAACAACCCCAGTTGAGATAATTCTTCCATGACAGCCAGGGCGTTGTTGGTCTGAGTCGAGATATCTTCGCCTCCCAGCCGCAGGCCCCGCTGCATGGCTTTCGCCGGGCTCGCTCCGGATTCCTCGGCGAGGAGCGCGCGAGTGAGCTCCGTTTTGTCCTCGCCCACCAGGCCGGAGGGGAGAGCGGTAAACCATTTTTCCGCCTCGTCTGCGTCGCGGCGGGCGAGGCCGCGGACGGTCGCCTCCACCAACTCGCGATTCGAGATCTGGGGGGAGCGGGTTTCGTACCCTGCGGCAAACGCCGCGGGCCCCTCTTTGTCCGCCAGAATCTCCACGGCGACAAGGAAGGCTCGAGCGGTCTTTTTTCCCTGAGGTCGCGTGCGGAGTTCCTTGAGCTTCGCTCGAATTTCCGGGGCCTGTGCCTGCTGCAATTCTCGCCGCCATCGCGCTTCGCCGGTCTGGCT
The DNA here is from genome assembly GCA_964546955.1 of uncultured Opitutaceae bacterium. Taxonomy (GTDB): domain Bacteria; phylum Verrucomicrobiota; class Verrucomicrobiia; order Opitutales; family Opitutaceae; genus CAZJLP01. The sequence goes on along the minus strand of CAZJLP010000041.1, from coordinate 14,150 downwards.
GGAGAGCTTCGGGACATCGCTGCTTGTCTCGTTTGTGGCCGAGACCGCGTTCGCGGCCGCGGCGAACGCGATGAGAAAAACAAGCCGGGTGGTTCTCATTCGGCTCCTTTCAAATAATTCTGCACCGCCCTGCGATCCTCCGGCGACTTTTCTCCATTTTCTGCGAGATGCCTCGCTGCGGCGGCCGGGTCGAACGCGGTCCAGTGTGCGTATCCGCGGACCAGCGACACACGGCGCCACTCGCGGTCAGAGATCTCCCAGGCCCACATCAACAGCCGGTCGGGCGCCACTTTGATCAGTTCCTCGGTCTGCGCGAAGGCGGTGTAAGCGGCCTCACGATCTTCGGGTCGACTCACTTTCGCCAGGAGGCGGTCGATGCACGCGAGCGAAGGATCTTTCTGCACGGTTTCAGCCGCGACGAGATTCACGAGCTTGCGGCGAACATCGTCCGGTTTCATCGCCAGTACCCAGTCTAGCGCCGCGTACGGGTCCCGCTGCGATTTCTGCGACGCGACGCCCGCCAGCGCGTAAAAGGCGTCCGGCTTGTCCCGGCGTCCGAGGGCCCATGCCGCGGCCGCTTCCGGCTCATCAGCGGCATAGCGCTCGGTGACGGCGAAGAGCAGATGTTCGCGAACCGCGCCCTCGGGATAGTTCTCGATCATCTCGCGATACGCGGTGGCGTTCTCTAGGTCGACCAAGCGATAGAAGAAGGCAAATGCGTGCTCCGCAGCCGCGGAAGTCTCTCGCGCCCGCGACGTTTTCGCCGCCGCCTCGATGCCTTCATTCAGCCAGCGGAGGCCGGTCGAAGGCGATTTTTCCGCCACCGCCTCCAGTACTGCCTTGGGCAGGTCGGACTGCTCTAGCGAGACCGCGGCCCGGCTCCAGCGCCACGCCTCGTCCGGCGAATGCCAGGTCCAGCCGCGGGCGACGCTTTCGTAAGCGGCTGCTTTGAAACGCAGGCCGATCGCGAGCGATTCCACGTGGGCGAGCGCCGCCTGGGGGTCCGCCGCGGCCCAGTATTCCAGGATTCGTTGCCGGTCCTCCTCGCGCGCCCCGCAGGGTGGCTGCCGATCGACGAGTCCCGCCCAAGCGGCGCAGGTCTCGCGGTCTGCGCCGGCGAGAATTTCGGTCAGCCGCGCGAGCCGGTCGGACCGATCCGTCAGCGCAAAAAGCGCCTCCGAGTCGCGAAGTTCGACGCCGGCCGCCAAGGCGAAGTCCCCGGCGGCCAGGCAAGCAAGGAACGCAACCAGACCGTACCTCATGCGTCGCAAATGGGGCGGCTCAGCCGCCCGGCGATCCGGAGAAATTCTGAAGCAGGCGGGTCTTTTGCTCCGGGGAAAGCAAAGTGCTCTCAGTGACGTAACGCCGGGCGGCGGTCGGATCGCTCGCGCCCCAAGCGGCTGCGACTTGCTCGATGCTTTGCGACCTCATGGTGTCGTCGCTGATCAACTCCGCCCATTGAACCGCAACCTTCGGACTGCTATGCGAAAGCGTGGAATCGCTGACGAAACTGTGAATCAGCCGATCGGATACGGGATCCGCTTCGTTGGTTTCCAGCCATTTCGCGGCATCCACCATGTCGCGCTCGGCCCAGCGGTTGAAAGCGCGCTGCATGGCATCGAGGCGGCCTGAATTCACGTCGAGACCGGACGCCCAGGTGATGGCGGTCTTCGGGTCGGTCCCGGCCCAATTTGCCGCGAGCGTGGCTACGGCGAAGTTCCGACCCTCGGTTGGAGGAAGGCTCTCGAGCCATTGGGCCGCTTCCTTCGGGGAGTGGTCGGCCATCTGTACGGCCAGGCGTTCGATGGGCCCGTTGCTGATCCGTTCGGCCGCGGAGGTCTGCAGCCATTCGGAAACCGCGGCCCGGGCAATATCCATTCGCCCATTCTTGATCAGCGCGTCCACTGCGTAATAGGTGATTTCCTGCGGGGGAAAATCAGGATTCGCGTCGGCTTTGAGCAAGAGCGCCTTGATCGATTCGGTCACCGATTCGGGGGAACGGGCAGCTACTCCTTCGAGCGTTATGGCGATCAAATTCGGTTCGCCCGGCACTTCCAACCGCCGACCTAGGCGCAGGCTCCAGTCCCATGCGCGTTGAGGGTCCGCCGTGGCCCAAGCCCTCAGCACCGTGCCGACCAACAGATGGCGTTCGGTCGAATCGCGGCCGAGCGACTCCGCCAACTCGACTGCCTTCCGAGGATCCTTGGAGGCCAGCTCCAGGAGCGCCGCCTTCACTTCCTCGATCGCGTTGTTCGCGAGCTTGCTGCGCAATTGGGTCGGCAAGTCAGCGACTTCAGTCTCGGTTGCCGGCCGAGACTGCTCGGTAAACAGAGGGGGGCCGGGGGGCGCCTCGACCGCCACCGGCGGCGGGGTCAGCCGCGGATTGGGCGGCGTTTTTTCGCGTTGCGCCACTTCCGGGGCAAGGGGCTCGAGCGGGCTGCGGAGCACCGCCAGTCGCACCACGCCGGCCACCACGATGGCGAGCGCGACGAAGCCCGCGCTGAGCATGATGATCAAGCCGGTTTGTTTTTCGGGAGCAGGTGAAGGGTAGTCGTTCATGGCTGGGGCCAGCCCGATCGGCGGTATTGAGTCGCACTCTAAGCACAACCCGCGCCTCCTCGCAATCGCGCACACAGGTCCGTTTCGCTTCGATCAAGGCGGTCCCTCAGCCGCGGAAGGGGGCCTGCCGGCGGCCTGTGCCCGGGTGGGGGGAAGGCGGTCAATAATTGAATTTTTGTTGTACGCGATCGCCGCTTTCGCGATGTAACGAAGAGCGATGTCATTGGGGTGGGAGGTTTCGACCCAGGCAAAGGCCACATCGTTCCGCACTTCTTCCGGAATGCTTTGCAGGTTTTGATCCTCCGCTGGGAGCACGCCATAGGCGACGGCGTAGGTTCTCCCGTCGAACAGCGCGACGCGAAGTCGCGCACGCACATGGTTTTTCGCGGCGCGGGCCGCTGGATTTTCCAGAGGAAAGGCGATCATGATCGGCTCCGTCACCAGTCGGGCGAGAATCCGTTCCGCGTTCTGCGCGGCGCGCAGAGGTTCCGGCACCGCCTCTCCCGTCAATTCGAAGGCTTTACCCCGTTCGGAGCGCTGAAAGACAAGCGGTGCTTCCTTCGCGTCCTGCACCGGGAGGGTGAACTCGCGCACGTCGGCGACTTCAAAGGGCAGGATGCGGTTCACAATCCACGAATACGGGTCGCCTACGATTTCTGTTTCGTGACGCGCGACGTAGGCGTCCTGTCCGTTCACGCGGACAAATTGATAGGCGGCGCCTCCGTCCTTCCGGCCGAAATCGAGCTGGCGCAGGATCTTTCCCTGACCGTCCTCCAAGCGCACTTGTCCGAGGTGAAGATCCAAGTCCGTCATCAGGGCCGGGTCGGCGGTCAAATGCCGGGTGAGCTGACCCTGCGTCAGATCTCGCATGGTCTGGCCGAGCCAGTTCGAATCCACGTCGAGGCCGAAACAATTTGCGACCACCCAGCTCTCTCCCCGCCGCTCCAGGACGGTTTCGCGAATGGGGGCGTCGGGCGCGACAATCATCCGGACTTCAAATCCGTCTTCGCCCTTCTGCATAAGTTTCGATTGAGGCTTTTCCCGCACGACAATGCGCTGGGCGCGTTCGAGGTCCGCTACTTCGAGCAGGGGAGTGTCGACAAACACCGTGCCCTGCCGGTTTGCGGTGCGGGAGCTGCTCCAAAGGACCGCGATTTCGGCGACGAGCAGAGCGGCCACGAGAAAGCAAAGCGTGCGCAACCTCATCGTTCAACCCTCCGTCGCGTCCGATACAGCCAGAAGATCACGCCACCGAGCGCAAGCATGCCCGGCACGACACCGAGATTCAGCAGCGTGAGCCGCCGGTGGAGCTCGGCAATCGCCTTCTGCAGCTGCTGTTGAATCTCGTTCCGCCGCGCTCGCAGGCTGTTCTGTTCCTTCTGCGCCCGGCGAACCGCAGTCAGCGCTTTCTCGCTCACCAGAGAGGCTCCCCCCCGCGCGGCCTGGCGATTGAAATCGGCGATCTCTTCCTCGAGCTGCGACAGACGGGAATTGATCCGCTGGACATCCTGACGGAAATTTTCTTCTGCCTCGCGCTTCAACTTATGGATCCGCGTGAAAGGCCTGATCGTTTGCCCTTTGGCGCGAATGGGAACCATGCCCTGGCTGCCGCTCAGGTTGTCGAGGCAGTTGGCGATAAAAGCCGCGTTGTTATTGCGTGGCCTAGCCAGCATGTTGTTGCCGCGGCTCACGATTTGGTACGCCATCTCGTCTTTCAGGAAATCCGCGTCGCCGATCAAGATCACGCGGCTGGTCGTCTTTGAGCTTTTTAAACCCAGGACCCAGGGATCCACCTCGCCGGTGCTGCCGGCCTCCGGCGGCGCCGGAGGCTTCCCCGCGGGAAAAGCAGTTCCGAATTTACCCTCCACCGTGGCCGCCAGGATGTAGGATTCGCCCGTGGGCTCGATGGCATCCGCGATGCGATACGGATTGATGCGTTCGATCGCGTCCACGTTCATGGGCGCGCTCCGCCGCGAACTCCGCAGCAAAGGAGCGAGGGTGGTCGAACTGCCGGGAGCCAAGCGGAGGTGGCCGGTGTGCGCCAACATCACAAGGTCGAAACCGGCGGTGACGGGCTGCGTGTCGTCGAATTCTGGAATTGAAATCCAAACGGGAAAAGGAATCGGCGGCTGATTGTCCTGCACCGGCACCTCCGTGGGAAACGCGAGGTCGCCGATCACGTCCTTTGAAGAAAACTGCACGCCCCATTGCTTCAGGAAGTCGGGCAGATCGCTCGCTTTGGCGTAGGTTTCTCCCAGGACATTGCCGTCCGACTCATCTCGGAAAACCTCGAAATAACAATGAGGGTCGAGCAACACCACCGCCGGCTTGCCGCTGAGAATGTATTGGTCGATGGCATGCAGGAGGCGCGGGTCGAAACCGGTGGGATTGATGACGAGCAGCAGTCCAGCGTCTCCCGGCAAGGTGTCATTGGTGGGATGGACCTCTTCCAAATCGTAGGACGCCCGCAGATCCTTGATAAATTGCCACTCGGCGGAGCCATCCTCGACCTTCTGCATTTCCTTGGGCATGCCGCGCTTTCCGAAGACTTCGAGAGAGGAGGCCACCGCGAGCTTGGGCAGCTTGTGGTTTTGCACCGCCTGCACCAGACGAGAGATATCGTATTCGAGCAAACGTTCGCGCCGGTAGTCGATCAACGGGATGGTGCGGCGGTTGCCGCCGTGGAAGACCGCGAGCCCGAAATAAAGGCGTTCGTCCGGCCCGAGCGGTTGCGAAGCCAGCCCGAGGCGTTTCGCCTCTTCCTCTTCGCGTGAGCCCGGCATCGGATCGATGATCTTGAACGACAGCTTGCCCTTGGCGCTGCGCTCATACTGGCGGAGCAGTTGTTCGACCCGTTGGGCGAAAACTTTCAGCCCGATCGGCAGGCCCTTGCGGCTCGCGCTGAAATAAAGCTCCACCTGGACCGGTCGCTCGATCCGCGCGAGCATCTGATTGCTCGATGGAGAGAGCGTGAAAAAACTGCCTCTGGTCAAGTCGACCTGCGCCGGCACGCGCGAGGCAAGATCGTTGATCAGCACAAGGGCGCCGAGCAAAAGAATGACGGCGAGAATTTTCTTCAAAGATCCGGTCATGGCGCGCTCATCGTTGCAACACGACCACGTTCGCCAGCAGGGCCGTCGCCGTGACGGAAAGGAAAAAAACGATGTCGCCGAGTCGAATGAGCCCCTGGCGGGCGGTTTCGAAGTGCGTGGTGAAACTGAAGTTGTTGATCGCGTCGGCCACCGAGACGGGAAGGCTGTGCAGCAGACTGTTGAACACGCTCCAACCGGTCAAATTAAGTATCATGCAAGCCAATACACCGAGAATGAAGGCGATCACCTGGTTATGCGTCAGCGACGACATCAGGGAGCAGATTCCCAACACCGCGCCGGCCATGAGGAAACCCATGATGTAACCGCCGACGATCGGCCCCCAATCGGGCTCGCCGAGATAGGCGGTGGTGAGGGGAAAGGGAAAGGTGAGCAATAGACCGACCCCCACGAAGATCCACCCGGCTAGAAACTTTCCAACCACGGCTTGAGTGGTGGAGAACGGAAGGGTGAGCAGCAGCTCCCAGGTGCTGGTGTTTTTTTCTTCCGCCCAAAGACGCATGCCGACCGCGGGAACAAAGAGCACGTTGATCCAGGGCAGGTAGCGGAAGAAGAGCTGCAGTCCCGCTTCGTCGCTTTCCAGGAAATTGTCTAAGAACCAAGGAAGACCGATTGCGAGCAGCACGAACACGACGAGGAAAACGTAGGCGATCGGCGACCGGAAATACCCCAGGAATTCGCGGTGAAAAATGGTCAGGATGCCTCGCATATCAAAAGGTCTCCTCCGACTCGAATGGGAAGTCTTCGCGGACGAGGGGAGCTGCCGCGCCGGTTCCGCGCCGGTCGGGCTGGCTTTTGCGGCGGGCTCGCGCCTCCGTACGACGATCGCTGTCCGGCCTGACATTGAAGTGGATGGTCGGCGTCATTTTTCGGGCATGGTCAGCGAGCGAAACACATCCTCCAATCGCGCGTCGAGCCGGCTGATCGACTCGATGCTCCATCCATTTTTTGCGGCGAGGTCCGTCACGGACCGATCGATCCGCTGGTCTTCCTTGGGAACCACAATCAGCGCGCCGTCGTCGTCGATCACCTCCGCGACACCGGCCTGGGCTGCCAATTGCGGTTTTGCCTTCGCCGCGAGCCCCTTCGACAACTCCACCCGCAGAGCGCCCCAACGCGGATGACGTCGCAGCATCTCCTCAGGCGTTTCGTCGAGCAGCACTTTTCCGCGGTCGATGATGATCACCCGATTGCAAAGCGCATCCACTTCCTCGAGGATGTGGGTCGATAGAATGATGGCTTTGTCCGCCCGCATGGCGCGGATCAAGTCGCGCACGACGTCTTTCTGGTTGGGATCGAGCCCATCCGTCGGTTCGTCGAGAATGAGACACGGCGGATCATGCAAGATCGCCTGCGCGAGGCCGACGCGCTGCCGGTATCCCTTGCTCAAGGTGCTTAACAGCCGGTTGCGAATCTCGCCGATCCGACAAACGCCGATCACCCGCTCCACCGCTTCGCGCAAGCGGTTGCCCGACAATTCACGGGAGCGGCCCGCAAAAAAGAGGAACTCCACCGCGGTCATTTCGCCGTAGAGGGGACCCCGTTCGGGTAGGTAGCCGAACTTCTTTTTCGCTCCGAGCGGGTCGTCCGCCATGGGGATTCCGCAAATCGAGGCAGAACCGGCTGACGGAGTCAGAAAACCGGTGAGCATTTTCATGGTCGTCGATTTTCCGGCGCCATTCGGCCCGAGAAAACCCAGGACTTCGCCTTTCTTCACGTGGAAGCTGACGCGATCCACCGCCCGAAAAGGGCCGAAGTCCTTACAAAGTTCTTTCGCTTCGAGTCCAATCATTCGAAGTGCAACGAGGGGTGGGGAGGAGAGGGTAGCCGCTGAGAAAAGAGAGGTAATTCCGATTCATTCCGCACACCTTAGCAACCCTTGTTTGCGAGGATTTTTCGGCGAGTGAAACGCAGACGAGAAGCCGGGACGCTCGCCCCATCCTCGCCGCTCCTAGGGTCTCTAATGCTGGACCAAAAAAAGAGCGGCCATTGCTGGCCGCTCTCGGGGAGAAGGGTGCTTGCTAAACTTAGAGCTTGTTGGCCGTCACGCTGGAATACTCGACGTAGTCCGTGGCGAAGGGCTGGCTCGCGTCACAACCGCGGTACAGGCCCCACTTGGGCTGGTACTCGGGAGCGTCGGGCCGGTACATTGCGATCGCGGTTTTTCCGGAGAGAGCGTCGCCGTTGACCGAGGCGCGGAGTTCGCCCGTCGCCGTCGTGCTGACCTTCAGACGAATCTTGACCGTTTTCGACGAACCGGGGGCCCAGGAAAGACTGCGGGCCGTGGTGAGGCCTGAGGCCGTGCCAGTGCAGTATTTCACCGCAGCCGTCGTATTGCTGTCGATCGACAGCGTGACGAGCGGTTCATCGATGTCGCCGCCGCCATAACCTTTGACTTGGGTGATGTGGCAGAACTTCGTGCCTTTCTTGAACGTGGAGTTCGTCTTCCAGGTCGATTGGTACTCATACGTTTCATTGGGCTTCTGGCGCGCTCCGAGCACTTTCACTTCCGCGCGGCCGCGGTCTTTGGTCGTGGTGCTGTCGCGATCGCCATCCCACGAAGAGGTGGAATAACGCAGCGTCATGCGGAACACGCCGCTGGAGGGGCTGGTGATGTTCACGTAGCTGTCGTTCGTCGTGAAGCTATTGCTCGAGACAGTATAACGGGTGGTGGGCTCTTCCATTCCCCCAAAGCTGCTGAGGCTCGTGGCCGTCGTGGCCAGCAGAGCGGAAGGAAGGAGGAGGGTGCCAAGGGCTAAAACACAGGTCGTTTTTTTCATTCGGGGATTACGATCGAGTTGTTGAGTTGAATTGGATCCGGTCCGCAAAGTGCGGGGGGCCATTTTCCAAAGGAACCTTTTCGGGAAGGCGGCCGAGGGACCGCTTGCCAGAGAAAGAACGTTTCGGTTGTAAGGAGAGTGTAAACGCAATCTATTTGCACAAGCAGGAAATAACCCTAGTTCGCGTCCAGGGTAAACCCTCAATGACACGAGAAGCTGTTCGTATACAAAAGCTTAAGGCTGTCTTAGCCGGGACCACCCTCAGTCAGGGGTAGTCTGCTTCCACCGAGGTCCCTGTTAACAGACCATGAAAAAGCCCGAGGCGGACTCGCCTCGGGCTGCTGGACTAACACCTATATGCTGACTTACTGCCCAGCGAAGATGAACCGGTCGGGCGCGAGGACAAACGACGTGGACGATGCATTCCTGCCCGTCACGGTGAGGCGACTCGTATGCGTGCCGGCCGTGGCAAAGGACTGCGTGCCGACTACGACTTCGGTGTAGGCTTGCGTGCCGTACTCATCGATCGTTCCACCGACCTGCGTACCGTCCACCGTGAGGGTGTGCTGGCCGCGAGCGGTGTTCCGTTTGAACCGGAAACGAATCTGATAGGTGCCTGCGGGGAGTGAAGGCGTCGTGAATTCCACGTAGTCGCCCGCTCCATCGGCGTTCAAATAGGTCACCACGCCGCCGCTGGCGGCCGTGTCGTTGCCGGTCGTGACGGTGGCACCGGAAGAGGTCCGAGCGAGCGATTCGGCTTCCATCGTGACGGTCGGCGGGGGGACCGAAGTAATGGTGTAGGTCGCGGAAACGACCGAGCTGCTCGGGCTGCCGGACTTGTACGCGATCGCGCGGATCGTTGTCGTCGTGCTGACCGCGACAGGGCCGGTGTAAACCGTCCCGGCCGTGTCAGAGGGAGTGCTGCCGTCTGTGGTGTAGCGGATCGTCGCCCCGCTGGTCGAGGTGGCGATGGTCACCGACTGCGCGCTCGTGTACGTGCCGCCTCCGGGGGAGAACGACGGGTTGGCAACGGGCGAGGTCGCGGTGACGATGTTGGCGGAAACGTTCGAATGCTGGATGTAGTCGTTGGGGCTAAATCCTGAACTTGTCGTGTGTTTCCGATACAGTCCCCACTTAGGATAGTAGTTGGTCGCCTGCGGGCGGGATACTTCGATATTGTTCAACCCCTGCAGTGAGTCGTTGTTGATCGAGACGAGTACTTGGCCGTTGTTCGCACCGTCGGCCGTGGTCTTGATACGAATACGCAAGGCGGTCCAGGTGTTGGGCGACCACGGCACATTTCGCACCGTGCGGGTCGTGAAAACATTATGGGGGGAGAACGAAGTGGACGCGTAGCGCACCACCGCCGAAGAGGTGCCGCTGTTGATGGAGGTGACGACGAGGGGAGCGCCCGACGAGCCTTCCGACCCGTTCGTTCCTTTCAACTGCGTGATGTGGCAAAATCCACCGGAGCCCTTGAACCCGGAATTCGTGCGCCAGGTCGTCGTGTAATCGAAGGTCTCGTTGATCTTTTGATTGGGCCCGAGGTTTTTCACTTCGGCGCGACCGCGGTCCTTGTTGTCCGTCGTGCGGTCGCCGTCCCATTGCGACGAACTGTAACGCAAGAGGGTCTGGATGGTGCCGGGAGTAACGTCTGTGATATTCTGGAAGCTGTCCGTGGTGAAGGAATCGGAACTGGGCCGATAGATTCTTTGTGGCTCCTCGATGCCGTTGAAGCTGGCGAGATTGGTGGCGGTAACGGCGAAAGCCGCGGGCGAAAGGCACAGGCCCAGCGACAGGGCTTTGCCGATTGACGAATAGATTTTCATACGATGCGAACGCTGAATCGGGGGGAGTTGGGGTGAAATCGCGCCAGCAATTGTGAGCGCGAGGGTGGGTGAACTAAATTAAAACTGAGTACGATGATGGAACGAACGCGGAGCCTGAAACTGGGGGAGAAGCACCGCGGAGAGGTAGGGGGAATGCTTCAGTCTACGCCTGCGCTGATATTAGCGAGGCCGCCCGTGTTTAGATGGTTAAGCAGCGACTACCGAACAGACGACAAGGGTCGATCGCCTCGATAAACGAATGACTAGCAGCTGCAACGGAGGTTTGATTCTTAGTCGTTATCGACGCCAAGCTGGGAAACGTTGCCTCCGAGGCTGCATGGTGGAAGACGTCCCGCGGGGTGAGTAAAGCGGTCGCGAGCGGCTCATGCGCAGGCCGGGAAATGTTTGCCGCGGCGGCCGTGCGACTATTCGGACCGCACCTTGCGCTCGCGACCGGGGGCCGTGCGCACCACTGCGGTTTGCAATGCCGCGCGTTGCTCCGGGGTCAAAAAGGCGAGTTGCTGCAGGATCGGCTGCACACTGTCGGGGTCGCGCCCGTAATGGGAGGCCAGGATACTCACGAGCAGGGCGTCGCGGCTGCGTGTTGTGGTGAAACGCCCAAACCAATTCCAGGGAACGTCCGCTGGCTGCAATAGATTGATTCGGTTGAGCGCGACGGTCAGCAGACGGTCCAGTTCGGGTCCGGGGGGAAACCCGGCCGCCAATTTTTCCACGGATTCCGGTCGCGGGTCATTGCTGCCGACGAGCATGCTTTCCACCAGATCGATCGAGCGATCTTCGGGCTCCAGCGTTTCGAAAAAAACGACCGCTTCCTGCAAGCTGCGCGACGCCCAAGCCTCCACCAGGCGGAACACGACGCCAATGCGCTCTTGATCGCGGGGCATTTCCTTGAACCAAGCCGAGGCGAGGTCAGGCTGGTGCATCGCCGCAACCCCAATCAGGTTGGCCTGGACTGCACTGCGCATCTCGGGCGGCGACAGTTCGCGGGTGAGCGCGCGCGCCCTCTCGAAGCGCCCATGATAGGCGAGTTCATCGACGACGGCTAAGACAAAGGTTTCGCGTCGCGAGGGATCGTCATCGGCGTAACGCAACGCACGCTCCAACGCGCCGGCTGGGTCTCGGCGCGCGTGCGCTTGCAGAACGATGCGCGCCAGCTCTGCCTTTTCGTCTTCTTCCAATTTTGCGGCGGGTTCGGTTTCCAGCCAGGCCGCGGCGACGTTCACTTCCGCCTTGGCCAAGCCGCGTACAAAGGCATCACGCAATGACCGGTCCGGAACATCGGCGGGCTTGTGTTTTTTTGCGAAAAGCAAAGCCGGGACGCCATTTTTTCGGGCGACAATTTCAGTTGCGACGAGAAAATCGGCGAGCGCTTCCGAACTCGCGGCATTCGCCGCGATGCTTTGCAGGATTCGTTCGATTTCTCCGGCCTCAGCGGATTCGAGAAGACGCAGCCGCGCTTCGCGGATCCGCGAATGCTGCGCCGCTCCGGGTATTTTGTCCCAGGCGGAGACCGCGTTTGATGCAGACGGGCGCGTTTCGGCGGCCCACGAGGCCCCCAAGGTGAGAACCAAGGACAGAAAAGGGATGGTCGGGTTTTTCACGGTTCGTCCGGTTGACTCAGGAACCGCTCGATCACCTTTCGATCGTTTTCGTGCCCCCGCGCAGCCCGCGCCAAGTGGCTCAGCGCCGCGTCTTTGTCGACCGCATGCCAATAGCTGTACCCGCGAATCAAAGCCATGCGACGGTCTTGTGTTGCTGCGATTGTCCAGGCGTAGTCCATGATCAGGACCGGGGAGGCCTGGACCAATTCTGAGGTGGTCGCAAACGCCGCATAGGCGGCCTGGCGCTCGGGGTCGGCCGACAATTTGGCGAGAATCCGTTCGGTGCTGGCAACCGTCGGCTCGCGCGCGACAACGTCGCCGGCGATCGTCCGTGCCAGTTGGGCCCGGTTGGCGGGGTTTTCAATCGCGAGCACCCAGGCAAACGCCTCGTCGAAATCCCGACGAACTTTTTCCAGCGCAACCGCGGCTTGGGGAAAATATGCATCCGGCTGGGCGGCGCGCGCTAGCGCCCAGGCCGCGGCATCAGCGAGCGCGTAACGGGCCATGCGCTCGGTTGAAAAAAACAAAAGTCGCTCGCGCAAGTCTCCGGCTGGAAGCTGATCGATCAGTCGGCGGACTGCCGCGTAGTCGCCGATGTCGCACAATTTGGTGAAGAAAGCGAAGGCGTGCTCCGAAAAGTCGGAATCCGAGCGCGGAGGTTGTGCGGTGGCGCGCGACTTTAGCCAGGCGAAGCCTTTGTCGGCTTCCGTCGTGGCCACCGTCTCGAGCGCCGCGCGGGGCAGGTCCAGCTGGTCGCCGATCGGCTGTTGCACGCTCCAACTCCAGGCGTCTTCCGGAGACGAACGCGTCCAACCGCGGGTGACCGCCTCGAGCAGGCCCTGCTTCGTGCGAAGCGGCTGCGAGGAGCGCTGGACGTACTGAAGCGCTGCGGCCGCATCGGAGATGGCCCAAAATTCCACGGCGAGACGGCGTTCGTCTTCGCGAGCGCCACATTGAGGCGCGGCATCGATCTCCGTCACTTTTTTCGCACGGGCCGCGGAGTCGCCTTCGATCAGCTCGATCGTGAGACGCGCCAGATGCTCGGCGCGTTCAGGCAGGACCTCGGTTTCCGCCGCCAAGGCGTCCGATGACCAGAAGGAAAAAAGCAGCAGGGGAATCGCCTTCTTCAGGAGCGCTGCGCGGATGCCACAAGAAAACACGAGGATCGTCGCCATCAATCAATTCGGTTGAGATAAGAGTCCGGACGCTGGGTTGAACGGACATGAGCCTGGCATCCGTGGGAATACCGCGTGTCGCAGCCTTGGCGAAGCTCCAAAAACGTCATGGTACTGGTGTTTTTGCCTGCAATTTTTCACCCAGCGTTCGCTTTTGGTCCGGCGAAAGCGCGGCGATCTGATTGAGGTGACGAAGCGCCGCCGGCCGATCCTTGGCCGCCCATGCGAAGAGCGCCTGTTCGATGGTCTGAGCACGCAGGCTCGGCTCCGTAATCAACTCTGCCCATTGCACGGCGACATCAGGGTGGTTGAGGGGAAGGGTCGAATCATTCACCAAGTTCGCGATGAGCGGATTCATCGCGGGGTCCGACTCGTTCTTTCCAAGCCATTGTGCCGTGGCGACGGGGTCCTGGTCCGTCCAGCGATTCAGCCCGTGCAGCAAAGCGCTGAGGCGGCCATTCTGCGGGTCCAATTGAAAAGCCCAGTTGACTGCTGAAGCGGGATCTTTTTCGGCCCAACTCGCCGTCAGGGTCGCTACAGCGTAATTGCGCGCCTCGCCGGCGGGCAAACTCAGCAGCCAGGCGCCTGCCGCTTGGGGCGACGACTCCGCTTGATGAAGCGCGATTTTTTCGAAGACGCTGTTGTCGAGCTTGTTTGCCGCCGGACTCAATGCCCATTGCTCGACCGTCGCTTTCGCGACGTCGTTTTGACGGGCCTTAAGCAAGGCATCGACCGCGCTCGATGCGAGCGCCGCCGGCTCGATATCCGGCGGATTGCCACCCCGCAGAAGCAGCGTCTCGATCGCGGCTGTGACGGCCAGCGGATCGCTCAAAGCCGCCTGCTCCAATATCACCGAGGTACGGGGCGCCTCGCTAACACTATCGAGTCGGTTGTTCTGCTGCAAAGTCCACTGCCACGCTGCTTGGAAATTCGCCTGCGCCCATATGCGCAACACGCTCGAAACGAACAGGTATTTTTCCTCGGGGACCTGGCTGATCGTTTCTGCGAGATCGAGCGCAAGCCGGGGATCGACGCGCGCGATCTCCCCGAGCAGAGCGCGTAGTTCGTCGGAGGA
>CAZJLP010000040.1:17888-48430 GCA_964546955.1 uncultured Opitutaceae bacterium | reverse complement strand
TCCCGACAAAACCAAACCCTAACCAGCCGTCCAGCTGTTTTTAGCCTGTCCCTTGCTTAGCCTGTCCCTTGCTTGAGGGGGTAGACGTTACGAAGGTGATGGGTGACAGTGGCGCGATGTCGGCCGACAAAAAAAGCCGCCCGAGAATCTCGGGCGGCCTGGCAGCGGGCTGGGTTTACGAGGGGCCAGCGTTACGGCGCAACGTCGGCGTAGCTGCTGCCAATTTTCAGGCGGCCAACATAGCTATTGATTGTGGTGTTGGTCGCCCCATAGATGCCCCACTTGGGATCGCAGTAGTCGCCATCCCAGGTCTTGCAGTTCCAAGTCTGCGATCCGTTGTTGAAGGTCTGGCGGGTGCCATTGAACCAATACTGCAGGGTTCCTCCGGTCGTCGCACGTGAGACTTTGATCGCGAGCACGTGACGGTACCAGGTATTCGAGGAAACCGGCCGCGACAGCAGGGTGGTGACGACGTTGTTGGGCTGGCGCTGGATGATGGTGAGATTGCCATTGATCACTTTGAGGACGATCGGCCAGTTCTGCAGGCTCCGCGGTCCGGTCGTTGGATAAGTCTTCCATTGGAAGATCGCGTTGTTCGTCACCGTGCTGCTCAATCGCGAGGCCCAACCAATGTAGTAGGTGTTTCCTTCGCTGATGGTCAGACCGCGCGGGCCGTGCGCCTCCGCACGATCGCTGCCGCTGGGCTTGTAGAAGCGGAAGACCTGACCATAGGTCCCATCGGACACCACCGTCAGAGTGGCTCCATTGACCAGGTTTAGCTTGTTGAAGACGCTGGTCCCGCGCGACGCGGAGCCGTCCCAGAGCACAGCGGCCTGCGCGGACGTCAGGACCGAAGCGGATACGACAAGAACGAGCGTCGCGAAGACGCGGAATGAAGCGCGGCGGGCGCCCCGTGTTTTTGCCTCAGAGAGGCGAGTCGATACGATCATGGGGTAGACAGGGTATTGTGGTGGCCAACTTTGCGTGATCGGGGAAGCGGCCGTTGGCCGTGCGCCAACTCCCCCGCAAGCGGAGCAAGCCTAACAGATGCCGCCGTAACTGCCTACCTACCCGTTCGTGTGGTCACGGCAGGCATGAGCGGTGACCGATGGAGTACTATTCATCTACATTGATGCCGAACGTGGGTCGCAGAAAAAGATTTCACGGTCGCGGCCGTCCGCCAGCAGTTCCAGTCATTGCGTTGGTTCTGCGACCGAGGGAGAGGGAAGCGGAGCGAACAGCGCCTGCTGCGCGGGGGTCGTGAACTCGTGTCGAAGTGCAAACTCGGTGGAGCCGACGTACGCAAGGAGGCTCGCGAAAAGCTGGCGGGCCTCGGGTTATCCGCCCGGGCCGCCGAAAGAGGTGACACCTTCGACTTTGCTACGGAGGAGAACCGGACTCGGGCTATCGCGAGGCGCCAAGTCCAGGCAAGGGATGAACGGGCCCAAACCGCGATTCTTGCATTTTCGCCGCATCGCTATGCCACCGCCATCTTGAAGTTTTTCCTGAGTGCACGATCGAAGGCGCGCGCCGGCACCAAGCGCCTCATGACGGCCAATCGCTTCGCCGTGGTACCGGAGGGATACCGAAGCTTGGGACATGAATCTTCCGCGGCGCGCAGGATCGTGGCAGCCACACTTTCCGCGGTGTCGCCGGTTTCGATCCTGTGCTTTGCGAATGATACCATGCGCTCTCGTTCCGCCGCATAGGCCGCAAGGGGCGAGTCTGGCACCGAGGTGCCCAGTTCGGTGCGCGTGAAGGCCGGCTCAACCAGCAGAGCCCGAATGCCCAGCGTTCGAATCTCGTGATCAAGGGCCTCCGTGTAACCTTCGACCGCGTGTTTCGATGCGCTGTAAATGGACGAGTATATTCCGGGAAGGAATCCAACCACCGAGCTGATGTTGATGATTCTTCCCGAGCCTTGTTTTCGCATCGTGGGAAGCACCGCGCGTGTCACCTGCATGAGCCCAAACACATTGGTCTCGAAAACCGAGCGCACTTGTTCGGCTGAGCTCTCTTCTGCCGCGCCCAGCAGATATACTCCCGCATTGTTCACCAGCAGATCGATCCTGCCCGCGTCGCGTAACACCTCCGAAACCCCCTGCTCGATCGACGCCGGCTTGGTGACATCTACGGAAATGCTCCGGGTGGCAGAATCATTTGACGTCTTGCGACGGGAGAAGCCATAGACGTCGTAGCCATGGGTTGACAGAAGCTTCGCGGCTGCAAGGCCAATGCCGCTCGATGCTCCGGTGACGATTGCGACTTTTTTGTTATTTTTCATAGGTATTCAGATGAGGTTTCGGATCTTCAGGATGTGGTGCTCTGTGGGAGAGGGAAAAGTCTCGGCGTCGCTAACGCCCTCGACGCGAATAACGCGCGGAGCGAACCGGGGCCGGAAATCGCCTAGCCTGTGTGGGAGTCGGCGGCGGCGGATCGGCGGGCGACGGGTCGTATCAGCAGGCGTTCGACCCAGCGCTGGACGACCGGACCGAGGATCAGGATGGCAGGGATCACCACCATGTAACCGATAACCCAGGAGCGGAGCCAGGTCCGGAGAAACCGTTCGGTGTAGCCAAGGTTGAGGGAAATGAGGGCGAAAGAGAGCACGCCCGTGGTGATCACTCCCATGATCAGCGCGAAAGCCACCCTCTGTTTGAGGCTCGGTGGTATCGAAAACGCTCTCTCGGGCGCGCTCACTAGTCTCGACGACAATCGATCCGCGCCGACGGTCGCCGACGTGCCGCGCGCGGGCTCGCGCAGGCGATGAAAGAGCACAACGTGGCTCGCGATCAACAGAGGCACGAAGAACAAGGGAACGAGTACGAGGGGAAAGCGGGCGATTTCGATCATGGATCCGGGGTGCGTGACGTTCAACCAGGCGCCAGTGCCAACCGCGACGAAAAGGTCGAGTAATGAAAAGGCGTTCCACCAGGGAAGTAGGCGTCGAAGGAGCGCCTCGTCGCTCAGAAGCAGAAGCCCCCAAGCGCCGGCTGCGGCTGCGATGTCGCCCCACCCTGCCCGGTAAGCAAAATCGGCGGGCAGCCGCCCCCACGCATGCAGCCAGAGAAAATAGATCCCGACAAACCGGACCAGATGGAGCGCGAGCAGGGAACGCAGGCTCAGCTCAGAAACCACGCCCGCGAGCCACGTCCAGCGGCGACTGCCAATGGAAAGAGCAATCGCGGGAACGGCGACCAGAAGCGGCACAGCAAACGAAGGGAGATAACGCAAAATTTCGAAGGCGCCGGCCGCCGCCACGGCGACGGCCCAGGCGAGGAGGAGGAGGAGAAGACGTTGGCGATGAAGATTCATGAGGGTCACTTGTTTTTTGCAAGTGACCCCAGAGTTGCCTCGTTACTTGCTTTTTGCAAGTGCCGTTTTTATCCTGTCTCATGCCTCGCACCCGCAACATCTTGCCCCCGCTTCGCTCAAGCTGTCCCATCTCCGGCTGCCTCGATCTGGTCGGCGACAAATGGACGCTTCTCGTGGTGCGCGATCTTTTGATGGGCAAATCACGCTACGGCGACTTCGCCGCGTCGCCGGAAGGCATTCCCTCCAACCTCCTGGCCGACCGCCTCAGTCGTTTGGAGGCAGCCGGGATTGTGACACGCAAGCCGTACCAAAAGAAACCCATCCGCTATGCGTATGCCCTCACCCGGAAAGGCGAGGAGCTGAGCGGCGTGCTCGCCGCGCTCGGCCGCTGGGGACAACGCCACATTCCGGCCACGAAGATTCCCGAAATCATGGGCCTCGCTTTGGGTGCAAAAAGTCCTCCCCGCGAAGGGTGACGCCCAACGGGGCGTTGAAATGATACTCGACGAAACACCAAAGGGCGGCCTCAACAAAGAGGCGCGCCCGAAAGCCGAGGTCTGACCGGTCGCTTGACTCAGGGCATCACCACCGTGTCGATCACGTGGATGACCCCGTTCGATTGATAGACGTCATAGGTCGAGATGTTGGCGGAGCCGCCCTTATCATCGACCAACACGAGATTGTGCGCGCCATTCATCCGCGCCGTGAGCGTGCCGCCTTGCACCGTTTTCAGCGTGGCCG
Organism: uncultured Opitutaceae bacterium; assembly: GCA_964546955.1. GTDB lineage: Bacteria > Verrucomicrobiota > Verrucomicrobiia > Opitutales > Opitutaceae > CAZJLP01. The sequence goes on along the minus strand of CAZJLP010000040.1, from coordinate 44,374 downwards.
AACCGTTGCCTTTCTTGATGAGCTTGGCGATGGCGTCGAAGTCGAACTTGCCGGCCACGACGTGGTAGGTGAGCACCGCGGTGAGGGTGCCCTTCATGTCGGGCTTCAACAGCGATTCTACCGTGCCCATCGGGAGCTTGGCAAACGCGGCATTGGTCGGCGCAAACACCGTGAACGGACCGCCGCCTTTCAGTGTTTCCACGAGGCCCGCTGCTTTCACAGCCGCGACGAGTGTCGTGTGGTCGGCCGAGTTGACGGCGTTGTCGATAATGTCCTTGGCCGGGAACATGTCCTGACCGCCGACTTTGACGGTGTCCTTGGCGAGCAGAGAGGTGGCGAGGGCGATGACCAGTGCGCCGAACTTGAGGGAGTGTTTCATAATTATTAAGGCATTCTTCCATTTCGCGAGCAGACCACCGTGGCCGCACGCGCCGGATTGAATGTTCGGGGGGCACTACGGCGTGCTTCGCTGCGCGGATGCGTACGGCAAACTTTCCCCTGCAAAACGTGGAGTGCACGCATCCGGAACCCGAGTTCGCGCGTACCGTCAGTTTGGGGTTTCAGTTACTGGTTACCTGGCTAAACGGTGAACAATAAGAAGTAAGCAATGAGGATCCCCGCGCCAGGGCGGCGGCATCCTTCCTTTTGAGGAGGCGCAGCGGCTTGCGCGGCTGAGCGGGGACAGACCAGTCTGGCTCTTTGCCTGTTCGTCTGTCACCATGAGCATCCCCTCTCCTCACGTGTTTGTAGTGTTCCTCGGCCTACTGGCTGGCGCTCCTTCCCTGGACGCACAGCCGGCTCCGCCCGCGCGAGCTGCGGCTCCGGCGGACACATATCGAGAAAAGGTCGATTTGGTTTCGGACGCGAGCGTCGAGGAGTCCCTGGCGCGGCAGAACAACATCGATTTCGATTCGGTCCGCATCGATGGCGAAAAGAGCGGGGTTTCCTTGTCCGCTCTATCCGCAGATCAGGTGCTTGCAGCGGTGGCCACCAAGGTTCCGACGCCTGACCTTGACGCGGATGCCGTGGGCGGGCTGCTGCAGCTGACCACGCGGCGGGCCTACGAGCAGAAGCGACGCACCCTGCGCGGCAGCGTGGGTCTGTTTCACGATCCCATGGCAGAGGCGGTCGATCCTGAAATGGTGGTGACCGTCGGCAGTACGTTCGGGTCGCGCCAGCGCGCGGGCTATCTCGCCAGTCTGGAGCACAAGAGCGAGCATGATGCGGACGAGGACATCAGGCTGGAGTGGGACGGCCGCGCGGGAGAGCTGGACCGCTTTACGATCAGCGACACGCGCGACGTGGTGCGTGAGGTGAATTTCAGCGGAACGGTGGACCACAAGTGGGGCGACAAGGCCTTCGGTTTCGTCCGAAGCGACTTTGGCACAAACACGAGCCGCTCGCGTTCGCGATCCCTGCAGTTCGATCTGCCGGCAGATCCCGGCCGGCCTCCCGCGGGCGCGACCCCCATCGCGGGCGTGCGCCTGCGCCGCTCGGTGGACGACGAAAACGAGCGCGAGACAGAATGGACGATCGCCACCGGCGGCGGGTATCGCGGCGAGGAATGGACGGTCGATTCGCGGCTTACCCATACGTCGGAGAACGGGCGCGTTCTCCACGAATATGACTTTGATTTCCTTCAGTCCGGCCTGACGGGGCTGTACCGGCACGACGAGCCGGCGTACCCGCAGCTCACGGGACCCGCGGGCGAAAACCTCGGCACTGCCTCCCAGCAGGTCCTGGACGAGTTGGAAGTGCATCGAGGAACAGACCGGGAAACAGACAGCGTCGCCTCGGTCGACTTGGCGCGCCTTTGGCAGGAGACCCCGACGCCCGTCAGCTTGAAATTCGGAGCCAAGGCGCGACTGCAGCGGACCCGGCGGGACCATCTGTACGAAATCTACGAGCCCGCAGGCCTGGGTTTTTCCGTGGCGGATGCCGGCGCTCCCACGGATTCTCGCTCGATCCTCGATAGACGTTACAACCTCGCCGACTTTCCCGACGTGGGCGCCGCCCGTCGTGTGTTTGAAACGCAGTCTTTCCGTTTCCAGCGAAATGAAGACAAGACGCGGAGCGATACCGATCCGAGCAATTACGACGTCCGCCAATCGATCTACGCCGGCTACGTGATGGCGAACGTCACCGCGATGGGCCTGCGCTGGGTGGTGGGCGGACGAGTGGAGCAGACCGCCGCGCGGTTTTTGGGGAACGAAGTGACCTTTGACGAAACCGGGACGTACGAGGACACCCGCGCGGTAACAGCGCGCAGGAGTTACACCCACATCTTCCCCGGCGTGCACGCCTCACGGCAACTCGGAAAACGTTGGACCGTCTTCGCCTCGTGGACGCAGTCGATCCGGCGGCCGGAGTACGTGGACCTAGTTCCGTCGCGTTCGGTTTCGCGCTCGGACCGCGAAATCGACGAAGGCAACCCCGAGCTGAAGCCGACACTTTATACTAATTACGACGCAGCCGTGGATCTGAACTACGGGAAAGAAGGCAGCGTCTCGCTCGAACTTTTCCATCGGTCGATTCGCGATCCGCGCACACGGCGGCGAACGATCCTGACGAACGGTGCCTTCGCCGGGTACGAACGTTCGCGTCCCGAGAACGGCGGGAGCGCCGAGCTACAGGGAGCCCAGCTCTCGTGGAGCCAGGGGCTCGCCTTCGTGAGTCCGCGGTTGGAAGGCCTCGAACTGGAGGTAAATGCGACGTACCAGCGGTCGCGTCAGACCGTAGAGACCCGTCGCCCAGAAAAGTTGCCCCTCGGCGACCGGCCCGAATTGGAGCTCAGCGTACAGCTGTCCTACAACCACGGTCCGTATTACCTCAGCGTGGAGATGGAGCGGACCAGCGGGTCTTTGGACTCCTTGGGAAGCGCGGCCAGCGAAGATCGCTACTTCAACCCACGCACCAGCTGGGACCTTTCGCTCAGCCGCCAACTAGGCAAAGGTCTGCGTGTATTCGCCGAAGTGACCAACGTCACACAGCAGCCAGATCGCAGTTACGAAGGCGACCGGCTCCACCCGTCGCTGTACTCCCGGCGCGTGCGCGACTACCGCGTGGGTCTCAAATGGGAGCTGTGAGGCGTGCAACGAGCGTCTCACAGGTTTTGGGTTTTGGGTTCGCGCTGACGAACGTCCGATCGGCCACTCGCTCACGCTCGCCGCTACGCCGCATGCTGTGTCAGTTTTTCAACGCAGCCGCGCCCTCTTGATAGGGTTCAACCCGCTTGAAGTCCTTGCGGGTGGTTTCGTAGGTGTGGGAAAACTTCACGAGCAGCACGCGCAGACCGCCGCCCATTTTTATGAAAACAGGCTGCGGCGCCATGGCAGGATCGAACGTTTCGAAACGCACCTCGATGCCCGCGTCGGTCAGCTTCGCCCCCCCGCCGACACTCACCGACTCGCGGAGCTTGATCGAGAAATCCTCAAAACCGCGACTGGTCTTGTTGACCCGAAACAACGCCTGAAACCGATCGGGAGGAACCTCTGCGGAAACGAGCTCCACAGGCAGTTCGAATACAACCGCAGCGGTTTCGTCGGCATAAACGCGGAGGTTATCTACATCCACGAGACTCGAGAGGACCGGCAAGTCAGCCAGACCGGGTAGCACCGTACGACCCTCTGCCTGCCACTGCTTCAGATAAGCGTGCTTGGGATCCTTGCCATCGACCTTTAGCAGCCTGCACCGCTCGTCGGGCGGCTTCGACGGGTCGTACCGCACTGTGGTCATCCGATTGTCGACAAACGAGCGCGACGTTTCAGTGAAGGCCCAGTATTCCGCGTCGAGCCCGAGCTTGCCGACCGCGTCGGCAAACAGCTGACGCTGCTCTCCCGTGGGTTCCGTCAGCTTTCGGAAAGACTCGTCAAGCGACGCCTGCCGGCCCGCCGACTTACGTGGCACGCGATCCAGACTCGATACGACGTCGCTCTTGCCTGAAAGCGCCTCGAACGGCCACCGCCCGGTCACCCGGCCCACTTTCGTCAGCCAGAAATCGACCTCAGCTTGAAACAGCGCACGCACTTCCTCCGCGCTGTACTCCTGGCGCTTGCCTTTCCGTTTCGGCGCCGCGCATCTCGCGTGTCCGAGTGCCCCCGACGGCGACGTCTGAAAGCTGCATTCGCCGATCTCCGGCGACCGATGCTCCAGCGTGATTTCCGTTTTGCCGTCTTTCTGCGCGACCCAGATCCTATGGCCGCCCGCGGGCTGCACGATGCGCCATTCGTAGCCCAAGTGACCGTAAGACGCCGACCAGATCCCGTGGTCAAGGACGTCGCGCGCAAGCGCGGCGAGCGGGCCCGCTTCGTTCACCATGGACGGCACCCGTCCCTCTGGCGCACACCACTTCGGGCTACCCCAGCGCGGAGGGGCGGAAGGAATCACCAAGGTCACGGTGCGCGACGTCGTCGAGCCCTTGCTCTGAATGTCCAACACCATGGACACGCTCTTCTTGCCCGACTGAAGCTCCTTCCATTTCCGCTCCTGCAGCCGATGGGGATTCAAGCCCAGTGACACCGCCGACGGCCGTTTCCCATCGATCTTCAAGATCCGGTCCCCCGGCTTCAAACCGGCCTTAGATGAGGCGGTGTTGGGAAACACCTCTGATATGATGACCGTGTCCGTGCCGGGAATTCGGACGGTGACATTGAGCCGAAAGCCAAAATCCTCCACCGGCGCTCCCTTCACCACGACCGGTGGCAATACGGTCACATCTTCGAAGGTCTTGATCTCGTCTTCCTCCAAGGCCGGTGCCTGCGCGAGAGCAGAAGAGGCAACCGCCTCGAAGAACAGTCCCAATAACAGCGCCATCCAGATGAAGCGGGGGTGAGTGAAGCGTGAAAGCACCTTCACTGTTACCGCCGTTTGGCACCGCTTGTTCCAACCGTTGCGGCCCAGGTTTCGGGTTTGAGTTTTGGATTTCGCGCCTTCCGAACCGAGTGGCTACGAGCGTGAGCGAGTGGCGTGAGGCGCGCGAGGCCCACAGGTCCGGTTTTGGATTTTGAGTGGTCGAACGTTCCAATCACGCCACTCGCTCAGGCTCGTAGCACCGTCTGGCGGGGTCGACTCGCTGGCGCTCGCCGCTATTCCGCGTGCTGACCCTGCTGTCGGGTCGTGGCCGGCTGGCTCTTGATGTGAGCGCGAAGCCACACGATCTCCTCATGGAAGACGGTGTGCGCACTGCCTGGAAAGATCATTTTCGTTACACTTGCCCCCGCGCTGGACAGCGCCGCCGTGCTCGCTTCCACATGCTCGAGCGGAATGTGTGCGTCGCGTTCAGCGCATCCGAGCAAGATCGGCGTCTTTTTCAGATCGAACGCCGGCCGGGGGATGCCGAGCGGACCGATCAGCGCGCCGCTGAGCCCGCCGACAAAACCGTAACGACGCGGATGCCGCGCCGCATACTCCAATGCGAGACACGCTCCTTGCGAAAAGCCTGCAATCCCGACCCGCTCGGCAGGTATGCCGGCAGCCTCCGCCTGTCGGACGAGTTCGTCGACAGTCGCAAGCGCCCGCGAAAGCCCGGGCTCGTTCTGGGCGGGCGGCACCAAGAAGCGCTGCGGATACCACTGGCCGCCGTCCGCAGAGGGCGCGAGAAAGACGACGTGTTCCGAGGCGAGCGGGTCGGCGAGGCCGGCAATCTCCTCCCCTGACGATCCCCGGCCATGAAGAAGGATCACCGCCGCGTGTGCGTCGGATAAAGGAGCACCGATTTGCAATGCCTGCGTGGCGTCGTGGTGGTACATGGTATCGTTGTGTTGAGGAGTTTCTGAAAACTTTTGCGGAGGGATCGAAGGTAGGGACGCCACGCCTTTACGCCTGCACGCGCGTCGCTTGCAACGCGGGCAACAAGGCTTCGATTTGCGTTCGCGCCGGTTCGAACTGGATGGGCAGCTTCAACGCCGCGCCAAGCGAAGCCACCGGCTCGTCCGTGGCAAATCCGGGGATGACCGTCGCGATCTCGAACAGAACTCCGCCTGGCTCACGATAATAAATCGAGCGGAAATAGGTCCGATCGCGCACCGCGGACACTCCGTGACCGGCGTCGGCGAGACGTTCCTGCATTTCGCCCTGCGCTTCGTCCCCGGGCACGGCCCAGGCAATGTGATGGATCGTGCCCACTCCGCCCAGGCCGGAGGGCGCTTTACCGCCCGCGACAAGATCGATGTAGGTTCCGGAGCCGCCCGCACCGATCTCGAAACGAGCGCGGTCTCCTTCGCGGCGGACAAGGCGATAGCCCATTTCCCCGACGAGCAGCCGCTCGGTCGGCTCGCCGTCCCGGACCGTCAGTTCGGCAATGTGCAATCCGCGGAGCGCGTGCTCGGCGGCCACCCCGCTTCCGGCCCAGCCGCGGCGGAAATCCTGCGCCACAGCGACAATCTCGACTGGAATGCCATCGGGATCGGCGAAATGGAGGACGTCTTCGCCCAAGCGAACCTTTCGCCCGACGGAAACACGGGCACGCTCCAGGCGCGCCACCCAAAAATCGAGCGCGCTCGGTGCGGCGGAAAAACTCAACCGTGTCGGCTGTCCAGCGCCCACCCGGCCCCGGCCAGCGCCGCCGGGCCAATAGAAAAAGGTGACGATCGTTCCCGGCGCCCCCGTTTCATCGCCGTAGTAGAGGTGGTAGGCGGAAGGATCGTCGAAATTGACCGTCTTCTTGACGAGCCGCAATCCAAGCAGGCCGGTGTAGAAGTCGACGTTCGCTTGAGGGTCGCTCGCAATTGCGGTGATGTGGTGGAGACCGGTGATAGGTGAGTTCATAACGTCCGTGATGAATGGGCAGAGTGTACCGCAAAATGCAGGAACCTCCCAATGCCGTGTTTTTGCGCTCGCTCATACTTCAGGTATGAGCGGACTCCATCTCGGTGTAAGTCGTACAGCCCAAGCACCGAGCCTGCCGCGGGAATCAGCGAGCACGGGCTTCGGTACGATTGTCCTGCTCGCAAAGCTGCGTATCACCTACGACGTTTATCCGGCCGGTGTTCTTGCGGGCGCAGCGGCAGAAGCCCCGGCGTCGGGCCGGGATCTCAACAATCCCAGTCCTACGCTCGCGAGCCAATACGTGGTGGCCTTCGGCGCATAAGGCGTCAGTCGCAGCGCGCGGCGAAAGAGGGAGCGGGCCTCGGCGGGGTTTTTCCGCAGGAGGATTTGTCCCGCGAAGCGGTAGAGTTCGGCCGGACGCGTGCGGCGGGTCTCTGCGTCGACTGCGGGCCAGTCCGAATAGATTTCGCAAATGACAGCCGTCTCGGAAATCAACGCCGCGCTTTTCTGCGATAGGGCTTCGCCATGCTTCCGATAGAGACAGGTGACCTTGCCGGTGTAAGCGAATTTTCCGCCCTTCGATGCCACACGGAGCCAGAACTCAAGGTCGTTGCAGATCGGAAAGCGTTCGGAAAATCCACCGAAGTGGCTCAGCCGACTCCGACGCACCATGGCCGAAGAGGGCTGGATGATATAGGAGGTGCGATAAACGGAAGAGGGAAAGGTTCGCAAGTCTTCCGGTGTGGGCGCGCGGACTTCCAGAGGGTTGCCGGTGGCGTCGTCGAAAATCTGGGAACCGCCGTGAATCAAGTCCACATCCGCGGCCGATGCGCGGGCAGTCGCCACCAACGTTTCTAGATGCGTTGGCTCCCACAGATCGTCCGCGTCGAGGAAGGCAATCCACGTGCCCCGCGCAACAGAGAACCCGGTATTACGAGTGGCGGAGAGACCCTTGTTAACCGCATGCCGGTTATAAATCACCGACTGGGGGCCCGTACTGCCGAACCGGCGGACGATCTCTTCCGCGCGGTCTTTCGAACCGTCCTCCGTCACGATGACTTCCCAATCCGCGAACGTCTGGGCGCGCACCGAAGCGAGGGCAGCCGACAGAAATTTTTCGGCGCGAAAAGCGGGGATGCAGATGCTGACGAACGGCAGGGCCATGAAGCGGAAGGGGGCCGAAGCGGGAGGAGTGGGAAACCTACCGTGCGACGCTGTCGGGCGGGCAGCCACGACGCGAGAGTTTTCGCCAATTCCTTGCCATAGCGCTTGTTTTCAGAGGGTTGGCATGCGCAGCCCCTCTCGCCGACCGAGCATCGCCGCGGTCGTGTCGATCCGGGAAAGTGCCTCGCGGCCTCCTCTGTGGGAAATTCGTCCTCGCCGCGCGCCGGTGCATTCCTTTCAAACAGGGCTTACCATGACGTTTGCCGAAATCGCCGCCGCCATGCCTCAAAGGGCCGTGACCCGCATTGACGGCCTTCCCTTTCCGAAGATCGCTTCAGGAAAGGTCCGCGAGATTTTCGATCTCGGCGACGCCCTTCTCATCATCGCAACAGATCGGCTCTCTGCCTTCGACGTCATTCTGCCCGATGGCATTCCCGGCAAAGGTGTTGTTCTCACGCAAATGAGCCTATGGTGGTTCGCGCACGTGCCGAAGGCCCTGCCCCACCACATCCTGCCCGACCAGGCCAGCCTGCTCGCCCGCAAGTACAAGATCCCGCACGAGCTCTGGCTGCGCAGCATTGTCGTCAAGAAACTCAAACCCCTCACGATCGAATGCGTGGTTCGAGGCTACCTCGCTGGCAGCGGATGGGCCTCCTATCAGAAAACGGGCGAAATCTGCGGCAATCCCCTGCCGCCCGGACTCCGGCAAGCCGAGCGACTGCCCTATCCTCTTTTCACGCCGACCACGAAGGCTGCCAAAGGCGCCCACGATGAACCGATCAACGACGAACAGGGCGCGGCAGCGGTGGGCGAGGATCTTTACCAGCAGGTCAAGTCCGCGAGTTTGTCGCTCTACCAACTCGGCCACGACCGGGCCGAGCGGGCCGGTATGATCCTGGCGGATACGAAGTTCGAGTTCGGCACGGACGGAAACGGCGCGCTTTACCTGATCGATGAAATCCTGACTCCCGATTCGTCGCGCTATTGGCCGCGGGACAAATACGCGCTCAACCAGTCGCCTCCCAGCTACGACAAACAGTTTGTCCGCGACCACCTTCTCGCCCTCAAATGGGACCAGAAGCCGCCCGCGCCGACCCTGCCGGCGGACGTCCTCCGCGGAACACAGGAGAAGTACTTGGCCGCTTTGCGAAATCTGTTGGGGTAGCGCGCTTCAATCTTTCTCTTTATTCTTTATCTTAATCTTTTTCTCGGGTTCGGATTCCGGAGCGAAGATAAAGATAGAGGAAGCTCTGAAAAACTCTGGCGAAGAGGGAGAGAACGGTAGGGCGAGGCCTCTGGATTCGCCGCCGTGTGCGGGAAATGTAGCCCGCAAGCATCTGCGCAGCGCTGGAAGGCGTCAAAACGCATGTTCTGACGCGGCATCTCTCCCTTCGACGGGCGGTCCACCGTTTCGGCAGGCTCAAGGTCCCGAGCTTGTCGAGGGAGAGGCCCGTCCCTACCTTGCGATCCGCTTTCAGGGCGTCCCTAAGAAAAAATAAAGAGAAAGATTCCGGCCATCGCACCAACCTGCCGGGAGGGCAGGTTCCACCCATTTTCTACTCGCTACTCGCTACCTGCTACTCGCTACTATTGTCACTATTCCGCAGTAACTATGAACGACGCAGACGAGACGACGACAATCGCGCGATCGGAGCCCGGCGATATCGGGCTGGTCGAACCGCATGATTTTGTCTCTACCGAGGAGTTCGTTTTCGAAAGCGGCCAAAAACTGCCAGGCTTCACGTTGCGCTACGAGACGTATGGACGCCTCAATGCGGCGAAAGACAATGTCGTCGTGATCTGCCATGCGTTGAGCGGCGACCACCACTGCGCCGGGATCCATTCGCTCAACGACAAGAAGCCGGGCTGGTGGAATAACCTGATCGGTCCGGGAAAGGCGGTGGACACAAACCGCTTTTTTGTCATTTGCGCGAATTGTTTGGGCGGCTGTCAGGGCTCAACCGGCCCCTCCTCCCTCAATCCAGCAACCGGTCACCCCTTCGGGATCAGTTTTCCCTTCGTCACCATCCGCGACATGGTGCGAGCCCAGAAACGTCTTCATGATTCCCTGCAGATCTCGTCGGTCTATGGCGTCATCGGCGGCTCGATGGGGGGCATGCAGGTGCTCCAATGGGGGATCGAATACCCCGGGTATGTGAAGCGGATGCTGCCCATGGCGACGACCTCGCGCGAAAGCGCGCAGGGCATCGGCTTCAACGAGGTCGGTCGCCAGGCAATCATGCAGGATCCCTTGTGGAACAAGGGGGATTATCCGCGCAATGGCGGGCCCCGCGTGGGCTTGGCGATCGCGCGCATGATGGCGCACATCACGTACGTGTCCGATGCGAGCATGGACCGGAAGTTTGGCCGCAAGCGCAAAGCCACCGTCGGCCCGGGTCTAAACACGGGGGCAGCGGCAAAGACCGAAACCGCAGGTTCGGTGCCGCCCGTGGCTTCGGCAGCCTATACCTTTGACGTGCAGTTCGAGGTAGAAAGTTACCTTCGCTATCAGGGCGAGAGTTTTATCAATCGTTTCGACGCCAATACGTATCTCTACATCACGCGCGCCATCGACCATTTCGATTTGGCGTCAGCTTATGGGTCCTTGGAGAAAGCGTTTGCCGCGGTCGAAGCGGAGACGCTTGTCGTCGGGTTCACGAGCGATTGGCTTTTTCCGCCCGAACAGAACCGCGCGATCGCCCTCGCCCTTCTGAGGGTGGGCAAACGGGCGAGCTACGCCGAACTGGCGACTGACTTGGGGCATGACTCCTTTCTGCTCGAGTCGCCGCAGCTCTACGATCTGGTTCGCGGATTTTTGACCTGAGGCGGCTCTAAAAATGGCTTGAAGGTAGGGGCGGGCCTCCGGACCGCCCGTCGAAGCGGTAATCGGGTCTAACGCTACGCGGCCTCACGCCGTCCGGCGCTGCGAAGCCAAGGATTGGTCAGAGCTGCCTGCACACGACGGCGAGTCCAGGCCTCGCCCTACCTTTCAATCTTCCTCGTTGGAGTTTGCCTCCGCGGCTGGACGGGAGGCCTCGTCCGGACGTTGGACAAAATCATTCATCCGGCGCGGGTTGTGCCGATAGTAGAAGGAGGAGAACCATGTCCGCCATTGTCATTACCGAGCAAAGTTTCGCGGCGGCAGCAGAACGATTGCCGACGACCCCGCAGGTGTTCGAACGGCTCAACGCGGCAATGCGCAATCCGAATGTAGGAGTGGATGAGATCGTGGCGGTGGTCCAATTGGACGCGGCGTTGAGCGCCCGAGTTATGCGTTTGAGCAACAGCGCGTTTTTTGGCCGGGGCGAACCCCTTTCAAATCTCGACGAAGCCATCAATCGCGTGGGATTTCAGGAAATCTATCGGCTCGTCGGCGCCGCGATGTCGTCGCAGTTATTCATCTCCGGATTGCCGGTGTACGGGGTCGGAGGCGACGAACTCGGCGGCAATTCGCTGGCGACCGCCCTGGCAATGGAGTTTCTCGCGGAGTCCACCGGCCAGGATCGGCGCGTGGGGTACACCCTCGGTTTGCTGCGTCCCGTCGGGCGGCTTCTGTTGCAGAGGGTCGCGTCGGGCGCGTTCTTCCCTCCGCTCAGCGGCCGGAAAGCGACCGGGGCGGAAGTGATCGCTTGGGAAAGAAGCAATTTCGGTATCGATAATGCGGATGCCGCCGAGAGGCTTTTCGATCTGTGGCGCCTTTCGCAAAGGCTGGCCTCTCCAATTCGTTTTCATCTCTCGCCGACCAACGATCCTGAAAAGGGCAAGCTCACCGCGCTGCTGCACGTGGCAAGCTCCGTTGCCGCGGCGCTCGACTACGGGCTTTCGATTGAAAAGTCGACGTGGGCGGTGTCCGACGAAATTCTTCTGCAGGCGGGACTCTCGGTTGACGCCGCGGATAAATGCGTCGAGCAGACGCGCGCCGCGGTCGACAAGCTGCAAGCAGTGCTGAAGGCCGCCTGAGTGCCCTCCGCAACCCGTTACCGCGAGCGTGAGCGAGTGGCGGGCTCGAAACCTCGATCCATTGCTTATTGCTGAATGCCTGTCGCCTATTCCCGAGAGCGCAGCGATCGCTCATCTCGAATCGCTCAGTGCTCATTTCTCATTTTAATACCGGTCACACCACCTTGTACCGCACGCGATGCGTGCAGGATTGCATGCGCGCTACCCGCTACTCACTACTTTTACTGATGCGCCGCAGCGCTGACTGACTCATCCATCTCCTCGTTCGAAAACACGTTCTGCACATCGTCGAGTTCGTCGAGGGCGTCGTGCAGCTTCACAAGGGTCTGCGCGAGGTGCACGTCCGTCACCGGCACGGCACTCGTGGGAATATAAGCAATTTCCGACGACGCGGGTTTGATCCCGGCGTGCTCCAACGCATGCGCGACCTTGTCGAACGCGTGCACGTTGCAGCGGAGCTCGTAACCGTGGTCCGTGGTCAACACATCGTCCGCGCCGGCTTCGAGCGCCACCTCCATCAGTCTTTCCTCGGTCGCGGTCTCCTTGCCGATCAGGAACTGACCTGCATGCAAAAATTGAAAAGCCACCGCGCCCGCGCCCGCGAGATTGCCGCCGTATTTGGTGAAGACGCTGCGAAGATCCGACGCCGCGCGATTTTTGTTATCGGTGGTCACTTTGACCATGAAGGCCACGCCGCTCGGGCCGTAACCTTCGTACGTCACATCCTCGTACGAGACGCCGGGCAATTCACCCGTGCCTTTCTTGATGGCGCGATCGACGTTCTCGGCCGGCATGTTGGCCTCTTTGGCCTTCATCAGGATCGTCCGGAGACGCGGGTTCATCCCCGGGTCTCCGCCGCCCGACTTGGCCGCGATCGTGATTTCGCGCGAGAAGCGCGAAAAGGCTTTGCCCTTCCGTGCATCCGTCACGGCCTTCAGCCGTTTCACCTTCGCCCATTTGCTGTGGCCAGCCATGGAAAACCTGCGGTTTTCGGTTTCGAGTTCGGAGTTCGGAGTTGTCGGCCGTTCGCGTCCCGTGGGCTACGAGCGTGAGTGAAAGGCTTCTTACCGTGCTTTCTTTTTCTTCGGCGTGACGTTTTTGACCGCGCGGACAGCGGCCCCACCGGCGGTGACAGGCGCGCCCTTGAGCTCGGGATCCTTCATATTGTTAACCCAGAGCTGTTGAGCGATCATGAAGAGACCGTTGCAGGTCGAATAGAGCGACAGCGCGCAGGAGAAATTATAACAAAACACGACATAAATGAGCGGCATGAACTTCATCATCTTCGCCATCATCTTCGCCTGGTCGCTGTCCATCGTGGTGGGTTGAGGCACCAGCTTCATCTGAACGATCATCACCACGCCGAGCACCAGCGGTAGAATGTTGATCGGAAAACCGAAAACCGTGGCGACGGTGTCAGGCCCGGCCAGATCTTTGACCCACAGGAATTCGGCGAACCGCAATTCCGGCGCCGCCTGCAACATCGCGAAGAAGCCCACGAAGAACGGCAGGGGCAAGAGCATCGGCAAACAACCGCCCATCGGATTCACGCCCCGCTCCTTGTACAGCTCCATCATGGCCTGTCCGCGCTTCTGGGGGTTGTCTTTGTACTTCTCGTTCAGCGCCTTCATTTCGGGCGCCAGTTTCTGCATCTTCTTGGCCGATTTGGCCGCCGTGAGATTAAAGGGAAGCGTGACGATCTTGATCAGTAGCGTTCCGATGATGATCGCCCAGCCCCAGTTGTGCACCCACGAGTGAGTCCAGTTCATCAACTGGTTCATCAGCGGAGCGAAAATTCCCGCGAAGAAGATCCGGTTGAAGAAAAAGTTGGTGTAGCCCATGACCTTGTCCTGGTCGTGCGCAAACACATCTTGATTAGCCAAACGCTTGTACTCGTTGGGTCCCGCGTAAAGCGTCACACCGACCTTCGACTCGCCTTTCGGCGCCAAGGCGGCTGGCTCGAAGCGCATGGCGCCGGTCAGGCCTGACACAGAACCAGAGTGATCCGCCATCGCGGGCATGGGTTTGATCTGGCTGAGCGTACCGGACGCCGCCTGGTCGGGAGTCACTAGGGTGACAAAAAAATTATTCTTGGCCGCGGCCCAGAGGACAGGACCCGGGTTGTAGGGCTGCATCTTGCCCATGCCCAAGAACGTACCGCCTTCGAGCGCACCGCGTTCGATAAAAACCGTATCCTTATCCGTCCGGTAGACGATGTTGAGGTGGGTGCCGACGTCGTACTTGTCCAACAACGTGGTGGTGCCCACGATCACGTCCGCTTTCGGCAGCGTCACCGTTTGGTCGGTCAGATTACGGAATGTCGTCTCGTGCCGAACCACGTGGGGATCGGTCTTAGGCGTTCCGCTCGGAGCGAGCGAATAGCGTCGCGTCACTTCCACGCGATTTTCCCACACCGTCCGGTAAACCACTTCGGTTGCCGACTCGGAAACGAGTTGATAGCGCGCCGTACGGTCCAAACCGGGAAATTCGCGCGTAAAACCGAGAATAGGCTCGAAGTCGGCGTGCCCGTTGATGACGTAATTCGAATTCTTGTTTCCGGTAGCAGGATACTTCTTCAGTTCGACCGCCTGGATCGCGCCGCCGAGGTCGCTGAGACGCACTTCGACAAATTCGTTGGCGAGTTTTGCGATCTTCGCGGGACCAGCCGATTCGGGGGCGCTCAAGGCTGCGTCCGAGGGCGAAATCGTTCCGGGCGTTCCCTTCGCGACGTCAGCGGGCGAACCCGGCCGCTTCTCCCCCACGGGGCTCGACCCCGTGGTGTCAGCTACTTCAGGGGCGCGCGGCGGCGGCTGAGGCGACAGCTTTTGGCTGAAATACATGCTGGCAAACGCCGCCAGGATGAACAGCACGCCGATGGTCGTATTCTTTTTATCCATGAAGAAAGAGTTGAGTCGCGTTTAGCGACGGAGAGTGGTCGCAGCGTCGAGAGGTCGTCGTACCGCCTCGCAACGACGCGGAACAGGGTCGCATCCGCCCCCACCCCACGGGTGGCAACGCAAAAAACGAAGCACGGCCAATCCGAGGCCAGCGCCCATGCCGTGCTCGCGCAGAGCTTCCACCGCATAGTGCGAACACGTCGGATGGAAGCGGCAACCACAAGAAGGTCCGGCGATAGCGTGCAAAGCGGGCGACAGAGCACGCTGATAAACGCGGACGCACCCGACGGCGAACGCCAGCGCCACCGCGGACGGCGTCGACCATCCACGCAGCGACGGTCTCCCCCTTCGGGCGACAGGATCTGTGATCAGCACAGCGGGAGGCTTCATGAAACAGTCGGAAAGATACGGCGACAGGCCTCGACGAACTTTTGTTCGATTTCGCGATACTCAAGCTGATTGAGCGATCGACGAGCGATCAGTAGCAAATCGTACTCCGGCGCAACGCGATGCTGATTTCGGCGAAAAACCTCCCGCAGGCGCCTTTTTGCCCGGTTTCGCTCCACGGCGCAGCCGACCGCGGAGGTCGAAGCGACGACACCCACCCGAGGCCTAAGCGACTTTGGAGACGCCTTTTCGGAGATTTCGCCCCCCTCCATTCCAGCGGACCGCCGGTGGTACCATAACATAAAGCCGCCGCAATCGTGGCGGCGGCCTTTCTCACGCGCATCGCGGAAGTCGCTCTGTCGGCGCAAGCGTTGCTCAGCGCGGAAGCGCATGGCGAAGAAGGAGTAACGGCGCTCAACGGCGCCGAAAGATCTTAGACAACCGTCAACCGCTTCCGGCCCTTGCGGCGGCGGGAAGCGAGAACCTTGCGACCACCTTTGGTCGCGCTACGGGCGCGGAAACCGATTTTACGGGCGCGTTTTTTGCGGTGTGGGCGGAATGTCGGTTGCATATTCGAAAGGGAAAAAGAGGTGAGAGATCACCGGACAGCGCCGCCCGTGTCAAGGCAGGGGTTTGGGCGGCGCCGGAGCGCCCAATCTTTCTCTTCATTCCTTATCGTAATCTTTCTGTCGGGATCGGATGCCGCAGTCGGGTCGGCCGAACGGCAATTTCCGGAAACGATAAAGATTAAGAGAAAGAGGAAAGAGAATGATGGCGGGGGGCCGCCGCCCGAGCCCAGTGCGTCTGGAAGCGCTCCCTTCATTCAGTGCCCCGGTTGTCGGCATCAGCTGTCGGCGGTCGGCGCGGAAAAAACTTTCAATGCTGAGCCGCCGTTGCGGCGGGTACACTTCAGGCGGGCTGGCTGGCTGGCCCTAAAGCCGACCGCTGATAACCGATTGCCGATTGTTTTTCCGAGCTGACAGCTAAAAGCCAATCGCCGATAGCCTCCTTCCATGCGCATCGCTGTCATCGCGGACACGCACAATCGTTATCCGTCGGATTTGCCGGCAAAAATCGCCAAGGCGAATGAGATATGGCACTTGGGCGACGTTTGCGAACCCGAGACGCTGTGGGAGTTCCAATCCTGCGGCCCTCCCCTTTTGGTGGTCTCGGGCAATAACGACGAGCCCGGCCGCTGGCCCCTCCGACTCGATCTTGAACGCGAAGGACTGCGCTTTCACCTGATTCACATTCCACCCGACACTCCCCCACCCGGATGCCACGTCGTCCTTCACGGACATACCCACGCACCGCGCGACGAGCGAAGCGGCGGCGTTCGCTGGCTCAATCCCGGCTGCATTTCGCGCCCCAACCGCGGCGCCCCGCCTAGCTTCGCCTGGCTCATGGTGAAAAACGGACGAATTCGGTGGGAAGTACAGCGGCTCGCGTAGGGCCACAGACTTTTTGGGGGACGGATTTTAGGTTTTGGGAGGTGGAGCGCGATCTCCGAGCGCGCTGCTGGATGTGATGTCGCTTGCGACGCTGGTCTGGCGAACAAACGCGCCCGGAAGTCGAGTTCCACCTCGAATTCCAAACGAACCGCGGCGACGAAACACCGCCGGCCGGCACACAAGGTGCTCCAATGAAATTCATGCACATTGTGCCGCTCATGAATCCGGTTCGTGTGGAGGAATACCACCAATTGGTCGATTTGTTGATCGATTGTGTCCACGCGGGCGCTTCGATAGGCTTTCTCGATTCGCTCAGCCGCGAGGAAGCGCGCGATTATTGGCTATCGGTGACGGCCAAAGCCGGCACGGGCGAACGCACAATCCTGGTCGCGCGCGATCCTTCCGGGAACATCGTGGGCAGCGCGCAAATCGCCTTCGAGACGCGCCCCAACGGACGCCATCGGGCCGAGGTGCAAAAGGTGCTGGTGCTCACGGCGCACCGCCGCACGGGAATCGCCCGCCAGCTCATGGCGGAGATCGAAACCCTGGCACAGTCGCGCCAAGTTCGCCTGCTTTTTCTCGATACCAGCGAAGGCAAGGGCGGCGCGCGGCTTTTCTACGAAGCCATTGGCTACTCCTATGTCGGCGGGATCCCGGGATACGCTCTCGATCCCGATGGATCGCCGGCAAAAAACGCAATCTACTACAAGGAGCTGGCGTCGGTCTCCTGATCTGTATTAACTCGCGGCCCAACGTGACCGACGAGTCCCAGCAAAGCTTATTCGACTCTTTTTCACCCGCGCTCGGCGTGCACAAGAGCCCGCCGACGTCACATCTTCCCCACGGAGACGTCGTTTTTAAACGCAGCCTTCGCGCGAGTCAGTATCGTCTGACCTTGACTCGTGACGGCGTCGCGGTCGCCACAATTCCGGCCCGCGGCTCCGAACGCGAAGCCCTGCGCTTCGTGGAAGAACATCGCGACTGGCTTGAACGCGCCCGAGCGCGGCAGCGTCAACGGCCGCGCGGCGCGGAGGTCTGGACCCTCGGGAGCCACGTCCTCTGGCGCGGCGATCTGGTTCCCATTCGCAAAGCTGCGGAAGGCGATCGTCCGATGATCTGCGTCGCCGCGGATATTTTTCGGGTCGCTCGTTTCGACGGCGACCTCCGGCCCACCCTCGAGGCGCATTTCGCGCGCCGTGCCAAGATCGAACTGCCCGCCCGGACCTGGGAACTTGCGGCCGAAACGGGCGTGGACGTGAAGGAGGTCACCGTGCGCAACCAGCGCACCCGCTGGGGCTCCTGCTCTTCGGGCGGGGTGATCTCCCTCAACTGGAGGCTCATCCAGACCCCCCTCTCGGTGCGCGACTACATTATCTACCACGAATTGATGCACCTGCGCGAAATGAACCACTCCGCACGCTTCTGGGCACGCGTGGAGGAAGTCTGCCCCGACTGGCGCGAGGCAGAAGTTTGGATCAAGCGGAACGGCAGTTTGCTGGGGCTGTAGCGGCTGCTGCGGCCTAGTTTTGAGTGTTGAGAGATCGAGCCGCTCTCGACTCGCAACAAAAACAAAGCGACGGCTCGCCAGCCCGCGAGCCGCCGCCCAGTGCGAATCCTCGAGATGAATCGCGGATTCGAGAAAAGAACACCGGCAGGGGGATAAGAGTTACAGGAATTGTGATAGAGGTAGGGCGAGGCGTCCCGACTCGCCGTCGTGTGCGGCAACCGGTGCATAGTTTGGGGTTCGCCGCGTCCGGTGGCGTCAGCCCAGCTGTTTTCCGACCAGGGCTTCCGTTTCAACGGCGAGTCGGCTATCCCGAAGGCTCCCCATTTAGGCGGCATCCGAGAGAAAGAACGTGGCAACCAAAGCAGAAGCGTGGGGCCCGCCGTCCCCGGCAGGCTGTTGGATGTCGATGTCATCGCAACGTCGCACCCCACCAATCCCGCATGTGCAGGATTCCACCCTGAGGCTTCACTCAAACACAGAACTCAAAACCGCATCGTCCCGGCGGACGATGCTACGCTCCGCCGGCGTTCGTGTTGGCCGAGGCGGACTTGAGCCCGCTGCGCAGCGTGGCGGCGAGATAGTCGCGGTTCATGCGGCCGATGAAATCGTGGCTGATCGTCTTCGGGCACACGGCGCTGCATTCGTACTGGTTGGTGCAGCTGCCGAAACCCTGCTCGTCCATGGCCTGGACCATCGACAGCACACGGCGATCCCGCTCCGGCTGGCCCTGCGGCAGCAGCGCGAGTTGGGAAACCTTCGCCGAAACAAACAGCATTGCGCTCGCATTTTTGCAGGCCGCGACACAAGCGCCACAGCTGATGCACGCGGCGGCGTCCATCGCCAGGTCGGCGTTTTCCTTCGGCACGGGAATCGAATTCGCGTCGGGCGCGGAGCCAGTCCGGACCGAAATAAATCCTCCCGCCTGCATGATCCGATCGAAGGCGGAACGGTCGACCACAAGATCCTTGATTAAGGGAAACGCGCGGGCGCGAAACGGCTCCACCACGATCACATCTCCGTCCTGGAAGCTGCGCATGTAAAGCTGGCACGTGGCGATGCCGTGGCCGGGCCCATGCGGTTTTCCGTCGATGGTGAGGGAACAGGTGCCGCAGATTCCCTCCCGGCAATCGTGCGCGAACGCGATTGGCTCCTCGCCGCGCCGGGTGAGGTCATCGTTGACCACGTCGAGCATCTCGAGGAACGACATGGCGGTGTTGAGATCCTTTGCTTCGTAGTCCTTGAAGTCTCCCGCGGCGTCAGGCGCGCTTTGCCGCCAGACGCGAAGCGTTACGGAAATCGTTTTCTGGGAATTGTCGGCGACCATGGGAGGGAAAACGTTCGGTTAGGCGGAGGAAGTTTTGCGGGGCGCGCCTCTTGAGGCGCCAAAATGGCGCCTCGAGGCTTCGAACTCCGGGGAATTGAGACGGAACATGAAATCCTCGGGAAACCGTTCGAGATTCTGCCGCACTGCGCGGTTGAAGGCCTTCGAGGAGGGCCAATGCCGGTGGGGACGAGAACGAGTAAGAGTAGGAGAACGATGGAGGAAGCCTGTTTCGGTCCCGCAGAGGCGAGGGAGGTTCATATACAGGAGGACCTTCTGTCCCCTCAACAAGAAGATCTGGGAGTCGATGCGCTCGAGCGGAACCACCGCCGCCCTCGTGGGGGGCGCGGAGCTGGCTGATTTTTTGCGCGGGGCGGTCACGACAGTAGAGAACGAATCGGTCGCGACGGTTATTTGTAGTTGCGCACGCTCATCTTCACGAACTCGTAGTTGAGCGGCTCCACATTGCGCAGCGGCGTCTTGCCCTCGCCCCGAAATTCCCAGGCTGCGACATGCGCGAAACGTTCGTCATCGCGTTTGCATTCTCCGTCCGGGTACTGGAACTCCTCCCGGAAATGCCCGCCGCAGCTCTCTTCGCGCGTCAGCGCGTCGAGGCACATCAGTTCGCCCAGTTCGATGAAATCGGCCACCCGCCCCGCTTGTTCGAGCGATTGATTCAACGCCTCGCCGCTGCCGGGCACATGGAGGTCCCGCCAGAATTCTTCCCGCAGGGCTGGGATTTCCTGCAACGCTTTCTTGAGGCCCTCGGCGGTCCGCGCCATGCCGCAGCGGTTCCACATGATCTGACCGAGCTTTTTGTGAAAATAGCTGACCGGCTGGCGTCCCTTGTTCTCCAGAAACCGCTGATTGAGCGCCCGGACGCTGGCTTCGGCCGCCTTGAACTCGGCCGCATCGGCCGACGGCCGCGAACCGGGTTTCTGCGACGCCAGGTAGTCGCCCACCGTGTACGGAACAACGAAGTAGCCGTCGGCCAGCCCCTGCATCAGGGCGGAGGCGCCGAGCCGGTTCGCCCCGTGATCGGAAAAATTGGCCTCTCCGAGGACGAACAAGCCAGGGATGTTGCTCATCAGGTTATAGTCCACCCAGAGGCCCCCCATGGTGTAGTGTACCGCGGGGAAGATGCGCATCGGCGTCTTGTAGGCGTCCTCGGCGGTGATCTCGTGATAAATCTGGAAGAGATTGCTGTAACGCTCGCGCACCCCGGCCTCGCCGAGGCGCTGGATCGCGTCCTTGAAATCCAAATACACACCCAGTTTCGTCGGGCCCACGCCGCGACCTTCGTCGCACACGCGCTTGGCCGCGCGCGAGGCAATGTCGCGCGGGGCGAGATTGCCGAAGCTGGGATACATCCGCTCGAGGTAATAGTCGCGATCCTCTTCCGGAATCGAGTCCGGGGCCTTCGCGCAGTCCTCCTGGCGCTTCGGGACCCAAATCCGCCCGTCATTGCGGAGCGATTCCGACATCAACGTCAGCTTCGACTGATAGTCGCCGGTCACGGGGATGCAGGTCGGGTGAATCTGCGTGTAGCAGGGATTGGCAAAACAAGCTCCGCGCTTGTAGGCCCGCCAGATCGCGGTCGCATTCGAGCCGCGCGCGTACGTCGAAAGATTAAAAACGTTGCCGTAACCGCCCGTGGCCAGGATGACCGCGTCCGCCGAATGGCGGCTGATTTCGCCCGTGGTCAGGTTGCGGACGATGATGCCTTTGGCCTGTCCGCCCACGATCACAAGATCGAGCATTTCGGCCTGCGTGTGCAGCTGCACCGCGCCGGCCCCCACCATCCGCGAGAGGGCCGAGTAGGCTCCCAGCAAGAGCTGCTGCCCGGTCTGGCCGCGCGCATAGAACGTGCGCGAGACCTGCGCGCCGCCGAAGGAACGGTTGGCCAAGAGGCCGCCGTATTCGCGGGCGAACGGCACGCCCTGCGCGACGCACTGGTCGATGATATTGACCGACACTTCGGCGAGGCGGTGGACGTTGGCTTCGCGCGCCCGGTAGTCGCCGCCCTTGAGCGTGTCGTAGAAAAGCCGGTGCACGCTGTCGCCGTCGTTCTGGTAATTCTTCGCGGCATTGATGCCGCCCTGAGCCGCAATGGAATGCGCGCGCCGCGGGCTGTCGTGGAAAACGAAACACTTCACCTTATACCCGAGCTCGGCGAGCGTGGCTGCAGCCGACGATCCCGCCAGCCCGGCTCCCACCACGATGACCTCGTATTTCCGCTTGTTGGCGGGATTGACCAGCTTGATCTCCGCCTTGTGCCTGCGCCATTTGTCGGCCAGCGGACCGGAGGGGATTTTGGAGTCGAGAGTGGCCATGGAGCGAAGAAGTTAGCGTTGGCTGGAGGGCGAAGAGACGGCTCCCGCCTGGGCGGTCATACTGCCTCGCAGCGGAATCTTTCCCATCAGCACCGCGACTGGAATCGCGAGGTTGCCCAAAAAATAGGCGAAGCAGAAAACGATCGCGAAGGTGCGAAGGCCACGGGACCAGCGGCCGTTGCGCACGCCGAACGTTTGAAACATGCTATCGACGCCGTGCAGCAGATGGTAGCTGAGCAGGCCCACGGCGATGATGTAGAAAATGGATACAACCACGTTTTGGAAGCCGTAGACGACCATGCTGTGCACGTCGGGAACGGCAGCGCCTTTCAGCACCGTCGGAAAACCCAACACGTGGTAATCCCCCTGCATCGTATAGGCCGCGAGGCTGTCTTTGAACGTTTTCGCCTCGACCGCTCCCAAGGTAAAATGCGCCAGGTGATAAATGAGAAACGCCAAGACCACCAAACCCGTGATGCGCATGGTGCGCGATGCCAGCGTAGCGCGGATGGTATGTTTGACCGCGTAGCGTGAACCACCGACCGCTTTCCAGTTGTCGCGCGTCAGCGAAATCGCGGCCCAGATATGAATCGCGACGCTGATCAACAACACGATTCGCGCGACCCACAGCGTGGGGCCCAGGCTTTGCAGGAACGCAGCGTAGCCGTTGATCCGGTCGGGATGGGAAAAGATCTGCAAATTTCCCACCAGGTGGCCGATGACAAAGGCGATGAGAATCACGCCAGTTACGGCCATGAGGAACTTTCGCCCGATCGTGGAACGGAAAAGGCTGACCATGGTGGGTGTTGCGTAGAGAGAGAGGGCGCGGCGACAGCCGCGCGTCCAAAGGCGGTCCTACCAGGGAGGGGGGTTAAGTAAAGTTAATCGGTCCCCGGCGCCCCCTGTACCCGGGAGTATAAGGCCCCCTAACCCCGTAGAGAAGGGCAGTTGCGTCGGCACGCAGAGCGCCCTACCTCGGCCTCCCCCTCCAGGGCTGCACTTAATTGAATTGTTTTCTTGCCGATCTAAGGGTGAGTCCCTATCCGTATTGCCAGTGATTTTCAATATGCCGTCCCTGCCCAAATTCCCCCTTTCCCGCGGCATTGCTTGTTTACTGATCGCATGTGGAGCGACGCCGGGTTGGGGGCAGACCGCGGTGACCAATTGGACGTTGCAGGCGACGGACACGACCAACTCAACTCCTTATGGTAGCAGCAGCTTACGTTTTCAGAATACCACGCACGCGGTGACAGGTTTCACCACGGGCTCCACCAACTACTGGTTGGCGACGACCGCGAACGCCGCTTACATCCGACGCAATACGGACTCCAGTGGCAATGGCACGCCCAACCAGGCCAATTGGGACAACAATAACTACTCGTCTACGTGGGTCGCAGACAATGGCGCAGGTCGCGCGCTCGGCACTTACCAAAGCTCCTTGAGCAACTTGTTGCTAAACAACAACGTTATTCAAGGCAGCGACAATCTCTTCGTCAACAGTAACGACAGCGCGACCGTCAACGCCGGCAACATCGAGCGTGTGGACTTCGCCTTCACCTCTGGCACGACCGCGCGCTCGACCGACGGAATAACGATTTTCGATCGCGGCGTCGCAGGCGCACATGACAGCGTGAAGATTGCCGTTTTCACCGGCTGGGACAGCACCACGAACCGCCCGACGGCCTACGGGGGCAACATCGTCACTCTGACCTCCGGCAACTACGGTTCGAATCTCGATTACAACCCCAGCGTGGCCGGCGTGCAGGACCCGATCGCGGATTATTACATCATGCGGTTCAACAATGGCGACAATCTCACCAGCCTTTCGGAGTACGAGAACGCCACCAACCAGGGAATCGCTGGCGCATTCATCAGCTTTGCGAATCTCGGTATCGCCGCCGGCACTACGATTTACGGTTACTCAGTCTTTTCCGCCGACGTGACGAATACGGTCGCGAACTTGGTCGATTGGACAAACACGACCTATTACCCGACCAACACCGCTGACGGCAGCGGTGGCATCGACCTTGTGGGTTTCAACGGCCGCATCGCCCGCCCCGTACCCGAGCCCGCGACTTATGGCATGCTGCTGATGGGCGCCACGCTGGTAGCCTTCGTGGGATTCCGTTTGAAGCAGGCCAAGACGGCTTGAGGGAGTAGGGTTTGGTTCGTTTCGAGCCGGCCACTCGCTGACTCTCGTAGCCACTTGGTTGCGGAAGCTGCTCCGGCGACCTCGTCTGTTCCTACGCGGGGTCTTCCCTTTGAGGGCGAGGCCTCCGGACTCGCCCTACCTTCGATCCAATCCGCCTAGGCTTTCGCCAGCGGCTTTAAGAGGGCGAATTTGCCGCTGGCGGCGGGAGCGATGAAACGGCGGCGGAAGGGATTCACACGCGCCCCCGGGCCCAACACGCCCGCGATGACCGTTTCGAGGTCGGCCGGCGCCGCATGGTCGGCGACGTAGTGGAAGTCCCAGCGATTCTCCGCCGTCTGCACCAGACTGTAGTGCCAACAGTGGAAGTTCTCGGGAATGACGGCGTCGATTTCCGTGGGCGACACGACCGATCCGTCGGCGCGAAAATAAAGATCCCGTTCGCGTCCGACCAGCCGGTACCCCGTCGGCAGCCGCCGCACGACGTCGCCCGTATGATAACGCAGCAGGGGCATGGCCTCTCGATCGCGCGTGGTGACCAAAATCTGAAAAAGGTCGGGGTGCCCGCGGAAGGGCTGTAGTTCAACGAACGCGTTCCCGTCGATCACCCGCGAATTATCGCGAAAAGCGTCTCCGACGAAAAGATAACCCGCCTCGGTCGATCCATAGAGGTCGACCTGCGCGGCCGGGAATACTTCCATCACCTGACGACTGTGAACCAAGCTCGCCTTGCCGTAGGTGAGAATGACCACTTTCAGGCTCGGGATCTTCACTCCCCGCTTCTGCACGGCTCGCGCGAGCAGAGACAAATACACGGGCTCGCCTTCGAGAATCTCCGGCTGCACCGCCTGGAGCTCGAGCACAATACGGTCCCATTCCGATTCCGGAAAAACGAACGGATCGCTGGTGAGATTCAAATAAACCGTCCCGTTGTAGTATCGATTCGGAAAGGGATGGTCCTCGTAGGGGCACAAATTGCTCGAACATCCGACCGGCGCGAGGATGCATTTGCGATGCGCTTTCGTCGCGTACGGTGCAAGTACGGGATGAGCTTGGTAGGCACGGGCGGTCTGGGCATTCCACCACCCCTCCTCCATGATCACCGTCATGGGCCCCGACGTCGTGCCGGAGGTCGATTCGTATTCGAATTTTTTCTCCTGCAGCCCGCGCTCGATCTCGCGATAGTCGGGGAAAAACGAGGCGTGACCGCGCTCCACGATTTCCGCCTTCGACAGCGCCGGAATCTCGCGGTAGCAGGACCATTGGAGCGGTTCCGCGTGCAGCGGGAAACGCCGCGTGTAGAGGGGGCTGCGCTCGTAGATCTTGCGGATCTCGGCTTCCAACGGGAGCGGCAGGCGCTCGGCAACCGCCTCGCCCAAAGCGGCGGGATTATTGGCAAATAAGGGCTTGGACATGGGCGGGCGTCGCAGAAAAATCGTTGGACACCTAACGGCGGACAGCTCGGAAAGTCAATCGGCCGGAATTTTTTTACCGCCTCTTGATCGCTTCCCACCGCGGCCGAAACAGCAGTAAGGCGTTCAGCACCAAGCTGTGGGTAATACGCCCCTCGTTTGCCCACGCGTACACTTGGTCCACCGGCGCCGTGATGACTTCAATCTCTTCATCGGGATCCCAGTCTGTTTGGCCGTTCGAGATGACGTTCTCGACGGCAACGAGGTGGCAGTGGTTGTTCATGATCGCGGGATTGGGATGCACGCGGCCTACGAGGGAGGCGTGGGTGCCTGCGTAACCCGTCTCCTCGCGCAGCTCCCGCAACCCGGCGGCCAGAGGCGACTCGCCCGCATCGAGGACACCGCCGGGGATCTCCAAGGAAAAATCGTCGATGCCGTAGCGAAACTGTTTCACGAGCACCAGCTGATGGTCCGGCGTAACCGCCAGGACATTCACCCAATCCGGCGAGTGCAGAACGAAGAAATCGCGTTCTGAAGCGCGACGGGGATGGCGATAGCGGATGGAGCGAAGATCGAAAATGCGCGTCGCCGCGAGAACAGTCTCGCCTTGTTTTTCCCAGCGGTCTGGCGAACGGGACGGTGAGTTCATGAGCGTGTGCGAAAAAAAAGCCTCCTGGCCGGAAAGGTCCAGGAGGCGAGAAAATGAGAGGGCGGACCGATTTACTTTTTGGCGGGCAACTTGATCTTGTCGCCGATCTTCAGCTTGGCCGAATTGATTCCGGGATTAACGGCCTGCAAATCGGCGAGCGTCACGTTCTGCGCGCGGGCAATCTTTGCAAGGCTGTCGCCCGCTTTGATGACATATTCATCGGGCCCCGCCACGACGGGGCCTTTGTCCGCAGCGCCGGCGCCGCCACCTTTTGCTGCCTTCGGCGGCGGGGTCTTGATCGCCGTGATGTCGGCCTCAAGTGCTCCAATCTTATCGGCAATTTGACGGACGACACTGGACATTTCGCTCCGAACGCCATTGGCATTGCCGGAGGCCCGATCCGCCGTGGCTTTCGCTTGATTGATCGATTCCGACTGGCTTGCGACTTGAGTCTCAAGCGACTCGAGCTTGCCACCGGACCCAGTGATACT
>CAZJLP010000040.1:0-17878 GCA_964546955.1 uncultured Opitutaceae bacterium | reverse complement strand
TTCCGACCGACGAAACCTTATAGAGCGCCAACGCACCCAAGAGA
Source organism: uncultured Opitutaceae bacterium (assembly GCA_964546955.1). Classification (GTDB taxonomy): domain Bacteria; phylum Verrucomicrobiota; class Verrucomicrobiia; order Opitutales; family Opitutaceae; genus CAZJLP01. The sequence continues at coordinate 17,834 of CAZJLP010000040.1, read as the reverse complement.
AGGCCCAGACCGCCGATCGCGGCGGCCAAAATCGGCATCAGGTTGCTCGAACTACTTTCGCGAGAAATGGTATCCATGAATAGAGAATTGAGTATGCGACGGTTAGGAGGATTCCCAGGTCTAAGCAAGCCGAGAGTGCGTCAAAGGCCCACCTTCATTGATCGTTGACAGACCGGCGAAAGGAGAATCGTTTGGCCCCTCGAATTCGGGGTGTAGCTTAGTCTGGTAGAGCGCCTGGTTTGGGACCAGGAGGTCGTAGGTTCGAATCCTATCGCCCCGACCACTTCGAACCTCCCTTAGGGCTTGGGGGTTGCGGCAGGGGGTGCGGGAGCAACCGCGACAGGGAGACTGGCCCGCAAAGCCGCGCTCATTTGGCCCCACATGCTGCCGCCGCCGACAGAATTCGCAAGATCTGCAAGCTTCGCTGCCTCTTCCACTTGCCCCTGATCGGCCAGCGTGGTGGCCGCATGGTATGCAGCTTCCGCGCGGATGCCGACCGGATGCTTCATATCGTTGGCCAGCTGCTTGAGCTTTTCCACACCTTCGGCCGCCTGGCCGGCCTGAATTTTGGCCACGGCGCCGCCAAGGGCGGCTCGCGCCGCGAAATGGCCGGTTTTGAGGACCTCGAATGCGCGCTGATAGGATGTCGCGGCCTCTCCGTAATTTTTTTCCCGATACGCTTCATCCGCGAGGGCCAATAGAGCCAGCCCGGCCAATTCGTGGCTCGAATGTGCGGCTACAAAGCTCTTGAGCTTGCCGGTCGACGTCGCGTCCTTGAATTCGCGGCCGATTGCGGCCTCCTGGCTCCGGCGGTACCAGTCAAAGGCACCCTTGAGCACGATCCCGATCAGAATCACCACGCAAACCATCATCACCGTGCGGCCGTGCTTGCGCCAAAAACGATCGAGCACCACCTCAAAGCCGGGCGTCGGCGCCACGGGGGTCTCGGCACTCGCCGGGACGGGGGGCTGGGAGGACTGGGGATCGATCGGGGTGGGTGTAGACATGGGACGAAAAGGAGCGCGGAAAGGACTGAAAATGGAAAAGTGCGACCTAAACAACTCCCAGGCCCCATGTAAATGCAGGAAATCGCAGCCCACACAGGCGGCGGGAAGCCGATTTCGTTGCAATGGCTAAGCGACGAGGGGCAAGGTGCTTGGAGGGAGAAGCATGTAGCCGCGAGCGCCAGAGAGTGGACTCAGCCAAACAAGTAGCTACGAGCGTGAGCGAGTGGCGGGACTGAGCTCGAGCCATTGCTGATTGCTTATCGCTGATTTGGAAGAGCGCAGGCGGAGCGATCGCCCATCTCTTATCGCCATTTCTCATCGGAACACCGCGGCCGCGCGACCTGTAGCGGCGAGCGGCTACGAGCGTGGCACGATCGACTCACTGCCGTCATAATTTCTAGCGTCCCCACTAAAACCTCACCCGAATTCCGCTCTGCATCTGCCAGCGCGACACCGAGGTCTGCAGGCTTTGCTCCCGCGCGCCGGTATAACGATAGATGTACTGGCTGCGCACGGCGTCATAGCTAGCATTCGCGACGATCAACCCGTAGGGGAAATTGACCTGGCGAACCCTTCCCCACTCCGAGTTGAGCAAATTGCCGAGGTTGATCACGTCGCAGAAGAGTTCCGCCCGGAACCGGCGGGTGATCGGAATTTGCTGGCTGATTTTCAGGTCGACTTGGTGCTGGTACTCGCTGCGCTCGCTGTTGCGTGGGGCGACCCGACCGGCGAATCGTTTCAACGCGGGGTTCTGCTCCAGGTGGTCGAAGAATGCCGCCGCCTGGGCCGGGTCGGCAAAACGCACGCGCGGATCGTCGGGACCGCTGGGCACGTAAAACAGATCGTTGAGGTTGTCCGCTGAATCTCCGTTCACATCGCTGCCAAAAATAAAGCTGTAAGGGCGCCCGCTTCTCCCTTCGTAAAGAAGAGTCACTTTCGTCGGAAAGTTTTTGACCAGGGCGTAACGCAGCGTGCCAGAGGCAAGCACCCGGTCGCGGATCTCGTAGTTGGCCGTGCCAAGTTCGTCGTCGTTCGGATCCAAACTCGCGCGAGTAGAAAAATTCGTGCCGGCGGTGCTTGAAGTCGCGGGACTCACTTCGCGGGCGCGACTTCGCGTGTAGGACAACGCCGCGCCCCAATGTCCGCGAAGGATCCGGCGCAACGCCAACGTAAGTTGCGTCGCTTCGCCCCGCTTCGTGTTTTCCAAAAGATAGACGTCCGTGAAGGCGCTGCTCGCATAGGAGCTGTTGCTCACAACGGAGCCGGCTGCGGTGCGGTCCCCATAAATCGCGCGGCCATCCGGACCGGTGCCGGTTCGCCGGAGATTGATGTTCCGGTACGCCAGCCCGGCGATGGTCCACGTCTGCAACACCTCAGCGGACGCGGTGATCTGTTTCCAAGGAAGTTTTCGCTCCAGGCCGAGCGTCGCGCGCCCGACCGTGGGGAATTGAAGTCCTTTGGAAACAAGATCCACACGCTGCCGGCGTGTGGCCGGATTTCCTAGTGGCTGATTATCGGGATCGGGCGAGAACCGCGGGATGGAGGTGTTGACGGAGCTCGAAATGCCGTCGTTGGAGTACGGATTGGAAAGCCAGACGCCTGGGGCCCTCCCTTGGTAAATTCCGCCTCCGCCTCGCAAGCGCAGCGGACGTTGCCCTCCCCCCTGCCACACAAAACCGGCTCGCGGTCCCAGAACATAAGCGCCGTCAATTGTGCGATCGTTGCGCCGGCCGAAGGTCTGCTCGACCAAGGGATTGTATTCAGGACGCGAATTCACGGTCGGATAATCGAAGCGAAGCCCCGCGGAGAGCTCGAGTCGGTCGCGCGCATGCCAGGTGTCCTGGACGAACAGCGAATGCACCGCATAGCCCCATGCCACGGTCGGCGACTGGCCGGGAAGCGGGTATTGATAGGTAAACGCACTCGGGTTGCCGGCTGCGAACGCATCGACACTGGCAAACGAATAACTGCCATAGGCGTTTTGCAGGAAGGTATTGTCGAAATCGCTCCGCTCCGTCTGCGCGCCGAATTGGATGCGGTGATGGCCCCCCAACCACGTGCCGCTCGCGGCGACTTCCGCCGCCCGAACGCCCAACGAATTCATCTGGCTGGCATCGTCCGTGCCGAGGAAAACCGAGCCTGTATCGGTTCCAGCCGCGTTCGGCACGCCATTGACGCGCACCTGAGGGAAACGCGTGCGGGGCAAACGCCGTGAGTCGTAGCGATGGGCCGCCACTTTGAGCTCACTGTGGAAGGCCGAAGCCCAGCGATCGTGCAGTTGCACCGACCACGCCTTCAGATCTTGCCGGCTTTCATACCAATGACCGCTCAACGATACGCGATCCGGAGTCGCAAAATCGGAGAATACAGGCTGCCTGCCCTGAGTCTGGCTGTAGCGAGCCGTCACGCGATGGTCCGAATGCACCTGCCAGTCCAATTTCATCAGGTACTTGCTGTCTTCGTTGTGCTGGTTTCCTGGATTCGCAAACGAGCCGGCTTCATTGCCGTAGAGCCGCGCGATCTCGACGATACGAGCGATCGCCGCGGGAGCGGGTTCGAATCCCGGACTCGGACTCGCTTCAATCCGTTCGGCCTTCTCATAGGACAGAAAGAAAAAAAGCCGCCGCGGGAGAATCGGGCCGCCCAAGGTAGCACCGTAGGTTCGGTCGGTGAAGGGCTCGCGCCGCCCACTCAAAGGATGCTCCGCTCGATAATCCTGATTTCGATAAACAAAGTAAGTGGAGCCGGCGAAACGATTCGACCCACTGCGAGTGACCGCATTGATCGACGCACCGGTGAACCCACTTCGACTCGCGTCGTGCGGCGAGGTCTCCACCGTCAGGGCCTCGATGGTTTCCATCGAAAAGGGGTTGCCCTGTGACGGCAGTCCATTGGGCGTCAGCCCGAATTGATCGTGCAGTCGAATTCCGTCGACCGAGATCGCGTTGAAGCGGCTGTTCTGTCCCGCCGCAGCGAGTTCTCCGCGTTCAATGTCCACCACCACCACGCGCGGATCCATCTTGGCGTAATCGTTGATCGAGCGCTCGATGGACGGCACGGCCTCGAGGTCCTCGGCGGTCAAGGCAGTGGTGCCGGGAGAGCCGCGAGCGGCCTCTCGTTCCGCCTGCACCGTCACCTCGTCAAGCGTGAGAACACCGGACGAGGCCGACGCCGGCCCAATCATCACGCGAATAATCCGCGTTCCCTCCAGGCCGAGAAAGATCGGGAAAATGCGAGCGTGGCCACCGCCGTCTGTCGTGGTGACAACCTCGTAAGGTCCCCCCACGGAAAGCCCTTCGAAAAGGAATTCGCCGGCGGCGTTCGACGCAGCCACCCGCGTCGCGTCCGTGGGTTCATGGCGCAATCGCACCCGCGCGGACGACACCACAGCGCCGGCGCCGTCGAACACCACGCCACGAAGTGCGGCGGACGTTTCGTTGGCTCCAAGGAGGAAGCAGGGCGAAACGACGATTACGACTACACAGGAAAGACCGAGCCAAGTTAACCGGAGCATGGAAAACGTGAATAAGCCTCGCGAGAAAACGGCGGGATTTACTATTGTCGATAACAAAATTCATTATTTAAGGATTATTCGTCATAAAAGAATCACTTCTTTTACCTCTGGGACGAGATGCGAGTACTCACCGGTAGCTGAGAGCGATTCCGGCTGGTCATCTTCGAGCGAAACGAAGGATCCCGTTCGATGGAGCTATGGAAGCTAAGTGGATCCTTCGTTTCGCTCGAGGATGACAAACACTGGCTGAACCCGAGCCACCTGGTAGAGGCGGGGCTCAGCTCTCAGCTCTTCCCTTCGCGCGATCTCCAAACCCTTCTTCCCGGTCGACGATAAATTTCGGGCGCATCCGCACTTCTTCGTAAATCCGCGCGACATATTCTCCCAATATGCCGACGGTGATCAACTGCACTCCCCCGAGGAAGGTCATCAGGATCACCATCGTGGGGTTTCCCCAAACGATCGGAAATCCGACCAACTTCAACACCAGATAAATCACAGCCAGGAGGAGAGAACCTCCCGCGGTCAAGAAACCGAAGATCGAGCTCAGTTTCAACGGGACGGTGGAGAAGCAGAGGAGCCCATTCAGCCCGATGCGGATTGAGCCTATGACGGGATAATTGGTCTTGCCGGCGAAGCGCGCGGGACGGTCGAACTGGACCGCGGTTTGACGGAAACCCACCAGGGATACGAGGCCCCGCAGAAACCCATGGCATTCCTTAAGTCGATTGAGTTCGTCGACCACGCGGCGGCTCATCAGGCGAAAATCGCCGGTATTTTCCGGGATATTGATTTCCGCGATACGTCGAATCACCGCGTAGGCCGTGCGGGCGATTACTTTCCGGAGCAAAGGCTCACCCTCACGGGTTCGGCGCTGAGCGAGCACGACGTCGTACCCTTCCTTCCACTTCGCCACCATCTCCAGGATCAGTTCCGGAGGATCCTGCAGATCGACGTCCATCACCACGACCGCCTCTCCTTTAGAATAGTTCAGCCCCGCCAGGGTCGCCATCGGCTGACCTTCCCGGCGGGAAAACTTCACAAGCTTTATTCGGTCGTCGAGAGCCCGGTACTCCAGGATGACCTCCTCCGTTCTGTCCGGAGAGGGATCCATCGCGAAAATGATCTCGTAGTCTGCCGTGATGGCGCTCAAGACCGCCCACATTCGGACGAGGAATTCGGGGATGTTTTTTTCCTCTTTGTAGACCGGGACGACGACAGACAGCAGCATCTAAGTAGCGGCATCCAATCGAGTGCCCGCGAGAAATCAAGAGTGCCAGCGCCGCCGGCGAGCACCTCCTCATTACAGAACGCGGGCCGAAGCACCTGGCTTCAATCAAACACCACGGTTTTGTTGCCGTAGACAAGCACGCGATTTTCCAGATGCCAACGAACGGCCTGCGCGAGTACGAATTTCTCCAGATCCCGCCCCTTTCTGACGAGATCCTCCACCCCGTGACGATGGGTGACGCGGGTGACGTCCTGCTGAATAATCGGACCGTCGTCGAGCACGGCGGTGGCGTAGTGAGCCGTCGCTCCGATCAATTTGACACCCCGCTCGTGCGCCTGCTGATAAGGCCGGCCCCCCGCGAACGCGGGCAGAAAAGAGTGGTGAATATTGATCACAGGACGCGCAAATCGGTGAAGGAAGTCGGATGATAGGACCTGCATGTACCGCGCGAGGATGACGAGTTCCGCACCCAGGGAGCTGAGCAGTTCCAATTGGCGCGCTTCGGCCGCTTCTTTCCGTTCCGCTTGGACCGGTATGTGGTGAAAAAGAAGCCCGTAGCTCCGGGCGGTCGCCTCCAGGGTCGTGTGATTCGATACAACGGCCACGATCTCGCCGCCAAATTCCCCCGCCTTCCACCGCAGCACCAAGTCGTGAAAACAATGATCGGCCTTCGATACGAAGAGAACAACGCGCGTGCGATGGGTCGACGACGCGATCCGCGCGGTCATCCCAATTGTCTTCGCGTACACGGCAAAGTTCTCGGTATCCGCCTCGGCCCGATTATCGCGCGGAACCCACTCGATTCGCTGGAAAAATACCCCGGCTTCCATGTCGCGGTGTTGGTCCGCGTGCAGGATGTTTCCACCGCGCTCGAAAATCCAACCGGCCACCCGCGCCACCAGGCCCGGTTGATCCGGGCCGTGCAGGAGTGCGACCAGCGTCGACGGGGTAGTCATGGTCTCAAACACAATCCGGAGACCGGCCGGAAACAAACCAAAACAAGCCGATGGGTCCCGGTCTCGCCCTTACGGGGCTGTCACCAAATCGACTTTCCCGCGGCAATGAACGGCGCGTGAGCCGCGCAGAGAAAGAGCCACCACCACAACAAGCGTCGCGCGCGGCCTTCGTCGAATTGCAAAAAGAGCAATGCCAACGGCAAGGCAGGCATCAAGTAACGTGGCTCGACCAACCCATTGGTCATAAGGATGGCCAGCCCCGCCACCAAAATCGTCCCGAGTTCAATGCGTTTTGGATGCTTCAAAAGGAACCGCGCGATCACAAGCGCCACCACGACGAGATTCGCGCTGGAAATCCAGCGCAGCAGGGGAATTCGCTCCATGTACACGAGCGGCCAATTGCGCAAAAGCGTGAACGGCGCGTCCGACCAAAAAAGCTCTCGGTTCCACGTGTGCGGATTCGTAAACGTCAACGCCAGCACTGCGGTGGGCGCAAGAGCCGCCACCCCCCATGCGACGCGTCGAGGACCGGTTTTGCCGGCCTGCCACAGCTGCCGAATCAGCCACGGCCACAGCGGCAGCGCCAGCAAGGAGAGCAGGAGCGCGGCGAAGTGGAGCGCCGCGGGATTGGGCTGGATCTGATTGCCGTGCGTGCTGCCCAACGTCACGCGACGCGCGATGAGAATAATCGCGGCAGCGATGATCCAGACCACCAGGATGCCCCAACCTTCTTTCACGACTCGGTACACCCAGACACGACCGCGCGCGCCTTCCCTCCAAGCCTCGGCGCCGCTCGAAACGAGTCCGAGCAACCCCCAAAGGACGTTGGTCTGCCGCACGGCGCACGCGAGCGCCAGGCTCAGCCCGGCGATCCCGGGCCGCCCCGACCGCTGGGCCCACCACACGCAAAAAACGAGCAGAGTCGAAAGGGCGTCGGTATAAGCAAGACCCGCGAAAGGCTGCAGAAGCGGCAAACACGCGAGGAGCGCCACGCCGAGGCCCGCTCCGGCGCGCCGATCGAGTTTCCCGATGGCGCCTGCCACAACCAAGAGAAACACCATCGCCGCTCCGCTGACGAGGCGCGCGCTCGCGAAGCTGGGCACGCCTGGGGTGAGCCCAAGCACGACGAAATGATAGCCCGGCAGCATGGGCATGAATTCCGGCAGCCCCGGTTTTTTGTACCAGAGATGATAGATCACCTCCATGTGCCCGTTCTCGTCGCAGAGACCCCACGGGGCGCACGCGACATAAGTGACGACCCACGCAATCGTCAGGGCGAACGCCAGCGTTTCGTAGCGATGGCGAACTAGCCAGGGCCCAATCATGCGAAAACCGGAAACCGCGACGGTGCGAAGAAAGGATGCACGAAGCTGAATAAGAGAGAGGTTACCAAACGGCAAAACAATCCCTTTTTAGGCTCGGGAATGACTGTAGCGTCTCCGCGGTGGGGCGAGCGCCTCCCCCTCGACAGGCTCGCGGCCATGAACGAAGTCGAAACGGCGGCCGAGCCGTGGGTGTCTCGATTCACTTTGCTGCCTGCCCATACTGCGCCGCGCCACTGCATCTTTGAATCGGAAATGTGACGACGGAGCGGCCGGAGGCGCTCGCCCTACCCCTCTAGCCTGGCTACACTGCTGTCTGACCTGCTCCACGCAAAACGCCTGGCGCATATGCCCGAGCGGGTCGTTCGCCTGACGCCGGAAGAGATCGAATTAGACTCCCGCGGTGACGTTGCCCACGTATTTCTGGATCGGACGGACACCCACGCGTTTGTTGCGCAGGGCCTGAATGCCGTTCACGGCGGCGAAGGCCCCTGTAATGGTCGTCATGATACAGACGCTGTGGGCGTAGGCCGCGGAACGGATCTTGTTCTCGTCCTTGCGGGGGATCATCCCGCTGGGGGTATTGATCACGAGCTGGATCTGGCCGTTTTTGATCATGTCCACCGCGGTCGGACGGCCTTCGTCGATCTTGGCCAGCTTGTTCACCTTCACCCCGGCGTCGGCCAGATGTTTGGCCGTGCCGCTGGTGGAGAAGATTTCGAAACCGAGCGCGGACAATTCGCGGGCGAGTTCGATCGCGCGGAGCTTGTCGGCGTCCTTGACGGACAGAAACACGTTGCCCTTGGTCGGCAAACCGGGCTTCGCCGCGGCCTGCGCTTTCGCGAAGGCGATGCCGAGATCGTCGTCGAGGCCCATGACCTCGCCGGTCGAACGCATTTCCGGCCCGAGAGTAATCGTGGCCCCGGGGAAACGCACGAAGGGAAACACCGCTTCCTTGACGCACCAGTGTTTCGGCGTCTGCTCGCGCACAAAACCGAGATCCTTGAGCTTCTTGCCCGTCATTACTTTGGCCGCGAGCTTGGCGAGCGGAACGCCGATGGCCTTGGCGACGAACGGCACCGTGCGCGAAGCGCGCGGATTCACCTCCAGCACATAGAGCTGGTTGTCCTTGATCGCAAACTGCACGTTCATCAGGCCGATGACCTTGAGCTCTTTGGCCAGCGCATAAGTCGCCTCCCGCACCGTTTGCAGCATCGCTTTACCCAGCGTATGGGGAGGCATCACCATGGCGGCGTCGCCCGAGTGGACGCCCGCGAACTCGATGTGCTCGAGCATGCCGCCGATCACGCTCGATTCGCCGTCGCTGATGCAGTCCACGTCGAGTTCGATCGCGTCCTCGAGGAACTTGTCGATCAACACCGGTTTGCCCGGCATGGCCGCAAACGCCTGGCTGATGACCGCTTTGAATTCTTCCTCGCTATAGACGATGAACATGCCCCGGCCGCCGAGCACGAAGGAGGGCCGCAGCAGCACCGGAAAGCCGACTTCTTTCGCGAAGGTAAAGGCCTCGGTTTCGTTGAGCGACGTCCGATTGGCGGGTTGCTTCAGGTTGAGCTTGTTCAGCACCGCCGCGAAAAGCTTGCGGTCTTCAGCGACCTCGATCGATTCCGGCGACGTGCCGATGATATTTACGCCGTTGGCCTTCAGCGCCGTGGCTAGGTTCAGAGGCGTTTGGCCGCCGAACTGCACGATTGCACCCTCACAGCCTTCCTGCTGATAGATTTCCAAGACGTCTTCCAGCGTGAGCGGTTCGAAATAGAGGCGATCGGAGGTGTCGTAGTCGGTCGAAACGGTCTCGGGATTCGAATTCACCATCACGGTTTCGAAGCCGATCTCGCGCAAGGCGAAGCTCGCGTGCACGCAGCAATAGTCGAACTCGATGCCCTGGCCGATGCGGTTCGGTCCGCCGCCCAGGATCATGATTTTGCGCTTCTTCGAAGGCAGGATCTCGTTTTCGTCGCCGTAGCTGGAATAGTAATACGGCGTGAACGCTTCGAATTCGGCCGCGCAGGTATCCACCAGGCGGTAGGTCGTCCCGATGCCGCGCTTTTTGCGCTCGGCGCGCACTGCGGCCAGATCGCTCTTGAGAATATGCGCGAGCTGGGCGTCCGAGAACCCAAACTGCTTTGCCCGCCGGAATTGCCAGGTGTCGATCGAAGCGAGGGATTGCTTTTTCAGCTCCTGCTCCATCTGGAAAATTTCCTGCAACTGAACTAGGAACCACGGATCGATTTTCGTCAGGTCGAAAATCTGCTCCACCGTGTAGCCCGCGAGGAAAGCGTAACGGATGTAGTAAATCCGGTCGGCGTTGGGCGTGCCCAGGCGCTGCTTGATCAACTTGTCCTCCGGGAGCTCGTCCCCCCCGAATTTGCCGCCGCCGCCAAATCCGCGCGCTCCCGTTTCCAGCGAGCGCAGGCATTTCTGAATCGACTCCTTGAACGTGCGACCGATCGCCATCGCCTCGCCCACCGATTTCATCGCGGAAGTGAGCGTCGGATCCGCGTCCGGGAATTTTTCGAAGGTGAAGCGCGGGATTTTTGTCACCACGTAGTCGATCGTCGGCTCGAAGGAAGCCGGGGTCAGGCGCGTGATATCGTTGCGCAGTTCGTCGAGCGTGTAACCGACCGCCAGCTTGGCCGCGATTTTCGCGATGGGAAAGCCGGTCGCCTTCGAGGCGAGAGCCGAACTACGGCTCACACGGGGGTTCATTTCGATCACCACCATGCGGCCGGTCTTCGGGTCGACCGAAAATTGGATGTTGGAGCCGCCCGTTTCGACGCCGATTTCACGGATGACGGCGAACGACGCGTCGCGCATGATCTGATATTCCTTGTCCGTCAGCGTCATGGCAGGAGCGACCGTGATGGAGTCGCCCGTATGGACTCCCATCGGATCGAAATTCTCGATCGAGCAAATCACCACGCACTGATCCTTGTGATCGCGCATGACCTCCATCTCGAATTCCTTCCAGCCGAGCAGGCATTCTTCAACGAGCACTTCGTGCACCGGCGAAATATCGATGCCATTGGCCACGATGCGTTCAAATTCCTCCCGATTGTAGGCGATGCCGCCGCCCTGGCCGCCGAGGGTGAACGACGGGCGAATGATGAGCGGATAAGTGCCGAGCTTTTCGGCCGCGGCCCGGGCTTCTTCCATCGATTTGACCGTGCTCGAGCGAGCCACATCGAGGCCGATCTTCAGCATAGCCTGTTTGAATGTTTCCCGGTCCTCGCCCTTGTGAATGGCTTCCGGCTTCGCCCCAATCATCTCTACGCCGTATTTTTTTAAAACTCCGGCCTTGTGCAGCTCCATCGAAAGGTTGAGCGCGGTCTGGCCCCCAAGGGTCGGAAGCAAGGCGGAGGGACGCTCGGTTTCGATGATTTTTTCGACCATTTCAATGGTCAGCGGCTCGATGTAAGTGACGTCCGCGAACTCCGGATCGGTCATGATCGTGGCCGGATTCGAATTGACCAGAATGACGCGGTAACCCTCTTCCTTGAGGGCCTTGCAAGCCTGGGTGCCCGAGTAGTCGAACTCGCAGGCTTGACCAATGACGATCGGCCCGGCGCCGATGATAAGGATGGATTTGAGATCGCTGCGTTTGGGCATGGACGTGAGCGCCCGCGACGGTTGAGGCTGGCGGCGAGCTGCGCAAGCGGGAAACAGGGCGAACCTCAGTCCGAAGCGATGAAGAACGCGATCAACCCTTGCCTACTCGCGCGCCGACCGTTCATTACTCTCTCAACCCTTTCCCCTTATGCGTCGTCCCCTCCTTCTGACTTACCTCGCGTTTGCGCTGTTTCCCATCTCCCCCGGCCTGCAGGCGCAGATTCCCCGCAGCTCGGAAGCCGCCGGACTTAAGGAATTTGACCTTTTCGCCCACGAACGCGGCCGGGTGCTCGCGCAGGCGGACAAGGCGCTCACAACGACCGTCCGCACCATCACCATGGCCCGGAACCCCCGAAGCGCCGGCGGTTCGAACGATTTTTCGTCCGAGGGGGACTACTGGTGGCCGGACCCCAAAAATCCTGACGGCCCCTATATTCAGCGCGATGGCTTGACCAACCCCGATAATTTTGTCGCCCATCGCCAATTTCTGGCCGCATTCGTCAAGAACGTGGACGCGTTGGCCGCCGCCTATCGTTTGACGAAGGAAGAGAAATACGCCGAAGCCGCGGTGAAACGCCTGGATGCTTGGTTCATCAACAAGGAAACCCGGATGAACCCCAATCTGCTGTACGCGCAGGCGATCAAAGGGCGCGAAACCGGCCGCAGCATCGGTGTCATCGATACCCTCCACCTCGCCGAAACGGCCCTGGCCGTCGAGCATTTGCGGGGGTCCAATGCGCTGACGCCGGAAATCGAAAAATCCGTGCTCGGGTGGTTCAAGGACTACATGACATGGATGCGAACCCACGAGTACGGCATCAAAGAAAGCCAGGCGGAGAACAATCACGGCACCTGCTGGACCTTGCAGGTCGCGTGCTTCGCTCACCTGCTCGGCGACAAGGAGGCGATGGACGAATGCCGTAAACGGCTAAAAGAACTCCATCTGCCGAACCAGATGGCGGCCGATGGCAGCTTCCCTCGCGAAATGCGCCGCACAAAGCCATACGGCTACGCCATTTTCAACCTGGACGTCATGGTTGGCCTCGCCGTGGTCCTCTCCACGCCGGAAGAAAACCTGCTTACCTGGTCCCTGCCGGACGGTCGCAGCGTGATGAAAGGCATCGAGTTTCTCGCTCCGTACATGACGGACAAAAAGGCCTGGCTCACGGTCAAGAAACCCGCGCCCATTCCGGAAGCGCCCAAGGCCGGCTATCCTCCGGTGGACATGAATCAACCCAAGGATCAGCTGCTGAAGCCGGACGTCATGTATTGGGACGACTGGCCCGTGCGGCAGCCCTTCCTGATTTTCGGCGCCCTCACCGCCGGCCGCGCGGACTGGCTCGAAGCGTGGAAAAAACTCGATGCCGATCCCAAGGTGGAGGAAATCCGGCGAAATTTCCCGATCCGCGAGCCGGTGCTCTGGGTGAAGTAAAGCGGAGGCCGGGAAGGCCGAAAGACTGGAGGGCTGAATCCTCGAAGGGATCGGCGTGATGCTCAGCATCGGCCTCCTTGCCTTGTCAGCCTCGAGCGAAGCGAAGGATACAATTGGACCGTGCCCACCACGGCGAACGGGATCCTTCGCTTCGCTCTAGGCTGACAGACGGTAGGCATTGAACGCGTGCTCCGTGTTTCACGGGCGACCTCCTGTAATCAGTCTGGTCAATGCGCGCAGCCGTAGGCTCGGCAGAGGCTGATAAATTTCCGCTTGCATCTACTACATTAGTCGTAGTAACTACTACAGCACATGAGCTCCCCCTCGAAATTCAAACCGAGCCGTCTCGAAATGGAGCTGCTCGAAATACTATGGAAGCTTGGATCGGGATCCATCCGAGAAATTCAGGAGGCGATCCCGGAAGAAAAACGTCCGGAATACACGACGGTCCAAACCATCATTTACCGCCTGGAAGAAAAAGGGGCAGTCGCGCGGACTAAAAAAATTGGCAATGCCCATATTTTCAAACCGCTGGTGAACCGCAAATCCACCATCGCGACCCTCATCGACGATTTTCTCAGCACGTTTGGCGGATCCCCGGAACCCCTGGTTTCTCACCTCTTGGAGTCAGGCAAGATCACGCTGCGGGACCTGAAGGAATTGGAAAAAATCTCGAAACTCGAGCGGCGTGAGTAACCGGTAAAGCGCCGCCCATAAACCCGACCCCACGATCACCATGTCTTCGTTCTTAACCACGATCACACCGGCGGATGCGTTAAACCACCTTTGGCAATCCAGCGTCTTCGGCTGTCTTATCCTCCTCCTTTTGCTCGCTTGCCGTCGCCTGCCCGCCCGAACTCGGGTCGCGCTCGGCTCGTTGGGACTTTTGAAGTTCCTCGTGCCATCCGGGCCGTTGTTGGCCCTCCTCAACCACCTCTTGGCCGCATGGCGAGGCAATGTGGAAGACGTAACTCCCGTCCTGAATCTGGACCTCTCGCCACCGCTCCTTTCGCTTCCGTCGTCAATCGTCCCCGCAGAGACTTCGCCAGCCACAGGCGTCACGCCGGTTGAAGCCCTGCTCTGGGTGTGGGGCGCCGGCTGCCTCGCCATCGCCGTTTATCTTTGCGTGCGCGGTTACCGACGGTACCGCGAACTTGCCGCCGACTGCACTCCAGCCCCCGCTTTGATCGAGAAGCGGATCATGGAGCTCGCCCTGCGTCTCGGGTTGACTCACCGGATCGCGTGCTCGCTCAGCGAGGCGGGACACGGCCCCGTGGCCCAGGGGATTTCAACCCCGCGGATTGTTCTCCCTGCCCGCCTACCCGACCTGTTGAGCGGCGCCGAGCTCGATGCCGTCCTCCTGCACGAATGCGTGCATCTCCAGCGGCGCGACAATGTGCGGAGTCTCGTGCAGGCAGCCGTCTTCAGCCTCTTTTGGTTCAACCCGGTGGTCTGGCAGCTTTGCCGATCCGTGCGCATTGACACCGAAAAAGACTGCGACGAACAGGTGGTGGCAGTGACTTCCGATCCGTCGGGCTATGTGGCGGGCATCGTCAAGACCGCCCGGCACGCCATCGGTCTACCGCAGGCCGGTTTCTCGCTGGCCGCGACGCCGCCACTTTCGGCTCGTATCCACAATATCCTCACCGGTCGCCACTGGAATTCCCGCTGGCTCCGGGGCGGAGTGATCACCCTTGCCGCCAGCCTCTTTGCGTTGAGCGGCCAGGCTGGATCGTTCGCCGTGCAAGCCGTCTCCGCGTCACGCACCCCGGTCGCACCGGTCACGCAGACAAATCCGGCACCGACGGTCGTCGCTGAAATCCCGGCCCAAACGCCCGCGGACGCGCCGGCCATTGCCCCCGTGCCCGAAATCGCAGCCGCCGCTGCGACCGAGCCCGTTGCGCCGGCGCCGATCACCCCCGATCCAGCGCCTATCGCGACGCCGACCGCTCCCACGCCGCAGCCAGTAGAAGCCGAACCGGTTAAAGCCTCGGAGCCCGTCTCCAGCGAGCCAAGTCCAGCCTTGTCCGCCCCTGAACCCGCGAAACCGACTGAACCGGCCGAGCCAACCCCTCTCTTGTCGAAGGAGCTGCCCTCAGCCGAGCCATCAAAGTCCGACGTGGCGCATCGGGCGGTCACGATCGACTCAGTGCCGACGCTCATTGGAAAACTCGATGTGAAGTATCCGTATGCCATGAAGCGACAAGGCATCATTGGCGAGGTGCTCGTAGGGTTCATCGTCGACCCTTCAGGCAGCCCGCGCGATGTGAAAGTCGTGCGCTCGAGCCGCAAAGAGTTCGAGGAGGCGGCCGTCAATGCCATCGCGAAGAGCCGCTATACGCCCGGTGTTAAAGGAGGGCGGGTCGTTTCGACTCGAATGCAGGTGCCGATCCGTTTCAACATTTCCTCCACCAGGACCACGGGCAGCAGTACTACCAGCCGGTCGACTTCCAGCTCGAGCGCGGGATCGAAAAACGCCGATCAAACCTATGCGCAGAGTCAATTGGACCGCCAACCAAAGCTGCTCGATCAGTCGGTTGCGCAGCCCGATATAAAACCTGGCGACTACCCGAATGGCGCCAGCGCCCGAGTGAACTTTATATTAGATGAGCAGGGCGTGCCCACCGAGATCACCGTCCCCAGCGCTAGCAGTGAAGCCTTCGGTCGCGCGTGCATGGCCGCAGCGGCTAAATGGCGGTTCGAGCCGGGCCTGAAGGATGGAAAGCCGGTCAAGGTCCGGATGCTGGTTCCGCTGAGCCTGCCAAAGAAATCATGATACCCCGGGAGCGCGGCGCCCGCCTTGCACTCGCAACGCGACTCGGCTTGAATTCGCGCCATGAGTGCGCGCCGTCCCCACGTCATCATTCTCAGCCCCGGTGAATTCACCTTCACGGATCTCGAAGCGAGTGTCGAAAAACCGTTTCTGACCGACGTGGCGGAGGTAAAAACGCTCCGCCTCAACTTCGACGGCAGTTTTCCGCAGGAGGCTTTGGAAGCGGAAGCGCTGATCATGTGGCACAACCTGCCCGTGACCGCCCCGACGATCGCGCAGTTGAAAAACTGTCGGGCATTGATCCGCAACGGCGTCGGTTACGACAGTGTGGACTGCGCCGCGGCGGCGGCGCGCGGGATTCCTGTCTGCAATGTCCCCGACTACGGCACGGAAGAGGTCGCGGATCACGCGATCGCACTGACGCTCGCTCTTTGCCGCCAGCTTTTCGTCCTGGACGCCGAGGCCAAGCGCCTCAGCTGGAAAATCGCCGTGTCCGCCAAGATGCGCCGGCTCCGCAGTCTGCAGTTCGGCGTCGTCGGGTTGGGACGAATCGGCACCGCCACGGCGCTGCGGGCCAAAGCCCTCGGCTTTCGAGTCGCATTCTTCGATCCGTACGCGCCCTCCGGAGCGCAAAAGGCAATTGGTATCGAGCGCATGACCACGCTCGATGAGCTGCTCACGACCTCGGATGTGATTTCGATCCACTGTCCGCTGACAGCGGAGACAAAAGGCTTCATCGGAGCGCGCGAAGTCGCGCTGATGAAACCGACTGCGTATCTGGTGAACACCGCGCGGGGCGACATCGTGCAAAAGGCGCCCGTCTTCGCCGCGCTGCGGGGAGGGAAGCTCGGGGGCGCGGGCCTCGACGTGGTCGAAGGCGAACCCTTGCGCACGCGGGAAGAAGCGGAGACGCCCAATTTGATCGTGACGTGTCACTCTGCGTTCTGCAGTCCCGAGGGATTGGTCGAGATGCGGAGCACCTCCGCGAAAATCGCACGCGCCGCAGCGCTGGGCCAGCCGGTGTGGAATCGGGTGAATTAGGGGGCCGGAGGCGTCCAATCGTTCTCGTTCTCGTACTCTTACTCGTTCTCAGTCCCACAGAACCGGGCAAACGGGATATGGAATCATAACCTAAGCGACGCCGCTGGGAACGAGAACGAGTAAGAGTAGGAGAAAGAGAACGATTACGAATGTGACCCGCGCACTGCGGGGTGCTTCGCCACCAGCTTAAGCGCCTGCCCCAGCAGTGTCTTTCCCGGCTCCATACGGTGCCAGGGAGATGCGCCGGAGGGGTGCGGGAGGGGGATGACGTCGACGTCGTGGCCGCGATACGAGACTCGGAATTTTTTCCCGATCATCTCGGTCAGCGGTGCGATGGTTAGAAACTGCCCGATGGCCAGCTTGCCGACCGGCAGGACGAGCTGGGGTTCGAGCAACGCGAATTCGCGCTCGAGCCACTGGGAACAGTTGGCGATTTCATCCGGCGCGGGCACGCGGTCCCCGCCCGCGGGATTCTTTCCGGGAAAACAACGGCAGACCGCCGCGAAATAGAGGCGATCGCGAGTTTCGTCCTCCGACCAGCCCAGACTTTCGTTGAACCACTTAAAAAGTGTTTTTCCCGCCGTCCAGGCGAAGGGACGGCCCAGCCGCGGCTCTTTGTCTCCGGGTGCCTGGCCCACGAGAATCACCCGGCTCTGCGTGGGCCGTCCGACCACGACCGGCTTGTGCATCCGCGGGCAAATCGTGCATGCGCGAAGGACCGCGAGATGCTGTTCGATGCGGGTCGGAAGGGACATCCCCGTTCGTTGCCACATCGCCGCTCCGCCGCCAATCGCAATCCCTATGGTGACGCGTTTCGCTCAAAATTCCGCTTTTTTGTTTACATGTGTAATTGATACTGCGATTACAACTGTAAATGAAGCAGCCACCCCGCATTTCCGACGCTGAATGGGATGTGATGAAGATCGTG
>CAZJLP010000039.1:0-50287 GCA_964546955.1 uncultured Opitutaceae bacterium | reverse complement strand
CAGGTAAAGCGTGTTTATCTCTTATTATTATACACTTGTGTAATAACTGATGATTGCTTCTTCCCTGCATAAAGCGGTCAACCAACTGCAGTACCGCTTGCTGGTTCGCCGTATTGCATCCATTCTGCAGCCAGTGACCCGCCCCTTTATCCGCCACCGGCTTCGC
Organism: uncultured Opitutaceae bacterium; assembly: GCA_964546955.1. Taxonomy (GTDB): domain Bacteria; phylum Verrucomicrobiota; class Verrucomicrobiia; order Opitutales; family Opitutaceae; genus CAZJLP01. Next base: position 50,121 of record CAZJLP010000039.1, on the reverse strand, counting down.
GGAACAATCGCCAGCATCTCCCCCCTTTCGACCGCCCCCTTCACGGCGCGGGTTCCTGTGCGTCAGCAGTTCGCGACGGCGATGGAAAACCTCGAGAACCGGTGGCTCGCGGCGCCGCCGTGCGCCTAGCTTAGCCATGTCGTCGCCGAGCTCCACTCTCGAAGCGCTGGCCGTGCGGCGTTTGTCCGAAGCGGTTTCCGGACGATTGGTGCTCGATCAATTGTTGGAAACGATCATGCGCGTCGTGATGGAAACGTCCGGCGCCCATCGGGGCTGCTTCATTTCGTTGCGCGCGGAGAGAGCGTTCCTCGCGGCCGAGGCCGTGGCGAGCCCTCAGCTCGACGTCAAAATCCCCGCCATCGCGGAACTCTCGCCGGAGCGTGTTCCGATCTCGGTCGTCAACTACGTGCGGCGTCGGCGCGAGCGAGTGATCCTGGCGGATGCCGCTTCCGCCAATCCCTTTTCCGCCGATTCCTATTTCGCGCGGCGTCGCCCGCGTTCGGCCGCGGGTCTGCCCATCGTCAGACAAGCCGAGCTCATCGGGATGCTCTATCTCGAAAACGACACGACCGCCCAGGCCTTCACGCCGGAGCGGGTCGCGATGCTCGAGCTGTTGACGACCTATGCCGCCATCGCTCTCGAGAATTCGGAACTGTACGCCGACCTTCATCGCAAGCAGCAGGCACTGGGCCACAGCCAGGAGTTCCTGCAGGCGGTGATCGACAGTTCCGATGCGATCATCGACGTGAAGGATCTGTCCGGGCATTTCGTCCTGGTGAACCGTCGATTCGAGGAACTGTTCCATGTCGACCGGAAGAGCCTGGCCGGAAAGACGGACTTCGACGTCTTTCCGCGAGACCGCGCCGAAGCGTTTCGCGCCTTCGACCAGCGCGTGATTCAGGCCGGGCGCGCGCTGAAAGCGGAGGAGATAGCGCCTCTCGATGACGGGCCGCACACCTACATCACGGTAAAGTGTCCCCTCCGCGACGAAGCGGGCCGGCCATACGCGATCTGCGGCATTTCGACTGATATCACTGAATGGAAACGCGCGCAGGACGACCGCGAAACCCTCCTTCAGCAGTTGGAGCAGGAGCGGGCGCGCCTCGGCGCGATCCTGAACCTGATGCCCATTCCCATGCTGCTGATCGAACCGGACACGGCGCGGGTTCTTTTCTCCAACAAGGCAGCCGAGTCGATGGGAATCGCCCATCTACTCCGCACCAGCGCGGGAGCGGCGCCTCCTCGCTGCACCGATGCCCAAGGCCGAGCCATTTCAGCCCAGAACATGCCGGACAAACGGGCCGCGCGCCGGGAAAAATTGGTCGATTTTGAAATGGCGTGGGACTCCCCCACCGGCCGGCGTTGCCTCCTGATCAATTCGGAAACGCTGGAGGAGGCGCGAGCCCAACCGGGCGCCATCGTGCTGACTTTCCAGGAAGTGAGCCGCCTGAAACAGGTGGAGGAGCAGCTGCGACAGTCACAGAAAATGGAAGTGGTGGGTCAACTCGCAGGAGGAATTGCCCATGACTTCAACAATCTCCTGACCGCCATCATTGGGTATTCAGAGCTGGCTTTGAGCGAAACAGATCCCTCGCTGCCAATCTCCGCGTCCCTGCGGGAGATCAGGGACTGCGGACAACGAGCCGCGTCCCTCACCCAACAGTTGCTCGCTTTCGGACGGAAGCAGATCCTCCAGCCGAAGGTCCTGGAGCTCAACCGTGTGGTCACGGGGATGGAAAAAATGGTGCGCCGGCTGATCGGCGAAGATCTCCAGCTCGAAATCGTCACGGATCCGTACCTGCCGCGAATCAAGGCGGACCCCGGGCAGATCGAACAAGCAGTCCTTAACCTGGTGTTGAATGCACGGGACGCGATGCCGCGCGGCGGGCAGCTTTACATCGGAACCCAAGATGTGCTTCTGACCTCGGCGCTGCCCGCGGAACCCGCGACCGTTCCTCCCGGCCATTATGTGCGACTGCGCGTCCGCGACACCGGCAGCGGAATCGAGCCGCACATTCGCGCCCATATTTTCGAGCCTTTTTTCACCACGAAAGGCGTGGGCAAGGGCACTGGACTGGGCTTGTCGACCGTGTACGGCGTCGTCACGCAGAGCAATGGATTCGTCACCGTTTCGAGCGAGCCGGGCCGCGGCGCCGTGTTCGATCTTTACCTGCCGGCGTTCGACGAGACGCAGAAAACTCCAGACTCGAATCCTCCGCGGGCCTCGCCCGGGGGCGGCAGCGAAACAATCCTGCTGGTCGAAGACGATGCTCAGGTGAGAACCCTGACCCGTCAGATGCTGGAACGAAACGGATATACCGTCGCGGAGGCCTCCAATGGCGTGGAAGCCCTCGCACTCTGCAAGAAGCAGAGCCAGCGCATCGATTTGATTCTCACCGACGTGGTCATGCCGGAAATGGGCGGCCGCGAGCTGGCGGAAAAGGCTCTGCAGGTCAGACCGGGCACCCGCCTCATCTACATGTCCGGTTACACCAACGACGCCATCGTTCGCCACGGCCTGGACCAAGGCCGGGCTTTGCTCGAAAAGCCTTTCACTGCCGCGAAACTGCTCAGCCACGTTCGGGAAGCCCTGGACGGGGCACCGTCGCCCAAGACCTGAGCTCTCGCTGGCGCCAGCGGAAGGCCGGAGGACTCCCCTGAAACGCGTAAGCCGCCTTTGGCCTGCGGGTAATCTCGCACGAGCAAAACGGCAGTGGGTGTGTCTGCAATCCCTCGGATTGATTCCAAATTGTCATCGTCACAGTACGGTTTTTGCCTAACTGTACCGGTTCCAATCGTTCCCCAGTGCTCCTGAGCGCTCCGAGCAAAAACTGCTAATCTTCACCTATGATCCAGACGCTCGCCAAACCTGCGCCGGCACCGCTCTACATGGAGCTGGCCGATTCCCTTCAACAGTTGATCGAACAGGGAACGCTGCGCGCGGGTCATCGAGTGCCTTCCGTGCGCCGAATGTCTCTGCAGCGGTCAGTCAGTATTTCCACGGTGCTGCAGGCTTACACGGTGCTCGAAAATCGGGGCTACCTCGAGGCGCGTCCTCAATCGGGTTATTATGTGCGGCCTCGTCTGCCCAGCGACACTCCGGTCCCGCGCATGGCGAGGCCCATGGCAAAACCCAGTTACGTCGGCGTAAACGATCTGACCGCAGAGATCATGCGGTACTCGGCCGATCCGAATTATGTCGCCCTTGGGGCCGCTTGTCCGGCGCCGTCGCTCTTTCCCACCAAAAAATTGGCGCGGCTGCTCGGGTCGGTCGCGCGCAACGATCCGGCGATGATCGGGCGCTACGCGCTCAACTGGGCTTACGAACCGCTGACGCGCGAGATCGCGCGCCGTTACCTGCAGGCGGGCGCCACGCTGTCGCACGACGAAGTGGTGGTGACCGTCGGCTGCGCCGAGGCCCTGAATCTGTCCCTGCGGGCCGTGACGAAACCCGGCGACACGGTCGCGGTGGAAACCCCCGCCTATTTCGGGATTCTGGAGACAATTCAAAGCCTGAACCTGCGCGTTTTGGAAATTCCCACCGATGCACGCGAAGGCCTTTGCCTGAAAGAGACGCGGGAAGCGTTTCAACGAGCGGAGGTCAAAGCCCTGTTCGTCATGCCGAGCTTTCAGAATCCGCTGGGCTCCTGCATGCCCGACGCAAAGAAAGAGAAGCTCTATGAACTTCTTTGCGAGTTCGACGTGCCGGCGATCGAGGACGACATTTACGGCGACATTCACTTCAGCGAACGCAGGCCAAAACCGCTCAAAGCCTGGGACCGCGAAGGGCGTGTCCTGCTTTGCAGCTCCTTCGGAAAAACCCTGGCCCCCAGTTTGCGGGTGGGGTGGTGCGCGCCGGGCCGCTATCTCGAGCGCGTACGGCGCCTCAAGTTCACGAATACGCTGGGAACTCCGGTAGTGCTGCAAAAAACCATTTCCGACTTCCTCCGGGACGGAGGCTACGATCACCACCTCCGCTCGATTCGTCGCGCCTATCAGAACCAGCTGCACCTGTTTTCGAAGTCGGTGTTGCGGTATTTCCCCGAGGGCACGCGCTTGAGCCGTCCGCAGGGCGGGTTCGTGCTCTGGGTGGAACTCCCGGCACCGTGCGATACGCTCAAACTTCACGGCGCCGCGCTCAAGAAATACATCAATACCGCCCCGGGTGTCCTCTTTTCGGTGAAGGATCGGTATCGAAATTGCCTGCGCTTGAACTGCGGGCTTCCTTGGACCGACCAGATCGAGCAGGCGATTCGGACGCTCGGCGAACTTGCTCGCCAATAAATAAAAAGAGCCGCGCACCGGCGCTTCGTTTGAAGGTCCGGAGGGCCTGAATCTCATGAAAAAAAACGTAGCCATCCTGGTGTTCGACGACGTCGAGATCCTCGATTTCGCCGGTCCTTTCGAAGTGTTCGCGGTGACCGACGAACTCCGCGGCCACGACGAATTCCATACGTATACCGTGTCGCCCTTGCCGGGGAGCGTCCGCGCTCGAAATGGGCTCAAAATAATGCCTGATTTCACCCTTGAAACCTGCCCGGCGCCGGCCGTCCTGATTGTCCCTGGCGGTTACGGCACCCGCGCCTTGCTGCGCAAGCCTATGCTGCTAGAGTGGATTCGCACGCGCGCCCGCACGGCGGAAATGGTCATCAGTGTGTGCACCGGCGCTCTGGTCCTCGCAAAAGCGGGTCTTCTCGAAGGACTCTCCGCCACGACTCATCACGAGCTGATCGCCATGCTGCGAGAGCTCGCGCCGAACACGACGATCCTCCCGGGCGAACGGTTCGTCGATAACGGCCGTATTCTGACCTCGGCGGGAATAGCCGCCGGCCTCGACTGCTGCCTGCACGCGGTCGAGCGTCTCATCAGCCGTGACGCTGCCGAGGCGACCGCGCACTACATGGAGTATCCGCTCCGCGCCCCCCACCTCGCGCGGCTCTGAGCCGCGCTGTTCCCGCTCTCGTGAAACCTCCCGCCCGCAGCGCGCTCGTTCTCGCTTTCGCCGCGATCTATCTGATCTGGGGTAGCACTTATCTGGGCATTCGGATCGCGATCGAGAGCTTCCCCCCCTTTCTCATGTCCAGCGCGCGGTTCCTCATCGCCGGCGCGGTGGTCTTTGCTTTCGTCCTGCTGCGCGGCGCCGCGTGGCCGACTCGCCGCCAATGGCTCGATAACGCCTTGATCGGCACCTGCCTGCTCCTGGGGGGCAATGGCTTGGTGGGCTGGGCCGAGCAATATATTCCTTCCGGCATCACCGCCCTGTTGATTGGCGTGAGCCCGCTTTTTTTTGTTTTGATCGAGTGGGCCTGGCCCGGCGGACTCCGGCCGACGCCCGCCACCTTCGCCGGTCTGGCACTCGGCCTGTTCGGCGTGGCGTGGCTCGCCGCCCCGTGGGAGGATGCAAGTCAAGGAGGTCTGCACGTGGGCGGTCTCATCGCGTTGCTGACGGCGTCGATCTCCTGGTCGTTCGGTTCTATCTACACGCGACACGTGCCCAAACCCGCGCCGGCGTTTGTCGCGTCGGCCCTACAAATGCTGACCGGCGGCACGGCGCTCTTTGTCGTGGCGGCCGTCCGGGGGGAACTAACCCAGCTCGACCTTGGCGGCGTGAGCTCGCGCTCGTGGCTGGCCTTCGCCTACCTGGTGCTGATCGGCTCCCTTGTCGGTTTCTCGACCTTTGTCTGGCTAATGAAGCACAGCACGCCGGCCAGGGTATCGACCTATGCTTACGTAAATCCGGTCGTGGCGGTGTTTCTGGGCTGGTTGATCCTCGACGAAGCGATCTCGATGCGCTCGCTGCTCGCGGCCGCGATCATCGTCGCCGCCGTGGTCATCATCACGACCCAGAAAGCCAAGAAGGCCTCTCCACCTTCGCAACCGGATAAGCGCCGCTCGTCCGAAGCCGAGCCGGCTGTCCGCCGTTCATGACCGCGCCGGCGGGCATCGCTCTCGTCGGGGATTTCCGAGAGGACGTGCTCGCCCACCGCTGCATCCCGAATGCTCTGCGGCTCGCGGCGGCCGCCGAAGGGCGGACGATAGAGTGGCATTGGCTTCCCACGGCCGAACTGGGGACGGAGGCTGGCCAAATTTCCCGCTTCGCCGCCGTCTGGGTCGTCCCGGCAAGTCCTTACGCCAACCCCGCCGGAGTGCTCGGCGCCATCCGGTTCGCGCGCGAACACCCTCTTCCCTTTCTGGGCACGTGTGGCGGGTTTCAGCATGCTCTGCTGGAATTCTCGCGCAATGCGGCCGGGCTGCACCGCGCCACGCACGACGAATCCGATCCCGGCGGCCCGGAACCGGTGGTGCGCGCCCTCTCCTGCTCTCTCGTCGAAGGAGAAGGTCGTGTCCGCTTTGTCCGCGGGAGCCGCATGCATTGTATTTATGACAGAGATACGGAGCAAGTCGCGTATCACTGCCGCTACGGATTCAATTCGGAGTACCGGCAGCGGCTCGAGCGGGCGGGAATTGTCTTCGCTGCCTCTGACGACGCCGGCGAGGTGCGCGGTTTCGAACTCCCCGCTCACCCGTTCTTCATCGGAACGCTCTACCAGCCCGAACGCTCGGCCCTGTGCGGCCAAGCTCATCCTCTCATCCGCGCGTTCCTGCGGGCGTCTCTGCTCCGCTGAGCCAGAGATGGGACGCCTCCGCTTTCTTTCATTCCTGTTACCATTCTGCTCACCTCGCCCGCTTGATCTCGAAGGCGGGATCGCCTAACAAGGAGACGCGATGCGTATCCTTGTGGTCGAAGACGAACAACAGCTGGCGCGGCATATCAGCAGCGCACTCACGCGGCATGGCCACGAAGCCAAGGCGGCCCACGATGGAGCCGCCGGGTTGCAGGCCGCGCTCGATACGACCCCCGACTTGATCGTGCTCGACCTCAACCTGCCGAGCCTGGACGGATTTTCCGTGCTAGCGAAGCTGCGCCAGGCCAACTCCACCGCGCGCATTCTGATCCTCACGGCGCGGGGCGAGGTGGAGAGCCGAGTCAAAGGCCTGAAATCCGGTGCGGACGATTATCTCACGAAACCATTTTCGATGGAGGAATTGGTCGCGCGCGTCGAAGCCCTTGGCCGTCGCGGCGCCACGCCCACCGCCGCGGACCTCCTGGAAGTCGCCGACCTTAAGATGGACGTGCACCATCGGCGCGTGACCCGCGCCGCGAAAGCCGTGACGCTGTCTCCCCGTGAATTCGACCTCCTCCAAGTGTTGCTGCAGGAACCCGGTCGCGTGTTTTCGCGCACCGAGTTGTGCGAGCGCGTCTGGCAGCGCAATCACGAGTACGACACCCGCACGGTGGAAATCTTCATCACCCGGCTCCGCAAGAAAATCGATTCCGGCTTCTCGGTGCCTCTGATCCAGACGATTCGCGCGGTGGGTTACACCGTCCGCGTGCCGGAGTGAGCGCGGGTTGATCGACCATTTCGAAAACGGGAAAGGCCACTCCTTCGTCCGGGTAACGAATTTGTTACTCTTTACCCCTGCGCGGGCACTGATTTCAGCGTCGCGCGAGAGGGCAATTTCCCGCATACCTATTTTGAGCAAATCGACCTCACTCATGACTTACGCGCATTGCCTGATTCCCCTCTGTTTCGCCGCGCTCGCCATCTCCGCCGCGGGAAGCGGCACGATCGAAGGGCGGGTGGAATTGTTCAAGGCCCGAACGGCTCCGGTGGTAAACAAGCGTTACGAAGTCGTTTCCAGCGGAGGCGTGGTTTCAATGAATCCGCCTCTCGCGGTCGTGTATGTCGAGGGGTCGTTTGCGAAGCCCGAAACCCCCGCCGTCAGACAGATCGTCCAAAAAGACCTGGTCTTCGTTCCCACCCTGCTCGCGGTGCGCACCGGCACGAAGGTGGAGTTTCCGAATCACGACGACACGTTTCACAACATCTTTTCCTACTCGGCGCCGAAGCGCTTCGACCTGGGACGGTACCGCGCGGACGAGCGCCCGGTGCCCTCTCAAGTCTTCGATACTCCCGGCCTGGTCACCTTGCGCTGCGATATCCACGAACACATGCGCGGACTGATCTTGGTGCTGGATACACCCCACTTCGCGGTGACCGACGAGGAAGGGCGCTTCAAGCTCACCGGCCTGCCCGCCGGCAAGTACACGCTCAAAGCATGGAAGGACAGCAAGACAACCCACGAAAGACCGGTGGAAGTGACGGACGGGGAAACGGTGCAGCAAAACTTTCCGTGATCGCACCGGCGGCTCCCAAGAAAGCCATCCTCCCTGGCTTTCGCACGAATCTGCTCATCGCGATGATGCTGGTCGTTTCCGGCGTGACCGCGGCTGGACTTATTTTCGCCCAAAGGAACGTGGCGGCCAACGTCGAGCGCGAAATGCAGCGCGCCTTTACCGGCGAATTGTCCGCGCTCCATGCCGCACAGCGCGTCCGCCACGCTGTGCTCGCCGAACGTTGCCGCACGCTCGCGCGCAATCAGCGCATCGGCGGAGCCCTCGAGGAGGCGCAAGACCTTCTCTACCTCACCGCTCGCGACGAACTCGCTGATGTGATGGAACCGAAGACAAGCCGCCCCGAAGACGCGGTCGACCATACGCTGCGCGCGCGATTTTATCGTTTTCTCAACGCGGAAGGCTTCGTCCTTCCCCCTCCCTCCGACCGGGACGGCGGACGCCTCTCTCCGGTCGACGAGGCGCAGCTCGCGCTCAAAGGACCGGTCGATCGCCCGCAAATCGGATACCTGCGCCGCCAAGGAATCGACGGCCAGCGCGTGTTGGACGAAGTTCTGGTGATGCCGATTTTCTCCACTGGCACTGGACAATCCATCGGTGCCCTCGCCCTGGGATTCAAACCGATCGAGCTCGCCAAGGATCAGGGCCAGGCCGGCATGCAGAGCGGCGTTTGGGTAAACGGCCAGCTTCACTTTCCCACCCTGTCGGAGACGGCGCGAGGGGTGCTCGAGCGCGCGCTGGGAAAAGACTTGCAAGCGCAGCCCGGCCCCGGCGCCGAAAACAACTTTGTTGTCGAGGTGGAGAAGATCCCCCACCGCCTGTTTTACAAACGCCTCAACCCGGACTCCCTTTTCCCGGCCGCTTATGAAGTTTGCATTTATCCCCTGACCGAGTCCGTTAACCGCCAGCGCACATTGACCTGGCAGTTTATTGCCGCCGGATCGATCCTGGTCCTCGTCGCTTTTCTCGCCAGCAATTTTCTTTCATTCCGTCTCTCACGGCCCGTGGAAAAACTAGCGGTCGCTTCGGAAGAGAATCGCGAGCAACGCGAACGGGCTGAAGCCGCGCTCGAAATGACGCACGAAGAACTCCAGCGTTCGGCGCGCTTTTCGGCGGATGCGTCGCATCAATTGAAAACACCTGTCACCGTCCTGCGCGCAGGTTTGGAAGAACTCCTCGCGGGCGAAAAGGTGACGCACGAAACCCGGGAGGAGATTTCGTCTCTCGTCCACCAGACGTTTCGGCTGACCAGTATCATCGAGGATCTGCTTCTCCTATCCCGCATGGATGCGGGACGCCTGAAGATCGAATTCTCCGCCGTCCACCTCAATCCTTTGATCGAGGGATGGCTCGACGATTTCGGGGCTCTGCCCGACGGCCTGGACCTCGAAATCGAGTCGGAGCTTCCCCGCAGGCTCTGCATCGCGGGCGAACGCCGTTACACTTCCCTCATTCTGCAAAACCTGCTCGAGAACGCGCGCAAGTACAACCGCCCGGGAGGACGCATCCTCATCGCCGCGCGGCAAGACAACGACATGGTCAGCCTGACCATCGGCAATACGGGCCGAGGAATTCCTGCCGCTGCCCAGGAGCATATCTTCGAACGATTTCATCGCGGCGCGGTGGCCGAAAACGTGCCGGGACACGGACTGGGATTGAATTTGGCGCGGGAACTTGCCCGTCTCCACGGCGGCGACCTCCGGTTGATTCGCTCCGATCAGACCTGGACGGAATTTGAAGTGCGCTTTCGCCCCGCACAGCCCACTGTCGCACCTCCCTCCACCCCATCATGACCTCCCGCCGCCTGAATGCAACCCGCACAGCCTTCTCCAGAAGGGTTCGCGGTCCTGCATCGCGGCAACGGTTGTCCTTCGCACTGATCTCGGCCGTGGCGACAGCCTGGCTGCCGGGCTTGCACGCCGTTAGCGAGGATTACTTCGACCGAGTCGAGCGGGCTCTGAGCTTCCGATCCATGGACGGGCAATTGCGAGGGCGGATCGGCGGATCGTTCGACGTCGAAGGTTATGTTCTCGAGCAGCCCTCCCCCGGGCTTCTCTTCAGCCGGCGCGATGCGTTCGTGACGCCACGGCTCACCGCCACCCTCGACGCCCAAGTCGGCTCCGATTGGTATTTTTTCGCGCAGTCCCGATTCGATCGCCGATTCGATCCGTCTGATCACGGGTGGCAGGCGCGCGTGGACGAATGGGCGATCCGCTACACACCCGGCTCCGCTAAATCGTTTGGCTTTCAAGTGGGGAAGTTTGCCACGGTCGTGGGCAACTGGGTCGCACGGCATGGCTCCTGGAAGGATCCTTTCATCACGGCCCCCGTTCCCTATGAGAACCTGATGGGCATCTGGGACGTGGCCGCGGCGATTCCCGGAAGCAAACTCTTGAAGTGGGCGCACCTCGAGCCCCTCACCACGCCGGAGGAGGAAAACGCCGATAAGGATCGGCGCCTTCCCATCGTGTGGGGACCGAGCTACACGACAGGCGCAGCTCTCGCCGGCCGCTGGTCTAAGCTCGACTATGCAGTGGAACTCAAGAACGCCTCGCTTTCCTCCCGCCCCAGCGTGTGGTCGCCCCGGCGTACCACCTGGGAGCATCCCACCGTGAGCGGCCGAATCGGATTCCGCCCGAATTTGATGTGGAATCTCGGCGTCTCGGCCAGCGAAGGCGTTTATCTGCAGCCGGGCGTCGAGTCCTCTTTCTACGGCGCGTATCGCCTTCGGGACTACAAGCAACAGGTCCTGGCGCAGGATTTGAGTTTCGCATGGCACCACCTCCAGGTTTGGGCGGAGCTCTTTTCGGCGCGCTTCACTCTCCCGGAGGCGGATGATGCCCGGACCACCGCGTACTACATCGAAGCGAAGTACAAGTTCACTCCGCAGCTGTTCGGTGCGTTGCGTTGGAATCATCAACTCTTCGGCCGGATCCGCGGCGCCACAGGGGATCGACTTCGCTGGGGCCGCGAGCTGCGACGCATAGACGTCGGCCCCACTTATCGTTTCAGTCCCCACACGCAGGTCAAAGTCCAGTACAGCGTTCAACACGAGGACCTGCGCGAGGGTGAGCTCGGGCACACGTTTGCCGCGCAATTCACGGTCCGATTCTGACGGCAGCACACCGTCGGACCGGACGGTGGATCCATTTCACTCGCGCGTGAATTTCGGTTAAGGACCCCTGCTCGGGGCTCTCGCGGGAATGGTAACAACCTAGTTACACAATTCCACTTTCGCGCGGAGACGACCCGGAGATTGTCGTACATGCCCTTACTTACCGGCGGCAGGACAAGGTTCACACTCCCCGAAGCGGAGCCTTGTGGTCCCGGTGATCAGCCTCGGTCCCCCACACCCCATGGATACCCACGAGCAGGATAACCGAAACCCGAAACCTGCAGGGAGTTTCACCGCGTTGGCCGAATGAAATCGCGCCGTTCATTTTGCACTGGGAACCGCGCGATCTTTCTCGCCCTCGCGGGGTGGAGCATCGTGTTGATGTCGTGCGTCATGGCCGACCGGCCAATTGTCGTACCGCCCGAAATCCCCGGAGCCAAGTTTGTGGGCAGCGCCGAGTGCAGCAGCTGCCACGCGTCCATTACCGGCCAGTTTCCCGATGCGACGCATGCTCGACTGACGTCCGATGCTTCCCACGCGCGCGAAATCGGCTGCGAATCGTGCCATGGCCCCGCGAGCGGGCATGTGGACAGCGGGGGCGCGCGAGGCACGATCATCAACCCCCGGCAGTCGCCGGAAAGCTGTTTCAAGTGCCACCTGGATAAGCGGGGTGAATTCAGCCTGCCTTACGGCCATCCGGTTCTGGCCGGCAAGATGTCGTGCGTCGACTGCCACGATCCGCACAAGGGAGACGCAGTCCTGGGGTCGGGCAAGAGTCACGCCAGCATGAACGATACGTGCACAAAATGTCACACCGCCCAGCGCGGCCCCTTCGTCTTCGAACACGAAGCGGTGCGCGAAGGGTGCATCACGTGCCACAATCCCCATGGATCGGTGAACGAGAAGATGCTGAAGGTGCGCAATCAGGCGCTCTGCCTTCAATGTCATGTGCAACAGCAAACGGCCTCGAATCAAGTCCTGATCGGAGGCTTTGACCACCGCGTGTTTCTCGCTCGGGGCACATGCTGGACCGCCGGCTGCCATGAAACCGTGCACGGGTCTCACGCCAATTCCTCGCTGCGCTACTAGCCATGACAAGGTTCATCCCCTTCTACGCTATCGCCTTCCTCGCGCCGACCCTCTTCGGCCAGGTCGCGGTGGAGCCTGCGGCGGTCGAAGGCACGTTGGCGTTGGCCGGCGGAGGCGCTCTTCTTCGCGGCAATCGCGCGGCCTATGAGCAGCACCAGCAGCATCGCAAGGATGGCTGGGGCGGAGTGGAGGAATTCAGATACCACCGGGAAACGAAAAAATCGACGCTTTCACTGAAAGGCCGCGCGCTTTTCCGCGACGAGGACTATTTCGCCCAGGCGCGCTGGCAAAAGCAGAATGGCCTCTATGTGGAAGGAGGCTTCAGCCGCACCCGCTATTTCTACAACGGTGCCGGGGCTTTCTTTCCCCCTTCCTCGTCGTATGTTCCCCTTTACGATCCCGCGCTGCACCTCGACCGGGGCCTGCTCTGGTTCGAGGCCGGTCGCGCGCGAGAGACCGGGCTGTTTTTCGCCTTTCGGTACGAGCGGCAGACACGCGAAGGCAAAAAGCCGTCGACCCAGTTGGCGGACACCAACCTCACCGGCGGTTTTGGCGGCCGGACCCTGGTGCCGGTGGCGCTCGTCATCGATGAGACGCGAGACGTCGTGACCGCCGACGCCGGCCGACACTCCGAGCGGGAGCATTGGCAGGCCGGCCTGCGCTACGATCGTTCCGACACCCGGCAAGTACGAGCGGCCCACCGCCGACCGGGTGAAGCGCAGAGCCGGATCGCCACTTCGAAGGAGGGAATCAAGGTCGACCTCTTCAGTGCGCACGCCTTCGTCGACCGCAGGTTGCGCGAGGACTTGCGCGCCTCGGCAGGCGGCATGATCACCAGCCTCGACACGAATCTCTCGGGCAGCCGCATATTCGGCCCCGACTACGACGCGGTTTTCGATCCGGTTCTCGCGTCGCGACAAAACGGAGACCTAGGTCTGCTCGCCCTGGGAGGAGGGGAGCAGATGAAGCAGTATGTGGTAAACTTAAATCTGGTCTACCAGCCGGCGAAGCACTGGACGATCAAGCCCACAGTCCGTTACGAGCACCTCCAGCTCGACAATGTGGCCAACTTCGTCGCGACAAACGTGCTTCCGACTCTCGTCACGACCGTCCAGGCCTTGGCCGCGCAGAGCGACAAGTACGAAGATCGATTGAATGAAACAGTGGAGATTCGTTACACGGGAAAACCCTCCTGGGCCTACACCCTGCGCGCCGACTCCTATCAAACGTTCGGCAACCTCGCGGAACGCACCGTCGACACGGCCACCTCCCTCCCTTCCCTGGACCGGAAAACAGAGTATACGCGCCAGTCCGAGAAATTTTCCGCAAACGCAACGTGGTACGTTCGCCTCGGGCTGACCTTCGACGCCGAGTATTACTTCAAAAAGCGCCGTAACGCCTACCGTGCGACCCGCGATTCGACTGCCGCCGGATCGCTGGATCGGTATCCCGCCTTCGTCACCGACCACGATTTCGCGACCCACGACTGCAATGCGCGGCTTTCGTGGCGGCTCACCCCCGCCCTGAGCCTCGTTTCCCGTTACGACTTCCAGTCCTCGACCGTCGACACCACGACGATGGATTTCGCACGCCTCCGAAGCGGACAGGCCACCACTCATATTTTCAGCCAGGCGGCCACCTGGACACCGCTGCCGCGCCTGTACCTGAGCGGCAACCTAAATCTCACGTTCGATCGACTCGATACGGCGAACATCGGCCTGGTTCGCACGGGAGACAACAACTACCTGAATGCGTGGCTGGGCGGCGGCTACGCGCTCGCCAAGGCGACAGACGTTTTTTTGGACCTCAGCCTCTATCGGTCGGACGGCTACAAAGACGTCTCCGCCACCTCGCTTCCCTATGGCGCGGACCAGCGCACCCAGAGCGCCTCCCTCACCTGGATTCACCGTCAGACCGAGCGCCTCGTTTACACGGTCAAATACACCTATGCGACGAACCGCGACGGCCTTTCCGGAGGCACCAACGACTATCGGGTGCATATCGTATATTCAAAAATTCAATACAATTTCTAATCCCCTCCCGTTATGCACTCAAAATTTTGCCTCGCCCTGGTCCTGTTGCCGGTCCTCCCCCTCCTTGCGCCCGCACCCTGCCGGGCCGACCCCACAAAAGAATCGTGGACCAAACACTGCGCAAAATGCCACGGGGCGGATGGCCGCGGAGACACGCGCGTCGGGCGAAAGCAGAACATCAAAAGTCTCGTCAGCCCGGAACAACAGGCGAAACTCAGCGATGCCGCGATGCTGAAGGCCATCGTCGAAGGCGCACGCGACGCTGAGGGCGAAGAGAAAATGCCGGCCTTTAGAGACAAGCTTTCACCCGAACAGCGGACCGCCCTCGTCGCATTCATCCGCAATCTCAATGCCAACAACTCCAGCCACGCCGAAGGCACGCGCTAGCGGGAAGGAGCCAGAGCACAGATGTCAGAGGTAGACAATTAAACGGTGGGAACCACCCCTGCGTCTACCTTCTATCCTCCAGGCGTGCGCCTCGCGCACGCCCCGCCCCGCTCTACCCTTTCGCCGTCAACTCGTCGTAAGCGACACCGAGGTTTGATCCGAGGCGGTTCGGCATTTTCTCATGGAAGTCGGGAAAGTTCGGGAAGTTTTCGAGCGCGGTCACCTGGTCCTTGGTTTTCCCCGCGGCGATTTCCTTCTGCACGTGCTCCAGCATCGCACTCAGATAATCGCGGAAAAAAGCGAGCTCGCTCCTGGGATTGGACACGCTGAACTTCGGGTTGCTGTGGCCGAAAATGTAAATCGCGTCTGCGGGGTAATCCTTGAGCACGGTTTCCAAAACCCCGATCCAGCCCTTGATGCTGGCGCCGCCCGGACGATCGATGACGGGGTACCGGCGGTTGAAGGCGAGGTCTCCCATATGAACCACGTTGGCTTTTTCGAATGACACCACGATGTCGCCCTTCGTGTGAGCCGGGCCAAAATGTTTTCCGCTCAGAATCTCGTCTCCCACCTCTTGCCGCCAAGCGTCCGCAAAGAGTTTGTCCGCGACCACTGGCTCCGTCGACCCGGCGCGCATTGCGGCGCGTTGAAGCGCCGGCACGTGGGCATGCGCCACGATTGTCTTGGCCACCGGCTTAAGCACCGCATTTCCCCCTGTGTGATCGGCGTGGTGATGTGTGTTGATGACCACGTCGATCATCCGATCAGCCCGGCCCGGCAGACCGGCCAGGAATTTTGCCGCCGTGTCCGCGAACTGGGTATCCACGACGGCCAATGCGTCGGCGGAGGAGAGCCAGCCAATGGTGCCTCCCTTACCGGTGAAGAGGCCCACGTTGCGCCGCAAAGGAACAAACGCAACGTCGGCGGTCGGCGGAGCCTTTTGAGGCGAAACGGTTTGAGCAAAGAGGGAACAGTGAGTGGCCAGGCACCCGAGCGAAACGGCGGAAGAGCTCCGCACCAGAAATTCGCGGCGATTCATTCCGCGGTCTCTAGCACGATGGGTGTGAAATGGACATCTCATTGTTGGAATGACTTAAAAAATCAGCCTTCATGACCGAAAGTGGAACCTGCGTCTCGGCAGGTGGGCGGACCTCCTCATCGTTTGATTTGCCGGTTTACGACCGATCCTGTTCGCGCAGGGCCGCCGGGCTAGCTGACATCACCCAATTTCGGGGTAAGATCCCTCTCCAAAAGGTTGCGGCTTGCTTAATTTCGGGGCAGAATCGCCGATTATCAGTGTCTGAGCCCCGCCCCCGGGGCGCGAAGCAGTGTTTTTCTCGGCACCACTTTACTTTGGGCGCTTAATCCACGTCGTCTCTTTTGTCGTCGGCGTCGCTGCTGCGTGTGCCAGTTCGAATATCGCGCGGGCCCAACCGCGCCTCGATCCGGACCGATTCAACCAACCCATTCTGGCTGGCGCTTCCCGGGACAGCTATCCTTACAGCTTCATCGGACCCGACGGAAAATTCCAGGGATTCGCGGTTGAAGTCTTGGACGCCGTGGGACGCGTGATGGAGATGAACATTGTGCGAGTCGGAGCGCCGGGAAACGAGATTCAAAACCGCTTTATCGCCGGAGAATTCGACCTGATGCAGGTTTATGGCCATGTGCGGGAGCGCGAGGCGATCGCGGACTTCACCGTGCCGATCCTGGAGCTAAAGGGTTCCCTTTTTGTGCGGTCGGATGACAAGCGGTTTGACGAAGTCGCAGATTTGGAAGGCAGCGAGATCGTGATCGTCGGAAAACTCAGCGTGGGGGAGATCTTCATCCGCGACGTTTTGCCCGGCGCGCGCGTGGTTTACGAAAGCTCCGTGGAAGACGGACTTCGCCGGGTCGCCTTGGGGCGATCGGATGCTGTTTTTTCCTCCCGACTAAGCGCACTGTCCATCATCGAGCGGGACCAGATCAAAAACATCCGCCCGCTTGGCGGCCCCCTCGACGGCTACGACGTCCGCCACTGCTTTGCGGTTCACAAAGGCGATGCCGCGTTACTGGCGCGCCTGAACGAGGGGCTGGCGATCCTTCATCAGACGGGCGAGTTTGATCGGATTTACCGCCGCTGGTTCGGACGTTTCGCGCCCACCGTCTTCACGCGCGAACAAGTGGTGACCTACGCGGCCAGCGCGCTCGCCTTGGGCTGCCTCGCCGCCATCTGGGGGTTGTTGCGGCAGCGCTCGCTCCGCAAGCGCATCGCAGGGCAAGCGGAGGAATTGGCGGAAAGCGAAGCGATCCTGGCTGAAGCGCAGCAGATCGCGCACGTGGGCCATTGGCATTTCGACATTGAATCCCGCAAAGTCCGCTGTTCAGCGGAAGCGTTGCGCATTCTCGAGCGGGATAAGACTCAGGGCCCGCCTTCGTATTTTCGCGTCATCACCATGATCGAGGAGAGCGAACGCGCCGGCGCGCACCGGACTTTGCGCGAGGCGCTGTCCGCCGGCTCGCCCTGCGACATGGTTCTGACCCTCCATCCACGGGAAGGAATTCGCAAATTCATCCACGCCAACACGCGCTCGGTGCGAGATGCGGACGGAAAAATCGTGGGACTGTTTGGCACGATCCAGGACATCACGCGGCAGAAGACCACCGAGGAGGATCTGCGCACCCGTGAACAACTTCTGCTGGCCCTCTACGACAACGTGCCGAGCGCGATGGGCGTGGTGGAGGCCCGAAACAATACGTTTCGTTTCATTTCGGCCAATCCCGGCACCGCTCGATTGCTCGGATTGCCGCCGACCGAACCTCTCGGCGATCGCATGCTGGCCCAGCTTCCCTTGCCTCCATCGGCGATCGATTTTTGGACGACCTGGTTCCGGCGCGGTCATGATCGCACCGACATCACAAAAACGGAACAATATTTTGAAGGATCGCGACGCCACTATGCCATGACCCTGGTGCCGCTCGGCGCGGCGCCGGCCGAACATCGACAGCTGTGTTTTCTGGTGGAAGACATCACGGAGCGTATTCAGATGGACACGGAGATCGCCCAAGGGCGCAAACTTCGGGCGGTCGGAGAACTCGTCGGAGGCATCGCGCACGAGTTCAACAACCTTCTCACTCCCATCCTGCTAAAAACCGAACTGCTCGCAACCGAGTGGAGGGAGGATCCGCGTTTGCTGGAAGAACTGCGCACCATTACCCGGGCCGGCCAGCGCGGGGCCGACCTGACCAAACGTTTGCTCGCCTTTGGCCGCCGCTCGGAGCCGCGCTATGAGGAAGTGCGCATGCAGGCTCTCGTGCAGGCCAACTTCGATTTGCTGCGGCCCACCTTCGATCGTCGTATTCGCCTGGAGTCGGACGTGCCCGAGCGGCTCTCTCCTCTCTACCTCAATCCGTCGGACGTTCACCAGATCGTGCTGAACTTGCTCTTGAACGCCCGCGACACGCTGACCGAAAAACTCGATCGGGCGCGACCCGACGCCTACGTCGCGCGGATTCGCGTCGAAGCGGCGGAGTTCGGCGCCAATGCGCTCGAACCCACCAGTTGGGAAAGCGGACATCAGGCTGTCGGCTGGATCTGCCTCACGGTGAGAGACAATGGCATGGGCATGCCCCGAGAGGTGCTCGAACGCATCTTCGAACCGTTCTATACGACCAAGGAAGTCGGCAAGGGCACGGGTCTCGGCCTCGCCACCGTCTGGCACCTCGTCACCCGCCTCGGCGGCAAAATCAACGTCACGTCCACCCCGGGCGACGGCAGCGTATTCAACGTGTGGTTACCTGTATTTCGCGGCGAGTCCGCCGCAGTCGCGGCCGCGATTCCCTCCAGCCAGACTGACAGTCGCCCCTGCATGCGGATTCTGCTCGTCGAGGATGACGATCTGGTGGCCCAAACCGTGTCCACCGCTCTGCGGCGACAAAAGCACCACGTCACCCACTTTGCCCATGGCACGGACGCGTGGGCGCACATCAGCGCGCACCCGAACGCCTACGATTTGACCGTGCTCGATCTGGATCTGCCAGGCCTCAGCGGGCTCGAGATCGTAAGGCGCGTTCGCAGCGGCCGTTTCACCGGCAAAATTCTGGTGGCCAGCGGCCGCCTGGCCGACGCCGAATTGGACGAACTCAAACGGCTCAAGGTCGACGGAATCCTGGAAAAACCCTTCACTCCCCAGACGCTTCACCTCGCCGTGCAAGGCAGCATCAACGGCGACATCGCCGCATCGGCGGGCCGCTTCGCACATAGGAACTAATCCCGCACGGGGGGGCCGGCAATGCTGGGGCAGGCCGGAGAGAAACGCGCCGACCACACGGTCATTCGCTAAGCAATTGCCAAATAACGGCTTAATAAAATTTAAGCCACCCCCATTGTCTATTTTTGTCGGTAACCTTTTGTGACGGGAACGGTTTACCCCTGCAGACGACCTCTCGTGATCTCCCGTGAACACTTTCGAAATCAACGTGCATCGCTGCCCCCCTGTGTTTGGCTCCAGTGACCCTGCTGCCGTGGAACCTCGCGTCGTCAACGATCACGATCTGATGCTTGCCGTTCGCGCCGGGGAAATCGCGCGCCTGGGAGAACTTTTCGAGCGCTACCAGAGTCCTCTCTTCGGGTTTTTCGTGCGTATGACGAATCATCGCGAGACGAGCGAGGACTTGGTCCAGCTGGTCTTTTTTCGCATCTTGAAATACCGGCACACCTACCGTGACGAAGGAAAGTTCTCCGCCTGGATGTACCATTTGGCGCGCAAGGTGGCGGCTGATCATTTCCGCAAGAATTCCCGGCACGCTATGCCGCAGGCGACCGATCCCTCCGACTTGCACGATCACCCTGATTGTACCCCGCCCCCGGGCGAGCGCGCCGCCGTTGGCGACGAAGTCGATTTGCTCCGCATCGCGCTCACCCGACTTCCCCACGACCAGCGAGAGGCCCTCACCCTGCACCGATTCCAGCAGTTGAAACACGAGGAAATTGCCCAAGTTCTGCAATGCAGCGTCGGGGCGGTCAAAGTCCGTGTTCATCGGGCGCTGCAGTCGTTGCGCGATCACTATTTCAAACTCTCAAAGGAACGCACCGCCTAATCCTTTTTCGTCCATGAACTGCCAACGTATCCAGGAATCTTTCGTCGACTACCAAGGCGGCTCGCTTTCCGCCGCCGAAAACGCTGCCGTTCGGGAGCACCTGAAATCGTGCCTCGAATGCCAGCGTGAATGGTCGGGCCTGCAGGAGATCATGATCAAGCTCGGCCAGCTTCCGCCGGAACGCCCCAGCCCGCGTTTGCGCGCGAACTTTTACGCGATGCTCGATAGCCACCTCCAATCCGAGCCCGCAGGGAGCCGCAGTCCATTTGCCGGCGGGCGCGATCGACTCGACCGTTTTCTCGCCAGCCTTCTGCCGTCGCGGCCGCTTTTCCAAGCCGCGTTCGCCGCCGCAGCGCTTGCACTCGGCCTTTTTATCGGGTCGCGCGGAACCGCCCCATCATCGGGCACCGCTGAGCCCTCCGCTGAAGCCACCCGCGCCCAGATCGCAGAATTGCAGCGCAAGGTGGACTCCATGACCAATCTTGTCGCGGTTTCCCTGAGCCGGCACGAGTCGGCGAACGAACGTCTGCAAAACGTGGTGACTTCGCTTCAAGGCGGGCCGGCCGACGAGCAAACGCTGGCGAAGCTGCTACGCACCGTTGCGTTCGATCCAAGCACCAATGTGCGGTTATCGGCGCTGGAGGCGTTGTACTCCCATGCCGATCGCTCCGTGGTGCGGAAGGGCGTGCTGGCCTCGCTTCCGCGCGAATCTTCTCCGCTCGTGCAACTCGCGATGATCGATTTTCTTGCTGCGGCCGGGGACACCGACGCAGCTCCGGCTTTACAGACGCTTACGCGCAGCGCTCAGGTCGATACGTCTGTGCGCACCGCCGCACAACGCGCGCTCTCGCAATTTTAAACCTCCGCTCACTTCCCATGAACTTCCGTCCCTGCCTTTTCCTGCTCGCGCTCGCGGCTCTCGCCCGAGGCGAAAGCACCACCGCCTCCGTTGCGTTTTCGGACCCGTCCAAACCCAAGGTCGTCAAAATCTTCATTGCCCACGGGGAACTGCGGCTCCAGGGCGACGACTCCAACTCCGTCGTGGTGACCTCCGACGCGAAAACGGATCGCACATCCGAGCGTCGCAACGACGGCTTGCGGGTGGTCAGTTCTTCGACCGGCTTCAACCTCACCGAAAAAGAAAATATCGTGGAGCTCAACTACGGACGCGACGGGGACGCAGGCCGAGCCGAATTCCGCGTTACCGTCCCCCGCTCCGCCGCGGTCCAGATCGTCAACGGCTGGGGCGGCGAGATTTCCGTGGCCGACATCTCGGGCGATATCGAGGTCCAGAACATGAATGGCAAAGTCACGCTGACTGGTCTCGGCGGCGGAGCGTCAGTCGAGACCATGAACGGAGAAATCGCCGCCCACTTCACGCAGCTCACCGCCAAGGCCCTTTCGTTCAGCACCATGAACGGTGAAATCTCGCTTCAACTGCCCTCCACCGCCAAAGCCAACGTTCGTTTCCGCACGCAGAACGGAGCCGTGCTGACCAATTTCGACGAAGAGGCCCTGAAGGTTCAAACGACGGCCGACACCGGCAAAACGAAACGGCCCAAAATGAAGAAACCCGCGCTGCACAAGGAGAATGCCGACTTGAGCAAGGAGATCGCCGAAGCGGCACGCGAGGCCAGCAGAGCCGGAGCCGAGATGGCCCGGGAAGCGCAGAATGCCGCGCGCCAGATCGCTCAGGCAGCGCGCGAAGGAATGGCAGAGGCGGGAGTCATTCCCATGCCCCCCCTTCCCCCGATTCCCCCGGTCACCGGCGGCAAACTCGTCTCGGGCACACTCAATGGCGGCGGAATCGAGCTACAGGCCACCACCATGAACGGGGACATCGTAGTCCGCCACTCGGTCGCCAAGTAAGCGATGCCCGCCAGCGAACGGTTTCGGGCCGCTCTCACGTTCAAGGTGCGAAAGTCGCGCATTCACCGCCGGGCGTGAGCGCTCGCTCGGGCCTCGGGCGCCCGAAAGAAGCGGTGATTGATCGGACGGCGCTGGTCCGCGGTCAAGGGTGGCAAATCGGGCAGGCTATCCGCCTTGGCTTCTCCGAGGAGATTGCGAGCCACGACGCGGAAACTGTCCCATCGTTCGCTGAGCAAACTCGGTCCGGGAACGGGCCCCAATGTGGCGTCCTGGCCGAGCGCGCTGGTGGCGAGCGGGGCGGCGGTGGAAATCTGGCGCAAGAGGCTCCTCCACTCCGTTAGAAGCCGATCGATATCTCCCCGGCCGGCAAATTCCTGCTGTTCCAAGATCGTTCTGGCCCGGGCGCCCTCCTCGACTAGAGCGCGCACGACCTCACTGGCGCCATAGCCGTAGTGGGGGGGAAGTCCTTCGACCAGGTAGCCTTCGACGGTGAGGCGCCGAAACGCGCGTTCGCAAACCACCGCTAGTCGCCCCAGTTTTCGCGGATTCGTGCCGGCAAATCGATCGCCCGCGAAGAGATTCGCGCAATCGAAGATCAGATCGTTCAAGGGATACCGACGATCCTCCAGCGCCGCGGCCACCGCGAGCCCTTCCGGTCCGAGGAAGCAGGCCGCGATTTCGCCCCGGGGCGTCAGCCGCAGCTCTCGATCGAGCACGCCACATCGCTGCCACTGCCAAAGCAAGGTCGGTTGCGGGTTCATTTGCAGGCATTCCTCCCGCCATCCGCACTCGCGACAGGCAGGAAAAGGATCGCGTTCGCGCCGCACCAATCTCGCGCGCCCCGTATCCGTCCGTTGCTTACAAGGAAGGCTGTCGGGCTCCCAGCGGGAGGTCAGTTCGGCTCCAAGCTGCAGAGGCTCTTCGGTGAAAAAACGCCTCGCCATCGAGGCCACCAGTTCGGTGGCCGATTCTCCGGGCCGAAGTTGCCGGAGAATAAGCGCCCACGGCAGGGGCGCCGACCGCTTCAGCCGGAGCGGGGCGGCGCGCCGCATGCGGGGAGTGCTGCCCGAGGTCAGCATGTAGCCCACCTCGTCCAATCCCCTCCGGCCGGCCCGCCCGATCATCTGCAGTAATTCATGCGGCTCGATCTCGTGCTCGCGCTGGTCGAAATGGTAACCGGAGGCGGTCACCATGACCGACCGCAGCGAGAAGTTTACGCCCGCCGCGAGGCCGAGTGTGGCCACCACGGCGCGCAGCTGGCCCGCCTTGGCCAGCGGTTCGATCACGCCGGCCCGCTGCGCGTAGGTCAAACCGCTGTGGTGGTAAGCCACGCGTTGCTTTAACAGCTTCACCAGCTCGGGCCCGCAGACCAGTTCTTGCTCCGGGGTGAGCGTAAGAGGATCGGTGAGCGGAAGTTCCCGAGCGAATTGGCGCGCCAGCCGTTCCGCATCCTGGCGGTGCGGGGCAAAAACCAACACCGGACCCAGTCCCTCCCGCAATGCCCCAGCGACGCGACGAGCCCAAAATCCCTGCACCGTTTTCGGCAGTCCATGCACCAGATCGTCCGCGTCGATCTCCTCCAACGGCACGGGACGCTGGCGCGTCTGCACCACCTCAACCGCGCGTCCCAGCCGCCGCAGCCAGGCCGCCACGTCCTCCGGATTCGCCACGGCTCCGCTGAGCAAAAGCAACTGAATCGTAGGTTCCACGGAGAGCAGGGCTCCCTCGTAGTGATTTCCCCGGTTCGGATCGGCCAGCCAGTGGTACTCGTCGACGACCAGCAGCGAGAACCCCGGCGGGGCTTTGCGGCCGACCTCACTGCCCAGCGCCGCGGATTGGCGGCCGCCGAGCCAGCCCTGTGCCGCCTCCAACGTGGCGACGACGATGGGCGCGAGTGGATCCACCGTGACGTCCCCGGTGGCGATGCCCACCCGCCAACCGCGCGAACGCCATTCGGCAAACTTGTCGTTGGCCAAGGCCCGTGTCGGAACTGTGAAAAGCGCCCGCTGCGCGAAATTCGTCTGCTCAGCCCAGCGCTCGAAAACGTAGGTCTTTCCGGCTCCCGTCGGAGCGTCGATGATCACGTCGCGTCGCGATTTCAGCGCGCCGATGGCGGCTGCCTGCCAGGCGTCCGGGAGGACAAGCTTTTGCAAACCGCTGAGATCTTCCAAACGCACGCCGCAAGGTAGGAGGTGCGTCGGAGACGTCAACCGGCGCGACGAAGGCGAGACGCAGTCCGTTTTTCAGGATGCGAAAAGGCCGCCGCCTCGAGGAGGCGGCGGCCAGTTGTATGGTCACTAACTGAAACGAACCAAGCAGACCTTGCCACAATATCCGTTTGGTTCGCGTGGGAAATCGCGCCGAATGGTCTTCTTAGACTACGCTTACTCCGAAAAGATCACTTACCTGGCACGACACGTGCCGATCGAGGTGGAAAACTCAGGTGGACTTCAAGCCAGCCCCCCGGCTCTCAGGTCCCACTTTCCACACTCCGGAACCGGGACGACTCGCACCGCGCGGCTGGGTTAACGCAAGGCGGGAAGCGAGCGAGTTTTCGAAACCGGGGCGGATCACTCGCTGCTGTCCAAAACGCACTACCCCCCGGAAAACGGCTTCGCGCATGAGCTCCGCCCGCGTCTGGATGCTGAGTTTGCGCATGATGCGCGCCCGATGGCTTTTTACCGTCGCCGCCGTCATCTCCAGTTCGGCGGCCGCCTCGTGGTCGTCGCTGCCGCTGCCAAGCACCGAGAAAATCTCCAGTTCCCGGGCGGAGAATATCTGATGCAGCGCAAGCCGCCGCGGGCCCTCGCTTGGCTCCCCTTCCGGACGGGGCCGGCTGCAATAGGGGAGGCCCTTCGCGAGCTGCTGCAACGCGGGAACAAGTGCGGTGCTTTTTTCCACGGTGGTATCGAAAAAGTCGCACATGGGAAGGCTCTTCAAAACCCGGCGCGCGCGTTCGTCGCGGCGACCGGTAAAGATCAGGACACGAGCAGCCAGCGCTTGGTCCACGATTGTCGCCGCCAAGTCGAGGCCATCGGCATCCGAAAGACTCAATCCCACCACGCCCAGTTGAGCGCGCTCCTCGCGCAAGGCGTCGAGTGCATCCTGAGCCGTCACACAAATCACGGTCTCGGCGGCGGGATAAACCTGCAGCACCGCGATACGAATGCTGTCAGCAACAAACCGGTCCGACTTGGCAATCACTACCCGGAAGCGGCCCGACGCAGACAAGGCATTGGGCGGGAATCGCCCGGCCGCATTTAGCGTTGAGAATGGAGCCATATGAGAAAGACGGCGAAAGCGAGGATTCCTTAGCTTATTTCCTCCCGACAACAAGGAACCGGCGCTGGCGCCGGTTTCGTTTTTCTCGGCCCTGCACGTCTGGACTCGTGCAGGACCGGAGTAAACGGAGGGGTAACCAAGAAGCATCCACGCTCCTTTCGTGTCCCGAGCGACGGAAATTGCCTATCGCGATTTTCCCACCAAAAAGGGGGAAAATTGTGCTTGCATTGAGATTTTTCGGGATTGCCGGCAGGTGAAACCTGCACGCGTGTCTTTTCGATTTGCGGCGTAAAGAGGAGTTCGAGACCCGAAAAGGTGGAATGATGTCGCCCCCTTTAGTATCCGTACACTGATTACACTTCAATCCGATCCACGCGCTCCGTTTTTTCGATTTTTGCCCTATTTTTCAACAAGCGCTAAAAAACGTCTGGCGAGCAGTCTTACGAGGGCGCCGGACCTTTGTCTCCGCCCGGCGAGTCCAGAGGCCTCGCCCTTACCTTTCGATCCCCTCAGCTCCGTTTTCAGAGCCTCCCTAAGATAAAGAATGAAGAGAAAGATTCGGAACGGGAACTCACCCCGGCCGGGGGGCGCCGGCGGGGCGCGTGTCCCCTCCCGGCCTGGTTTGGATGAATCCCTTCTCCAAACAATAATGCACCAGTTCGGTCGCGGTGCGCACGTTCAGTTTTCCCATGATTCGCTTGCGGTGCCACCGAATGGTCTCGGCCGAGAGGGACATGATCCCGGCGATATCGTCGTCGCTGTAGCCCATCCCGAACAGCGGGAGCATCGCCTGCTCGGCCTCGCTCAATACTTTGCTGAAGGCGTTGGCGTCCTCGATCATCTGCCGCCTCACCTGTCCGATCACCTCCGAGAAGAACCGCCGTCCATCGAGCACCTCCGTGACAGCCCGCTTGATGATCGTGGGATCCGAGTTCTTGTCGATGTAGCCGTCCAGTCCGCTCGCACGCATCCGGTGCACCGTATATTCCGTGCACTCCGCCGAGATCATGATGACGCGCAAACCGGGCACTTGGCTCTTCAACCGCATTCCCGTCACAATCCCGTCTTCATCCGGCAGATTGATGTCGAGCAACACGAGATCGGCCTTCGCCTCGGGTGCGCGGTCAGAGGCCTCCCGCCCCGTTTCGGCCAAAAATGCCACTTCAAAGCCGAATTCCCGTTCGCAGAGTTGGCGCAACAACGAAAGAACCAGTTTCTGGTCTTCGACGATACCGACTCGGATCGCGGGCCGGAGCGAAGAGCGCGTAGCTTGATCTTTGGAGGTGGAGGACACAGGGCGGCGGCACTTCGAACCGGGCGGATTGGAGGGCAGGCCCAGGATGAGACGCGTGTCCGACACTTTTGTTAAGCAGATTTAGCGCCTCGTTAGTGATAGAGAACTGCAACGCGCGCAAATCGTGTGCTCACAACAAAAAAGGCCGTCGCCAAAAGGCGACGGCCAGGGAGTCACTTCGCACGACAACCGCTTTAGTCAGCAGCTACGATGCGGACGGGAAGTCGCACGCGCGAGGACACGGCCTCGCCGTTGCGTTTGGCTGGAACAAACTTCCACTGAGCCACCGCTTCCTTCACCGGTTCGACCAACGACTCATCAGTCGTCGACTGAACCTTGATCTGACGGGGCGTCCCCTTCTCATCCACGATGAAGACAAGCTCCACGGTGGCGGGCTGGTTCGTCGCGCCGAGGGTTGCCTCCGGCGCTATGACAGAGATCGGCACCGGAATGTCGGTGCGACCGTTGTACGTGTCGATATAGACCTGCTCCACCGTCTTCGCCGAAACGGCGAGAGTCGAGAGGAGCAAGCCCAGGCTGAGCACTGCTGCGATGTTGATGATCGGTTTCATACTGCGTTTAAACTCCGCTCCGAGCGCGGAGAGTTTTATTTCTGCGTTTGTGTTAAGTACCGCGCTTACCCGCAGCCTTGCAGCCACAGGCAACCGCGGCATTCGACCGACAATTGTCGGCCAAAGTCATGAATCGCGCCGCGCGTCCGCGGCGGCCAAAGGCTCTTCCCTTCCAATGCATCGCACGCCGGGGAAATTCAAAGAACGCCTTGGGGATCCTTTGAAAGCAGTGCGCTACGATCGATACGGTCTCCACTTCAGCAATACTTGTTCCAGTGAACGAGGAAAATCTGACGCGATCTTCGCCACGCGTTTGTAACTCAGGAGGGTAAAACTACCCAACGCCCTTGGCGAGATATACCCAAGCACACGAAGGATTTGCGTTTTAACCACCCCGCACGAATTATGTGCATCTTTTTTCTGGATACACGCCGCCGCATTCATCCCTTTCATACATCACGTAATGTAGTTATCAGACAAATACAGAAAATGAGCCCGGCGGGAGACGCGAAAGACCAGCGGACGCCCGCGGCTCCAGCCAGACCTGTCCGCGGGGCAGTCGCGCACGGTGAGATCGGGCACTGACGCCCGCTCCGTTTACTATTGAAGAGCGTCTCCCCCGGCCTTTCCTTTCTCATGCCTGCCTATGGAAGAAGTGAGCTCGAGCGCCCGCTGGGACGTGATCATTGTCGGAGGAGCGCTTTCCGGCGCCGCCACCGCGTGTTTGCTCCAGCAACGAAATTCCCGACTGAGGATTCTCATCCTTGAACGCAGCCCCCGCTTCAAACGCCGCGTGGGCGAATCGACGGTGGAAGTGAGCGCGTTTTTCCTCGGCCGGGTTCTCGGGCTGACGGAACATTTGAACCAGCATCACTTAGTGAAGCAGGGCATGCGTTTTTGGTTTCAGAACGAATCGACTGAAAAGCTGCCCGACTGCAGCGAGACGGGCCCCGGCTACAACGTCCGATTCCCGGGCTACCAAGTCGATCGGGCTGTACTCGACGAGGAAGTCCTGGCCCAAGCCCAGGCGGCGGGCGCCGAAGTGCGCAGGCCGGTACAGGTGAAGGACATCAAATTGCAGGACGGCGGGATTCAAACGGTCTACTGGGAGGACGAGGCAGGCCGCACCGGCGAAGAAAAAGCCCGCTGGATCGTCGACGCTTCGGGCGTGGCGGCCTTCCTGGCGCGCAAGCACGGCTGGCTCGTGCCCAACCACGAACACCCCATTGCGTCGGCGTGGAGTCGATGGACAAACGTGAAAAACTGGGATTGCCCTGAGTTGGCGCGTCGGTTCCCAGAATGGTCTCGCCGGACCAAAGCGGTGCGTTTTACCGCCACCAATCACCTGACTGGACTTGGCTGGTGGGCCTGGTGGATCCCCCTCAAAGGGGGCGACGTCAGTATCGGAGTGGTCTTCGACCAACGGCTGGTCGACCTGCCGGCCGGGCCCAACTTGGGCGAGCGGTTGCGCACGATGCTCTTGCAGCATCCGGCCGCGCGGGAGCTCCTTTCCGGGGCGCAGTGGCAGCCCGGAGACATTCACTTCCGCCGGAACCTCGCCTATCGATCAACCACTTACGCAGGCGATGGGTTTGTGCTGGTCGGCGACGCGGCGGCTTTTATGGATCCGTTCTACTCGCCCGGGATGGACTGGATCAGCTATACGACGACGGCCGCGTCGATGCTGATCGACCGGTCCTGCCGCGGCACCGCGGCTGCACGGCACGTACAGCGCCACAACGAACGGTTCAGCCAAAGCTACGATCGCTGGTTCAACGGGATCTATCGCGACAAATATTTCTACATGGGAGATTGGGAGCTGATGACGCTGGCGCTCGAACTCGACCTCGGTTCGTACCACGTCGGTGTCGTGAATCAGCCGTTCGAAGTGGGCGCAGCCGCGCTTGAGACACCGGCCTTTGCCCGAGATTACGCGGGGATTCCGGCCCACTTGGTCGCCCTTTACAACCGGAGACTCGTGGCCCTTGCGCGCTCACGAATCGCCAGAGGTACTTGGGGACGAAAAAACGCCAAGCGCCATCACCCTTTCATGAGCTACCAATTGGATCGTTCGATCTGGCCCCGACTTTTGCGGGCCACGGTCCGGCTCTGCTGGCTCGAGCTGAAAGAGGGGTGGCGCACCTGGTTCCGGGCCCACAAACCCTTGATTTTTGTCCCTCCGGCGCGAACAGAGGCATCGGCAGAAAGCAGTCTATCTCTACAAACTGCAGGCACTTCCAAGGCCTGAGATCGAGGCGCTCGGTGCGACGCACGGCGAGTGCGACATCGAACGGCCAGGCGCATGGATGCACTGGGTGGTTCCTACGTCGGGCTTGTGCTCATCGGTGCAGACTGCCTCACTTGTTCGCCGATGCCAGATCCCGCTCTCGCCCGCTCCGCGCACCGTGTGCACGACCCTCTCGAAAAATTTCCCGACGACGTTCGGCGCGCTTACGGCCACTATCAAAGTACTCGCGACCCGGAAGCCCTCGATGTCGTGGTGCTGGCGGTTGTCCGCGACTACATCCCCAAGCACGCCGCCCCGCCGCCAGGTCAGGACCTCGCTGAGCACCTACGCTTGATGACCGACCTGGGTTTCGACTCCCTGGCCATCGCCGAACTCGTGTTTTTCCTGGAAGATCTGCTGAAAGTGAAGATTTCGAACGACGAGATACTCCGCGTCAGCACGGTCGGTGAACTTCGCTCCTTCGTCCGGGAGAAGCTCGCCGCCCGCGACCCCGGTCAGCGCTGAATCGGCCCGCGATCGCATGTCCGCGTCTGCCGTCATCACCGGCCTCGGCTTCATCACCAGCATCGGGCTGAATCAAACCGAAGTCACCGCCAGCCTCCGCGAGGGCCGGCACGGCATGGCCTTGCACGATTTTTGCGGAAACCCCCGCGTGCCGATCAAAGTGGCCGCGCCGGTGAAAGAGTTCGAACTCGATTCGCCCAGTTGGCGGGCCTGGACCTGGCCCTCGGGCTACGACATTCCCCGCGAAACCCTGCGCGGGCTTGCTCCCCATGGGGTCTACGCTTTCTGCGCGCTCGAGCAGGCATTGCGCGACGCGGGCCTGGGAAACTCTGACTTGGTCGACGGATCCACGGGATTGTTCTGCGCTTCGGCCGGTTCGCCTTTTATCACTCATCATACCGTCGCCGAGTTGCATGCCTCCCAGTTCGAGCGCGGGAACCCGATGGGAGTGGTCTCCTCGATCGCGGGAATGCTGAATTTCAATCTGGCTGCGCACTTTCACATTACCGGCGCCGTGGCCGGCTTCGTTTCCGCCTGCGCGTCGTCCAGCCATGCCTTGGGCTATGCTCTGGACGAGATTCGGCTCGGACGCCAAGAACGCATGCTGATCGTCGGAGCCGAGGAGTTCAACGCGGACACCATCATGCCGTTCGCGTCGATGCGCGCCCTTTCGAATAGCACCGACCCGGAGTCCGCCTCGCGGCCCTTCGATGTCAATCGCGACGGCTTCGTCGGCACGGGCGGTTCGGTCGCGCTTGTCCTGGAAAAATTGGAAACGGCCCGCGCACGGGGGGCGCGCATCTACGCCGAACTCGTGGGCTGGGGCCAGGCGGCGGACGGTTTTAGCGTGGCCACCTCGCACCCCGAGGGCGCCGGACTGCGGTCCGCGATGAAGCGCGCGCTCGCCGATGCTCGGGTCGAGCCCGATCGGATCGATTACATCAATGCCCATGCCACTTCGACCCCCGCCGGCGATCGCTCCGAGGCTCTCGCCCTGCAAAGCGTCTTTTCCTCGGCCGGAGCGAAGCCGCCGATCAGCAGCACGAAGGGATTGACCGGACACGGTCTTTCGATGGCCGGCGTGATGGAAGCCGGTTTCTGCACGCTCGCTCTGCACCATGGGTTTGTCCCGGGCAACGCCCATCTCCAGGACCCGGATCCAGTCTGCACAGGCCTCAACTTGCCCCGGGCCTCGATCACGGCGCGGCCGGACTACGCCTTAAACAACAGCAGCGGTTTCGGCGGCAGCAACGTCTGCCACGTGCTAAGACGCTGGACGGGTTGAACTGCGGCAGCATCGACGTAGACTGACCGTCGCATACCCCTCCCCTCCTGCAGCCGGTGAAAGCTTGCGACTCCCAGGAACCTCCGACTCAGTGCTTCCGTTTCCGCCAATGACCGATCCCTTGATTGCCAAACTTAAACGGCTCATCGTGAGCGCGCTAAAGCTCGAAGACGTTTCTCCCGACCAAATCCCGGACGACGAACCGTTGATCGGCGCCGGCCTCAATCTCGATTCCATCGACGCGCTGGAATTGGTGGTGCAGCTCGAGAAGGAATTCGGGATCAAGATCAGCAACAGCGAGGAATCGCGGGCCGCGCTCTCGACGATCGCCAAACTGGCGCAATTCATCCGCGACCGCGCCGATCCCTCCCGTTTGCCGGCGTAGTCGCCCGACACTCGCTCGCCGTTGTGTCCCTGTCCAGTGCCCTTTCCCCGGTTCGGCTCGCCGCGTACGGGTGTCTCACCGCTCTGGGGGAGACGGCCGAAACCCATGCCGCCTTGTTGCAGGGGCGACGCGCTCTGGTGAAAACACCCGCTCTCGGCAGCGATGGCGGCGAGCCCGTGCCGATCGCAGTCTGTGCCGGCAGAGCGCTCGAAGAGACCGCCCCCCCGAACTGGCTGCCGCCTTTGCTGCGTTTGACCCGCTCGATCCCCGGTGGGGACTGGGGCTCTGCCCGTCGTCCTATTTTTATCACCAGCAGCAATTTCGGCGTGGGCAGTCTCTATGCGTACCGTCGCACGCGCGACAGGGCTCACGTTTCCTATGGCACACCGAGTGCGTGTGCCGAGTGGCTGAGCCGGGAATTTAAATGGGGGCCCAACGTCGCGACCTTTTCCCACGCCTGCGTCTCGGCCAACCTTGGCCTTCTTCAGGCCACTCGCACCTTGCAGGCCGGGTTGGCGGACGAGGCACTGGTCTTCACTTTCGACTTTTTGAGTCCGTTTGTCACCGGCGGCTTTCACGCGCTCAAAATCTTGAACGGCGAATTCCCGGCGCCTTACCAGGATCGCGCGACGGGCTCCATCGGCCTTGGCGACGGCGCTGGCTTTGCCGTGTTGTCGCGCGAAAAGGGCGACTTCGCCCTCGACGGCCAAAGTCTTCACAACGAGATGCACCATTTCACCGCGAACCAATCCGATGGGGCGGGTTTTGCCGCCTGTTTGGCGCGTGTCGCTCCGGCCACCCGGGGACGGCGCGTATGGGTAAAAGGGCACGGCACGGGCACGCTGGACGCAGGGCGGCTCGAAGCCGAGCAGGTAGCTAGACATTACCCCGGGGCCCCTCTGGTTTCATGGAAAGGAAGTTTCGGCCATACCCTGGGAAGCTGCGGGATCGTGGAACTGGCCCTCGCGGCGCACTCGCTTCGCATGGGGCGCGCGCCCGGAACGATCGGCGCGGCCCCGCCGGCTTTCGCCCCGAACGTGGCTTTTTCCGACTTCTCCGTGTCCGACTTCGACGGGGTGGTCTGCACGAGCAACGCGTTCGGGGGAGCGCACGGCGCCTTTTTCCTTCGCCATGTTTGAGCGTTACCTCACTTGCCTTCAAACCGACAGCGCGGGCGAAGAAGATGTCGCGGCGACACGCGAACGGCTGAAGGAGAAGTTCCCGCGCGGCGCGACGCGGCGCATGACCCAGCTCGGACTCCTCGCCGGATCCGTGCTCGAACCGCTCGGGGTATGCGCCGACGATACCTTGGTCTACGCGTCCGAGTTCGCCGAAAGTCGAACGCTCGAAGCGTACCTCGACAGCTTTCCCGCGGCCAGTCCGACCCTGTTTCAAACGTCGATCCATCCGAGCGGCGTTCAACAGCTCCTCGTCGCGAGACAGCAAGCGGTGCGGGAGTTTTTTCCTCTCACCGGCCACCGCCGGCTCGTCGCCCACGCGCTTCAGACGGCCTGCCTGGCCGAAAGCGCGCGAACCATCGTTTGCGGCGGAGAGGAGCGCGGCACCTGGCTGCGAGAGTTGGGCGCGGCGAGCCAGCGAAGTTTCGCTTTTGCTTTCGCCCTCTCGCGCGACCCGTCGGGCGCGCTCGCGCGGATCGCCTTGTCGGCGGATCTTTGCGCCGATGGGGCGCTCACTCTGTCCGAGTTTTTCGATGTTCTTGTCCAACGCCGAAACCTCGCCCTTTCTCCGGCACCGGGCCTTCGCCTGGCGCTTGACTGGACATGACCGCCCCCACCGCCCCTCATGCTCGCCCGCGCAATCCCGGGCCCCTTTGGGGCATCTGGTTCATGGGGCTGTGTGATCGCGTGGTGCCCGAGCTCATTTACCGGCCGCTTCGGGCGCTCGGCACCTGGATCGCGGTCGCCGTCATGCCGTCGCAGCGACGGGCGTCGCGCGAGTACCTCTCGCACATCCTCCCGCGGCCGCCGTCCGTCTGGAACGTATTCCGGCATTTTTTCACGTTCGAAGAAGCGATGATGGTGAAGCTACGCATCGCGAACGGGCAGGATCACGAGACTCGTTTCGCGCCCGGCATGGAGGAATTTCAGGCCTTTCTCGAATCGGGCCGTGACGGCATGCTCGGATCCTTCCACGTCGGCGATTCGGACCTCATGGGTTTTCTGGTGGGACCGCGCAAAGGCCACCGCATTTACATGGTGAGGCAGCGCGTCGAGAATTCGCACGAGACCGAGGCTTTGGGCAGTATGTTTGGGAATTGGCTGACGTTCATTTGGGTGAACCAAACCGACAACGTCCTCTTTGCATTGAAGGATGCGATCGCCTCGGGAGGGTCCGTCGCCATGCACTGCGACCGCCTTGGCTTCAGCGCCAAGACCGAAGCGTTCGAATTCCTGGGCGCCCGCCGGCTGTTCCCCTTCACCATCTATCACCTTGCCCTGATTTTTGGGCTGCCTGTGGTGATGTCGGTGGGGATTCCGGGAACGGACGGCGTGTCGTATCTCCACAGTTCGCCTGTTTGGGAACCCGATCAACAGATCGACAAAGCGGCCAACCTCGGTCGCGCCCGCGTTCATTTTCAGGCGTTCCTCCGTCAGCTCGAAACACTGCTCCGCGAACATCCTTACCTGTGGTTCAACTTCCTGCCGCTCAACCCGGTCGTGAAGGAGGCTGGAAACGCTGGCTCGGAAAATTCCCCACGTCCCACCTTCTCCTCGACCTCCTGACACATGCGTTGGCTGTTTCAGCTCTACCTCGGTTTCACCTACTACTTCTCCTGGTTTCTTTTCGGACTGGGAGGATTGCTGCTGAACATTGTCTGCGCCTTCCTGTTGATCGTGCCCGGCCGCGAACGATTCGGCGGTCCTGTGCGCAGGGCCATTCGCTGGCTGTTCGCTTTTTGGCTGAAGTGGTTGCATGCCTCGCGCGTGGTGCAAATCCACTGGCGCGGCGCCAACCCCAACGTGCTCACCACCGGCACCGTTTACGTCGCGAATCACCCTACCCTGGTCGATGCGACCGTGCTTCTCGCGCGCCTCCCGGACGCGATTTGCATTTTCAAACCCGCATTGCTGCGCAACCCGGTGATCGCACCGGCGGCGATCGTCGCCGGATACGTTTCGGGAGACAGTGGGATCGATCTGATCCGCATTGTTTCGGACAAGATTAACGCAGGCCGGTCGCTTCTCGTCTTCCCGGAAGGCACCCGCACCTTGCCGGGGCAAGTGCTGAATCCGCTCAAACCGGGTTTCGCCCTGATCGCGCGGCGAGCGAAGGCGCCGATCCGTCTGATCGTGATCAAAGCGAGCCCTCATCTGGTTCAGCGAAACCGAGCTTGGTGGCGTCTTCCGCCGCTGCCAGGATGGATCGAGGTGACTTTTGGCGATTTGATCGCGAACGACGAGGAGGTGGAGACGCTCGCATTGGCGCGCCAAGTCGCCGACTATCTGTCGGCCCGGGCCGCCGTGTCGCCTCCGCTCTAGCATGCCTTTCTCCTCCTCTCACCTCGTCCTCATTCCGAGCTACAACACCGGACCCAAGTTATTGCAGACGGTGGAGGAAGCGTTGCGCCAATGGCAGCCCGTGTGGGTCGTGATCGACGGCAGCGACGACGGGAGCGAAGCGGCCGTGATCAAAGCAGCCGAAACCCGCGATAATTTGCGTGTTATCGTCCGGCCGGTGAACGGCGGCAAAGGCGCTGCCGTGCTCACCGGGATCGAGAAAGCCCTGGCCGCGGGATTCACCCACGTCTTGACCATGGATGCCGACGGACAGCACCCCGCGGATCACATCGGCTTCTTCATGGCGGCCTCGGCCGCGAATCCCAGCGCCTTGATTCTCGGCAAACCCGTTTTCGGCCCCGAGGTGCCGCTGGAGCGTCTGCACGGCCGCAAGCTCAGCGTGGGCTTGGTTCACCTCGCAACCCTCAGCAAGGCGGTCGGAGATCCGCTCTTCGGTTTTAGGGTTTACCCGGCCGCACCGCTCAAAGCGGTGCTGGGTCAAACCCTCGGCGCACGGGGATTCGATTTCGATCCGGAGGTCGCGGTGCGGCTGGTATGGGCCGGCTTGCCCACCCTGAATCTGCCCGCCCCCTGCCGGTATTTCAGCCGCGCGCAGGGAGGAATTTCGCATTTTCACTATTTCAGGGACAACGCGAAGATGGTCTGGCTTCATTCGCGGATCTTTTTTCAGCTTCTGCTCTGGCGATGGCCGTCCGTCTGGCTGCGAAGTCGCCAGCACCGGCGTCGAACCGCGGTGTCCCATTGACCATGCTCTTCCGTTGTCTCCTCATTTCCCTGCTTCCAACCCTGCTCTGCCCGGCCGCCCGCGCGCTCTCGGCCGAGGACCTGGTTGCGCCCGCCCATAAAATCGAGCCGGGGCGAAACGACGAGACCTGGAAGCCGCTGTTCGCCCAGTTGGCCGAAAAGGGAACGGTTTTCGCGCGCTTCACCGAACACCGCTTTCTTCCATTCAAGAAAGTGCCCGTCGTGTTCACGGGCGAAGTCCGCATCGCGCCTGACCGGGGCCTCAGTCTCCACTATATCACTCCGGAGGACCGCACGATGATTGTCGATGCCAAGGGTATTCTCCTGCGGGACGCGCAAGGCCGCTCGCGCGAGGTGCCGGCCGATCCGCGCGCGGAAACGGCCACGAGCGCGCTGCTGCACGTGATGCGCTTCGATTTGCCCGAGCTGACCAAGGTATTCGCGCTGTACGGACACCGCGAGGGAGAGGCCTGGATGTTCGCCTTCGAGCCCCTCGGAACCGCCCTTGCGCGCAATTTGAACCGACTGGTCGTGCACGGGGACAAAGCGCAGCTCCGCAAGATTCTGATCCGTCGGTCAGCGATGCAGCGGGTCGAGATTACCATCGATGATGTACGGGAAAAGGTCGCGTTCGATCCCGCCGAATTGAAACGCTTCTTCCGCTGACGCGATGGAGCCGTCCGGCCAGAAAGCGTTCGCTCGCGTCGCCCTGCTGCTGCTGACCGTCCTCGGCGTCGTCTGGATCGTCCGCCTCGATTTTCGCGCCAAAATCTCGACCAATATTCTCGATCTGATTCCGGTCGACCAGCGCTCCCCGGAATTGGCCCTGGTCCGTTCGCTGGCCGCGGAACAGCAGGCCCGCGTCGCTCTCTTCGTCCTGGCGCCGCCGGAAAAAACGCCGGTCGACGCGCGCGCGAGCGCCAGCGCGGCATTTGTCGACTCCCTGAAATCCAGCGGCGTATTTGCGGACGTGGCGAACCTCAACGACACGGGCGGTCGCGACCGGCTCGGGAAGTTCGTGTTCGAACGCCGCTTCGAGCTCCTGCTGCCGAGCTGGCTGGCGGATCGTCACTACGCGTTCGCCAAATCAGGCCGGCCCCAAGAAGAATGGCCGGTTTGGCTGGCGGAGGAAGTCGCGAGTGGCTTGGATCGTTTCCTCGCTCAACCCGAAAGCATCGCGTTCCAGGAGTTGATTCCACGCGATCCCTTGCTCCTCGTGCCTTCGGTCGCTCAAAAGGCGCAGGCCCTGGCGGGCCAGAACGTCCCGCCGGATCGGGAACTCATCTGGGCGCTGACCCTTCCTTCGCCGTTCGAGAAAGCCGGCCAGGAACCGGTCTTCGCCGCGGTGGAACAGGCGCGTCAGGCCGCGCGGAGAATTCTCCCGGAGTTGGCCTTGCAGTGGACCGGAGCGAGTCGTTTCGCCGCGGAAGGGGAACGTCTGGTCCGGCGGGAAATCTCGCTGCTCAACTCGATCTCCCTCGTCGCCGTGCTGGGCGTCGCGTGCCTGTTCGTGCGACGCCTGTGGAAAGTGCTGCATCTTCTGCCGGTGATTCTGCTCTCCACCCTCGGCGCGTGGGTTTTCGCCACGCTGGTTTTCGAACGTCTCCACATTCTGGTCTTCGTCATCGGTTCGCTGCTCAGCGGCGTGGCCATCGACTATGGATTCTATCTCTACATGCAGCCCGCGCTTCGCCCGAACGAGCCTTATCGGGAGAAACTGGC
Source organism: uncultured Opitutaceae bacterium (assembly GCA_964546955.1). GTDB lineage: Bacteria > Verrucomicrobiota > Verrucomicrobiia > Opitutales > Opitutaceae > CAZJLP01. Next base: position 12,777 of record CAZJLP010000039.1, on the reverse strand, counting down.
GCGATTGTTGAAGCCTCTGCTCACGAGCTGCCTGACCACGGTCATTGGCTTTTCCTTCCTGCTGTTTTCCGAGCTTCCCTTGATTCGTCAGCTCGGCGTCTTTGTCAGCGCGGGCCTCGTGAGCGCGCTGATCGCCGCCATTCTCTATTTTGCGCAGCTGGACGGGGCGTTTTTGGAAACACGGCGAGTGGCGCTGCCCGCGCTCGCGTCGGGGCGGAAGTGGGTGCGAGTTGGCTTCGTGCTGGCCGCCGCCATCGCGCTGTTCGGTCCGTGGAATCTCCAGTGGCACGACGATATCCGCGACCTGCAGATTGCCGCTCCCGCTCTTCAAGCCAACGATCGCGAGGTGCGCACATTGTTCGGCGATTCCGACCATCGGACCGTATATTTGACGCGCGGAGTCGACGCAGCCGCGGCGCGCGATGCCCTGCAGCGGTTCATCGCGTGGCACGACGAGCGTTTTCCGGAAAAACCCGCGGCCAGCGCCGCTCTCCTGCTGCCAACGGAAGCGGATTGGCGGAAGATGCCGAATCGCCTGGCGGAACTTCGCGATCTTCCGCGCATTCTTCGCACCGTTTTGGAGCAGAGGGGGTATGCCGCCGAGGGTTTCGAGCCGTTCTTCCAGGATTGGGCAGCGGCGGCCGCGCGGCCGTCACCTCCGTCCTTCGAAGCGCTGGCCGACGAACTTCGACAGCATCTGTCCGGTCCCCTCGGGATGCTTTTCTACCGTAGCTCGAACGAAACGTGGCTGTTGAGCCTCGCGGACCACGAACCCGCGGCGGAACCGCCCGCCGCCCTTCACACCGTCGCGGTCACGCAACTCGAGACGCTCAATTCCCTCTTCGCCCACTATCGCGGCTCCGCGCTGCGACTCAGCGCCTTCGGCCTGAGTTTGGTCGGCGCGAGCGTCTTTATTCTCTATGGATTTCGGCGGGGGCCTCGCATCTTCATGATTCCCGCCGGATCGTGCTTCTTCGTTTTTGGCGTGCTCGGCATAATCGGGCAAACCCTGAATCTTTTCCATCTGCTCGGCGCTTTTCTCGGGGTGTGCTTGAGCCACAACTACGCTATCTTTTCGGCCGAAAACGCCGGTCGCAACGAACCCCCGCCTCCCTCGATTCGCCTGTCCGCGCTCACCGCGGCCGCCTCTTTCGGCGTCCTCGGCTTCAGTCAGATCGCGGTGATCTCCGCGTTGGGCAGCACGGTGGCCTTCATTGTCTTGACGGCCCTTCTACTGGTGGAGCTGGAACCGCTCGGGAGCGGCGCCGGCGGAGCGCGCAGCGCATGAGCCTCGGCCTCACTCTACTTTCCCGCTGGAACTCGCTCGTCCAGGCGGCGCCGAATGAGCGGGCTCTCGTGGAGGGCACCACCGGCCGGGTTTTTTCTCGCGCCGAATTGAACCGACGGAGCGAGGCGCTGACGAGCTCGCTTCCGGCGGACGATCAGCTCGCCCAACGGCGCGTGGCGTTCTCGCAAAGCAACGGCGCCGACTGGCTCGCTTTATTCCTGAGCCTGCTGCGCGCCGGCGCCGTTCCCCTGCCGATCGACGGCTCCGAGCCCGCCGCCGCTCAGCGTCAGATCGCCGCCGCGGCGGGCGCGGCCCTTCTATGGCATGAAGGCCACCTTGAGAGCCTGGCGGAAGCACTCGAGCCCGTGCGCGAGGAAGGAGTAGCCTTGGTCAAATTGACCTCAGGCAGCACGGGAGCGCCCCGCGCGATACCGTTCACCCACGAAGAGATGATCGCGGATGGCCGGCAGATTTGCGCGACGATGGACCTCCGCCCTACCGATCTCAACTACGCCCTGATTCCCCTCGGCCACTCGTACGGCCTGGGTAATTTGGTGGTGCCATTGCTCATCCAGGGCACCCCCCTGCTTTGCGCCTCGTCTCCGCTGCCCCAGGCAATCGCGGGCGATCTGGCCCGCTGGAATCCGACCGTGTTTCCGTTGGTCCCGGCCCTGCTTCGCGCCCTCAGCCTGGCGGACGTGTCGCCTTCGGCCCTCCAATCGCTGCGCGTCATCATCTCGGCCGGAGCCGCTCTCCCCGCCGAAATCGCCCAAGGGTTTCAAGCGAAGTTCGGAAAAACCATCCACGGTTTCTATGGTTCGAGCGAAACGGGTGGCATCGCCTACGATCGGTCTGGCGACGCCACCCTCGAAGGTCGCGCCGTCGGCACACCTCTCGAGGGCGTGCGCATCGTGGCCGACGCCGGCGAACGGATAAAAATCGCCAGCGCGGCGGTGTTCAGCCGCGGCAACCCGGATCGACTCGAGGGTTTTCCTGCCTACAGTCCGGCGGACCGAGCCGCGTTCAACGAACGGGGCGAACTGGTCCTTCTCGGCCGCATCGGACGGATGGTGAAAATCGCCGGCCGCCGCCTCGATCTCGCGGAGCTGGAGCAAACCTTCCGGCGCCTTCCCGGCATCCGCGACGCTTACATCTGCACGCACCCTGACGCGCGAGACGAGCTCGCCACCGTTGTCGCCAGCGATCTTTCCGCCGCCGAAATTCGCGCTCTTTTCCGACGCGACCTGGCACCGTGGAAATGTCCGAAGCGGATTCTCGTCATCCCGGAATTTCCGCTCACTCCCCGCGGCAAGACCGACACCCGGGCATTACAAGAGAGAATTGAAGCCGGCTAAAGAGCCGCCAGGGTCCAGGCAGAGACGGAGGCTCGAACGCGGTGGCAGTGTCGGCGCGGAGCCATCCGCGCTCGGCGAGAGGTCAGGCCGACGGATCGTCCTACCGGGTCAGTGTCACTTCGATTTCGATATTCAACGCCGCCCGGCAGATGTCCGCGCGGAGGAAGCAAACGCTGTCGCCGTCTCGGAGCAGACGCCCCTGCAGCGCTTTTGCCGCGGTTGAATAATCCTCGGCATGCCGCAGGTAGACCTTGACGTGCCGCTTCCAACCCAGGTTCCGGCCGAGATCGTCGCCCACGTCGCAGGACCGGGAAACCAAACGCAAATTGTCCAAAGTACAATCGATCTGCTCACCCAAAGAACCCGGGGCGACGGTCGCGTGTCCCTTGATTGCCGCGGTTCCCGAAATATAAATAGCTTCCCCGGCCGAAGCCTGCGCAACGATGGTCGCTCGCGAGAAGCTGGGTGAACGCGGCCCGTAATCGACCGGATAGTGATAGGCCGGGATTTGCTCGGGATTTTCGACATGGCGCGGATTGCTTTCCCCCGCCACGAAAATCACTTCGAGGGTCGTGCCATCCGACCCAACGGCGGACGCCGCCGGCAGGCGCCGTTGAAATGCGCCGCCAAATGCGGTTTCGAACGCGAGTGAACGGCCTTTGCAGAACGCGCGGTAGTTCTCCATGCCGCCAGTGACGGCGTTGATGCGGGGAACGTAGTTCCAAATTCGATAGAGCGACCGTCCTCGGCAGGCGGACAGCACGCGCTGATAAACCCGCTGCGCATGCGCCGCAAGGTCGCCCCCGTCGAACGGCACGGAAGCATGGCCGAGCAAAACGTCATTCGAACGGAACAACCAGAGCCCGGCCTCGGTCGCTGCTGGTGTCACATTCTTCCAAATAACTTCGTGAGGGTTTCCCCCTAAACACGAAACTTCAATCCGCACGTCGGTCGACGAACGAAGGTTCCCCGTTGCGCCAAAAACGACGCGAAGACCGAGGGCGCTCGCCAGCGCGTCAGGAGGGAATGCCATGTGGCTGCAAAGGACATGGGCCCTCTGCCTCGCTTCAAGTATTAAATTTACCGGGGCAAGGGGGTTCCACAGACGGTTACGGACACGTCACCGAATGCACGCCCCCTCGCCTGCCTGTGCAGGAGTTCCCAATTTCTGTCTGCTGCTTGCTTCTGGAATCACAGCGAGGCGTAGAAGCTGGCGTCCAGGGAAATAAGTAAGTTTCAGCCGCCTGCTTTTTCGCGGAAAAACGCACGTCATTACCGCCCGCAAATTTTGTGCGTCTGATCGGGAAGACTACCGACTCCCTGCGCGGCACTCGCCCGGAGATTCGCGGAAACTCAAATCTGTTACGTTAAGGTTCCTCCGCCACCTTTTAGCTCTCCCTGTTCCGGCGGGGATAAATCTATGAATAAACTCCTGGCCCTCATCGCTCCCACGTTTGTTTGTGCCACGCTCGCCACTGCTCAGTCTTATCTTCCCCCTCCATCGACTAACGACGGGATTCTGGTGCGTCGTCTCGATACATCGCCGAACAGCCTATACTGGCCGGATTCGGACCTGACCGAATACCGCACCAGTTCGGATAATTCATTTTCCACCCCGGCCGCAGGCGGGGCCGATCAGTATGGGCGCCGGTGGACGGCGAGCGCTCCGAGCCGATCCCAGCTCGGGAGCTCGGGCGGCACGTTGCGCGTCATTTTTCTGGGTCAGGGCAACGACGGATTTATCGGGGGCACCGGGTACAGCTACGCGGGCTCACCGCACGCGGAAGGATTTACCTACGCGACCTCCTCCGGCATCCCCGCTCCTTCGAACCTGAATTTTGGTGATTTTGCCGACGTCCCTCTCGCCTTCGGGGATGGGTACAACTTCGAACTGTGGACCGTTACAGCCAATGCCTGGTACACCCTTTTCGTCGAGGCGAACAGTCTCCCCACTCCGCACCCGGGCCGGGTGACCTGGCTGGAGGAACCCATTTTGGTCCCCACCTATATCGACACCACGGGACAATACGCGCTCGTTCCGACCTATATCGTCAGCATTGACGAACCCGCCACCTCCAACACGGCGGGAGGCACCCATCGCCTCGCGCTTCAGTTTTTCTACAATAGCGGGCAACCCCTCGAGCCCTACTACGGCGACGCCGCCTCCCTCCGGAAGGCCAAGCGGGACAAAAAACAGCACGATCCCGCGCTCCGCTGGGATTGCGCAACCAAGATTGCTTGTAAGGACTAACGAAGACAGGGGCCCGCGGCGAGAAACGCCGCCATTGCATCCGCAAAGCGCGTTCGGCAGAGTGCCGGCGTGCTTTTTTTATGTCCCCCGCTCTCTTTCTTGCGCCGCTTTGGCTGATCTTCGAGGTCGGGCAGCTGGTGGTGGCCGAGCGGTATTTAGGCATCAAATACATCGCGGGAGGCGTCGATCCGCGACAGGGCGGACCAGGAGAGCGACTGTCGTTCGCCTGGAGTTTCTGCATCGTGCTGTACTGGGCTTGGATGGCCGCGATGCTGTACCAGCCAGTGGGACGCCTGCAGATCGTGGCCATGCTGGCGGTGACCGGCGCCGCTTTCATGGTGCGACGCAATTGCGCGCTCAAGTGGGTGCTGATCACCATGACGTTCGAAGGCGCGATCCGCATTGGCATGCTGCTTTCGCTTTGCGTCGCACTCTGGCGCCTTTCGTAGACGCCATGCCTTTCGCCGAGCAGGTCCGCTTGTCGCCCAACTTCTCGCCTTCGCCTCGCCACGAATGCACCGGAGTGCTGGTCCACCATAGCGCGATGCCGTTCGAACAAACCATCGCGCACATGCTGAAGCCGGAAAGCGAAGTCAGCTATCACGTGCTGATCGCCCCCGACGGAGCGCGCTGCCTGCTCGTGCCCGAAGAAAAAGTGGCGTGGCACGCAGGGGTATCCACTTTTCTTGGACGCACTGGTTGCAATTTCTTTCTTCTCGGACTGGCCTTTGCCGGCAACACGTATCGGGAGCCCCTCACCCCCGAACAGATCGACTCGGCCCTTGAATGGCTCGGCCCGCGCTGGCGGCGCTATGGCTGGACCCTCGACCGCATCACGGACCACCGACAAGCCGCCCCGAATCGAAAAGACGACCTCAACCCCGTCGAATGGCAGCGGTTCCACGCTGCCGTTGCGCGCACCTTCGGCTCGCCCTCCGCAAGGTAGCAAGGGAGGGCCTCGAGTTCTTCGGCTTGCTCAGGACCCTGAGCTTGTCGAATGGGCCGTCGAAACGACGGACTCGCCCAGAGGGCCAGGCCCAAGGCCATTTTTTTGGCGTCGGCCCGCCAGTCGAGAGGGGAGGCCGCTCCCTATCGGAGAGCGTTCGATGCTACGTCTGGAAGCGCCGTGTCTCCGCTTTGGGCACTGGGTCGGCGAAGGATTGTTTGAAGAATTCCTGCGCGGCCGAAATGAATTTCGAGTATTTTCCGTAATCGCCCACACACGAGTTCGGCAGGCAGATCCGCTTGATGATCCCTTTGCCGATCTTGTCCGGGGCGTCGCGATCCGGCAGCAATTCCATCGAGAATTTGGGATCCTTCACGTGAACCACGTAGTGCCGCGATTTTTCGCCGGACTCGCGCTCGACGCGCAAAAACTCACCAAAATCCATGCCGACATCCTGCATGAATCCAGGCCAATGGGAACCGCAAAGTGGCGTCCGCGGCGGCCTCGACGCCGACGGCGCGACCAGCCGACCGCGCTGGCAGCGCGCGGCACTTCTCTCGTGTTTGGCCTTGAGAAACCCGATAGATCTGCTCAGAAAGAGGTCGTCGCAGCGCCAGCCCTCAATGAATCCCGAAGCGGCTCCGAAACTGAACCCTTGGCCCTTTATCGCGGGTGATCTCGCCCTTCTCGGCGTCGGTGCCCTGATCGCGTTTCAAACACCGCCGCCCTTGACCGGCGCTCCTCTGCTCGCCGTGGTGGCCTGCGTCGCGCTCGGCGCCGTGTGCGTGATCGTCCCTTTCCTGCTGAATTACAGCCGCCGACAGGAGCTCTTCCTGCTCGAACGACAGAATGAAATTGCCGCGCTGGCCCAAAGTACCGCGACCTCCGCCGAGCAATTGAGCATCGCTTCCGCCAGCCTCCATGGAATCGCGGACACATCCGCCCGGACGCTGAGGCAAGCCGAGGCCCTGCCGCATAAACTCCAGGAAAAGATCAACGAATTCAAATCGCAGCTCAACGAGGTCGCTGTGACGGACAACGAAGCGCTTGCGCAGGAAGTGAATACGCTGCGCACAGGAGAAACGGAACGCCTCGAAAGCGCGGTCACCGCCATCCGAAAAATCGCTTCGGAGCTGGCCGCGTTGGATGCATCGAACCGGAAGCACATCGCGGAATTCAAGTCGACCCTCGACACGTTCGCGCAGTCCGTCCAACGAGCTTCGGACGACGGCTCCGCGGCGATCGGAGCGGCGCAGGCCAAGGCGGTGGCCGCGATCGAACGCGCCGTGCAACAGGCCGTGCGCGACATCGAAGGCAAACTTGGAACAGGCGCGGCGCGGGCCCATCAACCGCCGAACCCACCGACCCCCGCTCCGAGTTCCGGACGGCGAGCTCCCGAGCTTCCGGGTGACGAGCACGTCCCGTCCGAGCCCCCCACGGCTGACGCTGCGGTTGTTGACCTTCCGGACGACGACAGCCCCCCTGCGCGGGAGCCCTCCGCTCGCGCCGACGGCGGCGTCGCCACCTTGGTCGAACCCAGGCCGGCCCTGGCGCGAAAGCGGCCTCCGCGGAAGGTGGTGGATACACCGGAGCTATCCTTGGGTTTCGAAAGCGCATCGACCTTGCAGCCTTCGACCGACGGTTTGACCCGCCTCGCCGTCACGGCCTACATAGGCATCGGAAATAAGCTATTCGTACGCGGTGAGGGGCCGGGGCTCAGTTGGGAAAAAGGCGTTCCGCTCCAATTCGTCTCGATCGGCAAATGGCGGTGGGAAACCGCCGATGCCGCGGAGCCGGTGACGCTGAAACTTCTCAAGAACGACGAACAGGAGTGCACGTTGGGAGAAGTCACCATCGCACCAGGGCAACAGTGCGACGTCTCGGCGAATTTCTAAACGCCGACGGGATCTGCTGCAGCCTGCGGTGTGGTGCAAATTGCCGCTCGCTCGCTCTTGCGTCTTCCGGGCGGGCGGACTAATGAGAGAGCGGGCCCGCCCCGCATCCCCGTCAGTTGAACTTCCAGTGTGATCGATAACTACTTGCCTAACATAGCCTGCCGCCTTCTCGCCTGACTTTTCGTCCTATTGCAAGTTTCTGCGGGAACCCTTGCGGAAAACGCGGAACCATTCGGCAGCCCGCTTGAGGCAACGGACACATCCCCGCCATGCAGCAACACCCCATAGGCTTCGTCATCGCGATGGCGTTGCTCGTTTTGTTCTACTCCGCGCTCGCAGCGGCTTTGATGCGTTCCGCCGGAAAAGCCGTGGCGGGTTTTCGGCCTCGTTTCCGCGGCTCCTTCTCTTCTTGCCTGGGCGGGTTTCTGGTCGCTCACGTGATCTCGCTGCTCTTCTCGCGAGTTTTGTCCCGCGACAGCGCGGGACAATTTGCGGTGTATGCCTTGGTGGTATGCGCGTGCAGCCTGCTCGTGTTTACGATCTTCCACACGCTGATCGTGAAAAACCGCGGCGAGCAGAGGCCGACGTTCTCCCAGGCCGTCCGATTGGGTTTGCTGCAGGTGGTCGTATTCATCGCCGCCTTGATCATCGGGTGGTATTCCTCCCGCTGGGCGGCGCCGCCCCCCGCTCCCAAGGTGGCCGAAAAACCCTTGTATTGAGGGAAGTGCCCGAGTCCGCGAACGCCGGTCAATAATGCGGCGGGCGGTCTTCGCTTGGGGCCGCCGTGTCGTCGGCGGATCCGCCACCGGAAGGCCTTTGTCTCACCAGGAGTAATTCCTGGCGCAACCTCGCGATTTCCTCGGACAGTGCGAGCATGGCTTTATCCTGCTCGACCACATGCCGGTCCAACCAAGCCAAGCGCTCTTCCAACCGGGCAATCCGCTCGAGTTCGGTCATTTTTTTGCCACGATCGTGCGGGGCGGTGGGATATTGGTGATCCCCAGCGCCTTCAACTGCGGCACGATCTGACTCTGGTAGCAATCGGGGCAGACCGAGTGACTGAACTCCGAACCGGTGCGTTGATTGATGTACGTCTCGATCTGCTGCCAGTAGCTCCGATCGTCGCGGACCTTTTTGCAGTAGGAGCAAATGGGGATGAACGATTCCAGTTTTTCAATGTGGGCGGTGAAGCCGAGAATTCTCTCCGCCACATGCAATCGCATTTTCAGTTCGCGAGCGTTTACCGGTTTCGTGAGAAAATCGTCCACCCCCGCCGCGAGCGCGGACTCCTGATTTTCGTCCGTCGCCGAAAGATTGGTTAAGAGGATAAAATACACATACTCCGCCTGCCGATCGCGCACGCGACGGCAGAGTTCGAGCCCATCCATCTTCGGCATGTCCCAATCGCTCACAATCACCCGGATAGGGTCGTGTGCCAGCAACTGCCAGGCCGCGTCGCCGTTCGGGGCGGCGACAAACTCGTGGCCCAGGGCGGCGAGCGACGCCTGCAGGACAGCGCGCGCGATGGGATCGTCTTCGACCATGAGGACTCTCATTGTAGTAGGTTAGGCTTGGTTAGTTCTTCCTGCAATTGCTCCCATCCGCTTTTGACCGCTGCATACCTGCGGGGGATATCGTTCCATGCTTGCTCACGCGCTGCGTTTTCCAACATCTGCGCGTGAATCCGAAGCGCTTTCGCCCCGATGCTCGCGCAGCTTCCGGCGATAGTGTGGGCCAATTTGCCAGTTTCAAGCTCGCGTCTCTCGGCCACATGTTCGCTCAAAGCGATCATGCGAGACGGCATTTCGCGCATAAACAGCTCGACGACTTCCGCCGCGAGGGTCTTTCCATCCGCGCCGGGGATGCCTTTCAGTTGATTGAAGTGGGAATAATCCAGGACGGGTTCGCTCATGATGGGTGGTGCAGCGGGCTTCGCCGGCGGTTTGGTTTTTTTCGTCGCAATCAGCCCGCAGCGCCCAAAGGCCTCCTGGAGCTCGTCGCGATTCAACGGTTTCGTGATGTAGTCGTCCATGCCCGCTTCCAAGCAGCGGGCGCGATCGCCCGTCATTGCATAGGCCGTCAGGGCAATAATGGGTATGCGTGGATTCAGTCCGGGCACGTGACCGGAACGTATCCGCCTTGTGGTTTCATACCCATCGAGTTCGGGCATCTGGCAATCCATCAGAATCGCGTCGTAGCTCCCGTTTCCGAGTCGCTCCAGGGCCTTTAAGCCGTTGTCGGCGATCTCCACCGTGTGCCCCAATTGTTGAAGTGTCAGGCGCGCCACCAGCTGATTTGAGGCGTTATCTTCCGCCAGAAGAAGCTTGAGGCCCCGTCTCAACGTGTCCTCGCGGGGCGGCGCAGCAAAGGGGCTGGCGCTCGCCGCTCTGCCCAAAACCTGCAGGACGCATCGATGAAGCTGAGTTTCTCGCACTGGCTTCGTCAGCAGCGCATCGAAGCGGACGGAATTGATCGCCTCCGCCCCCACCTGCGGAACAGTCGAGGTGAGCATCACGAGGGGTGTCGCGGCCAGGCTCTGGTCGGCGCGGATCGTGCGCGCCAAGGCGAGTCCGTCGATCTCCGACATGTGCCAGTCCAAAACGACCAGGCGGTAGGCGGCGCTGCTGCCCTGACTGCGGCGCAACGCGTCCAGCGCGTCGCGCGCATTGGCCACGGCGTCGGCCTGCAATCCGATCGCGGCCAGCTGCCCGAGAAGAATGCGTCGGTTGGCCTCCGTGTCGTCGACGATCAGCACACGACCCCCGCCGGGATGGGGCGGCAGCGCCGGAGACGCGACAACTGCGTCCGTTTTCGGCAGCGTAAGCTCAAACCAGAAGCACGAGCCCTGCCGCTCCTTGCTCTCGAATCCGATCTGTCCGCCCATCAACGCCACGAGTTGACGGCAGATCGCCAGGCCGAGGCCCGTTCCCCCGAACCGCCGTGTGGAACTTCCATCCGCCTGCGTGAACGGTTGAAAAAGTCGCGCCTGCACGGCCGCGGGAATCCCGATACCCGTGTCCTTCACCTCGACGCGGAACGTGAGCTCGCCCGCGGTCACGAGGCGGCGGCGGACCACGACCGACACGCAGCCTTTCTCCGTGAACTTGATGGCGTTCCCCACCATGTTGGTCATGATCTGTTGGAGGCGTCCGGCGTCTCCCAAAAGCGCGATGGCAAGGCCGGGTTCGATGTCGCAGACAAGTTCGAGTCGCTTCTGGTGAGCCTGCGTCGCGAGCAGGACGACCGACTCTTCCACGGCGTCCCGCAGACTAAAGGGAGTCGGCTCGATCCTCAGTTTGCCCGCCTCGATTTTCGAAAAATCGAGGATGTCATTGATGATCACGAGGAGGTTTTCGGCGCTCTTGCGGATGACCGTTCCCATTTCTTTCTGGTCGGCGCTCAGCGGCGATTCCATCAGCAGTCCCGACATGCCGATGATCCCGTTCATCGGCGTGCGGATCTCATGGCTCATCGTCGCGAGAAATTCGGATTTGAGTCGCGACGCCTCCAGCGCCTGATCGCGGGCCTCGGCCAGACTGGAGATTGTCGCCTGCAGCTCCTGCTGCGCATGCGTCAGCGCCGCGGTTCGCTCCGCCACGGTTTTCTCGAGGAGCGCGTTCGCCTCCTTCTGGTCGTGGATATCCGTGCCGGTGCCGACCCAGCGAACCACTTTGCCGCTCGCGTCGCGCTGCGGAAACGCCCGGTTGAGATGCCAGCGGTAATTGCCGTCGTGCTGGCGGAAACGGCATTCGCATTCGTAGAGCGCCTCGCCCGCGAAGGCTCTTTTCCAGCGTTCAACCGAATCGCGAACGTCCTCCGGATGGAGTGCTGCCTCCCAGCCGCGCCCCCGACTTCGGCTGAAGTCGCTGCCGGTGTAATCATACCAACGTTGATTGAAATATTCGAGACTGCCATCAGGCGTCGCGGCCCAGATGATTTGGGGCATGACGTCGGCCAGAAAACGAAAGTTTTCCTCGCTTTGCCGCAGCGCCTGTTCCGTCTTTTTGCGGGCTGTCACGTCGACGCACGCCCCGGTCATGCGGAGGGGCTTCCCGCTCGAATCGAAATCAACCCGCCCCTTGGCGTCGATCCACAACTGGTTGCCGTCCGGGCGGTCGATGCGATATTCCACGGAGTAGGCGCCGCTTTGCTGCGTGGCCCGGCCGATGGCGGCCTGCACCCGCGGCCGGTCTTCCGGCACGGGGCAGGAGAGAAAGAATTCCAAGCCGCCGGCGGCGAGTTCCTCCTTGGTGCGACCAAACAGTTTCACCACCGCATCGTCCCACCACACCTGTTTCGTCTGAAAATCGGCGATCCACGTTCCCACTCCCCCTCCCTCCAGTGCCGCCTGGAGCCGGCTCTGAGCCGCCTCGAGCGAGCCATTGACCGCTCCGAGCTCAGCCGTGCGTTCGTTCACGCGGGCTTCGAGCCGCTCTTTTGAATCGAGGATCGTCTGTTCGAGTTTTTTGCGCCCGGTGATATCCCGGATGGCGCCGATCGCCACCGGACCGTCCGGCGTGTCGAGCGGATTGAGCGTCAGTTCGATGGAAAACTCCCGGCCGTCCTTCCGCAACGCGATCAACTCGAGGCTGATTCCGCCGGGCTGGGACGGCGGCTGATCGAAGACACTGCTGCGGCAAAACGGATTGTTCGAACGAAGCCGCGGGGGCACGAGCAGGTCGGCCGACAAGCCGAGCAGTTCCGTCCGGTCGTACCCGAGCAGCCGCTCCGTCTGCGAGTTGACTAGCACGATCTTCCCGGCGCGGTCGACAATCACCATCCCGTCGGGCGCGGCCTCCAGCAGCCCCCGGAATCGCCTCTCGGCCCGGCGCTGCACGCGCTCAAGCCCATATGCCAGCAAGAGCGAAATGGCGACCAACGCGATCGACACCCCTCCGCCGAGCAACAACGTTCGATACGTTTGGAGAGTGACCAGCTCGCTGCGCGACAACCGCGCGTCGAGCAGCCGCTGTTCCTCGGCCAGCATGCCGTCAAGAATCTCGCTGATTCCTCCCGAACTGCCCACCAGCCGGCGCGCTTGA
>CAZJLP010000038.1:42168-54294 GCA_964546955.1 uncultured Opitutaceae bacterium | reverse complement strand
TGCGGGATTCTCGTTGCGCGCACAAACGCACCCGGGCGGGTTGCATTCCTAGTCCGCCGCAAACGATACCGCCGCGCGCATCTTGAGCGCAAAGGGCTCGCCGCTTTTTGCCGCGGGTTGAAACCGCCACTGAGAGACCGCGGTTTTGGCGGCACGCACCATCTGAGGGTTCGTCGCCTCGAGGACGCGAATATTGGCGGTGCGCCCATCGGCGGTCACGGTGAATTCGGCTGTCACAAAAGGCACGTCGGCCGTCGCGACGTAGCCAGGCGGGAGTTTTGCCATGGGCATCGCGATGGGCTTGGGGCTTGATATGCCATTCGGATCGGGAAGGCTTTCCAATGGATCGACCACTTCGGCCGCGCGAAGCGCTTCCTCCGCCGCCGCCTGCAACGCATCGCTCACGGCCAGTCTACCGTTCGAAATCAGTTCCAGTGCTCGGCGGCTGCGCGGATCTCCTTGCAATGCGCCTCGCGAGAGCCAGCGGCGCGCGTCTTCGGAGTGGTCGCGATAGGTTCCCGCGAGGAAAAACGCCGCTTTGACCTCTCCCTTGTCGAACGCCTCGGTCGCCAAACGCCGGGCTTCCGCCACATCGCTACCTGAAAGATTGGGCCGGTCCCAAACAAAATGAGCGGCCACGAGAGCGCTGCGAGCCGCGATCAATCGCGCTTCGGCGGCGGCATCGAGCGGGGCTGCGGCAGGAGCGGCAGGCAGGCGGTCGGACGCGGCTTCACGCCTCGACAACGTGCTGGCGGGCGAGGTGGGTGAAGACGAGCCGTGCGGAAGGGGGGTGGCCTCGGCAACCGCCGGCGGGGAGGGTGGGCGCTCCCCACCCGGGGGTGCGCGCCGCGCGACCACGAGCAGAGCCACGAGCGAAAATAGAACGGCTCCCGCCGCCAGGACCAGGGCGCGGGTAAATCCTTCGTTCCGCGCCCCCAGAGCGGCCGCGGCATCTGGAGCAGAAGAGGTGGAAGGTCGGATTTGTTTCATCGCCTGGGCTGACGATGGAGCAAGTCCCATTTCCTGCTCAACGCTGGAATTGGTAATAAATTACGAAAGGCCGTACAAACGGCGCCTCCGGGGCAAAAAAAAGGGGCGTCCCAGGGACGCCCCGAAGAGTCACTTCACGCTGCGGCCTAAGTCGCGCCGCCGCTCTCTCGCTCCTTCTGGAGACGACGCTTTCGATCCGCGATTTTCTTCAGAATCAGGGCAGCGCTAGCCGCACCCGCAGTGATCGCGCCAATCGATCCGCCGCCGCCACTGCTGCCTCCGGTGGCCGGCGCCGGTGTCGGGGTCGGGGTAGGGGTCGGGGTCGGGGTTGGCGTCGGCGTGGGCGACGTCGCAGGAAAGCCGGGACCGATGAGACCGAGCTCTGGACGTCCGGCGAAACGCGAACTGAACGCGGGCAGCACGTAATCCAAATCGGTGGGCGAAGTAATGCCGAACCACTTGAGGAGGTCGCGGGCCATTTCATCCACGGCGACGCCAGGGATCAAACGTCCCTGGCCGACATCGATGCTGGTGGTCGTGGGCTGGTTATTCGTCCCCCGCAGCGCCGTGAAGTCGGGATAATAACCCTGATCCACATTGCCGGCGATTCGTCCACCGGCGACTGCGCCGCCGAGGACAAACTGATTGCCGCCCCAGGCGTGATCGGAACCGTTGCCGTTGGAGGACAAGGTGCGGCCGAAGTCCGAGGCCGAGAACAGTGTGACCTCGTTGCGCAGGCCGAGTTCGCCGAGCCACTGCCAGAACGCGTTCACCGCCTGGCTCACCTGCGCCAGCATGCGTTGTTGATTGTTGATCACCTCGTCGTGATGGTCCCAGCCGCCGATCTGCACGAAGAACACCTGGCGTCTCAGACCGGCTCGCTTGCCACCGGCTGCAACCCGCGCGACCATGCGCAGATTTTGCGCGAGGCTGTTGGCGCCCGTGAGGGGAGCCGGATTGTTCGGCACCGGGAACGTTGTATTGATCCCGTTGATCATGTTGGTGAACTCGAAGAACGTATCGATCGAGTCTTTCGTGGATTTCGCGTACGACTGTTCGAACAGGCTGCGATAATCCGCGGCGAGCATGCTATCGACCGCCGCTGTGCGCAGCCAATTCATCGCGCCGCTCGTCTGGGTGGCGGTGCGATCGTAGCCGAGGAGCTGCGTCGCGCCGTTGCTGCTGACCGTATAGGGCAGCGCATTTTGTCCGCTCAGAAAGATATTCTGACCGGCCAGCGAGATGTTCATGGACACCAAGCTGGGCGCGTTGAGCGAGTTGATGATGTCAGCCGCGCGTCCACCCCAGCCCTGAGCGGTGCGCTTGTCAGGTATGCACGTCTGCCACTGCTTGATCTGATCGCTGTGAGAGTAGAGCGAAACGGGACGAAACCGGTTCGCCGTGTAGTCCGCGCGTGTCGTCGGGCGGATGAGAGAGCCGATGTTCGACACGAACGCCAGGTTGCCCGCGTTGAAGAGGTCGCGGACTTCCGGCATCGAGGGATGAACACCGAGAGTGCGGCCGTTTAGGTTCGCCGGCGAGATATGCAGCAGCGAATCTCGCGGCAACGCCAGGTTTGCTCGGATCGTGGCATACGCGTTGTACTCATTCTGCGTGGTCGGAACCAGCATGTTGTACGAATCGTTGCCGCCGTTCATGAAAAGGCACACGAGCGCCTTGTAGTCGCCTGGCGTTGTCTGCGCGGCGACGGAATTCGCCAAACGCAGCGTCAGGAGAGTGGAGAAGAGCGAAGCCGCGCCTATGCCGGCACAGTTGGCCTGGCCAATAAATTCGCGGCGTGAGATATTTTTTGAAGAATCGTCGTTCATGGGAGGCCGCGGTTTATTTTTCGATGCAGAAGTCCGGGGAGATGGTCACGAGGTAGAATGCCGTTCGCACCCGCTCGCGCGCGACCGCCCCCGCCGCTGAACCGGCGCTCGTCGTGTTGACGCGATTGAGCGCGGTGAGGATCGCATCATACGAGCCCCCGGCCGTCGCGCCCGTTGAGCTGGCCGGAGCACGGCTGAGCTGACCATGGGTCAACAGCAGGTCCAGATGATCGAGGAGCGCCTGCGGATTGGTCGCGAGTCCCAGGACATAATCCATCCCGCGACGGGTCCCGTTGGTGGTCGGCAGGAACTGCACCTGGGAAGAAGTCCAATTCGGCGTGGTGCCGCCGCTTTCGATCATGCTGCGGACCGTATTCGGCATATTAATGCCGAAAACCGGATTGAGGATTTGGAACTCCGGTCCAACCCAGTTGGCATTGCCCAGCACCCCAGGCGGCTCGAAATCGGGCGAGAAGAAGTTGAACACCGAGGGCGAACTCATCGGATACATGCCCATGATGCCGGAGTTGAAACTTGTGTCCCAAAAGAACGGCGCGTTGGAAGCGCTCGGCGCGGCGATCACCTGGACATTGAAAGCCCGCATGATCTGCGTCACCCGGAGGAAAGGCTCGCGCAGCTTGCCGTGCACGGCTCGCGCGGCCAACTGGCCGGGGTCGCGAGCTTCGCTGTCGCGGAGAATGGCTCTGACCACGGCGAGCAGGTCGCCGCGCGTGCCCGACCCATTATTCGCGAAGACGTCCGCGACCCGCTGAATGTAGGCTGGCGTGGGGTTTGACGTCACCAGCCGCTGGATGAGCAACCGAGAGACGAAGGGCGCGGTGTTCGGATGGTTGAAGAGCATGTCCAGCGCCTGATCGACTTCCGCCGCCGCCGCCGCGTCGATGGTGGCCGGCAGGCTTGCCGTGCTGATCGAGTTAGCCGGTATAGTGCGGGCGTGCGCCTTGCCGACGAAGAACCTCTTCTCGGCAAAATCGTGCTGGCGACCCCACATGCGCATCGGCGTGATGTACTGCGACGGGTCGGTACCCAAACGACCCGGAAAATCCTGCTGGTTGGCCGAGCCGTTGTTGGACGTGGCATCGGTACAGCCGGTGAAAACGCGAGCCAGCGCCGTGATATCGTTGTCCGCGTAGGACTCGATCAGATCGGTGCCGTTCATTCTGATCGTGCCATCCATATTGAGATCATACAATCCGATCGTGAACAGCTGCATGATCTCGCGGGCGAAGTTCTCGTCCGGGCGTGTGCCCGCTCCAATGTTCTCCTTGCGGTTGCGATAGTGGCTCAGGTATCGCCCCATCATTGGATGAAAGGTCATCTCGCGCAGAAGCGTGCGATAGTTCCCCAAGGCGTTCCGAATGAGCATGTCGTAATAACTGCTCGAACCGCCATCTGGCGTGTCCGCCACGTTCGTATCGTTATCCGAGATCACCAAGATTTGACTCAGAGCATAGGCCACGCGCTGGCGGAGCTGGTCGGGCACGCGGAGCGGGTCCGTGTTCAGCATGAGCTCGTTGCGAGCTCGCCTCTGATTGTTGATTTCGATCGAGGTGATTTGCCCGAGCGAAAGCGCGGTCTGGAGCCGAGGCAAAACCAGGGTGGCCGGCTTTGCGGCTTCGTTCGTGATCCACGTGTCGATCGCAAGGTTGATGTCCGCGTTGAGAGCGACGAGTTCGTCGATCATGGTCTCGTTACCGCCAAACGTTGCCTGTGCGAGGAAACGGGAGGCGAGGTGACGGGCCGTGAGTGTGGTATGCGGAACCACAACCGCCGCTGGCACTTCGGGGACGGGAGCAGTGCCATCCACTTTGGCCAGAATTTGATCTTCAATCGCCTCGCGGGCGGCGGCCATTTTCGCCTGATCGGACTGCGCGGCGGCTGCGGCGGCTTCAGCCGCCGTCGAGGCGGTCGAGGCCTGCGCAGCAAGCTGCTGCTCGGAAGTTGTCGTCGTCGAGGAGCTGCCAGCAGGCGTCCGGTCGGGCGCGGTGGACTCCGAGGTGAATTGAACTCCTAATTCGGCGAAGCCGAGGAGTGCGCAGGCTGATAATAATAAAACTGCGACTTTCTTTGGGGATAAATACACGATTTCAGTTCAGGCGAACGAGGGAGGCCCACAAGGGCATAGGTGTAAAGGGTAGGTAATATTCTTGACGGCAGCCGGGAACCGCCGGTTACCCCGTAGCTATTAATGCAGGAAGCTCACCAGCCAACCGCGTGCAAATTCGAGAGATGGCCGATCCACGGCTCCGCAAGTTACGCTCGCCCGCTTTTCGCCATCTGCTTGCAGATTTTCTTTCGTCCGCAGCTGCACGGGAAAACCGCCTCGCGGTGGGGGCATAAAAACTAGCCCAATTTCGTATTCGACCTACGAATACGCGACGCCAAGCCCGGCTCGAAGCGAGCCCATCCGGCCACCGCCCCGCGCCGCTCGCTCACTCGTGCCCGAGGCCACGCCCCTTATCTGCGCCGCCGCGGATCGGGGCCGCCCCCTGATTTCTTCCCAGCCCCCGGCAGAGCATAGTGACGACAACATTTCTTTAGGCGTATGAACACAAAACAACTGTCACAAGGATTGGGCTGGTTCAGCATTGGCCTGGGTCTCGCCGAGCTGATTTCCCCGCGGCGAGTCGCCAAAACCATTGGATTGAGCAATCATCAACACGTTCTGCGCACGATGGGCGCACGAGAAATCGCCTCGGGACTGGGGATTCTGAGCGGACGCCGGCCGGGCGCTTGGTTGTGGTCTCGCGTGGCGGGAGACGCCCTCGATCTCGGCCTCTTGAGCTCAGCGTTGCGCTCCCACCGCAACGATCGCCGCCGGGTGATCGGCGCCATGGCAGCCGTCGCAGGGGTGGCGGCACTCGACTTGCTCGCGACCGTCGGGCAGTCAAAAGAAGACACGGCGAATCTGCGCGAGCGCGATGGCGTCGGTCGCCTGCCGGGGGAACCGTCGGAGGCGGCCACGTCCGTGCGAAAAGCGATCACGATCAATCGCCCTCAGGAAGAGGTCTACGCCTTTTGGCGAAATTTTGAGAATCTGCCGCGCTTCATGAATCACCTTCAGTCCGTGACCGTGCGCGAAGACGGCGTGTCGCATTGGGTCGCGAAGGGTCCCGCCGGAACCGAGGTGTCCTGGGATGCGGAAATCGTGGAGGAACGCGTCAACGAACTCATCGTGTGGCGGTCGCTGCCGGGTTCGACCGTGCGCAATGTGGGCGCGGTCACATTCGAGCCGGCCACCGGCAATCGCGGGACGGTGGTGCGCGTCGATCTCAAATACGACCCCCCCGGAGGCAAACTCGGCTCCAGCGTCGCCAAACTCTTCGGCGAGGCTCCCGAAAAACAAATCCCCATGGACCTGTTTCGCGTGAAGAATCTGCTCGAAACGGGCGAAATCTCCCGGACTGAAGGCCAGCCCGCCGGTCGCTCCAGCAGCACGTCCGCGCGCTTCGACGACTTCCTGCGCGCATAATCACCCCACCGAATCTTAGGCCACCACCGCATCATGAAAGCAAACTGCTGGTTTGGAAAACGCGATATGCGCGTCATCAACGTCCCGGATCCCCAGATCCTGAATCCGCGAGACGCGATCGTCCGCATCACGTCCACCGCGATCTGCGGCTCCGATCTGCACCTCTACAACGCCTTCATTCCGACAATGGAGAAAGGCGACATCGTGGGACACGAGTTTATGGGCGAAGTGGTCGAGGTTGGATCGGCCGTCAAAAAGTTAGCGGTCGGCGACCGCATCGTGGTTCCTTTCCCGATCGCGTGCGGCTGCTGCCATTTTTGCAGCCAGTCGCTGTTCTCCCTTTGCGACAACTCCAACCCGAATTCACTCCTGGCCGAACAGATGTTTGGCCACTCGCCTTCAGGCATCTATGGCTACTCCCATTTGATGGGCGGCTACGCCGGCGGGCAGGCCGAGTACGCGCGCGTCCCCTATGCCGATACGGACCACATCAAGGTGCCGGAGGGTCTCACGGACGATCAGGTGCTTTTCCTATCCGACGTTCTCCCCACCGGATGGATGGCGGCCGAGAACTGCGAGATCGAGCCGGGCGACACCGTCGCCGTCTGGGGCTGCGGGCCCGTCGGCCAATTTGCGATCAAATGCGCCTATCTGCTGGGCGCCGAACGGGTGATCGCGATCGATCGCTTTCCGGAGCGGCTGCGCATGGCTCAACAAGAGGCCGGGGCGGAGGTCGTCAACTACGAGAAGGTGGATGGCGTGTATGACACCCTCATGGATATGACGGGCGGGCGCGGTCCTGACGGCTGCATCGACGCGGTTGGACTCGAAGCCCATGGTGCGTCGCTGCTGGAGTACGCCTACGATCGGGCAAAACAATCGATGATGCTGGAGACCGAACGCCCCATCGCGCTGCGCGAAGCCATCCGGGCGTGTCGCAAGGGAGGCCACGTGTCCATCGCGGGCGCATACGGCGGTCTCGGCGACAAACTGCCGCTGGGAGCCATCATGAACAAGGCCCTTACCCTCAAGACCGGCCAGACGCACGTGCAGCGCTACATGGAACCGTTGCTCGAACGAATTCAAACTGGGGAGATCGACCCTACTTTCATTATCACTCATCGGCTCCCGCTGGACCGGGCGCCGGAAGCGTACGAAATGTTCTGCGACAAACAGGACGAATGTATCAAAGTGGTCCTGAAGCCCTGAGCAGATCTATCTAGGCGGAACAACGCTTTCTCCACAGAAAAAAAGGCCCGCTCTCGGAGCGGGCCTTTTGTTTGAAGGAAGCGGCTGGATTTACCGGCGGCCGCGGCTTTTCGGGACTTTGACGGTCACCGTCTGGGTGGTCGCGTTGCCGAACGAATCCCTGCTCTCCACCGTGATCGTGTAGACGCGGCCATCTCCGTTGCCGAGACGCTCCGCGCGCAGGTTCAGGGTCAGAGCGCCGGTGATCTCCCAGTCCACCTCTGGCTGGCAGGAACCGGGTTCGTTGACCGGTTCGTCGCTGGTGACGGACACGATGCGGAGCGTCGGCTCCGAATCGACCGCGTCCGTCGCGACGCCGGTGATCGTGATCGGCACCATCTTGTGGTTGGGCGACCACAACTCGGTTTTCGACGGCTTCAAACCGGTGATGACAGGTGCGGTGGTGTCGCGCACGGTCACGATGAACGACCCATTGGACACATTGCCCGCGGCATCCTGGACCGTTCCGGTGACGAGGGTCGCGCCGATCGCGAATACGCTTCCCGACGGAATGTCGAACGACACGGGAATGGAGCCGGAGACTGCATCTGCGGCGGTGGCGCCATAAGTGGCGATCGCTCCCTGAGCGTTCGCCGCCTCAATCGTCAGGTCGGGCAGGCTCGGGATGGCGGGAGCCGTGGTATCTACGACGGTGATACTAAACGTGCCGGTGGCAATATTCTCCGTCTCGTCGGCGGCGGTCGCGGTCACGACCGTCGTGCCCAAGGGGAAGAACGCCCCGGTGCTGTGGCTGAACGCGACCGCCACCTCCGTGTCGACGATATCGCTCGCGGTGGCCGCGAACTGCGCGACCGCGCCATCGGGGCCCGTCGCCTCGATGATCTGACTGGCGGGCAGCGAGAGCGTCGGAGCCGTGGTGTCGAGGACGTTTACCTCGAAGGAATTCGTGCCGAGGTTGCCGGCAAAATCCATCGCCGTGCCGACCACGATGGTTGTGCCAAGCGCGAAGACGCTGCCCGAAGCGGGCGTAAAGGTCACGGGGACCGCGCCATCCTTGTCATCCGTCGCCGTGCCGGTGAAAGTGGCGACGGCTCCATCCGGGCCGGTGGCCTCGATCGTGACGTCGGCCAGCGCCGCGACGACCGGAGCCTTCGTGTCCGGGCGGAACGTGAACACGTCGGCGGTGAGCGTGAAGGCCGTCGACGTGGAGTCCTTGCCGGTCACGCTCAGGCGAACGACGTGCGTTCCCGCGGTGGGGAAGCGGACCACGCCAAAATCGACTTCGCGGAAGGTGGCGGGCGACGAACGCTCGTTCACCGTGTTCCCCAGATCGACGCCGTCCACCGAGAGCCGGAGGATGCCGCGGTTGGCTGGGTGGCTCTTGAATCGCATCAGCAGATTGTACGTGCCAGCCGGGATTTCAGGGATAGTGAAATCGATGAACTCGCCATTCGGAGGCGGCGGCACGCCGTCGGCCCCGAACGAAACGTATTTGAAATTGCTGGCGAACTGACCGCCGCTCGCAAAGGTCTCGTTGGCGATCGAGGCGTTCGCGCCCGAGGCCACCCACACCAAGTCCTCCGCCTCGAAGCGGCTGGGAGGAGTGACGGGCACGCCGGTCGTCGTCGCGCTCACGACATTCGATTGCGCCGCATTGCCGGCGGCATCTTTCGCGTACACGGAGAATGCGTAGGTCGTGCTGCTCTCCAGGTTGATCGCGTTGAACGACGTGCCAGACGTAAACCCGAGGAACGTGGTGCCATGAAAGACGTCGTAGCCGACGACACCGACATTATCCATCGCCGCAGTCCAGGACAACGCCACCGATGTTCCGCCGATCGCGCCGGAGGACAGGGTTGGAGCGCTGGGGGCGGCAAGGTCGGGAGCCGCCGGCATCGTTTGCCGCTGGGAAAGCTGCTCCAGATACAATGACTGCGGCTGCAAGCCGGGGGTATTGGTGCCCTCGCGATATCCGGGAAGACCGGCGAAAGGCCCGCTGACGGATACGTTGCCGAAACAGCCGATCGCGTAGTTCTGCGCGGTCGGCGGCTGCTGAACCAGGGTTTTGCCGCCGGAGGCGTCGCAATTCCAGATCACTCCGTGCGCCACGGCCCACCCATGGCCGGTGCCAAAATTGCCGCGATTGTAGAATCCCCAGGTATCGGAACTCACGCGATTGGTCGCCTTGAGATTGTCGAAAAGGAGTCCGGTCGACCAGTGGCGGTGACCCTCCGAGAACGTCCGATTGCGATCGAGCGTGCTGTTCAGAACCACGTTGCCGGAATCGACCTGGGTACCATTGGCCACAAAGCCATGGCGGGCCTCGTTGGCGAAGCAGTCCCGGAAAAGAATGAGCTGCGAGTGATAGGTCGCGAAGTTGTAGCGTCGGCCCCCCGTGATGACCGAGTGGGGATCGATTGCGCGGCAGCGCTCGGCCGTGGACCGCGTGGAGCCCGCGAACTGCACGCCAGCGTGCCAAAAATGTTTCATCGTGCAGTCGCGAATCCAGCTGTCTTCCACTTCGTTGAATTCGATCGCGTCCTCGCAATGCGTTTCGGAAGTGGGGCCGGCCGTCACAATATCCACCTGCAGGTCCTCGATCCCGAAGTTCGTCTGTACCCCCGTGCGGTCGTACTTGTAGATATAACTCTGGGCAATGCCCCTATCCAGGTGATTGAAAATCGGCGCATCGATCGCGATCGTATTCCCAGAGATCGCGGTGATGTAACGATGGTAGCGGATGTCCTTCGAACCGGGCGTCCACTTATTCGAGTCGGTCACGCCGCCGCTTTCGACCGCCGCAATCCACGCGGCCGTGGACGGATGAGTCACGACGATATTGTCGCCCACCATATACGGAGTCGCATCGTCCACCGTGAACGTTTGCGCCCCCACCTGCACTCGCTGCGTCGTGATGTTGCGCCGGGTGCCGGCGATTTCGGAGCGAAAAGAGTCGTCCGAGCCACCGCCTGCCTTGATCACATGAGCTTGCGAGGTGCCAGTACGTCGCAGGATCGTGTTGCTCGCGGGATCGTCGCCATCACCCACGCCGGAGAGCACCACACCGCTCTTGTTCATGCGGATGGTTCCAGCGACATCGTAGACACCCGCGGTCAGCAGCACGGCGCCGCGGTAACCGTCGGCCAAGACCGGCATCGCGCCCACCGCATCAACCGCGGCCTGGATGCTCGCGGTGTCGTCGCCGTCCACTGGCGAAATCGTAAGAACCACGGGTACGGTAGGCAGCGGCACACCGCCGCCTTTGTACCCCGCGTGACTGAAATCGGGGATCCGGTTGCCCTGCTCATCGGCGGGATAAAAGAGGCGTCCGGAGACATCGTATTGGACTTTTGATGACGTCCAGGCGAACGCGGCAACGGCAGGAAGAAGCGCGAGCGCGCAAAGGCCCGCGGCTAGCCGGGATGCCCGGCCAAGGGGAGAAACAATCATGGTGATGGGATGCAGGGTTGGGCTGGGCGAAGGCGGGGACCTCTCGTCCAGAAGGAAGACCGGGTATACACCCCAGACCGCGGAGCAACCCTCACATGATGTGACACCCGCTTGAGGGTGGTTGGGATAACGGAAAAATCCGCGCCAAGTCCGCGCGGCGCAATCGCTTGTTTCAGCCGCTCGGCCGAATTCTAAAAAAAACGCGGCAAGAGGAACCGAAAGGTAGGGCGAGGCCTCTGGACTCGCCGTCTTGCGCGGGCAGTATTGATCAAACCTATGCTGCGCAGCGCTGGACGGCGTGAGAATGCGTCGTCGGCCATGATTGCCGCTTCGAGGGCCGCTCCGGAGGCCCCGCCCTACCCTCGATCCGTTTTTCAGGAGGAATGCGCAGAGTCCGGGCGGAGCAAGAACATCCGCCCGGCGCAAGGGAACGAACTCCGGTTATTTCTTCGCCGCCAGCAGTTCGCTGCCGGCGAGCAAGACCACGCCTGGCGCGTGGTGGTCGTCATCGGGCCGTTTGCGCATGGCGTAATATTCGTAATCGATGCCAATGCTCGTTCCTTCGCACGTGCCTTTAACCACCCCGGTCGGAGTGATGTAATTCGCGCAAACGCCGGCGAACGCTTTTCGCGCCACCTCGAGGTTCGCCGCCTCGATCCAGCCGCGATTCACCGCGCGCGCGATGCTGTACGCGAACATGGACGTCACGGAACTCTCTTCCCAAAGGTCCTCGCGATTCAAAATCTGACGCCACACCCCTGACGCGGGCTGTACGGCTTTGGCTCCGTCGATATGGCGCTTCAGGATTTCCAGAAGTTTCGCGCGCTCAGGGTGATCGTCCTTCATGGCGGACAACACCTCCGCGGTGGCAACCATCGCCCACCCGTTGGCCCGGCCCCATTTATGACCGTTGTGCCGCTGCTCGTTCTCGAAGTAGGCGTGGAACCACAGGCCATCCTTGTCCTGGACGCGCGAGGCCATGTTGATGATGTGCTTCGCCGCGTCGGTAATCCATTTTTCGTCTTTCGTGTACTTGGCCCAGCGGATCAAATACGGGCATCCCATGTAGAGATCATCGATCCAGAGCGTGCCGTTCTTGAATTTCATCGGCGCGCTGTTCGACGAGTTTGGGCGCCAGAACGTGCCGTCGGGCAA
>CAZJLP010000038.1:28914-42158 GCA_964546955.1 uncultured Opitutaceae bacterium | reverse complement strand
CAACCGCTGCTGCTTCACCGAAATGTAGTCGCCGATCCGATCCACCACCAGTTTCTGCTCGGGAATCGCCTGGTCCGGCCAACGCAGCATCGCCTCGAGGTACTGGACGCCCATCGCTCCGCAGGCATCGAGATTGCCCAGGTTCAGTAGGGGGCGAATCCGCGTGGCCTGCCGGTCCGAGAGGAGCGCGCGAAACGATTCCTGGTCGGTCTTGTCGCGCAATTTGAGCATGGCCGCGTGATTGCGCGCGATGATGCGATTGTGCTCGAGAACGAAGGCCTTGGCCGCTTCGTCCTTGGTGAAATCAGTCGACCGAATGATACCATAAAGGGTTACGCCCCACGGGTAGCTCCAGGTGATTCCTTCGGGCTTTTTCGCCGCCTTGAAGGTTTCGATGCTGTCGAAACTGTTATCTCCGTCCTTCAACGCGCCTTTCAGTTCGATTTGATGCCGAGCCACCAGCGCGATCACGTTGCGAATCGAATCGTCGGTCTTGCCCGACAAATCGGTCGAGGCCGTTTTCTCCTCTGCCGCCAAGGCGACAGAACCGGCAAAAAAAAGCGCGCCCAATAAAGCCGCGCGAAGAAGGTTGTCAGAACAGTTGGGAATCATGGTGAGTCTCCGGGGGTGTGGTCGAAGCCGCCGCACGCTCATTCCGAGCGAGGGGGTATCGGTGAGCAGATATTCTTCCCACCTTGCTGCACTCCCCTTCCCATAGTCAAGTGCGGGAAAGTCTGACGTCGATCGGGTTCGGTAAAGAGCAGGAGGGGCGAGGTAGGTGGGAGTGGGGACTGGATCGTTCTCTTACTCCTACTCGTTCTCGTCCCCGCGGAGAGCGCGCACTCAAACGCCGTCCACCTTCGATCACAAGTCCAAGAGATCAAACGAATAGGCGAATCCGCCACCCCGGGAACGAGAACGGGTCGATCACGGTCGGCCCGGGCGCGGGTCTTGCCCCTCTCACGGCGCCGCAAGAACCACGCGGTCGATACACTGGGTGAAGCCCGTGCTGCTGCCGTTCTTCGCCGTGATGCGAAACGAAATCAGTGCGTCGCCGTCCGCGTTCATGGTCCACGATCCCAAAGTGAACTCCTGATACGCCGGACTCGACGCGTACAGATCGATGACCCCGCCGACGTTCGCCAGGGCGCTCCCAGGCAGTCCGAGCTGTACTTGCACCATTCCGCGGGAAGGGTGGCGCTTGAAACGCGCCTTGACCGTGTACGTGCCGGCAGCGACGCTCCGCAGCCGCAGGGTCACAAAATCGCCCACGGCGTTTGAATCGTTCATCAACGTCGCGCCACCGCTCGCGGCGGCCTCCGAAAGTGTCCGCACCGGATCGCCCGAAGTCGCCTCCGCCGGCAACAACGCCTCGGTTTCAAAAGTGCGGCTAACGGGCGGAGTACCTCCGGGGGGCTTCACGTTCGAAATCACGAGAACGTAGTCCTGATAGTCCCCGTTTTTGGCCGGCTCCATGCATACGAGGTAAGTATTCTCGAGAGGCGCCCCCGCCCGATTTTTCGCCGGATAAATCCGGACCGCGTGCCGCAGGGGCGCAGGCGGAGGGTTCTGCGAGTCTTCCGTATACGTATTGCGCGGCGCATAGCTGGTCGGTCCCGCGTAAAATCCAAAGGCAGCCGTGCCAGGGTCGAACGTGGTGGAGCTGTCCGACGTCAGCCCGGGGTTGAGCGATTGCTCGTAGTTCAACGCCACGGTGGCCACGCGGGTACGCGTGAGGGTGGCACCGCTGCGTGTATAGTAGCCGAGGTCGAGCAAATCGTCGGGAGAATATCGCGCCACCGGCACCATCGTGACAGGGCCAGCCCCGGCTTTGACGAACAACGGCACCAGGACCTCATCGCCGATCGGTTCCGGGCTGGTCGGAAGCACGAGGGTCGTGCCGCCGACATTGATGTTATAGCCGAGTGTCTTGACGATATTATTGAGCGTCGGCTCGTTGCTCCCCTGCTCGCCATTCGCGCTCAATCCATACAACCCGACGTTGAGCGTGGGTTCGTCGACCGCATCAGACAACACTCGGAACACCGCGCTGCGAATGCCAACGTTGGAGCCCGGCTTGAACACCACGTTATAGGTCACGCTGCTGCCGGGCGCGAGCGTGCGCGGCGTGGACGGAGGACTGACGAGTCCGAAAGAACTCGGGTGAGTGCCGACGAGGGAGACACTCGAGATGCGCAATGTCACAGTGCCGGTGTTTCGCAAAACAATCGGTTGGGCCGCACTCGTCGTGCTCTTCACGCCGCTGAAGATCTTCTCGACCGGGCCGTCGATTTCCTGGGCCTGGAGTTCGGTTGATGCGACGGCGAGCAGGCCCGCGAGCACGGCAGAGCCGGCGACACGACACACGATGGCAGAGAGGTGGTTCATGGGGTAGAAAGGAACGCACAATCGTCCCCGCGGCCGCGCTTTGCAGGCAAGGGCCTTATCGGTTCTTGCAGCTGCGCGGCAACAACCGTGGCGCGCGTAACAGCTTGATGGAGGCCGACTGCCGAAGCTCGCCGTTAAAAATCAAAAGAAATTTCCTAAAATCTGCTACAAACGCACGAAAGGACGACGGCCAACCCACCCACGTGCGGGTATGGCGTGACTGCGCAAGAATGGCTAGAGTGGACACTGCGTAGTTCATGCTCCACTACGCCAAACCCCGTCACCTTTCGTGCAGATCCCCATTTACAACCCGACCGATGCCGCCGGTTCGCCTTTTTCGCGTCGGTATTCGATCCGGCCGCCGCGTCCGGCCACGTGACTTTGATCTCGGCCCGGCGCTGCACAATCGCCGAACCGAGCGGAAACAGGTGGTCGCTTTTCCCTCGCTCAAAGACCAAAGCCGCTCGGGGGAGCGGCTTTTCCTTTGGTCAGGGAGAGAAAGAGGACGCCGACCTCGCCTCGGAACACACCGACGGCGGTTGCAGTACACCAAACGCGCCTCACGGCCCAGGCGGAACCACGGTTGTTCGCACCCAATCCCAGGCGATCAGAATTACGTCTACGGTAAATCAATAATTTAAGCTGTTTTCCCTCAAACGCTTAGTATTTAAAATGACTTTTGGCACAGACCGAGCATAATGGAAGGCAACCCGTATTTCCTATGCGTATTCCCCTTGCCCCCGTCTTCGCCGCTTTTCTGGTCACAGGATCCCTCGCCTTCTCGGCGCCGGCCGCCCCGGTCGATCCCGCGATCATCGCGCTTCCCGAGTTTCAAGTGTTCGCGAACCGGGATCTGCCTCGGCCGGAGAGTTGGCTTTATACTCGGGTGGGCAACGTCGAGTTCCTGTCGAACGACTCAGAACGATCCACCAAGCGGTTCGTCCGCGAGTTCCAGGAATTTCAAAACGTGCTCGAGGTCATCAGCCCGCAGTTCGTGATCCGCGCCGAGCTTCCGATCACGGTCATCATTTGCGCGAAAGGAAATCAGTTCGAGTCTTTCGCCGGTGAAAAAGCAGTGCGTATCCGTCGCGGCATGGCCGCCGCCCTCCTTCGCGATCAAGAGATCGCCTCGATCCTCGTCGATCTGGAGCGCAAGCGCGTGAACAACTGGTTCTCGGACCTCTTCGGCGAAGCCGACGGCGAGGACATTTATCATCAACAGGAATTCTATCGTGAATACATTCACCTTGCTTTGAGCCGGCAGCAACCCCGGCCCCCGGCCTGGCTGGCGGAGGGTCTCGCACAAATTTTCAGCTCGGTCGATTACTCCAATGATTGGATCGAATTCGGCAAGAAGGGGAATTTTCTCACGCCGCGTTACGTCAGCATGCCCGTTCCGTACTCGAGTTACGGGCGCCGCAGTGCGTTTCGCGATGCCTCCATGTGGGCCGATGACGGAATGTACTACAGCCGGGGCTCCCTTGGAGGCTATGGACGCGACTACAGCTATGGCGGGTTCGACGGCTACGCCCACAACTTCGGCTTCCGGGGCGGTTTTGCTGGCGAGGATTTCTGGGACAGCCCCAGCTACGAGCGTCGCCGGATTCCCGCCTACATCATGTCGATGAAGAAATTTTTTGCGGTGGACTACGATTCGAAGGAATTCAAAGGCGCCGCCAGCGCCGAGTTGAACAACGAGGCGACCTGGCCGCGACAAGCCGCGACCTTTGTGCACATGTGCCTCTACGGCGAAAACGGACGCTACCGCCCCGGATTTCTCAAGCTGGCCGAGCGGGCCACGCACGAGCCGGTGACCGAGCAGTTATTCAAGGAGTGCATGGGCCTGACGTTCCGCGCCGCCGCGCTGGAACTGCGCGGCTACACTGAAATGGGCCGCCACGACTATATCACTTATCACGCTAAAAAGGACCGCGGATTCATGAGAATTCAGGAAGCGGAGCTTCGCCCCGCCACCGACGCCGAGATCGGCCGCATCAAGGGCGAGGCGTTCCGCCTCTCCGGACAGGACGACTCCGCCCGGGCCGAATTCGTGAAGTCCTATCTCCGCGGCGAACGCGATCCACAGCTTCTTGCCTCCCTCGGATTGATGGCCCGCCAGCGCGGCGATTCGAAACGAGCCCAAACTTATTTGGAAGCGGTCGGAAAAGTGACCGACGTTCAGCGCCCCCGCGCGTATCTCGAACTCGCCCGGCTGCGGCGTGAAGCGCTGCCGGCCGCGTCGAACAAGGCGTTGTCGACCGATCAGACCCGCGACCTGCTCGCCCCGCTCTTCGTTGCTCGCGGCCTCTCGCCCCGCATCGCGGACGTCTATATCGAAATCGCCACGGTCTGGGAGCACTCTGTGGTCAAGCCGACCCGCAGCCATCTCGCTGTCCTGGACGAAGGCGTCCGCATCTTCCCATTCAATACCGACGTCATCTATCGCAGCGCTTCGCTGCTGGCGAAGCACGGGTTCAAAGCTGACGCTGCTGCGCGCGTCGAGCACGGTTTGAAGGTGAGTCGCGACGCTGAGACACGGGCCCGCTTCGAACAATTGAAACAGCAGCTCGGCGGCGCGGGTGGCGGCTCCGGCGGGAGCGCCGCCGCTCCCTGATTCGATTTTGCCAGGTCAGCCATACTACAGGCGCGTTGTCCTCCCGGGCAACGCGCTTTAATTTTTCAAGAGGGGAGCCAGCGCAGCGACTCAACCCCGCCTGTTCTCGAAGGGTCTCGATCTGGCTGCTCGGCCCACGCGAACGCTCGACTCGGCCCGGCGTTGCCCTTCACCTAAGGCATGGGTCTGCCGCGCTGCCTCACCTTGTTTTGTTTCGCTTTGGCTGGACCGTGGACGCTGAGCGGGGCCGAAGAGGCGGACCTGGCGTTTTTCCGCGACTTGGCCGAGACGCGAAACTTCACGTTGGGTCATCCCGTTTCGCCCAAAATCACGCCGGACGGCAAAACCGTGATCTTCCTCCGCGGGGGAGCTCGCGATCCCGTCCTCCGGTTGTACGAGCACGATATTGCAGGAGGGACCGAACGGGAATTGCTCACACCCGACCAATTGCTGGGTGGGGCGGAAGAGAAATTGAGCGCGGAAGAAAAGGCCCGGCGCGAACGCACGCGCACGAGCCTCAAAGGTTTCACTCGTTTCGACCTCTCTGAGGACGGCTCGCGCTTGCTCGTGGTGCTCTCGGGGAAGCTCTATGTGGTCGAACGAACAAACCTTAAGGTCAGCGAACTCCCCGGAGACAACTGGATCGATCCGCGCTTTTCGCCCGACGGGCGCCACGTCGCGGCCGCGCGCGATCGCGAGCTGCACACGATCGATCTTTCGACGAACACAACTCGCCGCCTGACTTCAGGAAGCTCGGAAACACTCTCGCACGGCACCGCCGAGTTCATCGCGCAGGAAGAAATGGGGCGCCACGAGGGGTTTTGGTGGTCTCCCGATTCCCAGTGGCTGGCCTATCAGCAGACCGATGAATCGGGGGTCGAACCGCGTTACATCGCGGATCCTTTGCACCCCGAGCAGCCTCCGACAAAATTTTTCTATCCGCGCGCGGGCACCGCGAATGCACGGGTGCGAGTCGGCGTCATTTCGCGGCTTGGCGGCGAGACCCGCTGGATCGACTGGGATGAAGCCAAGTACCCGTACCTAGCGCGCGTGGTGTGGAAAGAAAAGGCCGCTCCCCTCACCCTCCTGGTCCAGACCCGGAATCAACAAGAGCAGCGACTTCTCGCCTTCGATCACCTCACCGGCAAAACCCGCGAACTCCTTCAGGAGGTCGACTCCGCGTGGCTCGATTTGGACGACCGAGGCGCGCCTCCGCTCTGGTTCAAGGATGGGTCCCACTTCCTTTGGACGACCGAACGCTCCGGGGAATGGCAGATCGAACTGCGAAACGCGGAGGGCCGGTGGCTGCGCACCTTGACTCCCCCCGCGTGGCGCTATGCCAAGCTGGTGGGGCTCGACGAAACCGGTGGATCCGTCCTGGCCGAGGGACACTGGGATGCACGCGAGACCCACCTGTGGTCGTTTTCTCTGCGAGGCACGGATAACCGGCAGCTGAGCGAAGGTCCGGGGCAGCATCAGGCGGTGTTCTCGCCCGAGGCCGGCCTCTTCGTGCACACCCGCGCGCTCGTCGATCGCACTCATCACGTGCGCGTCGTTTCGTCATCCGATCTTCGTTCGCGGTCGGATCTTCGCTCCGTGGCGGAATCGTACCGAGGCGCGACTCACACCCGTACGTTGCGCCTGCCCGGCGACCCTTCGTTGGACGCGGCGGTCACGCTGCCCGACGCGCTGGCCGGCAAGAACGGCGCATCGGCGCCTCAAAAATACCCGGTCATTCTCTACGTTTATGCCGGTCCCACTGTCCAGCGGGCTATTGTTAGCGGAACCTCGTATCTCCTGGACCAATGGATGGCCAACCGCGGCTACATCGTGGTCCGCATCGACAATCGCGGCACCCCGGGCCGCGGACGCGAATGGATGCGGGTCATCCGCGGCAACTTCATCGATATCGCGCTTCATGATCAAATCGATGGGCTGCGCGCCCTGGCCAAAGAGTATCCCGCCATGGACCTCGGCCGCGTGGGAGTGACAGGTTGGTCTTTCGGCGGCTATTTCTCGGCCATGGCCACCCTCCGTCACCCGGAAATCTTCAAGTGCGGGGTCGCCGGCGCGCCCGTCGTTACGTGGGAAAACTACGACACGCACTACACGGAACGATATCTTGGCCTTCCGCAGGAAAATCCCGAGGCCTACCGTGTGAGCAACGTGACCACCTATGCCGCGCAGCTGCAGAGACCCCTGATGCTCATCCACGGAATCACGGACGACAATGTCTACTTCCAGCACACGCTGCAGTTGGCGGACGCTCTGTATCGCGCGGGGAAACCCTACGACCTGCTCCCCATGCTGGGCACCCACATGATCAGCGATCCCCACATCCGCCTCCGGCAGCAGATGCGCATCATGGAGTTCTTCGATCGCCACTTGAAAAACACGGATGAGAGGAGCGAAAGGTAGGGCGAGTCGAGGACGCCTCGCCCTCACTCCGTTTTCGGACACTCCACAAGCTAACGTTCGCACACTCCTCAGTCCTGGCGCGCTCCGGCCGGTTATTTCTCACTTGCAAACTCCGCATCCCGGAGAGCGACGGACTCAGGTAAAAAGCAAAGGCAATGCATTGTCAGATCCGTAGCTTGCCAAATGCCGAGGGAAGAAGGAGCGATAAGAAATGAGGAATTACACCGTGCTGCTTGTTCTCACCGCGTTGCGCCTGCTCGCGTCCGAGCCGGCGATCGTGCTTACCAACCACCTCGGATACGACGCGCAGCTTCCGAAACGCGCGGTGGTTCGCGGCTCTCCCGGCGACGGGTTCGAGACGGCGCGCCTCAGGGCCCATCCTGCGGGAAACGTCGTGTGGGAAGGTCCCGCTTCCACCGCCGGTCCGGTGGATAAGTGGCGCGACTGGCACTTCTGGGCCGTCTCGTTTGACGAAATGCGCATTGAGGGCGAGTACACGCTGGAGGT
This sequence comes from uncultured Opitutaceae bacterium, assembly GCA_964546955.1. Lineage (GTDB taxonomy): Bacteria > Verrucomicrobiota > Verrucomicrobiia > Opitutales > Opitutaceae > CAZJLP01. Next base: position 34,231 of record CAZJLP010000038.1, on the reverse strand, counting down.
TCGCTCTCCCACGAAGACAATCGAGTCGTGCCCTTTCCGGGTTCAGACGAACCTTTTCGAACGGCATACTTTGTCCGATGTGCTCTTCTATTTTAAGGGACAACGCTGCTCCGGCGCCCTCGACCGCGCGGATCGGGCGCTGCCGTTTCTGAGTGGGCGCGCCGGTACGGTCGACGTGCACGGCGGCTGGTACGACGCCAGCGGCGACTATGGGAAACACCTCTCGCATCTCTCCTATTCGACCTACCATAATCCCCAGCAAACGCCCCTCGTGGTGTACAGCCTGATGCGCAGCCTTGATCTGCTCGGTCAGCGCAATGACGAAAATTTCGCGCAGTACCGGCGAAGGCTGCTCGACGAGGCGCTCTACGGAGCGGACTTCCTCGTGAGGATGCGTAACCCGTCGGGCTCTTTTTTTCGTTCAGTCTCCGGCCGCGGCGCGGGGAAAAAGCCGGAGGACCGGCGAATTGCGCCCGCCCAGGGCAAAGGTTTCACGATCAAGGTCCGCAAGCCGGTCGAATCCTCCGCCGACTCCGCCGCGATCCCGTCGGGCGAGCCGGAGACTGAACTCTACGACGTCGGATTTCGCAGCGGCGGGGGGCTGTCGATCGCAGTGCTAGCCATGGCCAGTCGTTTGCCCGCGGACGGCGAGTTCGCTCCGGCTCGCTACCTGGGCGAAGCGGAGGCGGCGTATCGATACTTGAATACGCATAACTCCGAGACAGCCAACGACGGCAAAGAAAACATCGTCGACGACGTCTGCGCCCTCCTTGCCGCGACCGAGCTCCACCGGGCGACGGGAAAAGCGGAGTACGCGTCGGCGGCCCGAAAACGCGCGGACAGCCTGCTCGCGCGCTTGATTTCCCGCGGCGACCGCGGCGCCTATTTCCGCGCCGACGACAAGGACCGACCTTTCTTCCACGCAGCGGACGCGGGGTTGCCGATTGTCAGTTTGCTCGCGTACCACGAAGTGGCGCCGGACGAGGCCAAAGCGACGCTTCTCGCCGGAATACGGCGCGCCCTTGCGTTTGAACTCGCGACGACTCGCGAGGTGACCAATCCCTTCGGATTGGCGCGCCAGTACGTGCAGAACAAGGCCGGCGAACGCCGCACGGCGTTCTTCTATCCCCACGACAGCGACACGGCGCCGTGGTGGCAGGGGGAAAACGCACGCCTCGCCTCTCTCGCCGCCGCAGCGCGACTCGCCCTCCCCCACTTCAAGGAGGACGCGGACTTCTCCCGGGACCTGCGAGTCTACGCGACCGATCAGCTCAATTGGATTCTGGGGCTCAACCCGTTCGATGCCTGCATGCTTCAGGGCACGGGGCGAAACAACCCCGAGTACTATTTCTTCGGGTCGTACCAATACCGAAACGCGCCCGGCGGCATCTGCAACGGCATCACTGCGGGCTTCAAGAATCCTCACGACATCGACTTCAATTTGACCCACGCTCAGACGGGATTGGATCACGATTGGCGCTGGGGCGAACAATGGCTGCCCCACGGCGCGTGGTACCTCCTGGCTGTGGCGGCTGGGTCGCGCTGATTGGTGCTCCTACAGGAACCTCTGAAAAACGGATCGCAAGGTAGGGCGGGCCTCTGGACTGCCCGTCGAAGGAAGCGACGCCGCGTAAGAGCATGCGTTTGACGCCGTCCAGCGCTGCACAGGTGTGTGCAGGCCACGGTCGCCTGTACACGACGGCGAGTCCAGAGGCCTCGCCCTCAAGCCGTTTTCAACGCTTCCTTAACGGACGTTTTGAAGTGATCCACCTCCATCCCCCGCCTCTCCCCAGTCTTTAGAGCTTCCCTAAGCAAACCCGCACTCTGCCAAAAAAAAGACCGCGGGGGGGTAGGCCCGCGGTCCGTGCGAAACAGGAGGTTTCGCTTAGTTTTTTTTCTCCGCCTTTAGACGGCGGAAAACAGTGAGTGAGAACAAGGCCAGCCCAGCCAGGAGTCCGTAGGTAGAAGGTTCCGGAACCGCGCCAAGCCTGGCGTACTCAAAACGAAAATCGTCGATCGCCAGGAAATTGTTGTTGGGACCGCCGATGGAAAGGTTGAGGCGATCGAAACCCGCCACGGACTCGAATCCCATGAAAATGGCCGTGGGTACTCCCCCATTCCCGCCCATGGAGCCGAGCAGCGTTGCGCCGGAATAGAAAGAAAAAGTCAGGGTGTCAGTGCCCCAGAACTCCGCGTAAGCGCCGACTCGACTTACAGGCGCGGCGAAAAGCACGTCAATCGAGGTGCCCTGGCGACCCGATCCCGCGTAGAGCCAATTAGAGGCAATCGATCCCCCGCCATTCGCCGGAAACAGCGAGGTGTCTCCGGAGTTCTGCATGGTGAAGAGCGGCCCCGAAAAAGTGACTCCCGAGCCTGAATACTGATTGGAAATCAGAAGCTCGTTCCCGGAAGGCAGCGAAAAATCGATGACGGTCGCTGTGGGGGCAAAGGCACTTTCGCCGATGGAACTGATTTGCGCTGAACAAAAGGACGCCGCCGTCAGGCATCCGGCTATTAGGGTACTAAGAGCGGAATTTTTCATAGCAGGCGGGCAGGAGCCTTTATTGCAAGCGACTTTCTGCAACGTAAAACAACCCATTTGCAGTAAAACCAGGGAAACCCCTAGCCCTCATTAAGGGTGCTGCCCAAACTACGTAGGCATAGGGGCGCTTTTTTCACCTCTCGCTTCACCTCCGACGGCGAGGAACTGCCTCCCCCGTCTCTGCGGCCGGTCCGGACCCTAACGCCGAAGTGTTATTCAACTCGCGGAAGCTAGCGGATATAACAGTGCGGTCATGACCACGTTGCTTCCCGCTCCCCCGGTTGAGATGCCCGAAATCGAGACCTCTGGCCGTCCCCTCCTTCCACGCCAAAGCAACAAGCAGCTCGAGATCAAGAGCATGCAACGCCGGGGCTACCCATCGCCCTCTCACCGGCGTACAACGATTCTCGGGCTGGTATTGGCGCTGGAAGCGGCTCAGGCAAGGTCTCTCTGAGAAATCACTCTGACGGGTGGCGTCAGCAACCGCGGACGCCCCGCCGGGCGAGGATCACGTGCGGCGTCGGCGGAAAAGCATCCGGTAAACGAGCAATAAGGCAATAGCCCCAAGGACGGAGGCCAAGAAACCCGCCGGTTGCCCTTCCGAATACCAGCCAGCTTTGACGCCGACATAGTGAGCGACGAATGAACCGGCGATGCCGAGCAAGGTGGTGACGATAAAACCGCCCGGGTCGTCACCCGGGAGGAGAAATTTAGCGACGATGCCGACGAGAAGGCCGATGAGAATGATGCCAATGATGCTCATGTGGGGAGTGGGTTAACGGTACCCCACCGCCGACTGCCTCCATTCCGTCCAGTTCGACCGTTCCGGTTGCCGATTGCCTGAAGCCGTCATCCGGAATTCTACCGCTCCTAGACCGCAGATCGGCCGCTCTCCTCTCAACAGCCTTGCTCTCGGCGGCGCGGCAGGCATTTCCTCGGGAGTTCCGGTCAACCGTTCTTCCCCCCTATGACCTTTCGATTTCCGCTTTTTGGCCCCGTCGTTCTTTCCTTGATCGCCGTGCTGGCGCCGGCGCTGATGGCCGCGCCGGGTGATCCGGTGGGCTCCCGCAACAAGGCGGGACGTCTCGAGCAATTCCGCGACGACGGATTCGGGCTCTTCATCCACTGGAGCGTGGACGTTCAGCTTGGATCCGTCATCAGCCATTCGCTGGTCGGCGCGGACGAAAGCTATGTGCGCCGCTTTTTTGAGGATCTCCCGCGGACCTTCAACCCGCGCAAATTCAACCCGGCGGATTGGGCGACCCTGGCCAAGCTCGCGGGCATTCGCTACGTTGTTTTCACGAACAAGCACCACTCCGGCTTCTGCATGTGGCCGACTGCAACGACCGATTTCAGTATCGCGCACACCCCCTTCAAGCGGGACATCACCCGCGAGGTCTTCGATGCTTTCCGCGCCCAGGGCATCGCCGCCGGCGTGTATTTTTCGCCCGATGACTTTTGGTGGCTGCATAAGAACGGAAAGACCATCAACCGCCGCGAAGCCGATGTCATTCCGGCTAACAATCCGGGGTTGCTCGCCCACGACCGTGCGCAAGTTCGAGAGCTGCTCACGAACTATGGGAAAATCGATGTCGTGTTCTTCGACGGCCCACATGAGGGGCTCCGCGACTTGGCGTGGGACCTCCAACCAGACACCGTCGTCACACGGGGCGCGATCGTCACCCCAGAGCAGGTAATCCCGGGCATTCCCCTGGACGAGGCCTGGGAAGCCTGCGTGACAATGGGAACACAATGGCACTACAAACCGACCAACGAATCCTATAAGACCGGAGGTCAATTGATCGGGCTGCTGATCGAAACTCGCGCCAAAGGCGGCAATCTCTTGCTGAACGTGGGCCCGAAACCCGACGGCGAGCTGCCGATCGAACAGGAAGAGCGCCTCCGAGAAATCGCGCTGTGGATGTTCACGAACAGCGAATGCATTTACGGCGTCCGCCCCTGGATCATCACAAACGAGGGGGACGTGTGGTTCACGCGGCAGAAGAACTCCAACACGGTCTACGCTATCGTGAAAACGAAGGAGCGGTGGCCTTACGGCGGCTGGCGCGAGTTCAATCTGAAATCCTTGCGCGCCACGGCCCAGACCACGATCACCGTTTTAAGTCAGAACGACAAGGTATTGGAATACCGCCCCGACGTGACGCCTAAGACAACGTGGAAGCAGGAGTCCGACGGTTTGCACGTACGCGCCATGCACGCGCAGCGGCTGTACAACGATCGCAAGTGGCCCAACCCCGTCGTGTTGAAGATCACTCACGTCGAGCCCGCTCTCACTCCTCCCGTCGTGGAGACCGCGTCCCCAAAATGGGATGCGGCGAAGAAAAGCGCGGCTCTCGTCGGGACCGTGAAAACCCTCGGCGATGCCAAAGCGGTTGAAGTGGGTTTCGAATACCGCGATGCGACGGGCCTGGACTTGACCGAACGGAACACGGCGTGGACCGGCTCACCGTTGTTTGCGCGCACTGCCACGGGAGAGTTCACCCATGAATTGTCCGGTCTGCTCTCGGGCCACACCTACGACATTCGCGCGGTGATCAAACACCCGCTGCTCACCCTTTACGGCGCCGAAGTCCTGCTGCGCGTACCGTGAAAGAGAGTTTGTAACAAAGAGACGTCCCAGTACTCCGACAAGGTGGAGCCGACCGCCTAACGACGCTAGAATCGAACCAGCCTGCCGGCACGGCAGGCTCCACCCCGGCCCCCTCCTAGCCCAGTACCTCGGAGATCACTTCCAGGATCTCCGTGCGCCCCGCG
>CAZJLP010000038.1:27637-28904 GCA_964546955.1 uncultured Opitutaceae bacterium | reverse complement strand
GGTCTTGGTCGAGCAGGAGATGATGCCGGGCACCTCGTCGCCCCACCATCCCGCTATCGCCACCTTGAACTGTTCGATGTTGGCGTGAACGCGCGCGGCGGAGAGTTTGTCCGCTTTTGTGAATACAAGGACAAAGGGACGTTCCACTTGTCCCAACCATTGCAGGAAGTCCAAATCGATTTCTTGTGGTGGAAGATTGGAGTCGATGAGCACGAACACGCACGCCAGGGCCTCCCTTTGCTCGAGGTACTCGCTCACTGCCTCATTGAATTCAGCCCGGCGATTCTTCCCCACTTTGGCGTAGCCGTAGCCCGGTAGATCGACGAGCCACCACGCTTCATTCACGAGAAAAAAGTTAATCAATTGCGTCTTGCCCGGCATGTCCGAAACCTTCGCCAGCGCTTTGCGCTGCGTGAGAAGATTTATTAGCGATGACTTTCCCACATTGGATCGACCGATAAAGGCGAACTCTTTTCGCGCGTCTGCAGGGCAGGAAGCGAGATCCGGGCAGCTCACATGGAAATCAGCGGATTTTATTTTCAACGTGATACTTACGTAACATCGGCCCCCTTGCGATGCAAGATCTCCCACGCGCTTAGGAAAGTTGTGCGCCTGCTCGCTATCGGGGAATCCCCCAGGGCCCGCCCAGGCAAACCTTCGTTAATTATCTTTAAAGAAGACGCTAAGGCGCACCGATCAAGAGACCATTCAGTATGAAAACACCCATTGAACATCGCGGCCAAGATGCCCTCCTTCTGGTCTCACGGCTCTGCGCTCTCGTGGATGATCCCACCCCGTTTTTCGAAGATCCGATCACCCGCGGGCGCGCGCTCGCTGCGGATCCATCGTATCCCTCCTTCAGTCTTTGCGAGCAAATCGCTTCAGCGCTGATTTCATCCGACTTCTCTTCCGCGCAACGTTAATTCGTCCTGCCTCAGCGAGCGGGCACACTGTTCTCACCGTAGTTATCCTGGAGAAATGTCCATTGGGCGGGCGAGAGAAACGTCTTCGCTCGGGTGAGTTCCGAGTCTCCCAAAATCAGGACGGGACGGCCGCCCGTCCCCGCCGCCGTTTCCAAGCTGAGTCCCGCCGTGCTGCGGCTCGACCCATTCTCGACCGAGCGGGCTAGCAGCGTATAGAGTTGGTTTGCCTGTTCGAGGGAGAGCGGTTCGATCGCCCGCAGTTTCATGCGGAAGGCGTTTACGGTCAGTCGAGCGACAATCTTGTATTCGTAATCGAGGTACAGCGCGGTGCGCTGCTCCCCCAG
>CAZJLP010000038.1:0-27627 GCA_964546955.1 uncultured Opitutaceae bacterium | reverse complement strand
GTGGGCGATCCCGGCGTCGACCTCGCGTTGAGCCTCCACGACGCGCGCGAAATAAGCCCTGCGTTGCTCGGCGCCGCTTGGCGGTGGCCCCTCGCGCGCGATTACGTCGCTCAGAACCGACTGTTTCTGCAGTAACAAGTCCTCGAAACGCTGCTGCTCCAGGGACGGCAGATCGAGACTTCGAAAAAGCTGAGCATAATAAAGGCTGAGCCGACCGCGCGCTCGCACGAGCAATGCCGATCGACTCAGCGTACCCACCGGCGCTTCCGCCTCGGCCGTTGTCGGGGTGCCCGCAGCCAAAGCTTCGTTCCCAGCCAAAACCGCGAGCGGGCCCTCGAGGAGCGGGATCGTCGCCGCGCCGCTCTCGCGCCCCCCCGCGGGGGCGGGCGGCGGTGCGGGTTCTCGCAGGAAAAACCAGGAGAATCCCGCCGCGAGAGCCGCAGCGAGAATTAACAGCACTTTTGCGCCCAGAATCGGCGCCACTCCAACCGCTGTGGCTGTCAGGGCGGCCTTCGTGACCGAGGCGATCAAGCCGGCCGGCGCCGCCACGATCGGTTGCGCGGCCAGCACTGTCGCGAGGGCGGCGCCGGTGGAAGTCACTCCCCGGCGTTCCAGCGCGGTGCGCAGTTTGTCGAGGGCCCGATCGACCCGCATCCTCGCGGCATCTTCCGACACGGCGAGCGTTTTCCCCACTGCCGCCAACGGCCGCCCCTCGAAATAACGCAAGAGCACCGCCTCGCGGTCCTGCGGCTTGAGGTCATCCAGGGCCTCATCGATCACGGGCCTGAGATCTTCCCAGGGCACGCTCGCACTGCTTTCGATTTCTTGCATGGTAGTCGCCTCCATTTCTCGGGCGCGTCGTCTGACCTCCGATCGTACTCTCTTGGCGGCGGCAAAGCGCGCGCTGGTATAGAGCCATCCGGCCAACACCGTCTCCGGGCCGAAGGTCGGCGCCTTGCGGGAGAGATCCGTAAACACCTGCTGGGTCACATCGCGGGCGGCGTGTTCGTCCCCGTTCAACCGGCGCAGGGCGGAGTTGTAGACCAGATCGATATGCCGACGCACGAGATCGGCAAAAGCCTGCTCGGAGCGATCGGCCACATAGCGTCGAAGCAATTCGGCGTCCTCTGTCATGATGGTACAAATAGCACCCCGCCGATCGCCGAAGCGAACATGGAAACGGGTCTCGGGCCGAACTCGCTCCCCAATCTGGAAGAGAAAGACGGCGGGGGCTGCCACTGGATCACCGCGCCCTGAGACGCTCAGCTAGACGAGGACGATACAACAAAAAGCGGGCGCCGGAAGGCGCCCGCTGGAGGCAAACGAGGCAGCTTCTCGTTCGCTCAGAAATGGCCTTTGATGCCGGCGGTCCAGAGCGAGCCCGGATTGATGTACCGCTCGAGGCTCATGTCCGCCGTAGGGTGGTACTGTAGAATCGGCTCATTCGTGATGTTTTTCCCCGAAAGGAAAATCTCGAGGTTGCGCGTGATGCCGTAACGGAGATTCAAGTCGGCTGTCGTACGTTGCTTGATATACCGTGGGACAGAGGTGCCGCGTTCGCGCAAATTCGAGTTGCCGCTCGTGCGCACATCGTCGATCCAAACCGCCCGAATGTTCATGCCGAACTTGCGGTAACCGAAATTCAGGCCGCCGGTCGCTGAGCGCGGCGTAAAACGCCCCGTGCTGCGATTGGTGGTATACTTCGAATAGGAACCGAAGATACCCAAGCCGCGCCAGATCCCCGGAAGCTGGCGGAACTGCTGGCGATATTCCAACTCGACGCTTCGGTTCAGGCGGAGCGCACCGTCCGGATCGTTGCGACGAGTCCGAAAGCTGAATGTGCCATACTCCAAGGGGTCGATGGTCGGATCGAGCGCCAGCGCCTCTTCGAGGGTCAGGTCGTCCAGTTCGGTCTGGGCGTTCTTGATCTCTGCTTGCGCGAAATGGATCGAGAACACGCCGACCGGTTCGAAGTTCTGCAGGAGCTCGAGCGAGAATCGCTTCGACGACTGCGGTTCGAGCGACGGATTCGGAATCGTGTAGCGGAAATTTGTGGTGTCGATGGTGGGTTCCCCCGCGATGTCGCTCAGGTTGGGTTGCTGGTAGCCCTCGACGTAGCCGAAGCGCAGCTGGGTATTCGCCAGCACATCGTACTTCAACGAACCGCGGAAAAGCGGCGGGGCATCGACCGTGGCCCTACGGATCGACTGGATGCCGTTGTTGTACTTGAAGGTGACATAGTTGATCACCGCGTCGATCTGGGCCGGCGTGAGGACCGCGGTTGTGTTTTCCGCGTTGGTTCGAACCGCCGTGGTGAAAAACGGATTGGCGGCAGTATCGGGCAACGCATTGACGATCCCGATCTCGCGCTCCGTCGTGGAGAAGCGATAACCCACGTCATAGGAAAGGCGTTTCACGCGGCCGGTGGCCTTCGCATAATAGGCCAGGACATCTTCCTGGCTGTCTTTGTCGCGTCGCAGCATCTGCGCCAGACTGTCTCCCACCGCAACCTCGGTGAAGTATTCAGGATTGCTGCGGAGTTGGTTGCCAAGTTCTTCGCGACTCGGAAAGGGCAGCGGGAATAGATTCGTTCCGAGATCGACGTCGAGGCGATACGGCGAATTCGGCAGCCGCACCTGGCCCGCGGTGGCTCCGGTCGGAAGGTAGGCGTACTGCTTGCGGGCCACGAGATCGAAATGCTTTTTTGTAATGCGGTCGCTGATACCGGCGGTGAGCTTAACTTTGTGGCGCCAATTGAGGTCCACCGATCCGTTCAGGGCGGCGGTGAACTCGCTGCCCCAAGTCAGGCCATCCTGTCCGGAGGCGCTGCCCTGGGCGATCCAACTGTTCGGATCGCGCCAATCCGCTCCGCTCAACTGCGTGAATCGCCAGTCGGCGCTGCGCCGATCGGTGCGTTCCGCGCGAAAACTGATATTATTCACGCGAGAATCCTGACGCCCGAGGTACGGCGCACGGAAAAGACTGCCATCGTTGCGATCGGAGCGGGAATAGTCCACCCGGCCGTCCACCCTCCAGTTTCGCACCGCGTGATCGAAGCCGGCGCCGTAGCTGATGACCTTGTTTTCGCTGCGCGAGCTGCTGCCGTTCGCGACGTTGAGCTGGCCGTTGGTCGCTCCCGCGGCCGGTTCGATCCGGATCAAGGAGGACTGGCCGGCGTCCAGCGTGGGCATCACGAACTGGATCTGTCGTGCATGGTTGTCGCGCTCCTGGTAATTGTAGGCCGCGCGCAGGTGCACGTGGGTCCGGCGTTGCAAACGATACTCCAGGTTGACGTTCCCATTGTACCGCTGGGTCAGGCCGGGCGCATCCTGCATGCGGATTTCGTTGATGGGGCCGACGCCAGCCTGATCGATCAATTCCATCCGGCTCGCATTGCGGATGGCCTGGGAAAGTCCAATGTTCGCGTTCACTCCCAGCCGATTGCCGAAGAACGTGTCCGAATATCCCAGCAAAAGGCCCGGCTGGACTTTGTAGCTGCGGGCATCGTTCGGGCCCCGGCTTTTGCGGAAATTGATCACGTCCTGGAAGTCGCCGGAATTTACCGTGCCGTTGATCTGCCAATCGATGCGGCGGCCCTTGCGATCGAATGCGCTCTTGGTACGCAGGTTCACGGTGCCAGCGGTGCCGTCGCCGTCCGACTCGGCGCCGACGGTTCGCTCGACCGAAATCGAATCGATGCTATTGATGGAGATCTGCGTGAAGTTGAAGGCGCGGGCACCTTGATCGCCTTCGCCGTTGAAATCGCTGGGCACGCCGGCCATGCGCGCTCCGTCGATCCCCACGTTCATGTATTGCGATTCCATGCCGCCGAGCATGCCGAACTGCGGATCGTCGGAATCTCCTGCGATGAATGTGAAACCGGGCAGGTACTTCAGAAAATCGCCGATATTGCCCTGCGTGATGTCGCCGAGGCTGTCCGCCGTGACCACGTTGGCGATCGTGGTGCTTCCACGCCGCTCCTGAATCATTTTCGCGTCACCTTCGCGCTCGCTGGTGACCACGAATTCCGAGAGGAGAATGGCGGACTCATCCTTGGCCCCGAGCGGGCTGATGCTGAAATCCTGAGTGGCGGTCGCGCCTGCTGACACGATCACCGTGGCGGTGGCTGACGCATAGCCTGTGTGACTGACCACGACGGTCGCCGGCCCGACGGGCACATTGGCAAAATAATAGGAGCCGCCTTCTTCGGTGCGCGAGGTTAGGTCTGTGCCTTGAATTTTCACGTCGGCGTACTTGACGTATTCGCCGGTGCCAGGGTTTAGAACGCGGCCGCCGAGCGAGCCGGTGGCACCTTGCTGGGCGTGCGTGTAATGGTTGAGCAGGAACAACGAAGCGGCGAAGGCGCGCAGAGCGAACCCTCGCAGCGAGAGGAGGTACGGTTTCACGGATGGTACAGGCTTGGTGTTTACTAACGCTGGAGTCAGAGCAGCGGCCCAGCGGGCCGTCGCTCTGAGGGGAAAGGATGAACCTACCAAGGTTCACCCCCGCCCGGTAGTCATCCATTCCGCATACAAGCATCCTCCTTTCCGCATACACGGCCCTCGATTCCGTTCCCCCGCAAGCTCCGCGGAAACGCGGAGTGCAACCTCCCATCCCTGCGGGTTGATTCAGTTCCCTCCCGGAGAAAAAAAGGGCGCCCGAAGGCGCCCGGCAGGGAGAGAGCGAGACTGGTGCGACGAGCGCGGCGGACTATTTCCGGAAGTGCCGGACGCTGCGGTACTCCGATTTCGCATTCGACGAACGAAGCGTGCCGTACGTGCCGTACTTGTGGTAGTGCGTCGCGTTGCCGCGGTCGGCAAAATTTCCTTTGCTCGATCCGTTGGCGTAAACCATGACGCGGTTTCCGTTCGCGTCGTGAATCACGTTCAAACGAACCCATACGCCGAAAATGCCCGACGCAATCAGTTCGGAATCGTAGCGGCGCAGTTGGCCGCCGCTCGTATTGTGAGCGCGAATCTGCAGCGCGGTGGCATTGGTCGCGCCACCGAACACTTGCATGACCGCCTGTCCGTCCGACGGTGAACTCACGCGGACTTCACCTTGAAACTGGCGCTGTCCGGAGGTGTAATTGTTCTGCATCCGGCGCTCGACGCGATTGCTCGAACTGTTGAGGATATGGAAAGTTTCGATACCGCCCGAGTTGCGATAAGTGCCGCCGGGGGTCGTGATACTGTCTGAATACGGATAGGTCTTAAGCTCGCCGTTGACCGCAATGTGAATGTTGCTGGAGGGGCTGTAAGAGGTCCAACCGCTGCCCACCTGGGCATAAGCGTTCGCGCCAAATCCGAGGGTGAGAATCGCGACCGCGAGTTTCAGAGTATTGCAGGATTTCATGGATGACATGTCGATCAGGGGTTTGAGTTTCTCCGCGCGCGCACTGAATGGGATGCATGCCCGGAAAAACAGGGGTGTGCCGGCGATGAACGCCGGCGGAAGGGGTATGTGGGGTTTGCCGTGGCACAGTCCGGCGCGAGCAGCCTACCCGATCCCAGGCATTTGAACAGTCACACAAATGAGTGGGGTGCAGACCCGTACGCGATTCGCGCGCGGATACGTGTCCGCTACTCTCACCCCCCTCCCATCAGCGATTTGCGGCAGTCCGGGTCGTCGGCTTGACCGGCGCCAGCCCCTTCTTTTTTTGGTCGGACCAAGTCTTCAGTATGGCGCCTGCCACGGGCACGGCGTAAACGCCGCCCCCGGTTTCTTCCCCGGCGGTGTCGCCTTCGATCATGACGGCGATGGCAATCTCGGGTTTTTCTACCGGCGCAAAGCAAATGAACCAAGCGATGTTGATGATCCCCTTGGGCGAAGGCTGCTGAGCGGTGCCCGTCTTGCCGGCCACGCGCAAATCCGGCGGGAGCTTGGATAAGTCAAGCCGGCGCGCGGTGCCGGCGCGGACGCATTGCTCCATCCCCGAAACCAGCGCGTCGTATTGGCCGGGCGTCAGTCCGATGGATTCGGTGCGCTGCGCCGGCCGGTTCGCTTGATGCAACAAATGCGGGACGGTGGTCGTTTCTCGGCGGGCCAGAGAAGCGGTGAAACACGCCATCTGCAGCGGAGTGATCGCAAGGCCGCCCTGTCCGATGGAGATATTCGCGGTGTCGACAGGGACCCAGGGTCCGTTCGAAACCCGTCGTTTCCAATCGGCATCGGGAACATTCATCCCGCGGCTCTCATGCGGCAGTTCAATGCCGGTTTGCTTGTGAAAGCCGAAACGGCGCGCTTCGGCGATGATCGCCTCCGCCCCCATCTCCAGGCCATGACGATAATAAAATACGTTGCAGCTCTTCGCGATCGCTTCGCCAATAAAAATGTGGCCGTGCGCGTGGCGGTCGTGACAAGGCATTTCCTTGCGGCCGACACGGTAGAATCCGGGACAATCGATGTCGCTGTCCGGGGCGACGGCTCCGGCCCGCATCCCGGCAATCGTGACGAGAACCTTGAAGGACGACCCAGGCGGGTAGATCCCTTGGACCGCGCGATGCAGCCACGCGCCTTTTTTTTCGATTTCTTCCGCCGTCGCATGGCTCATCCGGGGAGAGGCAGCCGTTAAATCGAAGTCCGGCTTGCTCGCCAGCACCAGCACTTCGCCCGTCTTGATGTCGAGAGCGACCGCCGCGCCGGCCATTTCGGTGGCTCCGATTGCCGCTTCCGCCGTGGTTTGCAGTTCGAGGTCGAGACTCGAAACCAAATCGTTCCCGGCGACGGCGCGTCGGATTTCAAGGGGCGGATCTATCCGGTAACCGCCGGGGTCGACGCGGTAAATGCTTCCGCCCGTTGCGCCCTCCAGCGCTTTTTCGAATTGCCGCTCCAACCCGTCCCGTCCGGCCACGCCCTTGATCTTGAAAGTCGTGAGTTCCGCGCCGGGAAAACCTTCCGCCGCCTGAATATCCTCGCGCATGCGCACGAAGCCCAAGGTGTGGGCCGCCGCGGAGGCATTGGGATAGTACCTCGTGCTGGAGGCATAAACCTGCAGCGGGGACCGGACCGGCAATTGCTCGAGGAGTTTCGCGTACTCGTCGGCAGTCAGATCGTCGAGGAGCACATAAGGCAGCAGGAGCTGATGTCTGATATGATCTTCCAGCTCCTTGGAGTCCACGGTCTCCCGCCGCCCAAGCGCGTGGTTGATTTGGTCGAGGTAGGTCTGAACTACCTGATAACGCGCGATCTTCACCAATTGCGCGTCCGAGGGGAGCTCCTTCTCTCGCTGTTTCGCTCGATAAGCCTGGAGCTGCTCGCGCCGATCGGCGCCCGGCATGTCTTGGCCCACCATTTCCCGGTAATTTTTGACCACCCGAATGTGCTCCCGCCGAAATTCCTTTCGCAGTTCATCCAAGTAAAGCACGACGGAAAACCGCGGCCGATTTCCCGCCAGCAGTTTTCCGTTGCGATCCCAGATGCTGCCCCGCGGACCGGGGATCAGGATGCGGCGCTGGGTCTGTTTTTTCTCCGCGTCGCGATAAACATCCGCCCTGATCAGCTGCTGATACGCCAGCCCGCCGATTAACGTGAGCAGCAGCGCCGCGATGACGAAGTAGAAGAAAATAATCCGGGGATCATAGGCCTTGTAGGAATGGACAAGGCTGCCGGATCGTTCGTTGGCGTGTTGACTCACTGTATCCGTATAACGACTCCTCCTGGGCCGGACTCAAGTCCAGGCGGGGGAAATCTAGGAAGAAGCCAAGGCAGCAATAATTTACCTAAACAACTTTGGCAGTGTATCTTATGAATACATTTCCGGTTACCGCCGATCTGGCCACTCGGCCAATGCGGCCGGAAGGTCCCGGATCGAGGCAAGCTTTCGAAAACGCGCACCGGCCGGCGGCAACTCCGCCCGCTCGGCGGCCCAGGTAACGTGATAAGGGATGTAGACCGCAGCACCTCCCAGCGCTAGCACCGGCAAGATGTCAGATTTGAGTGAATTCCCCACCATCATAAAAGAGCGCGGGTCGATGGCGTGGCGGCGGAGAATCCGCAGGTACGCAGCCTCGTCTTTTTCCGAGACGATTTCCACGTGATGGAAGAACGGGGCCAGTCCCGACTTCTCGAGCTTCCTTTCTTGATCGCGCAGATCGCCCTTCGTGATAACGAGCAGCGTTTGCCGCTGAGCCAACGCTGCAAGCGTAGCATGGACGCCCTCCAGCAACTCCACCGGGTGCGCGAGCATGTCTCGCCCCAAGGTCACGATGCGCGAAACCTCCTCGGCCGAGATCTTGCCGCGTGTAAGTTGAATCGCGGTCTCGATGGCCGAGAGGGTGAAGCCTTTGACCCCGTAGCCGTACAGTTCCAGGTTTCTCAGCTCCGTTTCCAAGAGCGTGCGATCGACCGTCGCCGTGTCATGATACTGCGCCAGCAGCTCGCGATAACGATCGTGCACTTTTTCGAAGATAACTTCGTTGTGCCAAAGGGTGTCGTCCGCGTCGAAGGCGATCGTCCAGTCCATGTTCATCGCCCGAACAGACACCGGAAGCCCCGCCGAACCAAGTCCAAAGGAGGCTCTCTCGCCTCGCAAAAACGCGAATGAGCCGCCGCCCTCTCCCGATAAGATTCCCCCGCTTTCCCCCGGAAAGCGGCCCCGTAACGGGCAGCGGTGCCAGCCCCGATATGAAAATGCCAAGGCTCGGGTAGGCTAACAATGTTATGAAACGTATTATGCTGAAATCTTGTTCGCCTCATTCCGCGCGTTCGCTCGGCTCCGCCCTCCTCGTCGCAGGCGGATTAGCGCTCCTCGCCGGTTGCGCGTCCGAACCCCCTTCCACCGTTGTCTCGGCCCCGCCGCCTGCCGCCCCCACGACCGCCGTGGCCACCACGGGCACCGCCAGCACTCCCGTCGCGGTCGCCTATCCCGCTGCTCCGGGCGCCGCGCCCGGACAGACGATCATCGTCACCCAGGCGCCTCCGACTGCCGTGCAGGAACCCGTGACCGAACGACCGTCTGACCGCCATGTCTGGATCCCAGGTTACTACACGTATCGAGACAATCGTTACGTATGGATCACCGGCCATTGGGAACTTCCACCCCGCGCGGACGCGACCTGGGTAGCCCCGCGGTGGGAACGCGAAAGCAACGGCTACCGCTTCTATGAAGGCCGCTGGGAATACTGATCGGTCGACACTCATTTAGGCGAAGGCGCGGCCTCAGCCGCGCCTTCTTTGTTTCCGGACTGCGCGCAGCCGGGCGCGATCCACCATGTCGAACGAAACGTCGGCTTCTCTGAGCAACGTGGAAATCGCTTCGCATCTGCGAAGCTTGGCCCAGATGCTGTCCACCCAGGGAGAAAATCCCTTCAAAATCAAAGCCTACCGTCGAGCGGCCGAGACGTTGGGCAGCGTACCGGAAAGCGTTGCGGAGCTGGTGCAGGGCGGTTCGGACCTGACCCGCTATTCCGGCATCGGCAAAGGCATAGCGGGAGCGATACGCGAGATCGTCGAAAAAGGCGCGCTCCGCCAGTTGGAGTCGCTTCGCGCGAAAGTGAGCCCGGAGATCGCCGCGCTCAGCGAGTATCCGCGGCTTGATCCCAAGCGCGTGCTCCGGGCTTACAAAGCGCTCAAGATTGGCTCGGTCCAGGAACTGAAAGAGAAGCTGGAGACCGGCGAGATCCTTCGCGTTCTCGGGGCGCGAATGGCGCAGCATGTCAGCCAGGCGATGGTGGAACAGAATTCAATCCTCCTCTACGACGCCGACGACCTCGTGCCCGCCGTGCACGGCTACCTTCTCGATTCCTGCGGCGCCACCCGGGTCGAAGCGGCGGGAGACTACCGGCGCCGCACGGAAGTCGTCAGTGAGCTCATCTTCCTTGTCCTGTGTCGCGACTTCCCCGGGCTTGTCGCAAAGTTCCAGCGCTTCGGCGGACGAACGCCTTTGCTCGAAGCCGACGGCACACGCGCCCGTTTCAAGCATCCTCTGGGCGTGGAGCTGAGTCTGCGACGGGGCTCCGCCGCCAAATGGGGTCTCGACTTGCTGGACGCCACAGGCTCCCCCGCGCATTTGGAAGCGCTGGAAGCATACGGAGCCGACCTCGCGCGGATCGCGGGCTCCCGCACCCGCTTTCCCAACGAAGCCTCGGTCTACCGGAAGTTCGGTTTGCGCTTCATCGAGCCGGAACGGCGGGAAGGAGGGAACGAAGTCGCCCAAGCCGCCCGGGGCCGCCTGCCACGCCTCGTATCGGTCGAAGACATACGCGGGGAACTCCATGCTCACTCGACGGGAAGCGACGGAGCCCACACGATCGAGGAGATGGCCGAAGCCGCGAAGACGAAGGGCTACGACTATCTCGGGATCACCGATCATTCTCGGAGTTTGACGATCGCGGGCGGGCTCTCCGTCGAAGACCTGCGGAAGCAGCTCCGGGCGATCGACAAACTCAATGCGCGCCTAAAAGGCATCCGCATTCTGAAGTCGGCGGAGGTCGATATCCTCGCCGACGGCACGCTGGACTACCCGGACGATCTTCTGAGCGAATTGGACTACACCGTCTGCTCCCTACACTCCCGCTTCAGCCTCGGCAAACAGGAGCAAACGGAGCGGATTCTACGCGCGATGGACAACCCGCATTTCACCATTCTCGGACACGCGACGGGGCGTTTGCTGCTCCGGCGCTCCGGCTATGATCTGCAAATGGAGCGCGTCGTTGCGCACGCCCGGGAGCGGGGCTGTTTCTTCGAGATCAATTGCAGCCCGGATCGCCTCGATCTGTCAGCAGCCCACGCCCGTCTCGCGCGAGACGCAGGCGTGAAAGTCGCGATCTGCACCGACGCCCACCGCCTGCAGGAACTCGACTGGACCCGGAACGGCGTGGATCAGGCGCGGCGCGCCGGCCTCACGAAGGAATGCGTACTGAACACCCGGAGCTGGACGGAGCTTCGCCGCCTGTTCCGCCGCTAGAAGGAAGCTCTCATCCACCCGCACTCGCTCCGCGCGAATGGTCGCCGATGCTCGCGCCTAGCGTCTTGCGCGGCGACGGAGGGCGACAAACACCGCCAACGCGCCCGCGCCCAGCAGCCCGTAAGTGGAAGGTTCAGGGACCGGAGCCCCGCTCGCGCCAATCGAGAGGTTATCAATCAGCGGATATGGCGAGGCGACGATCGAAATCGTCGAAAACGCAACCGAATGCGTGACTCCGAAGAAAGCGTAGGCATCGGCACTTCCATTCACCGTGGCGGTATAGCCGTTTCCGAGCGTGATCGTGAACGGCGTGGCTTCCCCGTAAAACTCTCCTAAATCGAAGCCGATTGCCGTGACGGCGCCAGTCCAGGAAATGGTCAGCGGATTGCCAAATTGCCACTCGAGGTATTGGCCTGACAAATACGCTGCGTCATAGTTCACCGCGGTGCTATCGACGCCGAACATCGCGCCGGGTGTCGTGTAAGTGAACGCGCCCAGGGTTGCGACCGAACCCAACGCATCGCCTCCCGCTGCCGCCCAGGGAAAGCTTTCGTAGGTTTCGGTGCTGACACCGGTGGTGGCCGCCAGCCAGGCCGTGCGGTTGGAATAGAGGGTCTGCGCAAATGCGCTTGAGCCGAGGGCGAGAGATGCAGCGAAGGCTGCAGCAAGACGGTAGCGAGCGTTCATGATCGGTGGATCTGCAGATTTCGAGGGGCACGTCGGAGAGGTGGCCGGCGCACGCTAACCTAGCAAAAAACGAGGCCGGTTTATGTAGGGGAATCCATCAAGCGGGCATCGGTAGATTACTCGCCGCGCCGAAAAGCTCTTTCATGCTTCGGCTGAAGCACTTAGTCAGTGCGAGCCTCAGACGCGCGCGTTCGTGGCGGAGCTCCCTTGCCACAACGGTACAGGTGACTACGACTATCTCCGCGCACCCCCACGCTCCCGCGCGGCCTCTCAAACCCTTCGTGTCATGAATCGATCTCACCTGTTCGCGCCGGTGCTTGCCGCACTCGCTGTTTTTGTTGTTCCCCGCGCCGCCCCCGCCGCGGATGGCCCCGCCGCAACGCTCGACGCCAGCGGCAATCCGGCCGGATTTCGCACTCTTGCCCTCGGTGATGCCGCGCCCGATTTTTCGCTTCCCGGAATCGACGGGCGAACTTATCGCCTGGCGGACTTCGCCGGGAAAGACGTCCTGATGGTACTGTTCACTTCGAACCACTGTCCGACCACGCACGGCATGGAGGCTCGTTTGAAGAGGCTCCTCAGCGAACTGCAGGGGCAGAGTTTCGCTTTGGTCGCGATCAACCCCAACCATCCCGACGGACTCACCGCCGACGAATTGGGGTACGGCGAGTTCAACGATTCGTTCGAGGAAATGAAACCGTACGCCGCGAAAAACGGCTGGGGCTTCCCGTATTTATACGACGGCGACAATCAACTCACCGCCCGCGCTTATGGCTGCCTGGCCACGCCGCACGTCTTCATCTTCGACCGGGAGCGGCGTTTGCGGTACGCGGGGCGTTTTGACGACTCACGCTATGCGGATGAAGCAACCGTGAAATCGCATGACGCCCGCAATGCGTTGACGGAGCTTCTAGCGGGCAAGGCGATCACGACGCCACTCACCAAACCCCACGGTTGCTCCACCAAGTGGCGGGAGAAGCGAACCAAAAACGCGACGGTCCAGGCGACACTGGATAAAACGCCGGTGCTCCTGGAGAAGATCGACGCCTCCGGCATCGCGGCGCTGCGGGCGAATTTGACGCAGAAATACCGCCTGATCAATGTGTGGGCGACCTGGTGCGCACCCTGTGTCTCCGAATTTCCCGCGATCGTCGCGCTCTCAAGGAAATTCGATCGCCGGGAATTCGATGTCATCACCATCAGCCTCGATGAGGCCAGCCAGGAGGCGGCCCCGCGCGCATTTTTGGAGAAACACGGTGCGGGGCTCAGCAAGCGCCGGCAGGCCTCCATCGAGAAGGAGGGGCGCAGAACAAATCACTACCTTTATGCAGGCGGCGGCCAGGATGCTCTCGTCGCGGCACTCGATGCGGAGTGGCCCGGGCCACTTCCGCACACCGTCTTGCTCGCCCCCGGCGGGAAAATCGTCTGGCGCCAAAACGGTCAGATCGACGCCGCGACCGCGATCGCCCAGATTGTCAAAGCGATGGGACCGTATTACGTGCCCCCTCCGTGATTGCCGCGGCGCAACGCTGCGAGGGTCCCAATCGTTCTGTTTCAAACGACTGCCGTAGAATCCCGCGCGGGCGGGATGAGTTCGGAGGCAGCATCGTCAGGCGTTCGACGTACACTAGCCCGCCGGGACGGCGTGCTCCACCTCTTGATGCGCTCAAACTCCGCGTTCCGTGCAAGTTCCCCGGAGTTTAGGTCGCGGGCCGCTCGGTCAACTCGCCGAAGTCTCCACGGGCTGAGACGTCCACTCAGGCTGAGGCCAAATCTCCCGCGCGCTCCAACATACGGGTGAGGTACAACTGTTCGGGTCCGACATGGGCAAGCTTCAGCGCCCGGCGAAAACTTTCGGCCGCCGCGCGATCGTTTTTCAACCGCCAGTGGAGTTCTCCCAAAACCGCATGGAGGAGGTAGTGCGACTCCAGCCGATCGCGCTGCGGAATTGCTTCAACCGCTTCGAGCCCCGCGCGGGGACCGTGCACATTCGCGACCGCGACCGCGCGATTCAACGCGACGATAGGCGACGGCTTCATGCGGTTGAGTTCGTCATAGTGCCGGAGAATGCGCGTCCAATCGGTGGAGGCGTAATCGACCGCGGTGCAGTGGATCGCGGCGATGCCCGCCTGCAAATGATATTCGCTGAGCTCGCTGCCCTGGGCCGCCTCCGCCAGGTGCACCAGGCCGCGCTCGATCAGCGCCTGATCCCACTTCGAACGGTCCTGGTCGTCGAGACGCAACAAATCTCCGTGTTCATCCAGGCGCGACGGAAAGCGTGCCGCGCTCAATAGCATCAGGGCGAGCAGCGCGTGACTGCGCGGAGTTCCTCCGGCCGGATGCCCGACGAGCAGCGAAGTGAGGCGAACCGCCTCCTGGCACAATTCCTCGCGAAGCAAACGTTCGCCGGCGGACGCTTTGTAGCCCTCGTTGAACAGAAGATAAAGCGCGGCCAGCACGCCATCCAGCCGCACGGTCAGGTCCTCGCCTTCCGGAAGCTCGAAACCGATGCCGGCGGCTTGAATGCGCTGCTTGGTGCGCGTGAGCTGTTTCTCGATCGCCGCCTCGGAGGAAAGAAACGCTCGCGCGATCTCGCCCGTGCTGAATCCGCAAAGGACCTTCAGTGCCAGGACCACCTGCGCGTCGGGCGCGATGGAGGGATGACAACACACGAAAAGGAGTCGCAGGGCATCGTCGCGAATCTCAGGGTCGCCGTCGCCCAAATCGCGCGCAGCCGAACGCGTCTGTTCGATATGCGTGACAATCGCGTCCTCTTTGCCGCCCGACATCCGCTGGTGTCGAAGAACGTCACGCGCCAAGTTCATCGCCACCTGCGTGATCCAGGCAGACGGGTTCGGCGGCACCCCACCCATCGACCACGCTCGCAGCGCCTTGAGCAATGCCTCCTGCGCCACATCCTCCGCGACTGTCAAATTGTGGACGCCCATCAGCCTAACCAAGGCACCGTGGAGGCGTCCCGTTTCGTGCCGGAAAAAATGCTCCACCAACTGCGCGGGCTGGGTGACGCCCGCGGCGGCTGCGGCCGTCGCGCCTTGCGGAGTAGAGTTAACCTCGAGATCCGACACGTCGCTTTGGTTAGGCGTTCGCCAATTCCTTGTCCGAACCGTGTCCCACCTTCACTCCGAGGTGACACGTGGACGTCATTTGACGAACCTCAATCACGAGTCCATGGGCGAGAGCTGGATGCTGGCGCGCGATCTCGGTCGCCTCGTCCATGCCACTGACCATCAGTTTCACGTATCCACCCACGGCTTCTTTCGCTTCCGCGAACGGTCCATCGACCACCCGGGAGCCCCCCGTGCCCGAGACAACTCGGGTCTCGATTTCGAGGGGCTGTCCTTCCACCGCTTTGCCTTGGGCCGCAAGGCGATCGTACCAATCGTTCCAACGGGTCACCAGCTGCTGCCGCTGCTCGGGCGACAAATGCTGATAGTTTTCAGGTCCCGAATTGCGAAAAAACAACAAGTAAGGCGAACGTGAAGAGTTCAGTTGGGTTTCCATAAAATTGCTTCTCAGGGATGTTTTGGGAGCGGACTACCACTCTATAACGAATGACTGCGCGCAAAAAGGACAGACTGCGAAAAAAGCGTCCTTTCACGTATGAAACGAATCAATGCCGGGGATTGGCGTCACTTCGGCTGCGCCTCGTTAGCGGCATCGAACACCTTTCTTAACTGCTTGCGCGGGAGACATTCCTTCCGCTCAAAAATTCGTGGCTTTGTCCGAATTGTCACGGCCTGATCGTTGAGTCATTAACCGAACGCATTCCTGCTCACAACCCACATCTCTGCCATGCTCACCAAAATCCTTATCGGTCTCGCCGCTGTCGTCGTCCTACTCTGTGTCATCGTCGCCGCCCAGCCCGCCGACTTCCGGGTCGAACGATCCGCCATCATCTCGGCCCCACCCGCGGTTGTGTTCGCCCAGGTGAACGACTTTCACAAGTGGGAAGCTTGGTCGCCTTGGGCAAAACTCGATCCCAATGCCAAAAATACGTTTGAAGGACCCCCAACGGGAACCGGCGCGGGTTTCGGCTGGTCCGGCAACAACGACGTGGGGGAAGGCCGCATGCTCATCACCGAAAGCCGGCCGAACGAACTCATTCGCATCAAGCTGGACTTCATCCGCCCCTTCAAATCCACCAATACCACCGAATACACCTTCAAGACGGAAGGCAAAGACACGCGCATCACTTGGGCCATGTTCGGAAAAAACAACTTCATGGGTAAGGCGTTCGGGCTCTTTGTGGATTGCGACAAAATGATCGGCGCGGATTTCGAAAAGGGCCTCGCCAGCATCAAAACCATTTCTGAGTCGGCTGCGAAATAGCTCGGCTCTCAGGATCAATTCCTCAACCGCATCGCAGTCTCAACCCTTCATCACATGCCACAGTACGTTGACGGCTTCGTCCTTCCTCTTCCCAAGAAAAACCTCAAAACCTATCGGGCCATGGCGCTGAAAGCCTCCAAGATATGGCGAGAGCACGGGGCCCTCGAATATCGCGAATGCGTCGGTGAAGATCTGGCCGTCAAATTCGGCCTTCCCTTTCCGCGGCAAATCAAAACCGAGCCGGATGAAACGGTCGTGTTTGCCTGGATCACCTACAAGTCGCGCGCGCACCGCGACAAGGTAAACGCCAAAGTCATGAAAGACCCGCGGCTTTGCGAAGGAATGGATGAGGACAAGATGCCGTTTGACTGCGATCGCATGGCTTATGGCGGGTTCGAGGTGCTCGTCAGCGCATAAGAATGCCGCTCGCCGACCAGACCCCCGAACTGATCGAGAAGCTCGATCGACTCCAGGCGGAGTTGGTCGAGCTCGCGTATAGCTTGGAGTGCAAAGGGCGGATCGACGCGGCCGACGTCGCGGTGATGACCTCCACGCGGGTCGCCGAAATGCGCGCCGAAATCAGCGGCCAAGACTGCAAATAATGAGGCGCCTACTCTCTCGCGGCTAGTACCCTTCCGGCGGTTTGGGCAGGCTGGCGAGTTTCTTGTAATCGAGCTTGGCCGCGACAGCTTGCAGCCAGGCCTGCAGTGGCTTGGGTTCGATGTTGCCCCTGTTGTCAGCCACAATCATGACGACGAAACGGTCCTCATTGTCCACGGAGATCAAAAGAACGAGCTGCCCGAGCGGACAACCCTCGCCCGGCTTCGCCAGAAACCCATCGAACGCAACGTTCGGGGCGCCCGCCGGTTTTCCGCTGATCCGCTCAAAACAGCCCGCCATCATCGAGTTCCCGAACTGCATGCGGTGAACCGACGTGAAAGCGGGTGAATCCATCACCTGGATACCGATCGCGCTCTCCTCCACCCTGACGGGGACGCCGTTCTCGTCCGGCCGCCAGGATCCATACTGGAATCCGGCGATCGGAAAACTCGTCGCGGTGCTGAAGGTCATTCTTGCCTCGTCCAACACGATCGAAAAGGGACCGCCCTCCGCCTCCAGGGGCGGCAAATTTTTCGGCCCGATTCGGTAATCTTCCAACTTCGGCTTGTCCGCCGCGGCTGCACAGGCCACGACGACGCAGAGTGCTAATCCGCTCAACCATTTCTTAATCGCCATGCCGCGACCCTCTCGCCCCGCGGCGGGATTGGCAATGCCCGGAAAGAAACATTTCCGAAAAAGAGTAGCCGACGTCGCCAGGCATCGCGCGCGACCGCAGGCTAAAATTCAAGAGGTTATGTCGGTCTATAACAAACCGCCCGCATTATTTGCCAGCGAATGGCATATTTGGCGCCTGCCCCCGTGATTTGTTCGTCAGCCGCAGTGCGTACGCCGCCATGCAGGTCCGCTGGCGCGCCGTCCGCACTTATCGGAAATAACGCGCGGCCCTTTTTTCCACTTGCGCGTCCGCCGCGGCAATCCTGCCGCGGCGTTTCTGCGCGCGCCGCTCAATTCCGGGTGCGGAATCCGCCTGCCAGATACACAATCAGACAAATCAGGAGAACCAGCCCGAGCGCGCTACCGCCGATCGCGGGTCCCCCAAAATAGAATCCGCCGCCGCCGAACAAGAGCAGAAGAATAAGAACGAGGAGTAGAATGTTCATGACCGACATCCTACCATGGGCCGGCTCCGCCGCATATCAGGCGAGCAACCGTCGCAGTTTCCCCGTGTGGCTGCTCGGTAAAACCCGTGTGGTCGCGTGAAAACGCCCTGGGCGAGACTGGCGGGGGCGAACGGCAGGCGATCGCTTCGGTCACGCCCGAAAACGCATGCGAAACTCAAAACCCAGACTCTAAACCGCGGGGGAACGCCGCCGCCCTACGGCGCACTCAGCCACTCCCTCAAGCAGCTCTGGACCCGCGGTTGGCTGAACAGGTTGCAGTGGTGAATGCCGAGAGCGACCTCCCGCAGAACGCCTTCGGGCACTTCGAACGCGGTCTGCGGTGGCGTGAAGGCCAGCACGCGATCGATGCTGAACAACGCGGGGAGTTTTCTGCGGTCCGAGGGCGGTTGCCGGACGCACCACACATGGGCGGTGTTCACGACGAGGTCGTTCGCGTCCGCGAAAAAAGCGTCCACCGCACTGTCCGTCCCGGTGTCTTTCGCCGCCTTCCAAAGTCCTTTCAGGTTCGGGATGAGCGGCAGCGGTTCGAATTCGGCGGTCACGAGCGAGTATCGCACACCGTTCGACGCCGCGCTGGAGCGTTGCAATGACTCGAGGAACGAATCCTTCACCCCGGCCATTTGTGGATTTTGCGCGAGGATGCCCGGGATGGCTTGCTGCCCTCCCATGACCGCGAGGCGCGCGAGCAAGCCGGCCAATCGGCCCAGCACCTCGGCGTGATCCAAACCCGTCATATTGACGAGCGCGTCCGCCATCGCTCCCCAGTTGTTGGGATTGGCCAGGTCGGTTCCACAGTTCGGCGTGCCGAGGAAGACAAGGTCTCGCACGGCTTCCGCCTGGCCCACAAGATCGCAAAAAGCACGGGCGACCAAACCGCCCCGGCTGTGGGTGATGAAATCGAGTCGCCGGCGCGTCAGCAGTTCCGGTTCGAGGTTGCGCAGCTGCTCCGCCAAAAATGCCGCGTTGTCCAGCGGCGTTTTCGACAGTGTCCAATGATCGAAAGCGATCACCGCGCGGTACCGTTCGCGCGCCCAATTCAGGAAATTCGCACCGAGCCCGTCCACCGGCGATGCCGACTTGCTGAACGTTCCGTGCACAAGGACGAGCACGCGATCGTTGCCGCCTTTCACCGGCGGCAGATTTTCGCGCGTGAGCGGCCGCAAGCCCCGCGTTGTCACGAGGAACAGCCCCTCCGAGGGGACTTGCTCGCGGTCGTATTCGCGCACGAGGCCGGTCATCCCATCGTCGAAGCCGCTCAACACCCACCGCCCAACCACGCGGACGAAACCGCGCCGACCGGGCAATTGACGGCGCACGCGATCGTCGGCCAGAAGCCGAGGGAGCGGCGAGCCGGGCATCCCTTCGTCGACCGCCGGAGTCGCGCCGCGCCGCCCGCTGCCCGGTCGGACGACCCTCCAGCGCCGCAATCCCGCGTCTTCGATGAGTTCGAGTTGCGGCTGCGCATCCGCGTCGTCACCGTTCCGCCCGCCGGCACCGCGAGCGCCGAAAACTGCTTTGCGCGACACGGGATCCCCCGCCCAGTCGGCCATGACATGGTCCGGCGCATGGAGGAAAGAACGCGCAGCGGTGGCGAGTCGCGTTTTCTTCCGCAAGCGCGGAGCAACCCCGAGGGGCTCGTGGTTCGGATCGCGTTTCACTTCGCTGCCGGCGAGCGCTTGAAACAGCTCTTCGGTCGGATCGCCGTACAACACCAGGCTTGCCCAGCCCAGGCTGGACCAGGCACCAGGCCGCGCATCCGAGCCGTGCAAACCCTCCACCGCGGGCGTCGCCACCGCCCGCGCATCCACTTTCGCCCGGCGCAGCGCTTCGCCCAGCGACGCGCGCTCGGCGAGGAGCTGACGATAAAACTCGATCGCGATCTGCTGGGCCAGCAGATCGTCGATCGGCCAGAGCGGGGCGATGTATGCCGAGACCCCATGGTTGATGAACGCCGTGGCGAGGCCGAACACGCTGCCTTGATAGCGCGGCCGGTCTGTCTCCATCGCCGCTTCGCAGGCGTTGGCGTACACCAGCCACGGCGGGGCGGGGTGGGATTCGAGGGTGTTGCGAATCTCGAGGGCCCACAATTCGCCATCGCTTAAAAGCCAAGCGCTGGTCTCAGGATCCGCGGAGTTGAAGACCCCATGCCCCGCGAAATGAATGATGTCGTAACCGCCGTCCCGCAGCAGGGAGCGCAAATCCACGGTTGTAAGGCGCGTATGAATACGAGTGTCGCGCACCCGGTCGAAATCGATCACATCGCCAAGATCGTCCTTCAGCCGCTCAAACCATCCCGCCACCTGCTCGGCTTCCGCTCTCGCCCCGGGCAGTTGCGACCATCCGAGGTTCTCGTCGAAGATCGGATCGCCAATGATCAAGGGGCGCACGCGGCCCTGGCGGCGATGAGGAACCCGGCGAGCCAGGCCGGTTTCCATGAACACCTGCCGTCCGATCGCGAATCGTTCGCTCAGCCACTCGCCGCGATGATAGAGCAACTCCCAGGGATAACGCATCAGCTCGCGCGGTATCTGCAGCTGCAGATGGACCGCCGCCTCCGGCGCTTCAGCGAGCACGCTTTCTCGCTCCTCTTCCAGGGTGCGGCCTAATGTCTGGAAGATATCCTCGCCCAATAAGCTGCCAATGGCTCTCAGTCGCGAAAAGCCCGGCGTCGTCATTTGTGGGGCGGCCAAGAGCGCTTCCAATTCGCGCAGTGCCCTCTCCATCAGCCGGGGCTGCACGCGGCTGAACTGCTCGCTGATGATCGCGCCGCGATTGGCCGAATCCAGCCGCAGGAGGTAGTTTTCTCGGATGGCCCCGGCCGCGTTTTCCACCGGCTCCTCGGACCCCCGCGCTCCTCGACGGCGCTCCAGTGACAGCGTCAAGGTCGGGGCGGGCGCCATCGCCCGAAACTGATCCCTCAGCCCCCATACCACCGAATCTGCGCCGGTCAGCCGGCGCAGCAAATCGCGACGGGTGCCCGCGCCACCTGTCGCGAGCAGCGAACTGACCAAACGCCACAAGGCGCGCGGATGGTGCTGGATAAGATTGGCCGCGCCCAATAGCGCCGCCCAATGCACGCGCCCATGAAAGGCAAAACGCTGGTAGCTTTCGTTCATCAGCGCATCGAGCCGCAGCGGGCGGTAGAGCGACACGCCCGACCACCGCGGCCCCGGGTCTCCGTTGCCGACCGACACGATCACCATGCCTTCGCGGGACGCCGTGGGCATCTCCTGGCACGTCGACTCGTCGAGAGCCTTGTCGCCCAACAAGACGAGCGCGGCCTGCCGGGCCTGCCGGGCTAGGCGGCGCGCCGTGGAGACCGACTCCACCAGCCGTGCGAAATCCACCTGACGTTCGTAAGGCAGCTGACTGAAAACCTCCTCAATTGCACGCTTGAGCTCATCGTCCCGCCGCTGCGCGATCGCGGCGCGTTTCACTAAATTCGGTTTCGCAAAGCGGCCCGGGGAGCAGGCGGCGACCCTGTCTTCAATGTCCACGCCGATTTCCGTCAGAAACGCTCCACCGGCTTCATTGAAATTCGCGCTTTCCAAAACCTCGATGATCCGCTGCAGCCGCGCGGGGTCGGCCGAGTCGGGCAGGCCACGACGAAGTTTGGCCGAAAGCGACGCCCGGAACCGGTCGAAAGCGGAATTGCCGGAAGCACGACAGAGGGTGGTCCCCAGCCAGCCTTGCGATGACTCATCCGCCATCGCGTCCATCGCCGCCGCGAGCAGCACGAAAAAACTGCCGCAATCGTAAGCCGGGAATCGGCTCGCCTCGCCTTTGTCAAAAAGCCCGAGCAGGAGCTCGCGAGCCTTCCAGATCAAACCTTCCCCCAGGGACTGCATAAAACTGATGCAGAGGGTGTCGAAGGCCCGGGCGACTTCGTCCAAGCGCTGCAGATCGAGAGCCGAAACGGAACAGGGCGCCTCGCCCATCTCGCGGACATAAGAGGCGAGCACCGACGGAGCGAGTTTTCGAGCCAGTTCTTGCGCGGTCAATCCGCTGTCTTTGGCCTGGTGCACCGCGACCTGCCAGGCCGTCAACACCGAGTGATAGTCCCAGCCCTCGCCGGCCACCACGGTCTGCGAAGCCAGAAGGACCGAAACGCGTCCCTCGAGCTCATACGCGAGCTCAAGGAATTGGGTGTGGCAGCTGTCGAAGGCGAGAAGCTCGATTTGATCGCGATTCTTCTCAGCCAGCACATCCCGGATCACCGCCCCGATCTCGACCACGTCGAGATACCCGCCCGACGAATCGTCCCGACAAATCGTGAATACGCGCGGACCCTTTTTCTCGTCAGGCCGCCCCTCTTGTCCGGGATCCAAGGCGTTCAGCCCGCCGAGCACAACGGCCACGCGGTTTGCCGGGCAGACCGAAAGGCCCCAGCGCAGAAAATTCGCCAGCTCCTCCGTCGATCCGCTGTCGATCATCCCGAGCGATTCGACTGGTTCGACGCCTGTGTTGGGCCTCAAGCCCGGCAAGTAGCGCGTAGCCCCCGAAGGGCCGTCGTATTGCACTGCCACGCGAACTTCCTTGGTCGAACCGACCGATAGGATTTCCTGCAAATCGCGATAGACCGGCTCGGCGAGCAATCCGACGTCTCCGGCCAGATAGAACAACGCCGCCCAACTCGCCGGCTCCGACCCCGCCCGCGAGCTCGCGGCGGCGACATTGCGGGACACGGAAGGGCGGGCAGCGCGACGTTTTTTCATGGGACGGTGAAAACAGGGTGGCAGCCGGGGCTTTGGCGCAGCGCGACCGCGGCCCGCCGATACGCACTCACCGACGCCGCACAGTTCGGCGGTCGGCGAGAAGCGGCTGGCGTTGCACGGTGATGCGATCGTGCCCGAAGCTCTTTTTCCCGACTTTTCCCCATGCAGGCAGATTCCGCCGACGGCGTCGAGACTCGGGTCGGGACGCCCCCTACCCCTTCTTCTTGGACTTCTTGGGATCCAAATCAGCCGCCGGCTTTGCCGCTTTGGCTTGAGACCGCTGCTTCTCGAGAAAGCGTTGGTTCGCCTTGAGGTCCTTGACGGTAGGATAATACTTGGCGCCCATTTCGCCCCAGCCCGCCTAAAATCCAGCGTCCCCGCAATCACAATCGCTCTCGTGGCCGCGCCGGTTTGAAGATTGAAACTTAGGGCTGCGCGCCGTTGGTTATTCGCCTTCTACGGTTCGCTCTTCGAGCAACACCTTGGCCTCGCCTCCAAAACGTCCTGTTCTTCGCACCGTCCTCGCGCTGGCGGCAGGGCTGCTCGCAAGTTGCCAGCAGCCGCTCGCGCCCGCGTCGGCAGGCATCTCCCCTGAAGCGGCGGCTTTTGGAAACACCCCGAGCGGTGAGCCGATTAAATCCTACACCCTCACGAACCGGCGGGGTTCCTCGGCGACCATCATCAACTACGGTGCTGCCATCGCCGACCTCCGCATGCCCGATCGCGGCGGGAAAATGGGGTCGGTGATCCTTCCGACGCGAGGTTCGGCTGAACCGTCGCCCCGCGCTTTCGCCTACGCTGCCGTCGTTCATGGCCGGGTGGCCAATCGGATCGCCAAAGGGCAGTTCACGCTCGACGGCCGCACTTACCAGCTCGCCCGCAACGGGCGCGAAGGCGTCGATCATCTCCACGGCGGACGTCGCGGCTTCGGCCGTGTCCTCTGGAATGCTCGGGCCGCGTCTTCGTCCGACGGGCCCTCGGTCGAGCTCAGCTACGTGAGTGCAGACGGGGAAGAAGGGTACCCGGGCCGTTTGATCGTGACGACTCGCTACACGCTGACGCACGAGGACACGTTGCGTATCGACTTTACCGCGACATCGGACCGCGCCACGCCGATCAACCTGACGAACCATGCTTTCTTCAATTTGAACGACGGCGGCGCGATCGATGCCTACGAGCTCACGCTCGACGCAGATCGCTACACGGTCGCCGACGAGTTTCATCTGCCCACGGGCGAAATCCGTCCGGTCGACGGAACATCCCTCGATTTTCGGCTGCCCTCCTCTTTGGGCGCGCGCGCCCTGCACCCACCCACTGTGCACCGGTACAATCACAATCTCGTCCTCCGCGCGCCCACCGGGGGGAGCCCGCTTCGCCGGGCTGCGCGACTGTCCTCTTACCAGTCGGGGCGGGCACTGGAAGTATGGACAACCGAGCCGGGCTTGCAGCTCTTCACGAGCAGCCTTGCTCCCTCGTCGCCGGTCCGGCAGGAGACCCCTTTCATCTGCCTGGAAACGCAGCATTTTCCTGACTCGGTCAATCATCCGCATTTCCCTTCCACTATTCTGCGACCCGGAACTACATTTCGATCGACCACCGAATTCCGGTTCGCGACCTCACGCAGATGAATGCCTGCCGAAACACAATGACATCCTCTTCTTTCACCTGACCATGAACCCAAAATCGTCCTACCTTCTCCTCTTTCGGGAACCGATTCCCGACGTCCACAGCAATCTTCCTCCCAGCCGGCAACAAGAACTCCTTCAGCAGTGGAACGCGTGGTACGATGGTCTTGCCGCCCGGGGAAAAGTCTCCCACGGCCAACCCTTGCAGCCCGAGGGCCGAATGGTTTCGGCTCGCCGTGGCAAACTCGTGTCGGACGGACCCTATGCCGAGGCGAAGGAGGTCGTTGCGGGTTATTTCATGCTCACGGTCGACAGTCTCGATGAAGCCACGGAAATCGCGAAACAGTGTCCCAGCCTGCCTCTCGGCCTGACGGTGGAAGTGCGGCCCATCGCGGAAAAAAGCCCGACTCTCAAAGGACTTTCCGGCCGGCCACCCGTGGCTTGACCACTCCTTGCCGGTGAGTTCTTCACCCAACGTCGCACTACTGCAATACACTGGCCGCTGCCGCCGATTAGATGGTGCAGCGGCTTTTTTGGACCCTTCGCGAGCCGAATGAAGTGCAACGTTTTGGCCGGGCGAGCCTAGAAACGAACCAGCCCGGAAACAGAATCACGGCGCGGAAGCGGGCGGCAATACCTCAACCGGACGGGCCGCCGCGAATCTTCGCCCCGGACGTTGACTCGGATTCTTCTGCGCGGCCGAATCCTCCTCCCATGCCAGGGGTGAGCGACGACGCACCTATCGTAGTTATTTTCAACTACGACCATCGAACGCTCCACCTTCCGCGCGCGCGATTCCCCGGGATCGTGCGCTGTTCTTTCAGCGGTCGTGCTCCTCCCGCCGCTGCCTCGCGCCGCACGTCATTCACGCCACACCCATGAAGAAATTGTTTCACTTCGCCTCCTTGCTTATCCTCGTATCGCTCGCCGCGAGCGCGGCGCCGGAAAAATCGAAACTGCGAAAAACCGCTCTCAAGGCGCCTGACGAATACATCGTCATCTTCAAAGACCGCTCCCCCGCTTCGAAGCGCCAATTTCAAGACAAGGCGGATCGACTGGCCCGACAGTTCGGAGGGAAAATCAAGCTGCAGTTCAATCGGACGCTGTCCGGCTTTAGTATCCGACTCCCCGCCTCCGCCGCCGCCCTGCTCAGCGAGCACCCCGACATCGACTTCGTGGAGGAAAACGGCGTGGTCGTCCCGGCGCTGGCTCAAATGGGCGCGCCGTGGGGGCTCGACCGGCTCGATCAGCGGGATCGCCCCCTCGACAGCTGTTACGAAAACCGCGGAGTGACCGGCGCGGGGGTGACGGTGTTTGTCTTGGATACCGGCGTCCGGATCTCGCACCGCGAGTTTGAAGGCCGCGCGTCGACTGGGCCGGATTTCGTCGACGATGGATACAACGGCGCGGATCACAGCGGCCATGGCACGCATGTCGCGGCCATCGTCGCCGGTCGGACCTACGGCGTGGCGAAACAAGCGAGAATCTGCTCCGTGCGCGTGCTGGGGCCGGGCGTCAATACTTGGGACCAGGTGATCGCCGGGGTCGAATGGGTCACCGCCAATCGCGTGGGTCCTTCGGTCGTGAACATGAGCCTGGCCGGCGGCGGGTCGGAAAGTGTCGATCGCGCCATTCGCGCTTCCATTGCTTCGGGGGTGGCGTATGTGGTGGCGGCGGGAAACAACAATATGGACGCGACGGCGTGGTCTCCGGCGCGAGTCGAAGAGGTCGTGACAGTTGCCGCGAGCGATATGAATGACGCGCGCGCCTATTTTTCCAACTATGGTCGCGCGGTGGATCTCTTCGCTCCCGGAATCAACGTCCTCTCCGCATCCTTCAACAATGACGACGCAGCCGCCTACGGCAACGGCACCTCCGCCGCGGCGCCCCACGTCGCCGGACTCGCCGCGCTCCATCTCGAACGTTTTCCCAACTCCGCACCGTGGGAGGTGAGCGCGGCTTTGGTGCGTTTTTCCACCTGTGGAACGATTCTCGATGCGGGCACTGATTCGACCAATCGAATCGCCTTCACCCGCGACTATGGAACCCCCGGTCAAATTTTTTACCGGATCGTATCGGTCAATAGCGGAAAAGTATTGGACGTCGCCGGGGCCAGCACCGCGCCGGGCACACAGATCGTCCAGTACAGTTACTGGGGTGGCGCTAACCAACTTTGGACGGTGGAACCGCGCGAAAACGGATCTGTTTCGATCATGAGCGCGTACAGCGGCCTCGTCCTCGAGGTGGACAGGAGCAGCACCGAAAACGGCGCGCCAGTCGTGCAGAGATCCTACGCCGGCGGAGCGCATCAGCGCTGGGTCCTCGAAGCCGTGGGCGAGGGCGCCGTGGCCATTCGCAACGCCAATAGCGGAAAACTGGTCAACGTCCCCTACGCCTCCACCAACGACGGAATGTCCATGGTCCAATACGATTCTTTCGGCGGCGCCAACGAACATTGGCTCCTTCTCCCCGCGACCGACTAACACCGTCACCGCACCCGAATGTGTGGCTACGAGCGTGAGCGAGTGGCCGCCGCGGCGTCCCCTCTCTCTATCGCGCAGCCCGCGGAGGCATCAGCCCGCCGCGCGCCGCGCCGGTTCCGTCTGGCGTCGCGAAAACGAAAATCAACGCACTGATCCAGCAAGCATGGACAACCTTCCAGACAGATTTCGAAGCTCGGGGCTTTCGGCCGGGGCAGGAACACGACATTCATCGTGCATCGGCGTGTTCGCCCCATCCTGAAGATTGTGGCTAAAAATTAGGGGAAGGACCCCAAGCCGCTGGAGACAGTAACCCCCACGTCGAGCAGCAGCCGCCCCTGCCCTCTCCTTTAGCGGACCTTCCTTCGCTGTTTCCAAACGACCGCCCCCAACAACACCAGTCCCCCGATCAATCCATACGTCGAGGGCTCCGGAACGGCCGCTGCGGCATAAATTCCGATCCCAGCACTCGCGCCCGTTCCATCGACGCCTTCGAAACCCGCCAGCAGGTAGGACAATCCCGTTGGACTATCGGCGCCGGCGATGAACAGCAGCGACTCCGGAGAAACAAGCCCGTTGTCCAGACCGTTCACGTAGTCGACGAGAAAGGGAGTCAAGGGATTCGTGATATTATAGAGAAGGATTCCATTCTGACGCTCCAACCCGACGGCGGCATACGTCTGCCCGTTTGAAGTGAAAACCGAAAGCGCCTCCGGCTCCGGACCTTTATCGTCCGATCGATTGTCGAGAGAAACATTCTCCCGGTTGATGTTGAACCGCGTGGGATCGAGGCTCAGCAACGCCGCTTCCAGACTTCCGGAATCGGTCACCAACGCGCCCGTCGCCGCGTTCCAGAGCGAGAACGAACGTGTGCCGAACATCACCGGCACGTCGATGTCGCCGTCGCCATCCGTATCGCCGTCGATGCGCGAGAGGTTGAGCCGGCCCAGTTGCGCGTTCGAACGAAGCCCCGTTTGGGTCGTCGGATAAGACGGATCCAGAATCGGGTTCAACGAATCGCCGCCCGCGATATCGCCGAACCGGGTCAGGTCGCGGTCATCGATCCGCGCGTCGCCTTCATTTGCCGTCACGATGTAGTCAGTGCCGCCAATGTTAATGACC
>CAZJLP010000037.1:0-54337 GCA_964546955.1 uncultured Opitutaceae bacterium | reverse complement strand
GTGCGGATTGGCCGTGGGGATGGAGCCGTCGGCATTGATGCGAAGGATCTTGCCGAAGGTCGAGGTGAGAGACTGAGCGTTGGCGTTGGTCTTGTGGTCGCCGACGGCAATGTAAAGCTTCCCGTCCGGCCCAAAGTGGATCGCACCACCATTGTGAAAGATAGCCGAACCGACGCCGGGGAGGTTCAGAAGAACCTGCTCGCTGCCTGATTCCACGAGGTCAGGGTTGCTCGAACTGGCGCGGAAGCGGCTGACCCGGTTGTGAATGCCGCCCGAGGTCGAGGTGTAGTAGACGTAGACGTAACGGTTCGAGGAAAATGCGGGATCGAAGGCGACGCCCAGCAATCCGCGCTCGCCCTCCGTGTTGGTCGAGACGGTCAGGAACGGCGCCGAGAGCAGCGCGTTATTTTTCACGACACGAAGGCGTCCGCCCTCTTCGCAGATAAAGATGCGCCCATCGGGCGAAATTTCCATGGCGCTCGGACCGGCAATCCCAGTCGCCACGCGCGTTTCGGTGAAGCCGGAGGGCAGCGACGCCGCCTGGATGGTCGGCGCGAAGGTCCCGAGCAGGGCGGAAGCAAACAAAGCGCTGATCTCTCGAAAGAGGGAACGCGCCGCGAGGGGTGTGTGAAGACGTTTCATAGCAGAATCCAAATCCGATCGTTGTAACAAAGCACTGAATACATGTTGTGGGTTAACGCGCGAATCGCGGGGGAATGTCCGCGGGATGGGCGGAAAAACCGCGGAAAGCGCCGCTCGGAGTGGCGCGTCAGCGGTCAAATCATCATAACGAACCCGAAAGGAAGCTCGGCGCACGCAGGAAGCGGACGCCGCCTTAGATTACCGTCGCCAGGGGAGGTCGAATCCGTCTTTGCCCCGTCAAAGGGAAAGCCGATGGCAGGACCGCGCAGCCTGGACGCGCGGCAATGACAAATGCCTCCGCAAAATACGTAAACGCGAACGGAAGCGACCGGTGGGTTAACCGAGCGATTCATGGGGTATGGCCGCTTTGCTAAGCAGACCAGGACACGTGTCAACGCCCATGGCTCGCGCCGAAACGATCTGTTACTGAAGCCGTTCAGCAAGTCCTCCAAACGGAGTACACGCCACTTCTCTTGCGATACGGTCTAATGAAGCACCGGCTTAGATGCATGGATTACTCGAAGCTATTCTGTTGCGGCGAGAGGACCAGAAGCGCCTGTGTAGGCCGGCCCGCGCAAGCGCGATACCTCGTGTTGACACCAGCGCAAAACCGCCAACGATCTCCCCTTCCGGCACACGCCCTCATCGTCTATCGGTTAGGACAGGAGATTCTCAATCTTCAAAGCGGGGTTCGATTCCCCGTGGGGGCGCCAGCCTTCGCTAAGCCTATGGCTGGCATTGCCGGCACTGCAGCTATTGCCGCCTTGTGCGAAAAAAGGGAAGACGAGCACGTCACATCGCTCAGGGCGGAAGTCGGGGGCAAATAGTTCAGCGCCCCGCTCCCACTTCGACCAGGGCGGGAACAACCACAAATCCGTCTTTTTTCGCCTTAGCCAAAAGGTCGCTCGAGAACATGCGTTTCAACCAAGGATCGGTTCGTTCGATAGCGCGGCATTCGTCAATTTTTGAAATCGAGCCGTTTTCCACAAACAGTCCACTGACCACGTGAAGTGCGGCATCGTCCAACGTGGGAGCGGAGGAAAGGACATGAAACGTCGCCGGGCCGCCCGTGTCGGCGTCGTCGGAAATAACACACGGAGTCACGGAGACACGGAAGTAGAACATGAGTTTGAGGGTTGAGTTATCCGCTGAAAACAAGGCCCGCCATACCTGACAAACACACCACTGTCGCGCCGACGGTGGCGAAAAAGATTCCCTGTAAACCTTCATGAGGGGCACGAGCATGATGATCGTGCGACTGAACCTCACCGCTTCCGCTCGCAACGACCTGCCTACTCGGTGCGTGACGGAAAACCCTCTCCCCTGCCCTGGTGAAATTTGCCTCTTGCATGTGAATCGGTGAATCGTCGTTCGGAAATAAACGCGCGGAACCTTGCTTCGGATATCGGAATCCTAAACCGCATCTGTAGTAGCCAGCACACGATTTCTAGCCGCTAGGATAAGTTCGTAAACAACCTGGGAAAACACCCGCGCTCCGGTAGGCGAATTCCCCCAGAGCGGCTCACCGGATCTTTGAAAGAGACCCACATCAATGAGCGTAGTTGATCGAGTCTGCGGTGCTCCTGTGAAAGCAAGTTGGACAGTGCCACGTGGCCGCCTGGAGAGCGATCGCAGCAAAGTTGCCCAACACTTCCGAGCGAACGGCAATACGCGGATTTCGTCTGTCACCAGATAGCCGATTGGAGGTCTATGGCGCGTCTCTTGGTAATAACTCGTAACTTCCACCGTCTATGTCTCCCGATCTTCGACAAATTCTTGCTGTCCTCCGCCCCCACTACATACCGGTGACCATCGAACATTTGCCTAGGGGCGGGTGGATTGCAGTCATCGAGGCGAACGAACGAACATTTCAATTGCGCTCCGAAGGTTCGCACATCGCGCTGCACGAAATCGTCGAGGACGGAGCGATAGCGATCCCCCTGCCATCGGACATCGCGCCGACTCGGATTGCAGAACTGGTGCTTGAAATGAAAGCATTAGCCCCGACTACCTAACTCGCTGGAAGAGACGGGAGAAAAGAGACAGGCAAGTAGAATCAGAGTCGTCGAGGCACTGGGGGGCGCAGGGGCGTTCCCGCGTTCAGACGGGTAGGCTTCAACGCGGGCCGGGAATCGAATGGCCTGGGGTCACGCGCGTCGTTACTCACTGGACGCCGTCGCGCGAGTCGAGGAAATGGCGCCTCTTTGTTCCGCCAACACCTCACCAGAATCTGCAATGACCAGCATGCCGGCTTGGCGGCGGGCGGTAGAGAATTCGACGCGGTAGCAGACGGCCTCGTCGCGCTTTTCCTTTTCAATCTTCACAATCTTCCCCTCGCCAATCCGATGCCGTATGGCGTTCTGCACTTCGCTCGGTGTATCTTCGAATCGGGTGCCGAATAGGGTTCGCACGAGACTCGGCCGAACCTCTTCCGGGCTGAGCAAAGCCCCGTCGTCGGCGACGTAGATGACGGGGTCCCGCCCTTTTTCGCGGAAAGAAACTCGAAACGCGGGCACATCGCCTAACTTTTCGCGCACCACACGAGCAACATGCCGCTTGCCTGCTTTCTTTTTGATAGCGAGTTGGACCGGCTCT
This sequence comes from uncultured Opitutaceae bacterium, assembly GCA_964546955.1. Lineage (GTDB taxonomy): Bacteria > Verrucomicrobiota > Verrucomicrobiia > Opitutales > Opitutaceae > CAZJLP01. Next base: position 51,100 of record CAZJLP010000037.1, on the reverse strand, counting down.
GGCAGGGATTCCAACTTGGGAATAGGGCGCCCCATCGCAAAGGAGATCGACTCAGTGGATTCCTCGGCCCGCGCCGCAGTCAGGCAGCCGAGGGCGAAACCAACTAGAACCATCGCTCGTGTTTTCACGCTCAGATAATACGGCACAGGGGAATTACTTGCCATCATGTGGAGTTCGAAACGTGTCTACCGGAGAACCCCCTGAGGCGCCAACAGGTGGCAACATGAGCCGTACTGGAGAAAGGCGGGAGCCAAGCAAGGGGAGGAGCTGAACGGCATTCTTACGATAGCGAACTGGTATCCTGCTGCCAACGATTGGCAAGCCCCCAAGTGGCGCCGTCCGCCATTTAACAAAAAAAGCACACGCACGATCGGTCTGCCCGGGGAGTCGGCGCAGTGCTTCCGCCCAGAAGACGCTGGTTGTCCAGGTGACTGAAGCCGGAGCGCAGCCGCTCGCGGTAGCGCAGGCTCCAACTGGTCATAAACGGGTCAACGTCGTGTGTGTGTTTGCTTTCAGAAGCCGTTGATGTGCTTATTTTTATACCTATAAAAGGACGAACGCGCACGGAGCTCCGGCGTGTTCCCCCTTTTGCCGTGGCTGCCACGTCTTGCGAAAATCCGACGTGCTTTGCAGAACCGGAGCAACCTTCTTCCGACTCCAGCCGCAGGAACTGAACTATTCATCCCCTACCTCCCGACGGACACGACGGCGCACCCGGACCGTTGCGTGCAGACCGCGCATTCATCCAAGCGTGTCTCCTTCACCCGAATATTCGCTTTCTTCATCCCCTCCCGGATCACCCGCATCGCTTCGCTGCCACCGGAGCCCTTTCTTCCGGAGTTGTGCATCGTGTAGATCATCCGGAGGGGCGCGCCATTTAGCGTTACGCTACGGGCTCGGTCGACGACCGTGTCGGCCGAACCGTACTGGCCTCCCATCCGCACGCGACCGTCGTCGACCACGTCGATTGAAATTTCATTCATCGGTCCACCAGGCTTCGGGCGAGAGTCGGGTTTCAGCGGCAATTCAACCACTCGTCCGTCGGCAGAACGAAGCGACAATCGAGAGGTGGACGGGTCGAAGCTGGCCACCGTAAAGCCTTCGAAAACTTCGCCCATGGCCAGCCACTTGGAGGGCTGTGAGGACGGAGGGACGGTGAACTGATAAAGCGGCTCTTTTTTATTCTTAAGCATCGCTGTGAACTCGAACGGCACGGTGAGCGGACTGGCGTCATTCCGCCCTTTAGGGAGCTCTTTCGCACTTGCGTTGCCATGTGCCTTGCCGCGAGGGAATTGCGGCCCCTCAAGGCTGGCGCGCGTCGCGGCGATTTCCTCTTGGAGTGCCACAAGTTCGCGGCGCTGCCAGACGGCGATGAAAATCGCGACGGCCGGGATGGCGACAGTGGGCCAGAGAAGCGAATTTCGCTTTCGCATGCAGGTCATTTCTTGTGCACCGCATCGTCCTTTTTAGGATCCTCGAAAGTGAGCGGCAGCTTGAGCCTGATGCTCACGAAGTTCCCCGCCTTCTCGGCCGGCTCCCAACGCATCTCCCTTATTGCTTCAATTGCCGCCTGCCGAAACGCCGCATGAGGCGCTGTCGCTTCGATCTCCGTCGGTTCGCCCCGCGCGTTGACTACGAAACTCACCAGGGCCGTCACGCGCTCCCCGGATCCGATAAACTCTTCCGGATACCTCAACGGCGGCCAATAGGCCACAGCTGGATTCTTGTCCACCTCCGAACCCTTGTAGATCCTCTCGCTCGTGCGACCCGCGCCTGGAGTAACGAGCGTATTGCCCGCGCCGATACCCACGGACGCCGGCACAGGCGATGACACCCGCTCAGTAGACACTCCAACTGTATCGGTGCGCACCTCCGGCCAAGCAAGAGCGGGCGGCAGATCGTCTTTTGTCGCTTCGGCGTGAAGCGCAGAGAGCTGTTGCCGCGCGCGGACGGTCTCCCTCTTCTGTTGGGTGACGATGACCGTGGTGGCGGAGGCCAGCGCAACGGCGGCGATGCCGACCTGAATTTTGACGGAGCTCATAAAGAGTGTGGCAACACCAACGGCTGCGCCAGCGCCAGCCGTGGAGATGGCAGCGTGCACTGCCGTCGCAGCCACCGCGGCCGGAGCAGCGGTGGTGGCGTGGGCCGTGAGCGCGAGCGCGAGAGCGCCCGCCGTGGAGTTGATCCCGCGCTGGCTTAAATTCGCGTTCAATTTGTCCAATGCTCGTTCGACCCGCGAACGTGCTCCGGTACTGGACAGATTGAGTTCGCTGCCGACTTGGGCAAAATCGAGGCCTTTGAAAAAACGAAGCAGCACGGCTGCGCGATCGTGTTCGGACAATTGGTTGACCGCGTCGTCGACGACATGCCGCAGCGCTTCCCAATCGACGGATTGATCGGACTCCGGGTGGAGCTGGGTCATGACGTCGACATTGCTTTCAATCTTCCGCCTACGGGCTTCTGCCCGGACAAGGGCGCAAGCAGCGAAATGTGTGCTCTTGAAAAGCCATCCCGCCAGAACAGGATGATCCGCAAGGGACTCGGCTTTGCGGGCGAGGTCGACGAAGACGCGTTGGGTGACGTCTTCGGCCATGTGCGCGTTTCCTCCCGTCTTTCGCACTGCGACCGAATACACCAAATCGACATGCCTTCGGACCAGTTCGGCAAAGGCGTCCTGAGAGTGGTCGGCCGCATAGAGCCGAAGCAATTCTGCGTCATTCTGGGTCACGGTTTACCTATAACAGCCGGCCCGGATAAAAAGGCGCAAAAAAGTCTCGGGAAAACTTGCTCCCTGTCACTGCGCACACGGCAGAAGCCGAGGAGAACGCCGGGCGTCGGCCGATCTGCCTGTGGCGGCGACTCCCGCGCGTTGGAGATATGGCACTTAGCCAAATGGGGCGGCCCGCAGCCCTCGCAGGGTGGTCAACCCTGACCAGTCGGCGCCAGACATTGGGCGGGGGCCCGCTTGTTGGCGGCGTCGGCCCATGACGACCTGATAGCGCTTCAGGGCATCTGCGACGAAAATCTGCGAGCCGAGGACGGCTCCATCCGTGAAATACCGCACCCGACATCTGAGCACAGTGCGGATCGGCAGGCGCCCGCCGCCATTGAGCACTTTTTCGGCGATTTCGCGCGGAATAGATCCTGCGTCGGACCCGTCGAACTTCGCCTCGCTCCCTTTTCCAAAAAGAACCAAACGATATTCCCGGAGAACATACCGCCAATCGCTCGACTCCATCAACCGAAACAGCCCTGCGCGAATGCGTTCGCCCCCCTCCCCCAGCGCTTCGGCGTATCCGCAAAACCGATAGTCCTTGGGATCGGTCACGAGCTTAGCCCTGACCGGGTTAAGATCGATATAAGCCGCAACCGTAGCGAGAGCGCGCGGCGTCGCTTCAACGAGCACCGACTTAAAGCGTTCCGACCACAACGTCCCGTACCGTTTGTGGGTGCGGTTGAACCACACGGAGAACCGCTGCTTGAGGGTCTTCATGAATTCGGAAACATCGCCCATTCGCTTCAGCAGCGAAGCGCGCAGCTTTTCGGCATCGGCCCCGCCGGCGGCGAGGATATTCTCGATAGCTTCGTCCGGTTTCTGTGCCAAAACGCCCCCTCCCTGTTGGCGCGTGAAAGGAGTCTCCTTGGGATAGAGGATGCGATAGCGGCGAATCAGCTCCCGATCAGAGATTTCGGACTGCTCCGCCACCCGCACCAACACATGGAAATGGTTCGAAAGGATACAGTAGGTGAGAACTTCTACTCCGCAAAAGGCGGCGGTCTTCCAAAGCTGCTTTCGCAGCACCTCTTTCGCCTGATCGTCGAACAAGAACTCTCCGTTCACGGTGCGTGTGACACAGTGATACACCGCTGTCTCCTCTCTCGACGCCTTAATCCGAGCCGCTCTCATCCCCCACGCCTACCTCTCCCCCAAGCAGCCGTCCAGCTATTTTTAGCCTGTCCCTTATGTGGGGAGGGCGGGGGGCGGCCTGATCCCGCGGGGGTGGGATGGATGGTAGGGTTGAGGCTATGATGTTTCTTCTCGGTGCGGTGGTTGGATTTCTCTTGGTTGTAATCCTTTCCAATTTTGTCCCGAACGAAAAAAAGGTGCGCGAGGTGCCTCCTTGCGAGTGCAGTGTCGAGGAACCTCACTTTGCGCGATCGCTGTCCCTTTTGCTCTCGGCCCACCTTCTCGGCGGCAACCGCATCACCGAACTTCGCAACGGCGCCCAAACTTTTCCCGCGATGCTCGCGGCGATTCGCGGCGCGGAAAAGACGATCACGTTCGAAAATTTCATCTACTGGCAGGGGAAAGTCGGGCATGAGTTCGCCGATGCATTGATTCAATGCGCGCGGCGCGGAGTAAAGGTGCACGTGCTGTTGGATTTTGTGGGCACGTCGCGCATGAAACGCGCCGCGATCAAAGCGCTCCGCGACGCGGGGTGCCAGATCGTGATCTTCCACGCGCCGACTTGGTACCACCTCGCTCGTTTCAATAATCGCACACACCGCAAGCTTCTCATCGTCGACGGCAAGGTCGGCTTCACCGGAGGGGTGGGGATCGGCGACGAATGGCAGGGAGACGCCGAGGACGAGAACCACTGGCGCGATACTCATTTTAAAATTGAGGGGCCCGTGGTGGGGCAAATGCAGGCGCTTTTCATGGTGAATTGGATTCGCGCCCATGCGACTTGTGAACACTCGCCCGACTATTTCCCCGAGCTCCCGGCCGTGGGCGATCAACACGCCCACATGTTCAACAGCTCTCCCGAAGACGGCAGCGAAAACGCACGCCTTATGTTCCTTCACTCCTTCTCGGCCGCGCGAAGCCACGTCCTCCTGCAGCAGGCCTACTTCGTTCCCGACAAACGCGTGATCGAAGAACTCGTCAAAACACGCAAGCGCGGTGTGCGTGTGGAAATCATGGTTCCCGGACACCGCATCGACACACCGCTTGTGCGCCGGGCAAGCCGCGCCCTCTGGGGCCCGCTGCTCGAAGCCGGGGTGAAATTGTGGGAGTTCGAACCCACGAATCTTCATTGCAAGATCATGACGGTGGACGGCTGCTGGTCGTCAGTCGGTTCCACCAACTTTGACTTTCGCGCGTTTCGCTGGAACGACGAGGCCAACCTCAATGTGCACGACCGCAGTTTCGCCCAAAGGTTAGAACAGACGTTCGAAAACGATCGGAAACGCTGCACACAGATCACATTCGAGTCATGGCGGTCAAGGCCCTGGACGACAAAGCTGGCTGACCAAGCCTGTGCCTTGTTCCGCTTTCAAATGTGACACGCGAGGTCAGCGACTTCCCGCTCCCCCACCCTTAAACAAGAGATGATCGCGGGCTTTTTTTGGTAACCGGGAGCTGTCCTGATCGATTTAAACCATCCGATCCCCGCTGAAACAGATCAACCGAGGGACCCGCTTCGTATCAACCGGCCACTACTCGGACGTGACGATGAGACGCGGCGAGAGGAGTCTCCCAAGCACGAAAACAGAGAGTAGCGGGCCATTGCGCAGGGCGCGGGGTGCGGCGCCCTCGACGCAATGAGGGGGAATCACCAGCGCAGCCGGATGGTACCTCTCGGATCGCGCTGCCCCTTGGTCGGAGGGCAGATAAGCAATGCCGTCGCAGCGTGCGTTTCGGATTTTCATAGAAGTTTACCGCCCCGTCGGTAGCGATTCCGATGCTACAAGCGACGGAGCCCCGGATTTTGCCGAGCCGGTTTCGTTGATATCCTCGCGCAATGGTCCCGCTCCTTTATCTGGATACTCAAAGCAATCCTACGGGTGGGGACACCAATCGAAACCTCCCGTCATGGAACACTCCAGCTTGAAGCAGTACCTGCCCGTCTTAATCGTAGAAGACAATGAGGACGACGCCCAGTTGATCGTGCACCAGCTCAGGCGAAGCGGTTACGAGCCGTTTTTCGAACGCGTTTGGAGCGCACGGCAAATGATCGACTCGCTGCGGCGCGCCACCTGGGATATCATCATCTGCGACTATTCCATGCCGGGGTTCAACGCCCAAGCGGCACTCGCCATTCTCAAGGCCAGCGAACTCGACATTCCGCTGATTCTTGTTTCAGGGACGATCGGAGAGGAAGTCGCCGTGGCCGCGATGAAAGCGGGAGCCAGCGACTACATTTTGAAGGGAAACCTTACTCGACTCAGCTCGGCGATTGAACGCGAACTACGGGAATCAAAAGAACGACAAGCCCGGCGGCAGGCGGAAGACGCCGTTCGCGAAAGCGCCGACCGCCTTCGACAAATGGCCGAAAACGTCGGCCAGGCTTTCTGGCTCATCGACTGCAAGAAAAACGAAGTGCTTTATGCGAGCCCGGCTTGCACAACCATTCTCGGCTATAACTCCACTCAAGCCGGCAGCGAAATTCGTCCTTGGAAGCTCATCCACCCTGACGACCGAAAACATTTGGTAGAGGCGGCGCTGAACCGGCTGGGGCGCGGCCGAACCGACGAAAGTTATCGAATCATCCTGGAAGATGGCGCCACCCGCTGGCTCCGCGAACGAACCTTCCCCATTCTCGGCGCCCGCAACGAAGTCGTCCGCCTCGTGGGCACGGCAGAAGATGTCACCGATCGGAAGGCGTTGGAGGAACGACTTCGTCAATCGCAGAAAATGGACGCGGTGGGACAACTCGCCGGTGGCGTTGCGCACGACTTCAACAATATCCTCTGCGTGATTCAGGGCTATGCCTCGATGGCCAAATGCGACGCAAATCTCAGCCCCGCCACGCGCGAAGCCGTGGTGGAAATCTCGTCCGCGGCCGACCGAGCCTGTTCGCTGACGAAACAGCTCCTCGCCATCAGCCGCAACCAGACTTTCAAGCTCGGAGACGTCGACCTGAACAAGGAAGTCCAAAGCATGGCGAACATGCTCCAACGCACCCTGGGCAACAACATCAAGCTGAAGGTCGACATCGCTCCGGCTCTCCCCCACATCCGCGCGGATGCCGGAATGGTTGGACAGATTCTGCTCAATCTTGGCGTCAACGCGCGCGACGCGATGCCGAAGGGCGGCACGCTGACCATTTCGACCGCGCATGTTCACATCGATTGCGATCGAGCGCCGATCAATCCGTTGAATCCCGAGGAACGGCCGGGCGAGTTTCTTTGTCTTACTGTATCGGATACAGGTTGCGGAATCTCCGCTGAAAATCTCAGCCGAGTCTTCGAGCCTTTTTTTACCACCAAACCCCAGGGTCAGGGCACCGGCTTCGGATTGGCGATCGTCTACGGCATCGTTAAGCAGCACGACGGCTGGATCGACCTGGCGAGCGAAGTCGGCAAGGGGACCACGTTTCGCATTTATTTACCCTGCGTCGCGGATGCACCCGGTGTAAACGGAACCAAGTCGACCGAGGCCGTTCCGGTACTTCAAAGTTGAGGGGCGCGTTTCCGCCCCGGTACCCCGCGCCCGCCCCCTCGGCAATTTACCGGTGCCGCGTTAAATTCGTATTAAGAAGGGCACCGCGGCGATTCTCGCCTCTGGTGCTAAGACAAAGCAGCAGACAAACCGCGGAAAACAAGGCTCGTAATCGAATTCCGGGGGTCTAATAACCCGCCATGGCCCGATATCGGATCCTCCACCTTGAAGATAGTCTGAATGACGCATTCTTGATCGAGCGCGGACTGAGGAAGGCCGGCATCGATGCGGAAATCGTAGTGGCCTCTTCACCTCTCGATTACATCACGGCCTTGGAATCAGCTTCGTACGATCTCATTTTGTCCGACAACGGCGTGCTCGGGCTCGATGCTTCCTCCGCCTTAGAGGAGGCTCGGCGGAGAAACCCCGCCGTACCGTTCGTTTGTATCTCCGGCTCCTTGGACCCCGCGAAATCGCAGGCCGCTCTTGCGGCGGGCGTCGATCTGTTCGTCAACAAAGACGATCCCGCGGAGGTCACGGCGGCGGTGTCGCGCTTTCTGCCGCCGTCGCGGATGGGATGATGCCGCCAGGGTGAACCGGCCTTTTGAAGCCCGCCAACCGCCGCAACGAAACGAACGCGATCTGCGGCGTTTTGCCCCAAGTCTCAGAGTAAATTCCTGAGTTTCGCGCGATCGCTCGCGCAGGGCGGAGACCGCATCCGGTCGCGCGCGGTGCAATCGACTTTGGTGTAGCTACTTGGCGGCAAAGGCGAGCGCCCGAGCGCACCGAGACGTCATTCTGCTTTCTCAATCTCATGCAAGACGACTCCAGCCCCAAAATACTACCTGCGCAAGAGGGTGTTCCGAACGATGCTTTCGTGCTCTTGGTCGACGATAACGAAGACGCCACGTTCCTGTTGGAAAGGCTACTCAAGAAGGCTGGTATTCAAGGCCCGGTCGAAAGTGTCCACGACGGCGAGGAAGCGGTCGCTCTGCTGGCAGCAAAGATTCGACTCGGCCGCTGCCTGCCGGTTTTCGTGGCCCTCGACCTCAAAATGCCACGATGTGACGGGTTTGAAGTGCTTCAATGGATACGTCAGCAACCTCCGCTCGAGGAATTGGTCGTGATCGTGGTCAGCAGTTCCGACGACCAGGGAGACGTGAAGCGCGCCTATCAACTCGGCGCCGATTCCTACCTCGTCAAGCACCCCAGCCCTAACGTCTTGTCACACATCTATGCGGTCGCAATGGAAGTAAGATCGCGACGTCGGACGCGGTGCGACCTGCGGCCCGCCCTCGCCCGGCATAGTATTTCCGCCGACACAAGCAAAGCGATCAGCGCTTGAGCAGAGCCGACCCTGCCATCGCCGCATGCACGGCATCGAGCAGCTCGACGCGGGAAAACGGTTTCGACAGAAGACCTCCCGGCGTCACCAGGGCAATCAGATCGGGTTCATGCAGGGGGAGGTCTCCAGAGACGAGCAACGCCGGAATGTCCCGATTCTCATCCCGGACCAGCCGCAGGAGTTCAACTCCAGAGAGGCGGGGCATTGTTTGGTCCGTTACGATCAAATCAAAGGATCCGGCTCTCATCATCTCCCAGGCTTCTGCTCCGTCGTGGGCTAAAGCTACTTCGTAACCCGCTCCCTTCAAGACGTTAGCGTAAACTTCCCGCACGACTTCCATATCCTCGGCGAGAAGAAGTCGGGCGCGTGGTGAGTGATGAGTAGTGTGCTCCTGGATCAGCATGGACGGCCTATAAGAGATGCACAACGGGGGTGCGGGCATGCAAGACATTTGCCATTGTTTTGCGGTAATATCGTTGAATACCTCCCTACCCCTTGCGGCTGACTGGCTTGGCAGACGACCGAGGCGGTCGAAGCGGGCCGTAACATTCGAAGTGTGGAGCAACCGCCTGCCGCCCGCCGCGCGCGGCGAACCGAGCAGCCTGCGGGAAGAGAGTTCGAGTCTCTTTCGACATTTTGAAACAGGCCCTCATCTCCCCGGATAATCTCACTGATACTGCTCCGGGGTTTCCACCAAAGCCCGTTCTCTCGCGAACAACCGCGCCTCTTCACGATCTCACCCGGCCAATGGTATTCAACCGCTGAATGCAACCTGCCATGAATCGCTCGCCCAAGCCAAATCTCCTCGTCGTCGACGACGAGCCCGATCTGTTAGAGCTGGTGCGCCGCGTGGCCAGTCGCTCGGGCGATTTTGCCCGCGTGGATACCTATGCTTCTCCTGAGCAGGCGCTGGCTGCCCTCTCCGCAGCGAGCGGGCGCGAACTGCCTAACCTCGTACTGGTGGATCACCGCATGCCTCGTCTGAGCGGGTTTGAATTCGCAATGGCGTTGCGCGAGTCTCCCAAATTGAGAGACATTCCTGTTATCATGACCAGCAACGCTGAGTCCGCAGAGGAGCGCGAGAGAGCGCTTCGAGCAGGCTGCCGAGCTTTCCTGCTAAAGCCCGTCGGTCTACAAGCTCTTTTCTCGATGTTGAAAGAAGCACTCTATTTTTCCAGCATTCCCCCGGCGCCGGCAGCCGCCGACTGAACCTTCCGGGTTCATGCAACCGGCCGAAAGTTATGCACCCCTGAGAGATTTTCCGAGAGGGCGCACACCGTCCGCCCCGATAGCCAAGTCATTTTCGAAGAGTAGGCTTGGGCTGCGCCATGATTTACCTTCATTTCGAAATCCAGCGGAACAGTTTCCTCGATCTCTATCGGCCGCAAATCGCCACCGCTGAATTCATGATCCTGTCGCAGGACAGCGACGAAGCGACGGCCCGCGCGCGCGCCGAGTTGCGCAATGCTGGGTGGCAGGCCACCGCGCTCACGGGAGTCCATCAAGGAACGAACCTCGACGATTTTCCGCTTCACTATCGGACAGAGAAGCTCTTCCAAAGAGCGGTGGAAAAAGGCATTGCCTGGGCCGTCAGCGCGCAGGAGCCCTTGGAGGCTCCGGAGGGTACGCCGGTCGGTGCGACCACGTAGTCGTTGGCAACGCCTCCCACGAAGAGCATGACTGTGATCAGTTTTTCTAGAGGCGCGAGAGCGTGCTTCGGCCGCTTTTGGCGCGGCGTGTCACAACGGCTGCACGACGATACTCGCAGCGTTTCCCTTCGAAGCCGGTCGCTCATAGGCGATTACCGCCCTAGTCCCGCCCGGTAAGAGGACGATCGAGGGAAAGCGCGAGTTTTTTTCCAGAACAGTCGGTTCTCGCCGTTCGGTTCCGCGGGCGAGCAACAGGTTGTTGCCTCGCTGCCACAAAAACACCGGTTCCGAGCCCACCATGGCCGCCACGGGTTGCCGGCCCGCACCCAGCGACACTTCGGGACCGATGCCGGTGGACCAAAACACCTCTCCAGCCCGCTGCCAAACCGCGCCAAATCCTTTTTCGTCCACCCCCGCCACGAGTTCTCCTCCGTCCATGGGGCAGGCGTCGAGCTTCCAGGTACCCTCCCCTAGCTTTCTCGGGGATGAAAATGATTCCGTTCCTTTCGCTCTCAGTGTCATCCACATGTCACGAGAGCCGCGCACGGCATTGCGCCACAACACCGCCAAATTGCCTTGCGCGTCGTAGAGGGCGCTCGGATGGCAGCATTCGCAGATCGTCTTGTCGGCAGAACGATAAATTCGTTCGTTCTTGGTCCAACTCCGGCCGCCGTCGGACGAAAACGCGCCCCAGAGTTCTGTCGTGCCCGAGCGTAAATCAAGCCAAGTGACAAATACGCGGCCGTCCCGGTCACTCGCGAGATCGTGCAGACCTTCCCGGGCGCTGTTTCCGACCTCATTGATCGCGGTCGGCAGTGACCAGGTCTTTCCACGGTCGTCAGACACAAACGCGAGGAGTTCATGTGCGATGACCGTGACGGTTAGCCGATCGCCGTGGGCGACGAGACGCGGGCCCCGGCGCATTCCCAGCATCAGCTTCGGCACCGTCGCTACTTTCGTAGCGGCATCGAAAGTGGCACCGCCATCGTCAGAACGCGCGATCAACACGTCGCCGGCGCGACCATAACAAAGCCAAACCGTCCCCTCGGACGACACCGCCAACTGCGGCTGACTCGCATCACCAATCTCCGTTCGGCTCCAAAGGACGGGAACGCACGCAAGACCCCCGATGAAAGCAGCCAGAAGGGTCCAACGATTCATACGGCCGCAGACTTGACCAAAAAGCGGCCGCAGGCAAGGCGATGCCCGGCAAGTAAGCAGGATCGCCCAAGCTGCGACAGCAGGTGCACCGCCGGTTCGGCGACCACCGGCAATCGAGGGCCACAGCCCTGGTTGGAGGGCATCGAAGCAGAGTAAAGTTCTGAAAACTTCCTCCCGATCAGTTGGCGCGAGTCGCCGGCGTGGCGACGGTCGGGACGCGCTCCGCTTCACGTGCCAGCCGGCGTTCCCAGTACCAGGAAAAGAAGACCGGCACGGAGAAAAGCGAGACGATGTCAAAAATCATCCCGCCCACGACCGGCAGCACCATGGGTTGCATGAGCTCGGACCCGCGGCCGGTCGACCAAAGCACGGGAATGAGCGAAAGCATGGCCGTGGCATTTGTCATGATGGCCGGCCGGCGACGGCGTAATCCAGCGATAAATACACGGCGGTGCACTTCGGCCACGGTGCCAGGGTGCGTCTTGAACTGCTCCTGGATATAGGTACCGAGCAGAATACCGTCGTTGAACATCACCCCCAATAAAACGAGAAAACCGACGATCACGGCAGTCGTCATTTCCGCACCCCACCACCAGACGAAAAAGAAACCTCCCGCCGTGGTTACCGTCGCATTGCACAGAATAATAATCGTGGTGATCAGCCACGAACGCGTCCCGATATAGATCAAAAAAACCATGACCAGCATTGACGCCGCGATGATCCAGCGGAGCGTTTTGTCCGCCTTCAACTTCTGCTCATACCGGCCCACCCAACGATAAGTCGCTCCCGCCGGCATCTCGAGACGCCCGTCCGCGAGGGCGGCGCGCAGGCGGGCATCGGCATCGCGGACCAACTCGACTTCACCGCGACCCCGCGCGTTGAGCAAAATATACTGCGTGCGCTTGCCTCCCTCAGAGCGTATTGCCATCGGCCCGATGGTATACGTGAGCCCTAATTCGCTGGCCCGCTGGTCCGTCACGCGCAGTCGCTGGCCAGCGATTGCGTCTTGGATTTCGCGGGGCAATGGCTCCCCTGCGGCGATCGTAAGTTCGGCCTGACGCGGGGACAGGAGGATGAAGTTTCGCTGATGAGCCAGCGGCAAGCTGGCTTGAAGGGCCTGGCTGTCAGGACCGTTCTCGGCCAGCTCGAGCGCGTATACGGTGGGTGTCGCCAAAAGATTGGTCAGCGGCACGGCCCCCCCGCCCTTCATTCCGGGTACCTGCAGTTGCAGCAAGTCGTCCGGGTCATCTCTCCGTTCGCGGAGATAGCGAATCCGCACCGGATACCGCAGGGCGCCCTCGACGGAGAACGTGGCGGCCATTCCCCCGAACGCCGATTCCACCGAGCGCATCACTTGCTCATTGTTCAGGCCGAACCGGGCGAGTTTTGCCGGATCGAGACGAATCTCCGCATACGGTTTCCCGCCTTCCCGCTGCATCTGAACATCGACCGCCCCCGGCGTCGGCTGAATCACCTTTTCGGCCGCTTCGGCGAAGCGTTCAAGGGCGTCGCTATCATGACCGAGCACTTGCAAGGCGATCAGGCTGCGGATGCCGGTGGAAAGCATAACCACGCGGGTTTCGATCGGCTGCAGCCAGCTCGGTGCGACACCGGGGATATCGCTCACCGCGGCCACCGACGCGCGCACTTCCGCGAGCGTCCGGGGACGGTGCTCCGTCTTGCCATCGGCACCTGTCATTTCATGCACCGGCCACTCAGCGTAAGGCTTCAATAGCACCACGGTCTCGATCATACCCAGCGGAGCCGGGTCCAGCGCCGTCTCAGCCCTTCCGAGTTTGCCCATGACCTTGTCCACCTCGGGCACAGACTCGATCAAACGGTTCTGCGCGAGCATCACGCGCTGGGTTTCGCCCAAGCCCGCGGTGGCGGGCACGGAAGGCATAAAAAGCAGGCTGCCCTCGTCGAGGGGAGGCAGAAAGCTGGACTCCACGCCCGGAAAACGACGCGTGAGTTCCTGGTCGAAATGGGTATGGGCGAGATCGCCGCCCGCCCAGGTAAAAAGCGAACGCAGAGGACGGCTCAACGTGGTCCACCCGAGCCCCAGCAAATATCCGCCGAAGGCCATGACAACGATAGCAACCGTGAAAATCACCTTGTGCCGCTGAATGCGTTCGTAAGCCCATTCGTAGGCCACGTGAATGGCGTGGCTCATGGGATTTTCCTCGTAGTTGACCAGCCGCTCACGGCCAATTCGCCAGATAGCGGAGGCCACCAGCGTGGAAACGAGCGGGGCAAAGAGCCACCCGGGCACCGACACACTCCAGCGACCATATTCCATCGGAAGGGACCAACCGGTCTTGAAGTACCACCCGAAAACGATTCCACCGGCCAAACCTGAGAGCGCGAGCAGCAACGGTTTCCGCACATGCCACGGAGGCAGGAGCAGCCGGCACAGGACCGGGACCAACAGCGTCCCGAAAAGAACCGCGCCGCTGATCGCGAGAGATTTGGTCAACGCCAGAGGTTCGAATAGCCGACCCGCCTGGTCGGTGAGTGCAAAAATCGGCAGGAAGCCGATGACCGTGGTCGCGGCGGACGTCAGCAGCGGTCGCGCCACTTCCTGCGCGCCGCGCACGACGGTGTCCGTAATCTCCGGGTTGAACGGCGATGTCGGCATCGCCCTGCCCTCCCGCTTGCACTTGGCCTGAAGGTCCACGAGGTGCTGCGTGATATTTTCGGTCATGATGATGCCGAAATCGACCATCACGCCGATCGCGATGGCGATGCCCGCGAGACTCATGATGTTGGCGCCCACGCCGAACGCGTGCATGACCAGAAAAGTGAAAAGCATTCCCAACGGCAGGCTGGCGGCGACCGCCAGGCTGGCGCGCACATGAAGAAGGAATGCCACCACCACAATGATCGTCGTGATGATCGCTTCGATCAGGGTGTTGGTGACCGTCGCCGTCGTTTCACGAATCAGCTGGGACCGATCGTAGAATGAAACTGCAGCCAATTGCTCGCGGGCGAGAGCCGGCCCAAGGTCGACGAGGCGTTGTTTGACCGCGTTGATGACCGTGTTGGGATCGGCGTACACGCGCATGCCGATGATCGCGCCGACATGCTCCTGGTAACCGTCCGCCAGCAAACCCTGTCGAAACTGTCCGCCGAGCCGAACCTCCGCGATGTCCCCCAGACGCAAGCCTGCCCCCACCATCGAATTCCCGCGGATGACGATGTTTTCCACTTCCTCAGTCGAACGGATAAAACCAACACCCCGGATCATCGTCTCGACCCCCGACTGTTCGACACTCATCGCTCCGACATCGCGACCCGCTTGCTGCACGGCCATCATCAACATCTCGAGCGTGATATCCTGCTGCTTCAACCGCAGGGGATCGACGTCAATCTGATATTCCCGCACCACGCCTCCCGCCGGAGCGACTTCCGCCACTCCGGGCACGGCGCGCAGGGCGGGCACGACAATTTGATCCAGGACGAAACGTTTCTTTTCGACATCCGGGGTACCCTGCAATGTGAACGCATAAACCTGGCCCATGGCGGTCGCGTCGGGCCCCAGCCGCGGGTTGACACCTGCCGGGAGCAGACCTTGCACCTGCGAAAGCCGTTCGAGCACGCGCGTACGGCACTCGTACAAATTGCGGCGCTCCTCAAAAATGACATAAATGTAGCTCGCGCCATAGAGGGACATACCGCGCACCGTTTCCACTCCGGGCAGACCCTGGAGTTCCCGCGCGAGGCGCGAAGTGACTTGATGGTCCATGTCCTGGGGACTCTTCCCCGGCCAATCCGCCCAGACGATGACTTGATTGTCGCTGAGGTCCGGGATCGCGTCGACCGGGACGTTCCGCCAGGCCCAGAATCCCGCAATCGTCAGCGCGAGCGCGGCGGTCAGGGTGAGGAAAGAGTTGCGGATGACGAACGAGAGCATGGCGCCGAAAACCGGTTTAGTTCTGAGTTTGGATCTTTGGATCGGCCCGGGCAGGGGCCTCCGAGACAGGGAGATTGTTACATCTGAGACCGCGTACGGCAGCTGCGGCGGTGAAGCACGATCACCCAATGACGTCGGACGAGCTTGAGACCAACCGCGGCGACTCGGGGATGCCTCGCCCTACCCACAGATGTTCGTCGGTACCTGTTCATGTGCTCAGTGCGAATGGCCCTGCGCTGGCGTGGGCGCCACCGCCCCGTTCGGGAAAAGCAAGCTCGGCGTACCGGCGAGCTGAGCCTGACTGTCGATCAGAAAGGCGCCTTGTGTCGCAACCTCGTCGCCCGGCTTCAGTCCCGCGCGCACAATGTACAAATCATTTCCGTGTTCGTCCTCGATCCGCGGCCCCAGCGCAAGCGCCGCAAGTTCAAAGCGAACGCGTCCATCGCGGTGCCTCTCCGCCACCTTCCACGCGATATTGCGAACCCCCGTCGACAAAACCGCGGTTTTGGGCACGAGGACAAACTTGCCCCAGGCGTCGGGAGTGCTCGGATCGGCAATTCCAAGATCGGGCGCCAATGCCGATTCGAGCCGAGCGCTCAGAAGACTCCCGGGAAGAAGTTGCTCCCTCGGATCGCGCAGATGCACGTGCACCTCGCGCGCCCGCAGCTCGATGTTCAATTCGGGCGCGATCCATGCGATGGACGCGTCCAATTCGGGCAACTCACCTTTGTCGTCGGACGCGATCCGAACCTTTTGACCGAGACGAACCCAGTGGGCGCGATTCTCGGGTACGTGGACCACCAACATATAGGCGTTGGGATCCACCAGACGCAGAAGGACAGCATCGGCCATCACTTCCTGCCCGATCTGCGGGAGCCGCCCCCCCATCGAATTCGTTTCTCCCTCGACTCCGAGCAAAACGCGGCCGGCGGAAGGACTCGTGATCGTCACCGTATCCACTGGGGCACCACCGTCCACGATCGCCTTTGCCACCGCGCCGAGATTCCACCGCTGAAAGCGGTCCGTCAGCGCGCGCACAGTCGGTTCGTCGTTCAATTTGACCGCGGCGGCGAGTTCGCCCTGGGCCGCGTAGGCTTCGGGACTAAACAGGTCGACGATGGGATCCCCCACTTTGACAATCGTACCGACGTGCTGGGCGGCGGAGTGCCGTTTCACGATGCGTCCGCTGACTCGAGGAATGAGAACTTGCAGTGTGCGGTCGTCGTAGCGAACGGCGCCGTACGCGCGCACCGTCGCGCGAGCGGGACCTTCCGTCGCGCGGGAGAGCTGCACCTCCATCCGGCGCTGCTGTTCGCGGGAAAGTTCACCCGCGGTCACGCGGCCCATCTTCATGCCGCAGACCGGGCAGTCCCCTGCCCGATTGCCGATGAAATCCATCATCGGACAGGCCCAACGTTCGGCCGTAGCCATGTCGGCCCCCGGATCGTTGAGCGACGACGCCGAAAATATCCGCTCTTGCGGCAGCACTGCGACGGTGACGGCGCCCGCGATCAGACCCACCGCGGAGAATACGTAGCCTGGAATGCGCATGGGGCTTATCGTTTGATGACCTCGTTGCGCAAATACGACGGACCGTACTTGTCCGGGTCCGCCTTGAATTTCGGGGGACACATGCGACAACCGAAGGCAATGGTCTTCCCTTGGTATTGGGCGGTCGGAAGTTTGGGATCGACGTCCATCCCGCAGATGGCGCAGAGCGTATTGACCGGCTTGCCGGGCTCCGTCGCGACCGAAGCGACGGCGGGCGCGGTGGCCGGTTTTTGCGCGGGATCGGTCGCCATCGGCGAAGTTTCAGGCGTGCCGGCTTCACCTGATCGCGCCTCGGCGGGGCCATCGGTTTTCGCGGGTTCCGTAGTCGTCGTTTTGCGACCGGCCAATGACATCTCCGTGCTGTGGCCGGCATGCGGATCGGCGGCGGAGGCCGCCGATTCCTTTGCCTTGGAAGGCGCAGGTGCCGAAGCCGGCAACGGCGCGGCCGGCGCCACGTTTGTCACCATGGCCGGATAATTGCCGCCGCCTTCGGGCTGGCCACCCTTTCCCGCGTGTGGATTGAACATCGCCGCGCGGGTCACCAGCGCGATCAAAGCGCCGGTCAGGAAGGCGAAGAAAAAGATGAAGGAATTGCGCACCATGGGAAAAGCGGGCTAGCGGGTTGGAGTCGGAAAATGGCTGGCGGGAACATATCGCCACAGCTCGGCGCGTGCGGTGCGCACGGCAGTATCCGCGCGAATCACCTGAAGTTCGGTGTCAGTCGCTTTTTCCAGCAATTCGACGGTCTGGAAAACGGTCGATTCGCCCATGCCGCCGCCGACACCCGCCGCGCCGATCGCAGCATCGTATTCGGTCGTGAGCCGGCGCAAGGTATCCCCGCTCAGACGACGGGCGGTCTGAGCCAGTTTCTCGGATCGCTCCACCCGTGTAATCGCTGCATGAATACGGTAGCGGGCAGCCTGCCCGTCCGTCTGGGCGGCCGCGCGTTCCGCGTCGGCCGCGCGCACTTCCGCATTCGCATAACCGCGGCTGCGCCAGGGAATCTCCGACATGAACGCCAAGCCGATGGCGTTGGCGTCGCCACCCATGCGCGACTCCTGCCGCTCGAAACGAAGGCCGACGGCGGTCATCGGATTGATGGATGCTCGCGCCATCTTGCCCATGGCCGAAGCTTCCTCGGAGCGGGCGGCGGCCAGGCGCAGGACAGGAGCTTCGTCCGGGCGAACCTCCGTGGCAGTCGGCGCGGCGTAGCCGGGGAGAGCCGCGTCGTCCTTCAAGCCGAGCCGGCTGCGGGCGAGAGCGAGGGCGTCCGCGGCCATGCGCCGCTCTTCTTCGATCATCAGCTGCATGGAGGCGATTCGCGTTTCCACCGTCAGACGGTCGGCGATGCGTCCGCGGCTCCCGGCGCCAAGACGGACCTCGACGCTACGCAAGACAGCGTCGAGCCGCCGGATTTGAGTTTCCAACAAACGCACCCGAGCTTCGGCGCCTTCGGCCTCGGCCAGCGACATGGCGGTGTCAGCGGCCATCTCGCCCGCCATGACGGCGTAGTCCGCCTCGGCCATAGCGATGCCGGCCCGTGCCCTTTCGCGTTCGGCCGCGCGTTCGCCCCGCTTGGGCAATGGCTGCCGGAAAGTGACTTCCCACGTGGTCGCCCTCTCTTCCATTCCACCGTTCATGCGCGAGGCCATGCCTTCGACCTCCGGATTGGGCAGTCGCCCGGCCGCGTCAACCCGCGCTCTCGCCGCCGAAGCGCGGCGAGTCGCCGCCGTGAGGGCCGGCGCATCGACGACGGCGCGCACAAAAGCAGCCTGGCTTGCCTCGGCCGGCATCGCGGAATCGGCCGCTAGGAGCGCGGCGGGGGTCGCAGTCGCAAGAGCGAGGAGGGAGAGAAGCGGACGCATGGAAGCAATCTTAGTGCTGATGTTTGCTCTCGCCGCCGGCGGGCTTCGCTTTGTCGGCGCCGCCTTTCTTGGCTTTGGCCGTGTCGAGCTTTGCCAGGTGCTTCGCCGGATCCTTCAGGAAGTCGCCGTCACAGCCTTCGCAGCAAAAAACCACGAAACGGTCGGGCTGGCCTTCGGCGCGATAGATAAACTCCGCGCCTTTTCCCATGCTCCCCAGTTTCTCATCGGAAGCGATGCAGATGTCGACCGGGTAGCTCTTGCGCTCTTTCGCCGCCCAGGCGGCGTCTTTTTCGGTGATTGGCGACAATTTGCCGGCTTTGCCGGCGGGTGAGGGTTTGGCCGCTCCGTGGTCGTGGTGACCATCTTTGGCAAACGCGGGGGCGGAGAGCAAGAGGGAGGTAGCGAGGATGGCAGAATAGAGGTGGAACTTCATGGATTGAGTTGGATTTCGCTGGCTATAACCCGGCGGCGGGGAAAACCCTCAAAAAACTTTGAGGGAATTTGGCAGCTGGAGGTTATAGCGGTTACACTCGCACGTTCATGAAAACAAGAAATCCCCACGACGACCTCTCGCGGTTGCTGGCCGAGTGGCGTCTCGCGCCCACCCCGACCGCCGCGTTCCGTCCCTTGGTTTGGCAGCGCATTCAAGAGAGCGGAAAGCTGACTTGGGGCGGCTATGTTCGCGCGCACGTGACTGGTTGGTCCCTCGCGACGGCGCTCTGCGTCGTCCTGGCTAGTTGGGCTGGCCATGCGGCAGGCGAGGCCCGTCTGCGGGCCGAACGCGAAGCCATGGTCGTCACGTACCTGGTCGATCTCGACCCCCGAGTGCAGGCGTCGCTGCAGGAGAAGGGTCAATGAAGAACCTGGCCATTACCCTGGCGCTTCTCGTGGCCATGGCAGGCGTGGCTTCCTTTGTCTCGTTCCGGATGACGGGGGATGCCGGGGTCAAAGCCGCCCTGGCCAAGAGGGACGCTTTGGAGTGGTTGCGAACGGAATTTTCGCTTACAGATGCGCAGTATTCGAAAATCAAACAACTTCACGCCTCCTACTCCCTCGAATGCGAAGACCACTGCCGGGCGATTCAGGAAGCAATGCGCGCGCGCAATGCCTTGAAAGCCGCAGCCTCAAGCGATGCAGCGACCCTCGCTTCCGCGGAAAAGCGGGTGGCAGAATTGCGGCGCGTCTGCGAAACGGCGATTGCAGGGCACGTTCGGCGTTGCGCCGCCGAAATGTCGCCCCGCGCCGCAGAGCGTTATCTTGCCCTGGTGCTCCCAAAGATCGCTGACTTCGACCACGCGGCGGCCCCGGACGTCCGGCTCAATCCCCACGCTCACTGACATCATGGCGGCCGAAGCCGACGCGGAACGCAGCGAAGCAGACGATGCCGCTTTGATGGGTCGTGTGCAGGCGGCGGACGAGGCGGCCCTCGCCATCTTGATGAAGCGGTGGGAGCTGCCGGTGAAAGCAGTGATTGCCCGATTGATTTTCAACGCCAGCGAGGCGGAGGATCTGGCACAGGAAACTTTCGTACGCCTTTGGCAGTTTCGTCATCGCTACTCACCAGGCCGCCCCGTCAAACCGTGGATACTCGGCATCGCGGTGAACCTTGCGCGGAATCGCCTTCGTTGGTGGAAACGGCGGCCTCTCGTCTCCCTCGATGCCTGGACCGAACTGCCCGCGGGCGGTGCGACCGGCCCGGCCGGACTGGAGCAGAGCGAACGCGCACTTGCGGTGAAGCAGGCAATCGCCGCGCTTCCGGCGGAGTTTCGCGAGGCTCTCGTGCTGTTCGAATACGAGAATTTCTCCTACGCGGAAATCGCGGAAGCGGTCGGTGCGAGCGAAAAAAAGGTGGAGAATCGCATCGCTCGCGCGCGTCAAAAACTTCGGGCCGCACTGAAAACCTGGCTGTAAACGGCCTTCAGGAACCTCATCATTCTGCCGTTCAACGGAGCGCTGATCTTACGCAAATAGGGGTTACCACTACATCATAAACAGGCCCCCTTTAAGGGCCCTCGTAGTGCACATCGAACTACGCTACCGTTTTGATCCCGCCGCGAGCGTATTCCTTATTGTGGAAAAGCGCTTGTAATCATCGAATGCGGCTTAAGTTTACAATCCGAGACGACGCATGTTGCTTTCTATAAAAGTCTTACGAGTCCGCTAAAGAAGAATGGGACGATAAAAGGCATCGAAGAAACCAAACACGATGTGAACGCGCCTGGGGTCTTGGTGGCGTCGCTCCCTAACGCAAAATCGGCGTCATTCGCGCGCGCTCAGACTCCGGCGCGCCGCTCAAAACGTGAACGTACTTGCAACTCTATGGGGAAAATCCCCATAGAGGTTTCAAGTGAAACGTCCGCTTCACATCGCACTCATACTCCTTGTGGGGCTTATGGCTCTGGGGAGCCACTGCGGCCTTGTTCAAGGCTGTGCACTGTTGCGGATGTTTTCCAAAAATCTTCGCACGATGCCGCTCCAAGCGGCCATCGAGCGGACGTTTAGTCACGAGGGCCGTTGCGCGATTTGCATACGCCTCGATTCGACGAAGCAGCAGCATGAAAGTCGCGGCCTCCCTGGCCCGCAGCTCGAACGAGACATCGTGCTCGTGTACGCGGCGGCTCCCACGGTCGTGATCGCAGAGCCGGAGGTGGTGTGGTGGATTTCCGCGGAGGTTAAATCCTTCTCGGGGTCGCGCGCGTCGCCCATGCATCGGCCGCCGCGCGCCTGATTGACGATCCTGAGGCAACGCCTCGGGCGTCTGCGCCGTCCCCAGCTCGCAACGTGCATGCATCAGCACGGGCAGCGTAACCAACGGGGCGTTTTTCGTATCCCTCCGCTATAAGAATTTCCAGCACCACATGAAATCAGCCACCGCACCCACTCCCTCGTTCCGCCTTGCATCCGGCGGAACTGACATCGTTTCGCCTTCTGCCCACGGAAGTCGCGCTCCACGTCTCCGCCTGGCTTCCCGCTTGGGCCCGATTGCGGCCGCCCTCCTCGCTTTGGGAGCAAACAGCGACGCATCAGCCGAGGGAACGCCGGCGATCGTCGAGATGGCGGCGGTAACCGTCACCGGCACGCGCGAAAAGGCGCTCATTTCCGAAACGCCGGCCTCAGTCGCCACGATCAAACCGATGACCATCCGGGAAACGTCGCCGATGCATCCGGGACAGATCCTCGGACAAGTGCCAGGCGTCGCCGTGGCGGTGACGAACGGCGAAGGCCATACGACCGCCAT
Organism: uncultured Opitutaceae bacterium; assembly: GCA_964546955.1. Taxonomy (GTDB): domain Bacteria; phylum Verrucomicrobiota; class Verrucomicrobiia; order Opitutales; family Opitutaceae; genus CAZJLP01. The sequence continues at coordinate 28,994 of CAZJLP010000037.1, read as the reverse complement.
TCGCCAGCCGTTCACGACGAGTCCGGTTTATCTCTTCCTGGAAGACGGAATTCCCGTGCGCGCAACCGGCTTCTTCAATCACAACTCCCTCTATGAAGTAAACGTCCCGATGGCGGGCGGCATTGAAGTTGTCCGCGGGCCGGGCACGGCGCTCTACGGCTCCGACGCGATCGGCGGCATTGTGAACATTCTGTCGGCCGCTCCTTCCCATACCCCCGAGGTGGTGGTCAGCGCGGAAGTCGGGTCTTTCGACGTCCGCCGTCTCCTGGCGAGCGGGAGCCTGCCCTTTGCCGAACAAGGCGCGGTGCGGGTCGACTTGAACCTGACGCACAACGGCGGCTGGCGCGACGGCACCGCTTACGATCGCCAGAGCGTCAATGCACGCGCCGACTACGTGATCGACGAAAACAGCACGCTCAAAGCGATCGTCGGCACATCGATGATCGACCAGGAAACCGGTGCCAATTCGGCTCTCCCCTTCAACGACTATTACAGCAATCCGACGCGCAATAACTTCGCGATCGCCTACCGGAAAGTTTCCGCGTTTCGCACGTCGCTGGAGTACGAGCGCAAATTCGGCGATTCTCTCCTGTCCGTCACTCCGTATTTCCGCGCCAACTCGATGGAGCTGAATGCGACGTTCACCCTCAATTCCGACCCGCGCATCGACAAGGGCGAAAACCTTTCCTTCGGCGCGCTGCTCAAATGGCGCAAAAACTTCGCTGGCGCGCTGCGCGCGCGTTTGATCAGCGGTCTCGATGTCGACTACAGCCCGGGCTCGCGCAAAGAAGACAACATTCTCGTCACGCGCACCGGCACGGGCGCAAATACGGTTTTTACCGGCTACACGATGGGCACGCGCATCTATAACTATGACGTCACCTACCGCAGCGCCTCCCCCTATGTTCACACCGAGCTGTCGCCGCTGCCCAAGATGCGAGTCACGGCCGGACTACGCTACGATGCTTTCGAATATGATATGACAAACAAACTCGCGGCCGGCAGCGTACAGGCGAACGTCCTGGGCTCCAACCGCTTTTATGGCCAGATCGCCAGCAAGTCGGTCAGCTATTCACGGGTCAGCCCGAAACTCGGGGCGACTTACGCCCTGCCTGGCAAGACCCACCTCTACGCCTCTTACAATCACGGTTTCCGCGGACCTTCCGAGAGCCAATTGTTCCGCGCCGGCAACGACACGACTGAGGCCAACGCGATCGCTCGCGCCCAGCTCGCGCTGGCATTGAAGCCGATCAAGGCCCGCCAGGCGGAGTTCGGGGTACGCGGCGACGTCGCGGGCTGGAACTACAACGTCGTGGTTTATCAGCTGATCAAAAAAGACGACCTTGTCAGCCAGCGCGACCTAGCGACCAACCTCAGCACCAGCGTCAACGCCGGTAAAACGAAACACGAAGGCATCGAAGTCGGCGCAGGCACGGCGCTCCCGGCCAAACTCCGCCTGGACACCGCCTTCTCCTTCGCCCGTCACCGTTACGTCGACTGGGTGACGGCCACGGCAAATTTCAGCGGCAAGGACATTGAAGCCGCGCCCAAGGTTATGGCCAACACCCGCCTCACTTGGAATCCCCTCCCCTCGACCATGCTGCAAGCGGAGTGGGTGCGCATCGGCTCTTATTGGCTCGAAGCGAGCAATTCCTCCACCTTCGGCAAATACCCGGGCCACGACCTGCTGAACGTGCGGGCAAAATACACCATCAACAAACATTTCGCCGTCGTCGGCCGGGTGATGAACGCCCTCGACAAGCGTTTCGCCGACAGCTCGTCGGTCTCTTCGAACACCCCCGTCTTCAGCCCCGGCTTGCCACGCGGTTACTACGCCGGCATTGAAGCCCGTTGGTAGTCTCCCAGCCCTTGCCCAATGAAGCTCTCCTCGCCACTCGCGCGCGCAGCGATCGCGGCCGTCCTATTCGGGACGGCTTTCGCCGCCGAAGAAAATAAGGAAAAGAAATCGACGGCCCACGGCCACGGTCACGGTCATCATGGACATGGTTCGAAAAGCGGACCGAAGACCGATTTGGGAGCCACCGCCGCTTTTGATCGGGAAGGCACGTTGTGGGCCGCGCACAAGAACGAAGGCACCGTGGTCGTGAGCCATTCGCGCGATTTTGGAGCCACGTGGTCGGTTCCGGTCGCGGTGAGCCCTGAGCCGGAACCAACCGATCCGGGCGGCGACGCTCGGCCGAAAATCGCCTTTGGTCCGAAGGGGGAAATGTACCTCACCTGGACGCGTCCGATGGCAAAACCCTTCTCCGGAGAGATTCGCTTCGCGCGGTCGGTCGACGGCGGGAAGACCTTCGATCCTCCGCTCCGCGTCCATGCCGATCCGCAGGAGATTACGCACCGCTTTGATGCCATCGCCGTCGACGGAACGGGCGCGATTTTCGTCGCCTGGATCGACAAGCGCGATCTCGTCGCGGCAGAGGAGAAGGGCGAGAAATACCGCGGCGCCGCACTTTATTACGCGGTATCGACCGACGGCGGAAAATCGTTCAAGGGCGACTACAAGGTGGCCGACCATAGCTGCGAGTGCTGCCGCATTGCAATCCTGGCCAACCCGGCAGGCGGCGCGACCGTCCTGTGGCGGCACGTATTCGAGCCGAACATACGGGACCACGCGCTGGCTGAACTGTCCGCGAACGGCCAAGCGGGCCCGATCAAACGCGCGTCGTTCGACGACTGGGCGATGGATGCCTGCCCGCACATGGGGCCGGCACTGACCAAAGACGGAGCCGGACGGCTGCACACGGTCTGGTTTACCGGCACTTCGACCAATCCGGGTATTTTCTACGGGCGACCCGCCGCGAACGGCATGGAAGGACAGCGCAAATTGGGCGGCAAGGCGGCGTCCCGGCCCGATGTCTTCGCAGCCGGTCAACGCCTAGCCGTCGCGTGGAAAGAGTTCGACGGGCAGAAATCGAACCTTTGCGCGCTGTTGTCGAAGGACGGCGGGGAAACGTGGGCCGAGCACACGCTCTCGTCGACCGCCGACGCCTCCGACCAGCCGCAAGTGCTGCAATGGCAGGACCGCCTCTACGTTTTTTGGAAAACCCGCACCGAGTCTTTGGCCGTCGCCCCCCTCCCATGACGCTGCTGTCGTCCTCCCTCCGCCTCGTCGGCGCGCTCGCCTGCGCCGCCGTTTTTGTTTCCGCGCTGGCCGCGGATGAAGTCGCCCCGAGCGGTTTGAAGCCTTTCGATGCGCGAAGCATCCGGCAGATTCGCGAAGCACACAAAGGACGCCCCTTCATCCTCGCCTTCTGGTCGCTCCACTGCGCTCCCTGCAAAGAAGAGATGCCGCTGTTGAAAGAGCTGCAGGCGAAATTCCCGAACGTGCCGGTCGTGCTGGTTTCGACCGATCCCGAATCGCTGCATTCGAAAGTCTCACGCCAGTTGGCGAAGTACGAACTGGGTGCGATTCAATGCTGGGCCTTTGCCGACGAATTTACGGAAAAAGTGCGATTCAGCGTGGACCCCGAATGGCAGGGCGAGCTGCCCCGCACCTATTTGTTCGATCCGGAGCATCGCTCGACCGCGCGCAGTGGAGTCCTCGACCGAAAAATGGTCGAAGCCTGGCTGGCCGACGCGAGCAAACAGAAGAGCTAGCGTCAGTCGCCGCAGGTGCAGGCATATTCCTTCTGGGGGCAGCCGCCGCACTTTTCGAGATTCAGATCGATTCGAAAGTTGATCGGTTTCGCATCTGCCTTCGCTCGCAGCTGGACTACCACTCGGTACGGCGCGCCGGCCGGGAGACCCGTCTTCGAAACATAGCCCGTCGCGGTCTTCTCCAGATCCAACTTTGTGCGACCGCTCTTCGGCTCGGCAGTCACGGCCACAACCTGTTCGGCCGGGGCAATCGGCTTCAACGCAGCGTCATAAAAGTTGATTTCCACCTTGTTATCCGCGTTCACAAAGAACTCGGCCCTGTTCGGCTGGGCTTCCAGCAGCCGGCCGCCTTTGGGCCCAGCGACGACTTTTTCGGCACAAAGCGCAGCGGTCGAGACCGCCAGCGCGACAAACACGAACGCGATAACTCGGGTTGTTTTCATGGGTTGGAAATGGATTGGATGTTGCCCCAGCGTGCCTCCATCCACTCGTACAGGACGGGCAGAACGATCAGCGTGAGGAAGGTGGAGGTGACGACCCCGCCGATCACAACGGTGGCGAGCGGACGCTGGACTTCGGCTCCCAGCCCAGTGGACAGCGCCATCGGCACAAAGCCGAGCGACGCCACCAAAGCAGTCATGAGTTTCGGCCGCAACCGGGTCAGAGTGCCCTGCAGCACAGCAGCCCGCAGCGGAGTGCCTCGGGCGCGCAGCTGGTTGATGAAACTGACGAGCATGATACCGTTCAACACCGCGATCCCGGAAAGCGCAATGAAGCCCACCGCCGCCGAAATCGTGAATGGCATATTTCGCAGCCAAAGCGCCGCAACCCCGCCTGCCATCGCAAGCGGCACACTGACAAAAATGAGACCGGCTTGACGCGCGCTGCCGAAACTCGCGTAGATCAACACGAAGATTAGAACCAGCGCCGCGGGCACGACGACAGCCAGACGGCCGCGCGCCGCTTGGAGGTTCTCGAACTGACCCCCGAATTCAAAGTAGTACCCGGCTGGGTACTTCACCTGGCTGCGCAGTTTCTGCTCCGCCTCTTTGACGAAGCTCTCGAGGTCCCTGCCCCGCACATTGATCAAGATCGCGACTCGTCGCTGGGTGTTCTCGCGCGTGATCGTGACCACGCGGTCCACCACATTGACCTCGGCAATTCGCTCCAGAGGGACCTGCACGTGGTCCCCGGTGATGACAGGCAACTGGCGCAGCGCCGTAAGGTCGAGCCTCTGCGCCTCGCCAAGACGCACAATGACCTCGAAGCGCCGATTGCCTTCAATCAGCGAACCCGCCTCTCGTCCCCCGAGGGCGGTCGCGATGGTGCTATTGATTTCATCGGCGTGAAGGTTGAGACGCTGCAGGGCATCCCGTTTGGGCGTGATTTCCAGCATCGCGACCCGACCCAGCGCTTCAAACTCGACGTCGCCTCCCCCGCGGATAGACCGGAGGACGTCGCGCGACTCGGAGGCCAATCGTTCAAGTTCGGCAAAATCGTCACCGTAGATTTTGAGGGAAAGATCTGCCCTCGCGCCGGCCATGATTTCGTTGAACCGCAGCTGAATGGGCTGGGTGAAGAGGTAGGTCTGCCCAGGAATGTTGGCGACCAGCTCTTCCTGCATGAGCTCGACCAACTCGGCTTTTGTCGCCGTTCTACCGCCGATCTTCCGCCATCTCTCCTTCGGATGGAAAAAGATATAGGTATCCGCCACGTTCGGACCCATCGGATCCGTCGCGATCTCCGCCGTCCCCACGCGAGCGAACAGATGGCTGACCTCGGGAAACTTCTCCTTCAATCGTCGTTCCGACCGCATCTGCAAATCCGTCGACGCCTCAATTCCGACGCTGTTGCCGCGAATCATCTGCACAGAAACCGCGCCTTCGTCGAGTTGCGGAATAAATTCCGCCCCGAGCCGGGTGAACAACCAAACGGAGGCTACAAAGAGCAGCAGGGCAAATCCCACCACGAGCCAGCGCGCGCGGAGGGCGGCGGTCAGCAGCGGCGTGTAAACCCCCTTGGCCATCCGCACGAGCCAGCCCTCCTTCTCCTGGATGTTCCCGCTCAAGAACCACGAGCAAAGGGCGGGCATAAGCGTCAACGACAGCATCAACGCGCCTCCGATCGCCAACATGACGGTAACAGCCATGGGCTTGAACATCTTACCCTCGATTCCGCCCAGCGCCAGAATCGGCAGATAAACCAGCATAATGATGAGAACGCCGAAAAACATCGGGCGCGCGACTTCACGAGCCGAGACAAGCACTTCGGCGAAACGCTCTGCCGTCGTCAGCCGCCGCTTAAGGTCTTGTTGCTTCTCCGCCAAGTGACGAAGAATGTTTTCAACCATGACGATCGCGCCATCGACAATGAGGCCAAAATCGATCGCGCCCAAGCTCATCAAGTTCGCGGTGAGACGCCCCTGAACCATGCCTGAAAGCATAAAGAGGAAAGAAAGAGGAATCGCCAACGTGACGACGAGCGCGGCGCGCCAGTTGCCGAGGAACGCGAACAGAATCGCCGCGACCAATACGGCGCCTTCGAATAAATTCGTCTCGACCGTCTTGATCGTTGCGTTGACCAAATCGGAGCGATCGTAGACCACGCGAATTTCCACGCCAGGGGGGAGCTTCTTTTGAACCTCCTTGATCCGCTCGACAACGGCTTGGGCGACGAGTCGGCTGTTTTCGCCCGCGAGCATGATCGCGGCACCGGCGACCGTTTCATCGCCGTCTTCCGTGGCCGAGCCGGTCCGCGTCGCGGAAGCGACCGTGACCGTGGCTAAATCGCGAACGAGCAGCGGCTGCGCCGCGCCGGCGAACTTTACCGGCAGATTGGAGATTTCTTCGGCTGTCTTTACGCGGGTGTCGGCACGTACAGCGATCGCTTCGCCTCCCAGCTCCAAAATTCCTCCCCCAGCGTTTTCGGTGCTGTCGCGGACCACACCGGCAAGCTGCTCGAATGACACGGCTGCGGCCGCAAGTTTCGTCGGGTCCGGCTGAACCACAATCTGCTTTTCGTAGCCGCCGATTGCATTGACCTCAGCGAGTCCGGGAGTGGACCGAAGAAGGGGTTTGACCAGATAGTCGTGGGTCAGTCGGAGCTCGCGCAGCTGTTCGATTCGGCCTGCGGGCATTTCGGCACCGGGGCGATAACGCAGCGTGTAGTACACGATCTCGCCCAAGCCGGTGCTGATCGGAGCGAGAGTGGGAGAAATGTTCGCGGGCAGACGGTCTTTGGCGCGCGCTAGCCTCTCATTCACCAACTGCCGAAGCTGGTAGAGGTCGACGTCCTCTTGGAACGTCATGGTGATCTGAGAAAGACCGAATTTGGACAGCGACCGAAGTTCGACCATGCCGGGCAGGCCAGCCATTTCCATCTCGATGGGCAGGGTGACGAGCGTCTCGATTTCGTCGGGCGCAAGGGCCGAGACAGCCGTGTTGATCTGGACCTGCGGGCTCGTGATATCAGGAACCGCGTCGACGTCCACCCGAAGCGCCGAATGCACACCGACCGCGAGCAAAACAAGCGCGGCAAAGACAACGACGACCCGCTTTCGCAGGGAGTACTCGATGATTCGCTCGAGCATCAATGACCGTGGACGCAGCCCACTCCTCCATTGACGGCTTGGATCTCGGCTAACCAAAGATCCTGTTTGCCCTTGCTGACGATTTTGTCCCCTTCATAAAGCCCCTCCTTGATCTCAATCATCAACCCATCGGCCGCCCCTACCGTGACGGGAGTGCGGAGGTACCAGGGACCGTTCACCACGAAAACAAAGTCGCCTTTGACCGTGCGCAGAAGCGATTCGTGCGGAATCGCCGCCACGCCTTTCGCCTGGCCCACGTCGGCCAAGCCTACCTCCACCGTCTTCACCCCCAGGAATTTTTGACCGGCTTCGCTGAGCTGGAGCCCGTGTCCCGCTTTGTACGTGGCCGCGGGCGTGTGATCGTGGGCGTGATCGTGGCCATCGGCATGCGAACGGCTACAGCCTGAATACACGAGAGAACCCGCAAGCAGCGCAAAAACGATCCGCGCGGTTCGCCCTAGGTGAATTCCTTCATCACCAACGCGATTTTTCATGGGAGAATTTTGACCGTGTTCAGTTCGAGACCGGTAAGGATCTGCAGGCGCAAGCCGGCTTCGATGGCCTCGCGCTCTGTGTCGAGTAACGCTTCGACGGCATCCAAATAACTCGATTGAAGTTCGACGTAAGTCGCTATCGGGACTGCTCCAAGGCGGTAGTGACGGTCCGCCAATTCTGCCGCTTCCCGAAATTGCTGAATAGAATCCGGAGACCAACGCTTTGTTTCCGCGACCTTTGTCGAAAAAGCCTGAGCCGCCGTCGCGACCTCCTTCTCGAGCTCACGGAGTGCAACCAGCATGGCGGTTTCGGCCTGGCGGCGGCGAGCCTCCGCGATCTCCCCATTTGCGCGTGCGCGGCCGGAGATGGGCAGGGGAATGCTTACCCCCACTCCCACCGTCGTTTCCCGCTCGCCCGCCTTTTCCTGCGAGACATAGGGCGCCACACTGATTGCTGGATGCCGCTCGTTGCGCGCGAGCTTAACTTCAAGACCCTGTTGCTCCAGCTCCACTCGACGCATGGCAAACTCAAAGTTCTTTTCGCGGGCGGCAGTCATCAATGCACCCAGCTCTGGGGGCAGCTCGAACCGGACTTTCGTGGTCGCAACACGCGTAGGGGTTGTCACTGGAATACCTCGCAGTTGATTCAGCTCGATCAATGCCGCCTGCAACGCAAGTTGAGCTTCGGTCGCGCGTCTCTGCAGGGCCAGTTCGCTCGCTTCAATGACCCTGGTTTCGAGCAACGGTGTGATTCCCGCCGGATCCCTCGCAAGAAATGTCTCCTTAAGCGCCTCAAACCTTGCTGCTACCTCCGAAAGGGCTGAAGCCTTCGCGTTGGCAGCGTAAAGGGTATACGCGAGCGTCCGCGCTCTCGCTTCCAAGCTTGCCCGAAACCGTGACAATCCCAATTCGGCGAGTTCCAGCTGTCGGTTCGCGATGGCCTTTCTCAATGCGATCCGGCCGGGCCATTCGAAAGTCTGTCGCACGGATACGGACCAGGCGGTCCCTTCTCCTTCGACCACGCCAGCGTCAGACTTGGCTGTCTTTCTTCCAAGGTCGAAGGAAAGCTCAGGGTCATTCCATGCACCGGCCAATCGTCGACTCGACTTGGCGATGACGATCTGCTGTTCGTAGAACTTGAACTCCGGATTGGAAGCAAGAACCTCGGAAACGATAGCGGGCACCGTGACCGGAGCCGGCTCGCCACTCGCGGGTGGCTGCGCGCGAACGATGGAACTCGGGACTGCCCCCGAAATGAGGCAAAGGAGCAAGCAAGGAACACTGAGCTTCATGTAATCGGATAGATTCGGTGGCAAGCGGACAGACAACGGTCCAGAGCAGCGCGATACCGTCTAGGCATCCGCGAAAACCAACAACGCCGATCAGTCCGCGCAGGGACGGATCAGCTCAGCTGCGACGGAGCGCGGGCCGGCAATGCGGCTCGTCGCACAAAATGCCACGTCGGCGTCCTCTCGGAAGCTCGATCGCTGGCGGGAGAAACCTCCACCTGTACTGTTGATCGCAGCAGCGGAACAAGCCGCTGGCAGATCAAACAGATGCACGAAGCGAGTGTCGGCGCGGATACCTTTACCGTGTCGGTGTTAGGCTTGTATCCGCCGTCTTCCAACACTTTGCACACATCGTGCGAACATGCGTCGGAACTATCTGAACAACATGACGAAGACTCCGTGTCCTCGTGTCCGAGCAAGTCGGCGGCCTCCAGGCTGCAATGCTGCGTCATGGGCAGCCACAAGACTGCCAAAGCGAATGCAATGAGCTTGAACGAGAACTTCACGTATCATCAAGCCAGTCGGAGAACACCGAATTGTCAATCTTACCGATACGCTGGACGCGGTGGTCTCCAAGGCGAAGCAGCTTCCCGAAGCTGTCTCTTTACCCCGCTCGTCATTTGGATAGGCTGAGTCATGGCCGAGTCTGGATCAGCAAAATCACATCCGCACTTCTTGCCCACCGTCAGGCGTTCAAAGCGTTTCTCGCTGCCCGCGTGGGCAACGAGGCTGACGCCGAAGACCTCCTGCAGAACGGTTTGGTCAAGGCGATCCAACGCTCCGATGATATCAAGGACGGCGAGAAGGCGGTCGCGTGGTTTTACCGCGTGCTCCGCAATGTTGTCATCGACCATCTCCGCAGCCGAAAGGCCGCCGCCCGCCGCGACGACCTGTGGGCAACCGAAAGCATGACCTTCGCCGACGACACCGAGGCAGAGCGGCATATCTGCGCATGCCTTGAGCGAATGCTGCCCACCCTCAAACCCTCACATGCTGAACTCCTGCGACGCGTGGAACTGCAGGACGAGCCGGTCGCGAAAGTAGCCAGCGACTTGGGCATGACGCCGAACAATGCAAGTGTAACGCTTCACCGCGCACGGGCGGAGTTGCGGACGAAGCTCACCCATTTCTGTGGCGATTGTTCGTGTTTGGAGAACTGCGAATGCGAGTGATCGCGCGGCCACGCTTGAGCGCGCTTCGGGCGGCCAGAATCCCAACCGCCCTCCAAATAATTCCCCGTACGAAACACGTCTGAGCCGTGCTCGGGGCTCGTCTCTACAGGCGCTGCCGCCGAAGGCGGAGCGCGTTCGCGATGACCGACACGCTGCTCAAGGCCATAGCGGCGCCGGCAAACATCGGGTTGAGCAGCCACCCGGTAAGTGGGTAAAGCAGCCCCGCGGCGAGCGGTACGCCGCCAACATTGTAGATGAAAGCGAAGAACAGGTTCTGACGGATGTTCCTGACGACAGCGGAACTGAGCGCCAACGCATTGACGATCCCCCGCAGATCTCCCTTCACCAGGGTGATTCCCGCGCTTTCGATCGCAATGTCAGTCCCCGTACCCATGGCGATGCCTACGTCGGCCGCGGCCAAGGCGGGGGCATCGTTGATCCCGTCTCCGGCCATCGCGACCACCGCACCCGAACGGCGAAGCTCCTCCACGATCCGGTGTTTGTCTTCGGGCGCCAACTGCGCACGAACGTCATCGATCCCCAGTGGGCGGGCCACGGCCTCAGCGGTCACGCGATGATCGCCCGTGAGCATCACCACTTTAAGGCCTCGCTTGTGCAGGTCCTGGATCGCATCGACTGTCGTGGTTTTGATCGGATCGGAAAGGCTGAGCAGACCGCCGACCTCGCCGTCGATCGCCACCCAAATCACCGTTCCGCCTCGTTCGAGCAGGTCCGCCGCCTGGACCTCAAAGACCTTGGCGACTCGAACACCTTCTTTTTCGAGCCACGAGCGTTTGCCCACGCGAATAACCTTCCCGTCAATGTGCCCGATAACACCTGCACCCGTGACGGAATTGAAGCCGTGCACTGCGGGTAGCGAAAGCTTCCTCATGTCCGCTGCCTTCACCACTGCATGAGCGAGTGGATGTTCACTTCCCTTCTCCAATGCCGCGGCTACGGTTAGCAAGCGCTCATCGCCGAACGGGGAGGCGCTCCGGATGACCGTCAGCTCAGGCCGGCCTACAGTTAATGTTCCTGTTTTGTCGACAACGAGGTGGGTTACCTTCTCGGCGCGTTCCAACGCGGCGGCGTCCTTGATCAACACACCCAGCTGCGCTCCACGGCCTACGCCAACCATGATGGACATGGGCGTGGCGAGTCCGAGGGCACACGGACAAGCGATTATCAGAACGGCTACCGCGTTCGTGATCGCATACGCGAGTCGCGGCTCCGGGCCCCAAACCATCCAGCCGACAAACGTGAGGGCGGCTATCGCGATCACTGCCGGCACAAAAAAAGCGGAGACTCTGTCCGCGAGAGCCTGAATGGGCGCTCGGCTCCGCTGGGCCTTCGCGACAAGATGGACGATCTGCGCGAGCAATGTATCGCGGCCGACCTTTTCGGCCCGCATGACGAAGCTTCCTGTCTGATTGATGGTCGCGCCAATCACTTTGTCGCCCTCGTCCTTATCTACCGGCAACGGTTCGCCGGTGAGCATCGACTCGTCGACATTGCTCCGGCCTTCCACAATCACGCCGTCGAGCGGTACTTTTTCGCCGGGCCGCACCCGCAGAAGATCTCCGACCTGGAGATCGGCCAGTTCGACGTCTTCCTCTGCGCCGCCACGAACACGACGCGCCGTTTTGGGCGCGAGTCCCAGCAGCGTTTTCACCGCCTGGCCCGTGCGCCGCCGCGCGCGCTCTTGAAGATATTCTCCGAAGACAGCCAGCACGGTGATGATAGCCGCCGCCTCAAAGTAGAGCGCTGTCTGTCCTCCGTGCCGCATCTCGTGAGGAAGGTAGCGCGGAGCAAGGAGTGCCACCAAGCTGAACACGAAGGCCGCTCCGATGCCCAAAGCAAGCAACGTGTACATGTTCGCACTGCGGTGTCGGAGAGAATTCCAGGCCCGTCGCCAGACGAAATCGCCTGCCCAGAACACGACCGGTGTAGCCAAAACCAGCTCGAGCCAGGGCCGCCATTCCGATTCCGCCGAGACTCCTGCGAGTCCCGGAATCATGCCGGCCATCGCCGACAAGAAGACCGGTGCGGCCAAGATCGAACCTATCCACAGCTTGCGCCAAAGTTTTTTCAGGTTGGCCTCTTCATCCTCCTCTGCCTCTGGCACGCCCATTGGCTCCAGCGGCATTCCGCACTTCGGGCAATCGCCGGGATGGTCCTGCTGCACCTCCGGGTGCATCGGGCAGGTGTACACCGCTTTCCGGCTCGCAACGAATGTGGGATTGCGCTCGAGAGCCATACCGCATTTCGGGCAGTCGCCCGGCTTGTCCGTTTCCACCCCCGGGCACATCGGGCAAGAATACTGGGCCTCTGAGGACACTTTCACGTGGGAATGATGCTGATGCTCGTGGCGGAAGGCATGCGGCATTTGTTTTTCCGCCCTATGCCCGTCCAAGTCTTTGTGCTCATGGCAGCAGCGATCGCCGTGCATCGAGGTGGGGTCGGGTTCGTGTGAAGGGTGGTCGTGTCCGGAGCTTTTCATAGTGGGTTCACTAGGCTGACGGAACCGTATCCCACATCTTACAAGGGAACCTGAGCGTGATTATTGCTCTCGCTCACCGCACTGAAAACGTAAGCGGCCAATCCGCCAGCGCTCGGCGACGTTTTTCCTTTCCTTGGCTCGGTACCGATCAGGCGGCCTATCCCACAGTTTGCGTCAGCCCACCTTCGGCAGTTCGATCCAAAAACGGCTGCCGTTCATACCATCGGACTCGACTCCGACTTCACCTCCGCTGCGGGAGACGGCTTTTTTGACAATAGCCAGGCCCACACCGGTGCCCTCGTACGGTAAATGGGCGTGGACGCGCTCAAAAATCGCGAAGATCCGTCCCTGTTGGCCAGCGGGAATTCCGATGCCGTTGTCCTCAACCCAGAGCCGAACTCGCGAGCCGCGGACCTCGCTCCAAATGCGAATTTTCGGAGGCACGCCAGCGCGAACGAATTTCAAGGCATTGCCCAACAAATTTTCGACGGCTTGAGAGAGAGACGGCGCGTGTGCCATCACGTCGAACAGCGGGCCGACCTCGATCTGCGTTCCCGGTGGTTGAAGAGCGCGAAGGCTCGCCAGCAAGTCCGTCACCAGATCGACGAGAGACACGGGGGCCGTAGGTTGCTCGCCCCGCACCGCTTTGCTGTAGGCGAGCACATCGGTGACCATGCGATCGAGACGGCCGGCATTGTCTGCGATGCGCCGCACATAAGAAGCCGACTCGGCGGACAGTGCCTTGCCGTGGTCATCTAGCAGGATGGTGCTGTACGTGAGTATACCGCGCAGAGGAGCGCGCAGATCATGTGAGACGGTGTGAGAAAACTCCTCCAGATGCTTGATCGCCTCCGATAGCGAGGCCGTTCTCTCCTCTACTCGCTGTTCCAATTCCTCATTGGCCCTGGCTAGTTCGATCTGCGTGGCGCGCAATGCCTCCTCGGTTCTTTTCCGATCCGTGATGTCGCGGGTGAAACATTGGCTGTGGAGAAAGCGCCCCTTGTCCCACAGCACACTGGAATCAATCAGAACCGTTTTGATGGAGCCGTCCTTGCACTTGAGCCGGGCTTCGTAGTCCCTCAGTTTCTCCCCGCGCGAGAGGCGATCGAGGATGTCCTCGATCGCGTCGGCGTCGGCATGAACGTCCGCGATGTTCATGCCGATGTACTCCTCGTGGGAGTAGCCGACCAGTTCGCTGTCTACGCGATTGGCCCACAGTATGATGCCATCAGGCCCCACCCAATGCAGGCCGATGACGCTCTCCTCGAAAAAAGCGAGCAACTGGTCGCGATCGGGTTCTAGGCGTTCTTTTGTTCCGGTGTTGCTTTCGGGCAGAGGGTCTTCGTTTGGCCGGAAATTCATTCGACGATCCGGGGCGACGCGGATTTGGATAGCCCCAGCCTCCCAAGGATCTCACGTAAGGCGAGGCCCGTCCAGCGGGGAAGGGTCTCCACCGTTCCTGGGAAATACCGGAAACGTCCACCGGGTTTCAACGTAGTCCGCGACCGGCGTCGGCACCCGGAACGGCGTCGCTCCGTCCACCTCCGCGGTTTGGCAGGCAGTGCCCCCGAGTTGCTCGATCTGCCCACCGATTTTCCCCTCCTATCCGTAATACTCCTTAGGCCTGTGCTATCGACCTTCGGACTCTTGCAGCTCATCCAAATCATGTACGATTTCTTGATATCGTCTAAATTCACGGATGAACTGAACACAACAGTGGGAATGATGGTCCACTCTGGATTCGCCTTGAGATCGCGCAGTACGGCAATCCATCCGCGCGCGGTATCTTAAGGTCAGTGACGCGGATCAAGATTCGCCCGATACCTCCGCCTCTGCTTGGAGCCAGTGGTCGAGATCGCGATTATCGGGCCTGCCCGCGCGGTCCCAGATCGAGTAGGCGCGATTCAATGTTTCCTGACGGATAGCTTTGTCAGGCGCGCTCAAGCCCGCGAAACCATCGAGGGTAATCATGGAGATGCCCGTTTCTAGATCCATCACGGTCGGCAAAGTCTTTCCGGTATTTGGAGATTTCATCGACCAGCGTCGCACGCGAAGGTCTCGACAGCAATGACCCCGGGCCCCTCGTGTGCTCTGTGCGTTACGGGACCAAGGCGATAGGATCTCTAATATAACGGCGGGATCTGCCGTGGGAGTGGACTGCGTCAGCGAATGGCCTCCTACCAAAGCCTCGTTCAACCGGCGGCGTGCTGGACGGAAGGTTCGCGGCCTGCGGAGACACCTTGCCCGAATCGCAGCAGCTCACGGATCTTTGGTAGAAGCGAGGGGAGAGAAAACGCCTTTTCGATTGCCGCCCCCGGCTTCGTCAACGCGGCTAAATCGACCTCGTGCGTCGGCAGCTCCGAGGACATCAAAATGCAGGGCATATTCCGGCGAACGGAGCGAACGCGTCGGATGAGATCGAGACCGAGGAGACGGGGCATTTTGTGGTCCGTGAGCAAGAGATCGTAGTGGGCCAGCTGGAATGCGTCCCACCCAGCTTCGCCATCGTGGGCGATATCGATCTGACACCCTAAACGGGCCACGATCGCGACCAGAAATTCGCGAAAAATGTCATCGTCGTCGACCACCAGAATCCGACTCGACGAGAAGCGGTCTCCATCGGCCTCGGCAGAGAAAGGAGACACGGCCTCCATGTGATTTAAATTGATCATAGTCGTTTTCTATCCTGCTCCGATCGCTCGGCGTCGTCCGAGTCATGCCACTGGCCGCGTCGGCAAAGCAGATAATTGTGTGATATTCAAAATACTTGATGCAGAGGCGGTGGCGTGAAGAGATCGCCGCCACGCACGGGTGAAAATGCGCCTGCTGGCGACTGCTCACCATAAGGTTTTCACCTACCCCGCCCGTCGGCTCCGCCCTTGTCGAGCAGCAACACCTGTGGGTCGCTGGCACTCAGTGCAATACATCGCAGGTCTCAAATTTCGTGGAGACGTTATTCTCCCTGGAGCTCTATGCCGCCAGTGCAATCGCCTCGACGATAAGCATAGCGTTTGGAGGGAAAGAGGGTTACAGTGGGTTCCCCTCAGCGTTACGCCGCTGCTGCCGTGTGATTGCCCAAGGGGGAGCCTGGACATTGGGCTTGGCCGCGATGCGTAGGAGAGAGCCCGCACTCGGGGTATGTAGCGCAGCAATGAAGACCTCACTTACTATGACCAACAATTTCAAAACTCTTTTCACCCACTACTCCCGCGCTCTTCAACAGCATCTTGACCAGGGATCACCGGTGACCTTCGTGCCGCCGCGCACCTCGCGACGCGCAGCAACACCCTCGGGGTCGGTCTGACGGCTTTGTATCGATGTCATGGCCGGACGATGGCGCCGATGCTCACATCCGGAAATGCCGCTTTCGACCAGAAAATCGGTCGGACTCACGCGTTCTTTTCAGAGGTGCTGCGTGCCATGGAACAAACGCGCAACGGCAATGAGGGAGATGGCGAAGCAAAGCGAGAGCAGGCCAGGCTGAGTGCGAAGGCTCTCAAACTGACGGCTCAAAACCTGCGACTCTCCCGCGACAACGCTCGTCACGCGCTTCTTCAATCAAAGCTAAGCGCCTCGCTCGAAACGAGCAACGCGCGACATAAAACACTGCTGACGCAGGCGCAGGTCGCCCAGGCCCAGTTGCGTCGGCTTTCCCATAACATTCTCTCGGCGCAGGAAGAAGAACGAAAGGAAATCAGCCGGGAACTGCATGACGAAATTGCCCAGACGCTGGCGGGAATTGGCGTACACCTCGCCGCATTAAAGGATGCCGCCGCCGTCAATACGCGCGTGCTACGGCAAAAGATCGGCCGAACCCAGCGCTTTGTCGAGCGCTCGGTTAAAATCGTCCACCAGTTTGCTCGGCAACTGCGTCCGACTTTGCTCGACGACCTGGGATTGATTCCCGCCCTGCAGTCACATCTGAAAACCTACATCGAACGCACCGGCCTGGCCGTGATCTTCAAATCGACCAAAGGGGTCGAACGCCTGAACAGCACCCGGCGCACCGTGCTCTACCGTGTCGCCCAGGAGGCGTTGACCAACATCGCACGCCACGCCCACGCCACCCGCGTCGTCCTTACGATCGGTCAAGCCCCCAGCGGCGTCACGATGGAAATCAGGGACAACGGCCGCGCTTTTGCCGTCGAGAAGGTGCTTCAGGCTACCCGGAACCGGCACCTGGGATTGATCGGCATGCGCGAACGCGTCGAGATGACGGGCGGCAAGTTCTCGATCGAATCGGCGCGCGGTAAAGGTACCTCGGTGCACGCCCTGGTGCCGTTAAACGGCAACCGCACGGCATAACTCTCCATGACCGATCCGCGACCGCCCATCACCCTCCTGCTCGTCGATGACCACGTCGTGGTGCGCGAAGGCCTGCGCATGCTAATCGAAGGCCATGGCGACCTGCGCGTGGTGGGCGAAGCGGACGACGGACGCCAAGCCGTCGCCCTGGCAAAGAAGCTTGAGCCCGATGTGATCCTGATGGACATCGCCATGCCCTCGCTAAACGGCGTGGAGGCGATGCATCAAATCCTCACGTTCTCGCCCAAGGCGAAAGTCCTCGTCCTGTCAGCCCACAGCGACGACGAGTACATCAAACGAGTGATCGCCATCGGCGCCGTCGGCTATCTGGTCAAGCAGACGTCTGCCCAGGGCCTCGTGCGGGCAATCCGCGAGATTCACAAAGGCGGGCGCATATTTAGCCCCGTCATTCTCCGCCGTCTGCAAGAGCGACCTGTCGCCTCGGCGAGCCGACCCCCTTTCGACGCGGATCGAAGTTCGACCGCGCGAACCGCTCGCCTCACGTCCCGTGAAGTCGAGGTTATCCAGCTGATCGCGGAAGGAAGCGCCAACAAGCAGGTCGCGGAGACACTTAAGATCAGTATCAAAACCGTGGAAAAACATCGGCAAAACCTAATGGACAAGTTGAGGATCCACGACACCGCGGGTCTGACACGTTACGCTATTGCCGAAGGGATTATTGAAAGCAGCGTTCAGACTACGACCAAGTGAGGATCGATATTATTCCCCGGTAGGTGCACACCCCATGGGCGGCGGCCAGGACGCAGTCTATCGTGAGCTCATGTCAATTCGCCGGCCACACGTGTTGCTTGCGCCCCACCGCACCCGGATAGGGGCCGCGCGGGAACTGCTCGCACTGATTTCCTGCGTGGTGCGTCAAACTCGCATCGGACGCTCATTCAAGCTCACTTCTCGTGCTCCCGGCCGGAAGCGCAAGACCGATTCACCTCGGCCACGAACGAACGGATGATAGTGCCCCTGCCGCACCAGACCCATGCGCGCCTTCAACTAAATTCGCGCCCTGTCCGGGAAGTGCCTTCACTCTTGGGTGCGCGATGCTGGATGTCCATTCGCCTGTCCGCGCTCTACGGAGCTTGCCCGAAGTCGCATCGGCGCGTGTTACGACCAGGCAAAGATCCAGAAGGCGAGTTAGGTCAACACCCCATAGCAGCGTAGGCAGCGAAATAGTAACGTACCCAAATCACCCTCCCCCCCAGCCAGCGGGCAGACGAGTGACAGCATCGTATGCAGCTCATAGATACAAAAGATGTGTCAAAGGATACACGAGCACTGGCCATTCCCTTCCCGTCCAGTCAGGCGTTGCGCGCCGACGAACGCAGCGCGTTACACGCGCTCTTTGAAAAGCTGTTGGCAAGCGAAGGCGTGCTTTCGGTCGCAACTCGGGATAGTTATTGGGATCTCGAGGACCGCGATCAGGAATTCGCCCGGCAGGTATTAAAGGACCACTTCACGCGACTGGGAATGATCGAGGAAACCCTGTGCAGTTGCGCGCTGCGGGCGGCGCCAACGTCGGCGGGATACAGCGGCCTAAGCCGTGAAGCATGGATCGATTTTCATTCGGGGGCGGGCCTTACGCTCGACGCGATGATCAACAAGCTCCTATGCTTACATACCGGCATACTGATTGACCTGACCCGAGGTTTGGACACGCCGGAGTTCTTCAACGTCGGGCTCGCTGTGCGGGCATTTCTCCATGCGACGATCGATCACCACACCGTGATGTCCGGGCAACTGCGGTACTTGATCGCCGAAACCTCGGAAAGCGAAAGCGCCCATTTTCCTGCTTGGAAATACGTCGGAGCGCCATCCATTCCTGCGTTGGCGGGCCGTGCATCGCACAGCAAAACCGTTTCCGACACTGACATGTTGCCTGCAACGTCAGACTGGCACCGCGACATGCCCGTTCAACGGACAGCGGAGCCACCTGCCTCCTCCGTGAACCGAGGATCCGCGCGCGAAGCTGAGGCAAGTTGGGAAAACGAAGGCGGTTCTCCCCGGCCCCACGAGGCCGGCCCGGCGGACAAAAATATCTTTCATGAAATCCACGACTCCGGAAATGACATACCACAACCGAGCCCGCTCGCTCCTCGACGATCTTCGGGCGGTTCCGACCACCTTCGTGCCTAGGCGCGAGCCCATTGTCGCCTGGCTCAACTCCTTCGCGCAGCGATCCAAACGCGATGATTTCGTCCTGGGCGAAACCGAGGAGGAAGATCTCGGCCAAGTGCACGAACACGTGCGGACGCACCTGGTACCGTTGGCGAAACCCATCGGAACCTAGGAACCTCTGAAAAACGGGTTTGATGGAGAGAAGCGGTGTGGGCCCAGGGCGAACCGTCTTCGGTGGAGCCGTCGTGTTCGAAATTCGTCACGAACCATCAGGGCGTGTACGGGAATGTGGCAACGAAGGCAAAAGGTGGAGCCCGCCGTCCTATGTCTCTGGTCCATACAGTCCCCGGCGGGCTGTCGGGCGTTGTTATGTTAGTCACGTCGCAACCAAACCAATCCCGCACGCGCTTGGGGCTTACCGGCTGCGTGACCATCGGTTCTTTCGCCGAAGGACTTGCGCCCGCGCCGAACATGGGTTTTACGATCTGGACCCCCGCTGGCCATGAAAACCCCTTTTCCAGCCGTGACTGCGACGGCATGTCTCGTCGTTTCTCTTCTCGCTTTGGCCGTTCCGCTCACAGCGCCGGCTGATTCCACCTCCGCCGAACCCGCCCGATCTCCGTCCCCGGTTCCGGCCGGCAAACTGATGGGGCCTTCCGCATGGCGGGGAAAGGTTTACCCGGGAACCGTGCGCCAGTACTGGCTGTACGTGCCCGCACAGTACCAGCCGATGAAACCGGCGGCCCTCACCGTTTTTCTGTCAGGCGCGCATTACGTTCGCGAGGAGGGGCCGGTGCGTGCGGCGGCGATACTGGACGCACTGATCCAGCGAAAAGAAATGCCCGTCACGCTGGCGCTGTTCCTGGAGCCCGGCCGGGAGGAAGGCGCGGGCGGGGCGGACTCGCGAGTCTGGCAGCCGGATGTCGTGGTGCCCGAGTATGTGGCGACGGACGAGAAATTCTGTCGTTTTCTGATCGAGGAATTCATTCCCGGCGCGGTGAAAGGCTTCAACCTGACCAAAAATGCGGCCGGCCACGCCATCGTAGCGCCGGGATCCGCTGCGGGCGCGGCTTTTTCAGCGGCGTGGATGCGCCCCGACTATTTTCAGAAAGTGGTAAGTCATTTCGGACGCTTCACGCAGAGCAAGGAAGCGGAGGACATTTCGGAAAAAATCCGCACCGCTCCGCGCAAACCGCTCCGCTTTCTTTTTCACGGCGGCACTCAGGACAAGAAAGTGGCTGAGGCGCTCACCGACAAAAACTACGATCATCGCGTGGAACCGGCGGAAGGTTCCGGATCGCTGAACGAAGTCGGGCCGCGTTTGGCCGAGCAGCTTCGGTGGATCTGGCGAGATTATCTCCAGGAACCGCCAGAATTCGAAGAACTGGCCGCGAAGGCGCCGGCTGACGCGCCGTTCGGAACGCCGGGAACACGTTGGGAAGTGACGTTTGGCGGCATGAGTTCTCCCGTGACGTACGAATTCCGCGCAAATGGAATTCTCTACTGGGCGGAGTATCAAGTGTCGGACAATTATGAGTTCCGAAATGGCGAGCTCACCACCACATCGCCGTCCGATCCCCCCGGCCGGTACCGGGCCTGGACGATAAAAGACAACACGTTCGCGCGCGTCATTCAGAACACGAACCCCGAGGTCGAAATCGGGCTCACCGCAAAAGGCACGATCAAGCGCGCGCCATAGGCCGCCGCAAGCGGCGGTAGGTTGATTTTGATTTTGAGTTATCGATCCTTGTCGTTCCTTCGATGCCTGCTGCCTGCCGTCGTTCTCCCTTCTTGAGCCGCATATCGATCAACCAGTTTCGCTCAGTCCCCCCAAGGTTCGTCCTCTGCTCTCTGGGTCACAAGTCGTATACCCAATTCGCATCGATTCACGTAAACTCACGCGCTAGCGCGGCAGGAGGACGTCGTGATAATAACGCTGGATACTGTCGTGATACGCGGCGCCGTCGAAGAGCGACGGCTGGAACTCGGGGGCCTGCTTCACTTGGTCGCGCGTAAGATGCGTAGCTACGGCTCCGCTCAACCAGTTGACGTTCTTGATCGCTTTGGCGGGCACGACCACGCGTTTACCCGGCCACCAATTTCGGGTGTCGATGACGAGGTATTGGATCTGCCAGAACTCAGATTCGATCAAAAAGTCCTCCACATGGCCGATACTGCCGTCGCTGGCATGCACATGGTAACCGTGGACGTCGTTCGCGCTGCGAAGGTGGGAATCGCGGCCTTTGCCGTCCACATCTTCGCTCCGTGGGAAATCGGCCTCGTCTGCCTGATCGGAGTTCTTTTCCGGCCCCGCTTGAATCAGGAACGGCGTCACGTCGATGCCGAAACCGCCCCAATAGATGGGCGTCCCGTAGTAGCGATGGTGCGCGAGTTCTTCGCCCCGCGTGATCGGCCGATCGGTGTTAACGTCGGGACTGTGCTTTACCTGGTCGCGCGTCAGGTCGACCGCAACCTTGCCCTCGGCAGGGTCAATCGCGCCGAGAAATCCCGGAGAAATTAACACGCGTCGGCCCAGGAGCCAGCCGGACGTAGTGACCACAAAATACCGGATAACCCAATCGGTATCGTCAAAAAAGACATCGCTGATCGCGCCGATCTCACCCTCACGCGCGTCCAGCGGACAGTATTTCAAGGCGGTATATGTGCGCAGCATAACGTCCTTTCGTTAGGGTTAAGCCTGCTCTGTGTCCGGTCCCCACAGTTTATGCGGATTCGTCCGAAGTTCAATCGCTCCAAGGCGATTTGGCACCCGGCAACCTCCCTGTAGATGACAGAGTAGGAAAAGGCCCGGGAGCCCGAGTGGGAACCGAGCAGCGAAAACCCGGGTCCGCGAGCGGTTATGACTACGGCAGCGACGGACTGGATGAAACGCATGCGAAGGCTTCTGGTGGCCGTGTTTGCCGCCGTCCTGCTGATTCTCTTTCTGTATTCGTTTCGGATGATCGTGCTGGCGGGCCTGATCGGCGTCGGGATCGGGGTGCTGCTCGCCCCGGTCATCCGTTATACCAAAACGAAAGCAAAACTTCCTCATGGAGTCAGCGTCACCCTGGTAGTGATCGTGCTGCTCCTCACGATCGCGGGGCTGGGGTATGCGATCTATCGAACCGTCGCGGGCCAGGGGGAACAACTCGCGCAACAGGCGCCGGCGATCATCGAAAAGCTTACGGGACAATTCGAAGATCTGAAAAAACAGATTCCCTGGCTCGGGCAGGCGGCGCGCGACCTCAACCCGCAAGCGGCGCTGGAACGAGCCGGTCAGATGATCCTCAAAGGAATGAAGATGAGCGTGGAGGCACTCGCTGGCGCGTTGTTGATGTTCATGCTGGCGATCTTCACCGCGGCGAACGCGGAAGCCTACACCCGCGGATTTATCCGCCTTTTCGCGCCGCGCTGGCGACCGCGACTGACCGAGCTTGGTCACGGCTCTGCTCGGGTGCTGCGGCAGTGGTTTACCGGGCAAATGATCGTTTTAACCATCAGCGGAGCGATGACAGCGATCGCACTCGGATTGATCGGGGTGAATTTCTGGCTGCTGATTGCGCTCCTTACCATTGTCCTCGATTTCATTCCTTTCTTCGGGGTGCTTATTACCGCCGCGATCGCGGTGCTCCTCACGCTCGGAACGGAACCCGACAAAGTGTGGTGGGTGCTCCTGGCCTACGCCGTCATTCAGCAGATCGAATCGGATGTGACCCTGCCCATGGTGATGAAGAAACGCGTCAATCTTCCAGAGGCTCCGCTGCTGATCCTGTTTCTCATCATGGGAGCGGAGTTCGGCGTCCTTGGCGCGTTCGCCGCGCCGCCGGTGTATGCGGTGACACACTACTTGATCACGGAAGGCTATCTGCCGTGGCTGGAGCGGGAGCGCGGGCGTCCGGCGGCGGCGGCCGGGTAGGCGTGGCTGAACGTTCGTTCGTCGTTGCTCATTCTGGCGACCGGTGGCTACGAGCGTAAGCGAGTCGCGGAATCGACGTCGAACGCTCGATCCCTTGCTTATTGCTGAATGTTTATCGCTTATTGCTTATCGTCAGACGCCCGTTGAAGTAACCCATCGCGGGTGGAAAAATCAACCTGCGGACGGCAGTTGCACTCCAGGCGAATCGTCGATCCCGCCACTCGCTGGCGCTCGCCGCTACGGGCGGATGCCGTCTCACCCTTTTCTCGCGGCGGGGCGGATCATCTGGGGTTCGACGTTCTCGACTCCGGGGATTTGGGCGAGGCGTCCGAAGTGGCTGAGGCTATCGGCGGTTCGACCGGAAGCGGCGACGACCCAACCGGCGTGGGGCGCGTAGCTAAGCGGTTCCAAGGCGCGAAAACCTGCGGCCGCTATGGCATCGCCTTGTTGGCCAAACTCAACTCCTTCGCGGAAGCGCACCAGGATGCGCCCGGTAGCGGTGGCCGGGGCCATATCGCCCTCCAACGAGTAGACCTCGGGCGCGTCGGGCGACAGCTGCCGATACCGCCGGGACGACGCGGCGCTGCTTTGTTGAAATTCGCTCGGATATGTGTCAGGCATCGAAGCGCGTGGGTGTAACAGGCGGAGGTCCGATCGGATGTACCTCCGGTACGACGCCACACTCTGCGCGCGCGACAGCCATTCTGCAACTCCAACGCTCAAGTCCGAAAAATCATGCCCACCGTTCGCTTCGGCGGTAAAAAAGGCCGTGCTCTCGAATTCAAGAAAAGCCCCGATCTGCTCGCGCTCCGCACGCGCAGTGGACGATCGACGCGGTCCGGCCCGGTCGTGCGTCCGGAGCGAGCCGTCCTGGACGAAATGGAACTTCTTTTCGACTTTCCCGATGCGGGAGTCGAGGTGTATCGCCGCAAGGCCGGGGGCACGCGTCGCGCCAGCCGCGGCCTCGCGGAGATAAAAACGGAATTGCAGGCTGCGCCCGACACACGGTTCGCGGGCGGGGTTTTCGTGGAAACGGGTTCGGGCGAACCGGTGATCTACACGGAAAATTTTTTCATCAAGTTCGAGGACGACTGCAGCGCGGACCGTGCGGAACAGATTATTCAAGAGGCCGGCTTGACCGTGAAGCGCACCCTCCCCTATGCCCGCAACCTCTACTTCGTGGAGGCTCCCGAGGGCACCGGAAGCGTGATCTTCGACACCGCGTCGGAGCTGCTGGCCAAGACCGAAGTGGAGCTCTGCCACCCCGAATTGGTGCGCCGGCGGAGGGCCCGTGCGATCGCTCCCCAGCAATGGCATCTTCAGCCCGCGACGGTGGCTGGCCAGGCAATCAACGCGCATGCAAACGTCGCTGCGGCTCACGCGCTGACGCGCGGCGAGGGCGTGACCATCGCGGTCGTCGATGACGGATTCGACCTCCAGCATGAAGAGTTTTCTCGGCCCGGCAAGATCGTCGCTCCGCGGGATGTGACGCGCCAGTCCAACGATCCCCGCCCCTCCAGCGCGGACCGTCACGGCCAGGCCTGCGCCGGCGTCGCCTGCGCGGACGGACGTCTCGGCGCCTCGGGCGTCGCGCCGGGCGCGAAACTCATGCCCATCCGTCTCGCCTCGGGCATCGGATCGCAGGCGGAGGCCGATGCTTTCGTTTGGGCGGCGGACAACGGAGCAGACATTATCTCGTGCAGCTGGGGCCCCACCGACGGTGCCTGGTTCGATCCAACCGATCCGGCGCATACCGCGATCGTACCGATCTCCGACTCGACGCGCCTTGCGATCGAACACGCGATCAAGAAAGGACGAGGCGGCAAAGGCTGCGTGATTCTGTTCGCGGCCGGCAACGGGAATGAACGGGTCGAAAACGACGGCTATGCGAGCTACCCGAAAGTGATCGCGGTGGCCGCATGCAACGATCGGGGCAAGCGGAGCGTCTATAGCGATTTCGGGGCGGCCGTCTTCTGCAGCTTTCCGAGCAACGATTTCGCATGGCCGGCGCAGGGGCGCCCCGAACCGCTTACCCCGGGTATTTGGACCACCGATCGGAGTGGACCGACCGGGTACAACCCCGGCGACGTTCGCGAAGGCGATGTTGCTGGCAACTACACGAACAGCTTCGGCGGCACTTCGAGCGCCTGTCCCGGCGCCGCCGGCGTGGCTGCACTCGTGCTTTCCAGAAATGCCAACCTGCGGTGGGACGAGGTCCGGGAGGTTCTGCGACGCAGCTGCGACAAAATAGATCCGCAAGGGGGCGCGTACGACGCCCAGGGCCGCAGTCGTTACTACGGTTATGGACGGCTCAACGCCGAAACGGCGGCGCGGCTCGCAATCCCTTCAAACGCGACAAATACGATCGTGCTGGCAAAGAATTTCAAGCGGGCCATCCGCGATGGAGGAAAAGTAAAAGTGACCCTGAACTGCGCGGATGCAGCCGTGCTGACAGCGGTGAAGGTCAACGTCGATCTCGCGCACACGTTCATCGGTGACCTGATCGTACGTCTCCATGCTCCCACTGCGCTCAAAATCCCCGCCATTGTCCTTCATAACCGCACCGGAGGAGGCACGGACAATTTGAAGGCGACCTTCGACGCGTTGAATACACCGAAACTCGCTACCCTCGCCGGCAAAACCGCAGCGGGCGAGTGGGCGCTTGAAGTGGAAGACAAGGCTGCGGGCGACGAAGGCCAGCTGAGGCACTTCGGATTGGAACTGGTTCTCGTGGACGACTAGGAACCTGCAGTCTCGGAGTCCGGGGCCTCCCGCCCTGCCGTTGGTCCCTGCGGCAGAGTTTCACCGAATTAGGTCCAAGATCGTCCATAGGTCATTGTTCTCTCGCGGCTTGCATGCAAACGAAGCCCGCTTGAGTCCGGCGAATACCAGGCCGCTATTGCCCTCGTCGGGTAGGACCTGAATGCCGCCCCGGAGAAATTCCGGCAGCAGATCCGTGGGCCCACCCCACCCGGCTGAGTGGCACCGCCTCTCGTTTCCACGTGTCCGAATCCGCGCGATGTTCTATTTTCGATTGCTTGTGACACCGGCTACGCGCCAAGGCGGTGACAGCGCTCCGGGCGAAGCGATTGCACACGTCATGAGCGATCTCCTCGATATCGAGGAAGCAGCCATGCACGCCGTGAAGAAGTTGCGCATGGAGGGCTGGAGAATCGAGAACGTGTTAAACGCCAGGTCGCTCACCCGCGAGGAGCGTTTCGCCACGGACGAGGAGCTGAGGCGCATTGTGACCGACGCCGAAAACAGCGGATTTTCATACCAGATCGAAACGATGCCGGCAGAGCATCGGGTCACCGGCTTCCTTCAGCATTCTCTCCCGCGAACCGAGCTGGACGACTATGCCCGAGACGGTTCGATGGATAGGACGGCGTAGGAGATCGCTCATCTCTTATCGCTCATTTCAAGCTCCTCATTACCCCCAGCCCAGTCTGCCGGTTGCTCAAATGAAAAGGAGCACTGATGGCGCGCGTTCAGCGCTGCGCCATCCGCCAGGTCACGAGGCTATGGCGGGTAATAAGGCCGACGTATTTGCGCAAAGCCGAAAGGACGACAATTTCCTGGGCCTTTCGGGTATCCATCAACTGCAGGATCGTGCTCGCGTCGAGATCCTCTTGAACATCCAGCGGCGCGGGTTCGAGCAGGAGGTCGGCGAAAATTCGATTTCCGGAACGGGCTGCCGCGTCGCTGAGGCGAACAATCCCCAAGAGACCGCGAACCGCATCGATAACGGCGCAGTGGGTCGCGTTCGCTTCGTTCAGGGCGGACACGACATCGCAGAGACGCTGTTCGGCGTCGACCGTGACAACGTTGTCGCTGCAAAGATCTCGGGCTTTATCTCCTTTTGTGTTCATGAATCCGCGGACCGCCCATTTCCGAAAAGAGCGGAGCCCTAGGCAAGGCGGGACAGGACCCGGCGGGCAACTCACAACCTCCACAATCCCTATAAAAAAGCGAACTGAGAGGCCAGACATCGGGAATTTTCCGGTAATAACCCATCGGGTTTGTTCTAAATCGCACGGCTAGGCCTGAGGGGAGCCGAAAACCGGGGTATTCCGCTTCCGGTGATGTGACACGGGAGATAATCTTGCCCTTGCCCTCCCTCCGCGTGCTCTACCCACGTTTCCCCGCTTCAGTTCACCCGTCAATGACGACTGATCCCACTTTCCCTGGTCTAGCCACGGCTTCGCGCCGCGGAGAATTTCCCCATGAGGAGGATGTGGGCAGAGCGAGTTCGCGGCGGGTCAATATCCTCCTGGTGGACGATGAGCCGAACAAAGCGCTGGCGATTCAGTCCGTCGTCGACGAACTCAATCACCATCTTGTCGTGGCCACCTCGGGCGAAGCGGGTCTGCGCGAATTGTTGGAACGCGAGTATTCGCTGGTGTTGCTCGACATCCACATGCCTGGGATGGACGGGTTCGAGATGGCCCGGCTAATCCGGTCGCGACCGTCCTATTCGAATCTTGCGATCGTTTTCATCAGTTCCGCCGATCAGACCGATGAACGCCTAGACCGCGCCTACGAATTGGGCGCGATCGATTTCATCAGCATGCCGGCACGGCGTCCTTTGCTGCGGGCCAAGATATCGTCGATTCTTGCACTCCAGCAGGAACGAGGACGCCGGCACGAACAGCCGACCGACGCGGCTGCCTCGACTGCGCCGGAGACAGCCAGGCTCCGCCTTCTATTGAGCAATGCGAAGGACCTGGCGATCGCTTTTCTGGATCTGAAGGGCAATATCGTGGAGTGGAGTTGTGGAGCCGAGCTCACGTTCGGCTGGGTTCGCTCGGAGGCCGTCGGGAATCCCATCTCACTCATCTTCACTCCCGAGGACGCGGCGGGCTTGGCCCCCCAAAAATCGCTTGCGGAGGCGCTCGCCGGGAGGGAGGCGATCGCGGAGCGGTGGTATCAACGGCGTGACGGTACCCGTTTCTGGGGCAACGCAAGGACGATTGCGCTGCTCGATCCGGCGCACCGGGGATTTGCCGTTTTGCTGCGTGACATGACGGCCCACAAAAACACCGAGGACGATCTCAAGCAGCGCGTTTCTGAACGCACCGCTCAGTTGGAAGAAGTCGTCGGCGAGTTGGAGGCGTTCTCCTACACGATTTCACACGACCTCCAGGCTCCCTTGCGCGCAATACGGGCCTACGCAGAGGCGGTGTCAGACGATTTTCAGGACGCACTTGGTCCGCCCGGGCTCCAGCAAATGCAGCGGATCAAAGCTGCGACCGCGCGGCTGGAAAAACTCATAGAGGACGTGCTCAATTACTGCCGCGTACCTCGAGACCAGATCGTTCTGGCGCCGGTGGACGTCGCGAAAATCGTCCGCGAAAACGCGGAGCAGTCTCCAGCCCTGCAGCCGCCGAATGCACGCATTCTCATTCAGGAACCACTCTCGCTTGTGATGGGGTCGGCCCCCCTACTCACGCAGGTGTTCTCAAATCTTTTGAGCAACGCCATCAAGTTTGTCCGCCCCGACCAATGCCCAACGGTCTTACTGCGAACCGAAAACGTCGGAACCGACGTGCTGCTTTGGGTTGAAGACAATGGCGTGGGCATCAATCCGGCGGACCAGGAACGTATTTTCGAAATGTTTGAGCGCGCGCATTATCAGCACGACTTCAAAGGGACGGGCATCGGTCTCGCGATCGTGAGGAAAGCGGTGCAGCGGATGGGTGGCAGCGCGGGCGTCGAGTCGCAGCCTGGCGCCGGCAGTCGCTTCTGGGTTCGTCTCCGTAAAGGGTAGCCCGTAGCCGTGATTTCTACCCCAATCGGATTTCACCCATGGGTGAAATCCCAAACGAAGCTTCGGCAAATCGCCTGCGCTGGTAAGGACCCGCTAATCGAGGGTTGTTGTCTGCGATGAGCAGAACCTTCAAGTCTGTCGCCGAAGGGGATCAGCCGGAATTCCACTAGCTTAAGTGACCCGATCCGAGAGCCACTCAACCGAACGGTGC
>CAZJLP010000036.1:22921-54478 GCA_964546955.1 uncultured Opitutaceae bacterium | reverse complement strand
CATAGTGATCCAGACGCAGGCTTCCGCTTCATCGGGTCCGTTTTGAACCTGCCAGGCCAGTTGCGCGTTGCCGATCGGGATTACTGTCGTCGTGACCGCAGCGACGAGCTGAGCGGGGCTCACGAAGCGAGTGCGGTGGTCCGCCGGAAGTCGCGCGAAGATTTCATCGAGCTTTGCGCGCGCAGCGCCGTCGAAGTGGAGCATGTGCCCCAGCGTCGCCGTATCGCCACCGGCGGCCGCCCAGAGCATGCTCTCCACAGTGGCGACGGGTGTGGCGCAACCACGATTTTTCCACCCGCTCGGCGGGAGCCATTTTCCGACGGTGAGTCGGTCCGGTGGCATGCGCGCCAACGCGGCCTCACGCTCCGCGGCCTCGGCTCGGAGCCGTTGGAGCGCACGCAACCGCTCCTGCTCGCGGCGCAGCGATTCCACCTCGCGGCCGTGATCGCTTTGAACGGTGAACTGGGCGCGGAGCTCGGTCGTTGCCAGCCTTTCTTTCAACCAGCCAGCGATCATCGCGATGCAGGCGACGACGAACAGAAAAAGTCTCATGTTGGCCTTCAGAACCACCACCCATCTAGCCTTTCTTCGGAGATTATCTGAATCTTGGCCTGGCGCGCGTAATCGAGGACAGATTCCACCGCCTTCCTGTTTACTGTGCTCATCGAGCGAATGCGAATGGCCGCTTGCGGATTGCCGGCCTGCAGCTCGCTCAGTCGACGTGTGAACTCCCTCCAAGGGATATACTGGTTGTTCCATGCGATCTCTCCCGAGAAGGTGACGGTGATAGTCGGTCCGGTGGGCTCTTTCGTCGCGTCATTGGGCGGCAGGGCGGGAAAGTTGCCCAACCATCCTGGGGCTCGCGCTCGTGCACCCGCGCCATTCGCGGGTAAGGTCGGGACGGCGGCGATGCTTTTGGCAAGCTGCTCGTTTTCGCTGCGTAAAGTCGCCAGCGCATTTTCGCTTGCGACCCGGGTCACCAGTTCCGCGTGCAACGCGTCGTTGGTCCGGCGTTGCGATACGATCATCAGACTTCCGATCACAAGCGCCGCGGCCGCCGGCCAATGGGTTCGAGCGATGGTGTTGAGCAACGGCTGTGCGGGTGCACCGGCGAGCGCCTGGCATGCAACTTTGCCACCAAGGCCAGCCGGCGAATCGATCGCTGCGAATGCGGGCAATGCGCTCGCGAGCGCCGCGGTCGCAGAAGTGATGCCGCGTTGCGCGAGCAGGGCGCGAAGTTTTTCGAGTGCGCGGTCGACGCGCTTCCGCGCAGCTTCTTCCGTCACGCGCAACGCCATGCCGACTTCGGCGAAAGAACGTTTTTCAAAGAATCGCAGCGCGATCGCTTCGCGGTCTTCCTCTTTTAGGGCAACCATCACATCATCGATCACTGGCTGAAGCCGGGTCCAGTCGGCGGCCGGTTCGGAAGAGGACAGTATGGTTTGCATGAGGTGAGCTTCGGTTTCGTGCCCTTTACGCCGGCGCTCGCCACGCACGACTGCGGCTGACGTCAGATGGGCGCTCGTGTAGAGCCAGCCGGAGAGCGTGGTCCGGCCTGTAAGCGCAGGCGCCTTGCGCGCGAGAACGGAGAAAACGCGCTGCGTCACATCTTCGGCGAGATGCGTATCGCCGCCGACGCGTCGCAGCGCCACCGAGTAAACCAACCCGAGATGCCGCTCCACGAGCTCGGTGAACGCGGGTTCGTCGCGGTCGTGCACGTAACGGCGTAACAAGTCGGCATCGGTATTCATGGCGGAATTGTTCATTGGTTGCCGCTCGAATGAAAAGCGGACAGAATATTATTAAGGGCCGATCAAAGGGGTCAGTTTGGGCTGGCCCCGATTTCTCGGACAGTCGGAACAGGATAGTTTATTTAGTTTAGTTGGGCTTCAAATGCTGCGTGGACAAAAGGATGGAGTGGAACTCGATACAGGCTAGGCAGTGCTCGACGGCAGGTGAGCTAGAAGGGGGGCGAACTGAGGACTCAGAATAAAGGACAGGCTAAAAACACAGCTCTGATGCGAAAATCTCATGTGTGATTTTCGCCTGCAGCGGGTATCATAGGGCGTAAATGCCATGGACGCCGATTCCCGCCTGTTGACGCAGTATGTCGAGGACCACTCCCAGACCGCCTTTGCGGCGCTCGTGCAGCGGCACGTTAATCTCGTTTATTCAGCGGCGCTGCGTCAGCTCGGCGGCGATGCCCATCTTGCCTGGGACGCATCCCAAAGCGTGTTTCTCGCGCTCGCGCAGAACGCGGGGCGCCTCGTCCACCACGGCGCGCTGACCGGCTGGCTATATACCACGACCCGTTTTGTCTGCGCGAAACTCGTGCGCACCCGGCAACGCGCGCGTATCCGCGAAGAAGCCGCTTCCGCCATGAACGAAATCCTTGATGAAGGCCCAGTCGAGCCCGACTGGAGCGCAGTGCGGGACATGCTCGATGATGCCATGCATGAGCTCGGGCCACGCGATCGCGAGGCATTGCTGCTCCGGCATTTCGAAGGCCGCTCGTTTGGCGAAATCGGCAGGGTTTGCGAGCTCGGCGAAAATGCGGCCCGGATGCGCGTGGAGCGGGCAATGGAAAAGCTGCGGTCGCGACTCGCGCAGCGCGGCATTACGTCGACCGCCGCCGCCCTCGGCGCCGCTTTGACCGCCCATGGTGCCGCGACCGCACCAGTGGGACTCGCAAATGCCGCGGCGACGCTCGCGTTCGCCGGCGCCACCACGGCCGCTTCTGGATTGGCCGGAACAATCGCCTGGCTGCAATTTATGAGCACAACGAAACTGAAAGTTGCCGCGGCCGCAGCGGTGGTCGCGTTAGCCATCGGTGGCTACCTCGGCAGCGAATGGCGGCGTCGCGCAGAGCCGACCAACATCGCTTCGACGGCAGTGGGGCAAACCCCACGCCAGGCGACCACGCCGGCCACGTCGGGCAAGCGAGCTGCGGGCACCGACGAGGCTTCACGCGGGCGGACTGCATCCAATGTAAATCCCAATCCCGCCGCAGCCAATACATCTGCCGCCGGACTCAACGCGGCAGAGCAGAACGTGCTATTGGCGTCGCAGAATGCGCAGGCTGTGGCGGCTCGCTCGGGTCTCGAACAGCGTTATGGCACTCTATTTCGGCGACTGGGGCTCTCACCGGCCGAACTCGAAAAATTCCGGGATTTGCTAGTTGAGCGCCAAATGAGCACCAACGATGCGATGTGGGTGGCGCAACAGCAGGGAATCAAGCTCGACGCCGACCCTGCTCAATGGAAAGCGGCGATGGACAAGGTCCGGGCCGATGTCGACGAGGGCATCCGGACCGCCCTCGGAGACGAGCGCTATCGCGTTTACCAAGATTACAATGTTAACGCTTCCTCCTATATCCTCCTCGACCAGATCGAGCGGCGACTCAGCGCCACCGGCGCGCCACTGCAGGAATCGCAATCCGAGCTGCTCCTCCGGCTCCTCGTCGATACGGCTCCCTCAGCGCCAGCCGCGTTCTCCCAAGGGCCGCTGCAGGGCGTCACCGCGGCCCTGAGTGGGAGTGATCCGCTTCTTGCCGCTGCGGCGCGCGGGCCGATTTCCGGTGAAACGATTGCGCGAGCGCAGTCGATCTTGACGCCCGCCCAAGTGGCGACGCTCCGTCAAATCCAGTCCGAGCAGAAAAGCCACGCCGATGCCACGCGGAGCCTGAACCAGGCAGATTCTGATGCCGGTAAACCGGGCTCCGCACCGCAGTCCGTCGTAACTCGTCCATCATCCACGCCATGAGGACGGTTCAGAATTAGGGACAGGCTAAAAACAGCTCTCTGGCATGGAGCACGCAGGACTGAAGTAGGTCGAAGTCGGGAGGACCGACGATGGCGCGCAGGCCTTGCGTGCTATCGTCGCAGGCCGTTTCCGCGATGCTCGCTTCGCTTTTGTCGCCTCGGGTGGATAGGTGATGCAGGTTCCGCGAACTTTGGCAAAGGAAGTGAGGCAATGAGGAGCAAGTCGCGCGGCGGTGCGGATGTCCTCGCACTGGATTTTTCGCACGAGCAACGCAACGGCGATGAGCGACCGGTGGCAGCGCCAGGGTACCGCCTCGGCGCACATGGGGACCCAAGCGCCGGATCAGGTCCCCGATGGCGGTCTTGAATTCCGCGGTCTGCAGGTGATCGGCATAGCCGCGGAAGGACAGATTTCTCCAGCCGGCGTTCGGTGACGCCGGCGTTGGTTTTCGGCCCGCGCGAATGCCGCGCGGGGCGAATGAGCAAGACTGTTCGGCGCGATTTGCCCGTAGTCGGACGCTTCATTGGCCGAAAGCTTGGCACGCCGGAAATGCCAGCGCTTGGCTTGCGTTTTTGTAGAGCAATAGCCAAATTGCAGGAAGAGCATCATAAGATACAGAAAGATAAGCAATTACGTATGATGTGCGACCGGCGCAATGCTCGAGGGGGGCAGCAGCCGCCGTATCATTGACGTCGGTCCGGCGTTTCTGGCATCGTCCAACAACACATGGGTGCTGAAGAAGTGAGCGCGTTTCGAACCAGCTGGGGGTGTTGTTTGACGAGGCGAAGGCTCTCGTGTTCTCACCGGCGCATCCAGCCTCCGATGCTTTGTAGATTATTCTTACAACCATTTTGCCGTGATGCTTGCGCCTTATACACGTTTCTTTGCTAGAAAAGTCAGAGGGTCGATCTGAGAGCCGGTGCTACGCGACGTCAATTTCTGTCATGAGTCATAACGAACGGTTTGAATCGACCAACGGGCCGTTCATCGCAGAGTTGGAAATTTTAACTCAGTTAATGAAGAGTAAAGGCGGACCGATTCCATGAGTAGTGAAATAGTTGTAGTGCGCACGCGCCCAAGTATTGGGGATGCTTTAATGCTCGGCCCAACTATATTAGGACTGCGCAAAAGGCACGAAGCTGAATGCGTAAGAGTACTCACGGATGCAGCGTACATGTACGGCGCACTTGTTGACACATTTCACATGCTCGAGGGCGTGGACTCTGTGCATACGGACAATATAGCTACGACCACGTGCCCACGATACGATGCCAACGACGCATTTCTCTATTACGAAGCCAGGCATAAGGGCAATCCACCTCTAGGAATAGCAGAGTTCTGGGCACAACATTTCAACGTACAAGTGCCAACTCTCCGCCCGCAACTTAAGCGACATCTATACCGCGCAGCGCCGCCTGAAAAACCTTGTGTTGGAATTGCCACCTCCGCGGGGCACCGTGCACGCAGGATCGATCCTCAGCTGGCGATTATGCTAGAAGAAAAACTTAAAGAACGAGGTGTTTCAACCCTGGCAATCGGTCCACGCCAAACATCACACTTCCGTGATGTTCCGCGCGAGCTCAACAAGTGCAGCGTCATCGTCACGCCAGACACTTCGATTCTTCATCTTGCCGGCGCACTAGGAATACCCACCGTTTCACTTTGGGGCGTCATCAATCCCACGAAACGCGTAGAGGATTCCAGGGGATCTCGTATTTACCAAACAACTGTACTTCCCGAGCAACCGCGCGGGCGCTGCAGTGATCTCCTGTGTCCATGCTGCCGTATTCAGCAAAACTATTCGTGTATGCGTTCCTTTACCGTCAATGAGATCTACGATGCAGTATTAAGGAACCTCGATTGAGCCCGCGGCTAAGAGGACATCGGTAGACTGCACAGATATCAGGCCGGCAGGCGTTGTGTAGGCGATCGAGCTGCACTGCACGAACTCGGCCATCATTACAGTGTCCGCGCGCATCAAACATCTCGATTGGCCTTCTGCCTCCGGCCGCACCGCTCGGCCGCGTGGGACCGATTGGACGGGGTCGAACTTTGCACATTGCACTCGGGGCGGTAAGCTGGCGTGGACTGACTGAGGGCCCCGGATAAGGGACGGGCTAAAAACAGCTGCAATCAGGTCGCGAGGCTGGAAAGGACCGGGCTGCGGAGGCCCCGACGACAGACAGTGACCGTTTTGCCTTTGCGATGGCATCGGAGTGCGGCTAGTTATGGCGGACGTTCAATGACAAAATGCCGCACACGGCCTTGGGCTGAAGTCACTCGTCTATACAGCGGACTTGAAGAGCGGTATGGCCTCCATGTTCAGCCGATTCGTCAGTTAGTTCAATGGATTGAGAAGGAAAAGTTGAACGACGTTCTATACCCGACGACATCGATGCACGATCTGCTTCTCACTGACCGGCCCGAGTTCACGTGGGGTGAGCACGTGCTCCGAATCAGTCTAGATTTCGAGACGAAGACACTAACCTTCCGCTATGATAGACTTTCGGCTTCAACCGATTTCATGGAAAAAACCGTCGGCGAAGCTGACGGGATAGAAACGTTACGTCAGTTTATCTCCTACAAATTCGGCATTCATCGTCCAAAGAGGGCGGCAAAAAGGGGCCAGACTGAGGTTGCCCCGATTTGACGGACACTGGGGTTGGGGTCAAAACAACCCCAGGCAAAGGCGGACCAGAATTAGGGACAGGCGAAAAACACCTGCTTTGAAGGCGATGCGCAAAGCTCCGGCGGATCTTGAAAAAGACCGAAGGTCTGCCGCATGGAAGATCGTCGTCGCGGATCGGCTGAAAACCGGGTCGAGCTGATAACCGAATCGCGAAGAACAAAACCAATCTGCTTTACATACATGGCAGTGCTATGCATAGTGCTGCTCGGTTAGATTTGTCGAATAGACCTACGCTATCAACCCTCTCGAGCCGGCATCGGCTCGGCTTGCACGTACCATGAAACCCAAAGCTTTATTCACTGCTTCCCTGTGTTTGGCGTTGATCATCTCGGTCCACGCCCAGACACCGGACAAAGGCAAACTCGATCAGTTTTTTGACCGGCTCGCCGAAAAGAACCAGGCGATGGGGAGCCTCGCGATCGTTAAAGAGGGTGAGCTTCTTTATGCCCGTACCATCGGCTACGGCCAGATCAACGGGACCGAAAAGAAGCCGCTGACGGCGGCGAATCGGTTCCGGATCGCTTCGATTGGCAAGACCTACACCGCTGTGATGATCCTGCAGCTCGTCGAAGAAGGGAAATTGAAGCTGAACGATACCCTCGACCAATTCTTTCCTCAGGTTCCGAACGCCGGGAAAATCACAATCGTGCAAATGCTCTCGCATCGCAGCGGTGTCCCCAACCTGCGGCGCGAATGGGATCCGCTTAGAAACTGGCGGAAGGGAATCACCAAGGATGAAACGCTCGCCCTGATTGCCAGAGCCACGCCGGATTTCGAACCGGACACCAAGCAGGCCTACAGCAATTCTGGTTATTTCCTTTTAACTCGCATCCTCGAAAAGATAACGGGCAAATCCTATGCCGAAGCTCTCGCGGACAGAATCACGGTAAAAATCGGCCTCGCGGATACCTACATTGAAGCCGGATTCATCGATGTGAGCAAGAACGAGAGCCTCACCTATAGTCGCGCCGGTGGTGACTGGAAACAGCACCCCGAGACCCATCCCAGCATCGCCTACGGCGCCGGGCAGATCATGTCTACGCCGCAGGACCTGGCCCGGTTCATCCAGGCGCTGTTTGACGGAAAGCTCGTGTCAAAGGAGAGCCTCGACCAGATGACCACGATTCGGGATGGCGAAGGCTTGGGGTTGGTGCCCTTCACCTACGTCGGCCGGACCTTCTACGGGAACACGGGCGGGGGCGACAATTACGGATCGTGGCTGGTTTACGAACCGCAAGAAAAGCTGGCGGTGGCTTATACCACGAACGCGAAGATTTACCCCGTAGCCAAGATTGTGAGCGGAGTGATCGACATCTACTACAACCAGCCGTTTCAGATTCCCTCCTTCGAGGCCATCGCGGTCAGCGCGGACGTTTTGGACAACTACGTCGGAGTTTATTCGAACCCTGAAGCTCCCGTGAAATTTACGATCACGAGAAAAGAAGCGACGCTGTTTGGTCAGCCCGGCCAGGAATCTCCGGCCCCGCTCGAAGCGACGGCGCCGGACAAATTTCAACTGGCGGGCGGCAGAGTGGTGCTTGAGTTCGACGCGGCGAAAGGACAGATGATGATCAAGCGGGGCGGCACGGAGAGAGTGTTCACGAAGGAAAAATAACGGTCGTGACAACTCTGGAATTACAGATTCGCGGCGTCTCCAAGACTTACGCCAATGGCGTGCAGGCCCTGAGGGACGTGACCCTCATGATTCCGGCGGGAATGTACGGCCTGCTCGGCCCCAATGGGGCGGGCAAGTCCACGCTGATGCGAATGCTCGCCACGCTCCAGGAGCCGGACAGCGGGACCATCACCCTCGGCGAGATCGATGTCGTTGGCCGGAAGGACGAGATCCGCCAGACGCTCGGCTACCTGCCGCAGGAGTTCGGCGTGTATCCGAAAGTGAGCGCGGAGAGCCTGCTCGATCACTTCGCAGTACTGAAGGGCATTACCGCGCGGCGTGCGCGCAAAGAGGTCGTCGAGGCGCTGCTCCGAAAGACGAATCTATGGGACGTACGCAAGCAGAAGCTGGGCGGCTACTCCGGCGGCATGCGCCAACGGTTTGGCGTCGCCGTGGCCCTGCTGGGCAACCCGACGCTGATGATCGTGGACGAGCCGACGGCGGGGCTCGATCCTGCCGAGCGCGTGCGATTCCTAAACTTGTTGAGCGAGCTCGGTCAGAACAGCGTCGTCCTCCTCTCCACCCACATCGTCGACGACGTGAGCGAGCTCTGTCCCAGGATGGCCATCATCGACAACGGGGAGATTCTGCTCGAAGCCGAGCCGTTGCGCGCCGTTAAGGATATGCAGGGTCGAACCTGGCGTCGCGAGATCTCGGCCGACGCGCTCCCCGCGCTGGAGCGCGAGTATACGGTAATCTCGACGAAGCTGCACGCGGGGCGCACCGTCGCGCGCGTCCACAGCGATTCGTCGCCCGGCCCCGACTTTGAGCCCGTGGAGGCGGACCTCGAAGATGTCTACTTCTGCGCGATCGCGGGTCGCATCGGCCGGCGCCGCCGGCCCTCGGAGGGAAAATCGTGAAATTCCGGGAGATCTTTCGTTTTGAATTCATCTACCAGGCGCGCCGCGTCCGCACCTGGATCTATTTCGCGATCCTTTTTGTCGTCGCCAATCGACTGAGAGGCGGTGGCGTCAATTCCCTCTTCACCGCTGCTCAGGAGACTCTGCTGACGGGCCTGCTCTGGGCGCTGATGGCCCCGGCCGTAGCCGGCAGTGCTGCGGCGCGCGACGTGCAGACCCGGATGCATCCGCTCGTCTACACCGCGCCCGTCCGCAAGGCCGACTACTTGGGTGGGCGCTTTCTCGCAGCACTGGGCCTCAACGCCTTGATCCTGCTCGCGGTGCCACTCGGCATGCTCGTCGATTTTCTGCTGCCGGGCGGGAAACCGGAGATCATTGGGCCGTTTCCTCCGGTCGCGTACTTCGGCGCCTATGGTTTTCTTGCATTGCCAACCGCCTTCATCTTCACCGCCGTCCAGTTCGCGTTCGCCGCGCTGACCCGAAAGGCCGTCTTCAGCTACCTCGGCACGGTGCTGTTCTGCGTCGGGGGGGGCATCACCGCTGCCGTGGTGACCAACGTTTTTCGCCTTCCTACCCTCGCTGCGCTGCTGGATCCCACCGCGCGGAATATTCTGGTCCGGATTCCGGAGACGACGTTGCGCGAGATGGATCCTGTCCTGATCGGAATGAAGGGATTGATGATCGCCAATCGACTCCTCTGGGTCGCGATCGCTCTGGTCATCTTCGCCTTCACCCACTGGCGCTTTCGCTTCGAGCACCGGGCAAAATGATGCGCGGGATTTCGATTCCCCCGGTCCACCGGACGTTCGGCTTCGCCACGCACGTGCGGCAGACGGGCGCGATTGCCTGGACGTCGTTCTGGACGATCGCGAAGAGCCCGGCCGGCCTCGTTCTTCCCGCGGTCGCGCTGCTTCTGGTCCTGTTGGTACCCGTGTTTGTGAAGCTCAAGGGAGTGTCGCTGCTGCCCACGACGGCGCTCGTCCTTTCCAAACTCACCGCCCCGGTGGCGGACAATCCCCGGCTTCCTTGGGTGCTGATCCCGCTGCTCATCATTTACTGGGCCGGTGAATTGGTCTGGCGGGAACGAGACGCCGGCATGGGCGAAATTGCCGACGCCGCCCCGGTGCGCGAGTGGGTCCTCGTCTTGGGCAAGTTCCTGGGACTCGCGCTCGTGCTCGTCGGCTGGATGGCGCTCCTGATTGCCGCGGGAGTCCTAGTTCAGATGCGGATGGGTTATTTCCATATCGAAATTGGGCTCTACTTGCGGATTCTCTTTGGGCTTCAGCTGATCGACTACCTGAGCTTCGCGCTGCTCGTCCTCGTGGTGCACGCGGTGGTGAACCAGAAACAGCTCGGCTACTTGGCGGCGCTTGTCGCCTACGGCGTCATCCTCTTCCCCTCCTTCCTCGGCATCGAACACCACCTCGTGATCTATGGCTCAGGTCCGAGGTGGTACTATTCCGTCGTAAGCGGCTTCGGCCCGTCCCTCGGACCGTGGCTGTGGTTCAAACTGTACTGGGCGGCGTGGGCCGTCCTGCTCGCCGTCGCGGCCAGCCTCCTGTGGCCGCGCGGCCCCGAGCGCGACTGGGGAACGCGGTCCCGCCTGGCGCGCCGCCGGCTAACGCGAGGGACGGCCGGGGTGGCCGTAACGGCGTTGACGCTCGTTGTCACGCTGGGCGGTTTCATCCTCTTCAACCCGACGTCCTGAACTGTACGTATGCATCCGGCCTGCGACCCCGCGCTTGGACGTTGATGGTGACGATTAGTACGTCCCAATGGTCACCATTTGGATTTCGCAATGGCGACGATTGGGATGACAGCTAGCTTTGAAGACCAGCCCACTTAGCGGAGCTCAGAATAGGGAGCTCAGAATAGGGGACAGGCTAAAAGCAGCTCCTTCTACTTTGTCTGGGTCAGGCCGTTTAGCTGATCGATGGTCGTGATCCCGCGAGGGATGCGGTCGATCAGCTGCTGGACCTTGAGGACGTCGACGGGCTGCCTGGCGAATGGCAGGACTTGTGATGCGCTCGAGGGAAGACGTCCCTGGTTGGCCTCGACGTAGTTGGCGATGGCGCCTTCTGCCGCGAGCTGGCTGAAGTTGCGGGTCCGGCGGCCGTTCAGATTGATTTCGAATACCGTGTCATAGAGGTCGTCCACCGGTTGGGCGGTCTCGGCGACCAGGTATTCGCCCCTGGGCACGTCTTGGAACTTTCCGGTGTAGAGCATGCCGTAGCGCTGCAGAATGGTGTCGTCGATGGGAGTGTTGAAAAAAGGTTTTAGCTGCGAAAGCTGGCTGGGCAAATTGCCCTGACTGGCTTGGACATAGGCTTTCAGAGCTCTTTCCAAGAGATCGGAGAACTTGGATTTTGCCTGCTGCCGCAGCTGGTGATACGCACGCCGAAAGTCCTCCTCCGTGGACAAACGGTCGATGTCTTTGAGCGCATCCAGCCAGTCGGCGTCGGTGAGCAGCTTGAGCTCCGGGATTTGCTTTCCGGGTGTCTTATCCAAGCGTTCCCTGACCTTGATTGCGCGGTCACCCAGCGCCTGGGATGCGGCGGCGAGCCGTGAGTCGTGCGGGGCGCTTGCTGGCGGGACGTCCGACTGGGGGACAGGGCCGCGGATCGCGTCTTCACGCCCCTGCTTCTCTTCGTGACGCCAAGCCATAGCGGTCGTCGAGTTGTGTGAAGTTGCGGACCTGACCTGTTCCGCGTGCAGGCGTTCGTTTTCTTTGCGCAGATCGGCGGCTTCCCTTGCTTTGTAGATGCCGACGCCGATCGCAATCAGCGTAGTAGCGATGAGGGTCTTGTGAAGCGTGGTCATGACGACGGTTTTTGTGGCGGTGAGGACGCTTGTGCCTGCGGCGACGGGCACCGCGGACGGAAGGGAGGCGCAGATGGTGGCGATGAGGCCCGCTGGCGCGGCTTGAACGGCATTGGCAGACAGAACGGAAGAAAGCGCAGCTCCGGTGGTTCCTAGGCCACGCCGCCTAAGCAGCACGCGCAGTTTGTCGAGCGCCCGGGCGACGCGTTTCTGAGCGGAGTCCTCGGAGATACCTAAGGCTAGGCCGATGGTCCGCAGGTCCTGGTTGTTGAAGAACCGCATGACTACGGTGTCGTGGTCCGCCTCGTTCAGCTCGGACATGACCTCATCGAGGATTGGACGTAGCTGCCCCCAGTCAGCAGCAGGTTCAGGGGAAGAAATCATGGGGTCCATGGCTTGTATTTCGCGCGAGACGCGCCGGAAGTCATCGCGCTGCCGCTTCAAGCACTGATTGCGAGCGGCGCGGCAGAGCCATCCCGCGATCGAAGCGTCTTGGGCCAGACTGGTGGAGAGTCGAGGCGCCGCGCGGACGAGGCTGATGAAGACGGTTTGAGAGACGTCGGCGGCAACATCCTGTGACCCGGTCTGGCGCATGGCGACCGAGTGAACCAGGTCGGTGTACCTGCGAACGAGTACGGCAAATGCCGCTTCGATGCCGTCCCGGGCATACTCGCGGAGAAGCTGCGCATCAGATTGGTCCTGCATCTTTCCTATTGAATACCCGCTCCGGAATAAATCCGACAAAGTTTCGTCGAAGACCAGAATTACGGACAGGCTAAAACAGTGCTCTCCTCTGATATTGCCGAGGCCATCAAGCACCTCGAAAGGAGCAACCAACTGGGCAATGAAAACCTCTACATCGTTGTAGCAGTTTATAACCGGTACACGTGGTTTGAGGGAACGATCGAACACCCCGCCACCATGGTCGGATTCTTGACGGGTCAGGATGGAGGCGGGGGCCCTTCCGTGAACCCCAATAACAGTGTTCTCTCTGCTGTAGAGTGGTTGAAGGCCTACCGCGCCAATCCCGCGCGTTCCCCTGACAGTTAATTCAACAAATATCTGTTACGACTGTCCGAGAAAACACAGCTCCGGAATCAAGTATGCAAACGCGCGCCCAAACAGGGCGCCTTTTTCATATAAGCGGCCGTCCCGGGGGGGCGACAGGAGTTTGGAGTTGCCGGGCTGTCGGCCGAGCCGGCCTCGGTACTGGTTTGGTGTTGGGAGTTATCGGGGCCGATTGGGCGGGGGCGAACTCATTGGCCCGATTTGACGGACAGAAGCAAACTCACACCCGGTGTTTCAGAGTGGGCGCTTAGCTGGGGCGTATCTCTCGATCGACTCGATGAATTCGTCTGTCGGGTCGCGATCGAGCAAGGGCGTCTGCAGGCCGCGGACATGTCGATCGAAGAACGCGAGCGTATAGCTTCTGACGAGCTGCAGCACACGCAGGCGCTGACTGAGCTGAATGCCATCTTTTGCGGACAGGCTCTGCAGATCACTAAAATCCATGTGGGTTGTCATCGTCCGTTGGAGCAGGACCCGGTAGCTGCCGGCTCCGGTGCTGCGCAACGCGCGCTCTCGATTGGCGTTGAGTCGGGCGATGAATTCCGTAGCCCTCGCTCGGGTGATCTTCATTGCCGCCAGTTCACCGTCCGTAAGCGGCTCGCGGTTCGGAG
This sequence comes from uncultured Opitutaceae bacterium, assembly GCA_964546955.1. Classification (GTDB taxonomy): domain Bacteria; phylum Verrucomicrobiota; class Verrucomicrobiia; order Opitutales; family Opitutaceae; genus CAZJLP01. The sequence continues at coordinate 40,993 of CAZJLP010000036.1, read as the reverse complement.
GCCGCTCAATGAGCATGAAAGCTTGGTTCATGCCCCATCCCTGAGCGTCGAGATAAAATGGCTTCATGCCCATGGCTCCGTCCTGATTCAGACACGCTTTGATTCGCTGGTCTCTTTGAGCGGCATGTGCGGCCGCGACGCCGCCAAACGAATGGCCGAACGCTCCTATGCGCGATACATCGACCCGTCCGGCAAACGGCCAGTCCGAGGACGGCGCAGCCTCCCCTCGGCTCAAGTGATTTAGGACGGCCAGCATGTCGTCGGTATGCCATTCCAATTGGTTGAGATTCGCTTCCCCTTCGAAGGAGGGTACTATCGGCCAACGTCTGCCGTCACGCGCCACGGAGGTGCCGTCCGGGAATATCGTGAGGAATGCGTCGTAGCTGTGATTTATCGCGGCAACAATGTACCCGTGGCTGGCGAGCTCCTCCATTTGCGCGGTATAGAGTTCCCGTATCATTCCGCCACCGGGCGAGAAGAGCAGAAGAGGAGCGAGCTTGACCGAGCTTGCGAAGGGGCAGCCTGCGATTGCGTGCGTGGTTACCCGTCCCGTTTTGATGGGGTCATAGGCGTCCCCAAGCTGCCTCTTGAGGCGCTCTGCCCCGAGGGCATGTTCGAAAGCGGGGAAGTTGAGATAGTCTGCAGCTGTATGGTCCTTGGAAATGGATCGTTCCGCGGGATACCAAACGTCTACCATGACTCGGCGTGGGGCGGCATTCCAATCAAGCGGCTCGATTCTCGATGAGTCCTCGCAAAGCATCGTCACCCGGCCTACGCCGAACGGGCCGGTCGGGGCGGGCAGGTGGCCTAAACGTTCATCAAGAGGTTGAGCCACACCGCAAACACCCATGCCGAGAGTGATGAACACGAACACCAAAATTCTGCCTCGAAAGTGCACCGTCTGAATTACCCTTTCTCGCCTCGCCGAGTTACAAGAATCTTCGGCTGAATCGGCGATGGTCCGAACCGTATTGCAGCGTGGCGGCGTGGTTATGAAAAAAGTTCAAACAGTAGGGCTGGTCCTGAGGCACCGTGTGGATGCGCTTACTTTAGCCGGTCTATTCCCGAGATGAGCGCTTGCATGAGGTCCCCCGCTGTCCGGTGCCGCACGAGCGGGGCGGCTTGGCTCGCGTACAAGGCGAGATAGTCGGGACGGTTCTGTTGGGCGGCGGCATCTTTGAGAAAGCTAGTGAACCAACCTTGCCAAGGGTAGGCTAGGGGACGAACTCCGCTGGATTCCATGCGATCGATGAAGCGATTGCGAATAAGGCGCGCCAGCCGCCCACTGAAAGCCCGCGAAAGTGTCGTGGTGCTGGCAGCATCGGTAGAGAGGCTCTCCCGGTGCAGGCGCGTCGCGCCAGATTCTTCGCAAGCAAGAAACGCCGTGCCGAGTTGCACTGCCTGTGCGCCGAGCGCGAAGGCCGCGGCCATGCCGCGTTCGTCGACGATGCCGCCGGCGGCGATAACGGGGATGCTGACGCGAGCAGCCACTTGGGGCACAAGGGCGAGCGTGCCCATTAAAGATGCTTCCGCTGCCTGAAGGAAAGAGGGCCGATGACCGCCGGCCTCGAAGCCGGTTGCCACGACCAAGTCTATGCCGGCGGCTTCTACTGCCTTCGACTCGTCGACGGTGGTCGCGGCACCAATCGTGACGATGCCGCGAGCGCGACACGCGGAAAGAACTTCGGAGGGCGGAAAGCCGAAAACAAAACTGAAGACGGGCGGTTTGGCCTCGAGCACTGCGGCAACCTGTTCCGCAAAACCCCACGTCGGCGGCTCGGGAAAAGCGGGGATGGCGATACCGAGTTCTTCGTAGACCGGTGCGAACAGGGCCGCGCCACGCTCGTATTCGGAGCGGCTCATGGTGCGAGCGCCCGGGTCGTGATCGGAAACCCACAAGTTGATTGCGAACGGCGCGTTCGTGGCCCGCCGCAGCTCCCCGACGACCGCATGAATTTCGGACGGCGAGAGCAGGTGCGCTCCGTAGGAACCCAAGCCTCCCTTGTTCGATACCGCGGAGGCGAGCTGAACCGTGGAAAGTCCGCCGCCGAAAGGTCCCTGAATGATCGGGTAGCGGATGCCTAAGCGGCGCGTGGCGGAAGTGACCATGTCCATGAGGTGCCTTTTTCGGGAGGGCTTTCAAGCGGTACCGCCGAAACTCACGTGGTCGTCCAGGTCGAGCAACTCGACCCACGTATGGATGTCGGCGCGAGTCTGGCTGAGTTTGCCCAGAAGTGTGGCGAAGAATTTTGCGGTCTCGGCGTCGCTGCCGGGAAGGCGCGCTTCCTGGTAGGCAGACCAGTTGGCGATTTCCCACGGAGACCGCGGAGTTTGGGCGTGGGTGGTAATCCATTGCAGGATCTCGCCATCCGTTCGACCTTGGGCGAGATCGGCGCGTAGCGGATCGTACTCCAGGCCGACGAACGACAGGAAGTGGTGGTCTAGGGGGCAGTTGGTGTGATATTCGCCGATGGTGCCGGCAAGGGAGGCGCGGCACTTGTCGAGCAGTCGAGGCAGGAGGGCGTATCCGCCAAGACGGACGCGCGGACTGCGCGGTGCGCGCCGGGTGAGATCGGGCGCGGGAGAGGAGACGAGAGTGGGCGTATCGAGCGTCGGAATTTGATGGTTCATGCCGCAACGAAGCCCCGTGTGGTTACTTTTGTAAACTTGATATCCATCAGTAATCACATAATGTGGTTTCAAACTGGTAACTGCCGAAAACCTTCCCGCCGTGGTCTCGCGCCGAAAAAACAAGGTCTCTCTCCCCCCTGAAAAGTGCCCGCTCACGCACTGTATGAGCATTCTGGGCGGCGCGTGGACACCCAACATCATCTGGTATTTGAGCGCTGGGCCGAGGCGTTTTAGCGAGCTGAGGGGAGACATTCAGCGGATCTCGGCCAAAACGTTGACGACGCGGCTGAGGAAATTGGAGAAATACGGGGTTGTACTGCGCAGGGTGATGCCGACCTCGCCGCCGACGGTGGAGTATTCGCTTTCCGAATTAGGGCTGGAGCTGAAACCCGCGATCGAGGCGGTGGTAAGAGTAGGGCACCGCCTGAAAAGCCTCGCTGCTGGGTGAACGGGTCGAGTCGGTGCTGGGGGAGGCCTCGCCGGGGGCGCTTGTCATGTAGGCCGCCAAGAAGAGAAGGGGCAGACCTAACTTATTGATATGACTGGGCCGGTTGGCAGGCCACTCGAAGCACGGCCCAGAATAAGGGACGGGCTAAAAACACGGAGCTCTACCCATTCCCGCTGCGTCAGTCCTTTTTCTTGCCCTTGCCCTGACCCTTGCCGGGCTTGTCGTCCGACGTGTGGCCTGGCGCGCTCGCGGAATGGCCGCGGCCGGGATGAGCTTGCTTGATCTCGTTGTGAAATTGGTAGGGCTTGTCCGAGTCCATGCCGATTTCCACAGAGGCTCCAAGATCGATCTTAAAGGTATCGGGCAGGCGCGCGCCGATTTTCCAAGCGCCAGCCTCGAGATAAAAGTACATGCTGCGCGCCGGCTCAAAATAGACGTCGTGGCCGGGGAAATAGCGGTACGTGTGCTTCGCGCGATGGCCGTGGGCGGGGGCCCGGGGTGGCGGGCCGCCCTTCTTGCCGGAGGGCGCCGACGCGGCGGACGTCGAGTTGCCGGACCGACTGCCGCCGATTTCAATCGAAATTTTCGTATCTGCGAGGGCGGGTGCTGCAACAATCACGGTGACCAAGAGAGCCTTCAGGGAGTGAATCATGCACATCAGATTAGCGCAGCGCGGCGGACGGTCGATTCCGCCCGCTGGGCCGATGCTGATTCACAGTTTTCTGAGAGTTTTCCCTCGACCGGGCTACGTCGCTGACAACGAGGTCTATTATGATAACTGACGGCAAACCTGAACACGGGGGCATCGTCCGTCAGCCGATACGTGGCCGAGTTTCGCTGCGTGGCCACCAAAAGCCCTCATCGCGATTCAGGACTATTAATTGGGGCCCCTGATAAGGGACGGACCCAGATAATAGGCGAAGAATTAGGGACAACTAAAACAGCTGGACGTTTGGACGTTCACCCGCGCCTTTCGCTTATGCGCGACGGATGGAAGTACCACCCTGCATGGTTAACGATCAAAGCTACGGAAGACTGGGCAGAGAGATTTATTGCAACATATTGGCGCTAATCTTCGCCTGCATGCCCGCTTCTGCGGCGGCAGGTTGAGACGTATCTTGTTCATCTCAAACTATCCATGAAACTCCCGTCCCTCCCCAAGGCACTCACGTTCGCTCTATGTGCCTTTTCCGCGTTGCCGTCTTTCGGTGTCACCGCGAGCAGCCTTAGCAGCTTCGGCGGTATTGAAGAACCGACCGTAACGTATAATCCTAACACTAACGCCTTTACGAACGACAGCTACGTCAACATCACCGACCAAGGCGCTGGAACGTTTCGGATGATGCTGCGCTTCCGCAATGGCCAATGGTGGGATGGCGACCGCGACACCACGAGCAATGACCGCGGCCGCGCCGAAGTGAAAGTACTCGGGCCGCGCCAGCTAAAGGGACAAACATTTGAATATCGTTCGACGTGGCGGACTAACTCGTCGTTCGTGACGGGAGGACGCTTTTGCCACATCACGCAGGTCAAGGGTTACGGAGCGGGCGACATTGGCGCTCCGTTGGTGACTCAGTCAATCGACTCGAACACTGTCACTGCCGTCTCTTACTGCTCGGGCACTAACAGTGGTTTGACCGACGTGCGCACATTCAACTGGGCGCCCGCGACGTGGAAGACAGTGGCCTTCCGGCTACGCATCAGCTCTACCGACGGCGCCAATGACGGCATGCTCGTTGCCTCAGTCAACGGCGACGCCTTCACCGGGGTGAACAATACGCATATGTATCGCACGGGGGCGCCTGAGTACCAGCCGAAGTGGGGTCTTTATCGTGGCCAAAGCAACGGCATGCCGATCGGAGACGATTATCTCGAACACCAGAATGTGCAGGCGACGCAGATCACTGCGACGACCCCAACGGTCTCCGCTCCGGGATTTAGCCCAGGGGGCGGCACGTATGCTACCGCGCAGACGGTGACGATCACGACAGCAACCAGTGGAGCGACGATTCGCTACACGGTGGACGGCTCCACGCCCTCCTCGAGCGTTGGCACTGTCTACACGGGGCCGGTCACCATCAGCTCCAGCCGGACGCTTAAGGCGATCGCGTACCAGGCGGGCTCGAACAATAGCTCCGTGACGAGCGCCACCTATACGATCACATCGCTTTCACCGGTCGTGTTTGAGGCGGAAAGTGCCACGCGCACCACCAGTGGCACGGCTGCCACCACCGATACCGATGCGTCCGCAAGCGGAGGCGCTCGTGTCACCCTGAATTCCACGGGGACGGGTAGCTGGGTTGAGTTCACGACCCCCAGCATTCCGGCCGGCACCTACACGCTAGGGATGTCCTACAAGACCAACAACAACCGTGGCATCCTGAATCTGAAGGTCGACGGTGTGCAGATCGGCGGAACGCTCGATCAGTACGCCTCCACCGCTTCGTACCCGACCCGCACCTTTGGAACGGTGACCTTCACCACGGCGGGAACGCACAAGATCCGGCTAACAGTGACAGGCAAAAATGGGTCGTCGAGCAGCTACACCCTCTCGGCGGACAAGTTCACGCTGACGCCGTAATATATATAGATCTGTTTTGCGCACGTAACCGCCCGGGGAACCCCGGGCGGTTTTTTACTTTGTCAAAGTGAGTAACGGCTGAGCGCTAAGTTTGTCACCACAAGTTTTGGCATAGACGGAAAACTTTCGGGATTCACGCCTAGCTACCAACGGCGAGATCATCTCAAAAGGACATTCCTCATTCACACCGATGGGCACCGGAGATAAGAATGAGGGACAGGCTAAAAACAGCTCCGTGTCCTTCGTGATCTGCGGTGAGTGAGAAACTTACTTACCTCCGGACACCAGCACCTCGAAGCCGCCGTAGGCCATTTTAGTCATGTCGAACGGCGGATTGTTCGGATCGCACGCATTCTCCATGCGTTTATCCTTCATTACCTTCGCGTTCACCTTGTCGCGGTGCGCGCGGGATTTGTATTCGATCCAGGAAAAACAGACGATCTCGGTCGGCTTCGCTTTCGTGAGCTTGGGGAACGGCAGGCCAAATTTGACCTTCAGGTCCTCGCCCACGCACTCGCGGTAGGACACCGCGCCGTGGTCCATCCAGACCTTCGCCCCGAGTTGCGCCATTTTTTTATACTGCGCGAGGTTCTTCTTCGGCACGTTGAAAACGAATCCGTCAATGTAGGTGGACATGATGATATCTCCTTGGTTTTTGTTTGGGTGAGAAAGTGAGGGTCGAGGATGACTGAGGGGAGTCGTTCAGCCCGCCTTGGCGCGGGCCGTGAGCAGTGGACAGTAGGCACTGCGATAGCTCCACGCAAGATAGAGCTGAAGTCCGACGATGACAACCGTCATGCCGAAACCGGTCGGCGCGAGGAACGCGTGGAACGCGACGATGTTCACGACCACCGGTGCGAGCAGCACGAGCGCAAGCGGCACGAAGCGGTTGAGGAGGAGCAGCCCGCCGACAAGCACCTCGGTGCCCTTGATCAGCGGCATCATGTAGCCGGTCTTCATTAGCGCGATCGCGAACGCCATCGCGCCCTCCGGCGGCGGCGTGGCGGGCGTCGGGATGAAGTTGAGAAATCCATTCAGCCCGAAGACGGCGAACATCAGGCCGAGCAGCACGCGCGCGACGGTCGGGAAGTGCCGGGTGAAGGACTTGGTCGAGGACGCCGGGGCGGCGGCGGGCAGGGAGACGGAAACGGTGGGAGCATTCATATCGTTGTTGGGTTTCATAGAGCCAACGAACGGACATTCGCGTTTCGGACAGGGCGCATGAAATTTTCCTCTCCTCTGTAGGCTCGTCGCAAGCGGCGACTCTACAAAAATACCTGCCTCACTCTCTCATTTTCGCGCGGACTAGAATTAGGCACAGGCTAAAACAGCTCCCCGGAACATTGACCCGATGCCTCGTTCCGAAGGAGACTCGCCGCATGGGGCTGCTGACCTTCACCATCAATGTCACCCTGGACGGCTGCGTCGACCACCAGGAGGGGATCGTCGACGACGAGACGCACGCTTTCTTCACCGGCCTCATGGACGAGAGCGGCGCGATGCTGTGGGGCCGCGTCACCTACGAGATGATGGAGAGCTACTGGCCGGCGGTCGCCCGCGGCGACGAGGAGGCGCCTCCGGCGATCCGCGAATGGGCTGTCAAGCTGGAGACCAAGCCGAAGTACGTGGTGTCGTCCACGCGCAAGGACTTCCCGTGGACCAACAGCCACCACATCGCCGGCGACCTGCGCATGGGCGTGCAGAAGCTCAAGGACGTGACCCCGGCCGGCGTGCTCCTCGGCAGCGGCAAGCTCGCGACCGAGCTGGATCGGCTGGATCTCATCGACGAGTACAAGTTCCTCGTCCACCCGAAGCTCGCCGGCCACGGCCCGACCCTGTACCAAAGCGGGCTGCCCGCCACGCGGCGGCTCGAGCTGGTTTCGGCCAGCCCGCTCCGCTGCGGCGCGGTAGCGATTCACTACCGACGCGCGCGCTGACCCAGAGACGACCCATCGCGCCCAGAGTGGGGCTTCATGCTTCAACGGCCGCGCTCGTGAGGGACCAGAATCAGGGACAGGCTAAAACAGCTGGTCATGAACGCGGACGACGGACGTCCGCGTCGACGTGGTGCAGTGGAGCGCGCTGCCGATCAGGGCACGCTGATGAACTGGAACTGCTGGTGGTTGACCGCTGCCCACGTCCATTGGCCGAGTTGGGTGCCATTGATGGTGGAGCCGCCGGGAACCTCCAGCACCTTTCCGCTGTGACGATTCACGAGCCGATAGTAGCCATCGGGCAGATAATCCAACCGCCATTCGTCATTGCGATTGTTGCCCCCGGAATAACCCCATTGGACGGCCAGCCCGCCGTTTGCCGTCGACGCACTCTGAATGACGAGCGCCTTGCTGCTGTGGACGGCCCGCAGCCAGAAATCGCCGCCGCCCAGAGAGACGAGCTGCCACTTCTGGTTGCTGCCTCCACCGTAAGGCCACTGGATGATCTGGCTGCCGTCGGCGATCGAGCTGCCGCTCACGTTGACGCTGAGCCCGCTGTGGCGCGCGACGATGCTATAGTTTCCGCTGAAGGAGTGCCGGTGCAGCCAGCGCTTCATGTAGAGGATGTAGCCGACGTTTTTGCAGCCTTCCTTGTTGTTGAGCTGGTTGGCGTCGATGTTGGACTGCGCGATCATCTGATAGAGCGGGCGGTTCCATTGGGCGAACCAGAGGAAGTCGGTTTTTAGGCTGGTGGTGGCGGTTCCTGTGCCGTCCACGTTACCGGCCCAGGCGTTGGTGGCTCCCTTGTTGATGATATATTGAGTCGTGTCCGCATACACCTGCATCTGCGCGGCCGTGACATTGCTGTAGGCCGACTGGAAGCACTCGAACAGTCCATGGACGTCGTGCTGGGCGTGGCCGATGTTTTCGATGTGCTGGTCGGTCGGGACCTCGTAGTACCATTTCACTACGTTGCGGCCGCCAGAGGTTGAGTAGACGCCGCCGCCGCTGGGATAGGGGGCGACGAACCATGCGGCGAATTGCCTCACCACGTCCTTGAAGGTGGCCAGGTGGCTCGGGGCGGTGCCGCGGAGGTCGTGGCACTGCGCAGAATAAAGATATGGCATGACGAACAGCCACTGGCGGTTCCACGCGGTGCAGGATTGATTTCCGGCATTGCTGGCCCAGCGGGGGTCGGAGGGTTTCTGGACACGGCGCGTGGATGCGTTGATGAACCACTTCGAGATGTAGTTATTGCAGACGTAGTCGACCTCAGTGAGGTATTTGTCCGCGCGCGCCTTGTAGGTCGCCCCGTAGCCGTTGGGATTGCCGTCCGGGATCGTGTTGTTCCAGATGGCGCGGTTCTCGTAGATCAGCAACGCGCACGACGCAATATAGCCGGCAACCATGCCGCTTTCGCATCCGGCGTAGCCAGGAAAGGTTTCGTCCGGGCGCTTGTTGGGCCAGACCGGGGCGATCGTCCCTTCCCACATCGTGCGCCTCTCGCCGCCGGGCAGGTCGTTGCGCCGGGACAGCATCTTGTCGCAGAACCGGATGTAGTGATTCAGGATGTTGATGTCGCGGGTGGATTCATACATCTTGCGCATGCCGGAGGGTGCGGTGCCGTGGATCGCCATGGCGTTGCCCCAGTTGTTTTCGGGCGGGGTCATGCCGGCGATGGTGCTGACGAAGTTGTTGAGCTCGTTCTGCGTGATATCACCGCTCAGGCTGTCGATGACGAAAGCAGCCCGCGCGTGAGGGCTTGCGCCCGACAAACAAAGTGCCAGGGCCAGCACAAAGGTAGGTAGTGATAATTTCTTGATCATGGGAGTAACAAGGGTGGGTGACGGGACAGGGGTTAGCAGGAGGCCGACGACCGCTAGCCGTTACCCACTAAATTGAATCCAGAGGGGAAGGACTGACTTTGGGGTGGGCCCTGCGGCGTGACTGGGGTGGGGGCGATGAATGAATCGCGTAGGGAAGCGCGACTTCCGGGGGAACGCTTCGGCGTGGTAGAAACGGCGGCGCGACCTTCGGGTCAATCCGTCAGGCATGTGATCCGTGGGGGATGACAAATGGCATATACTACACGCCCGGCAGGGCGGCCTTCCCTTGACGAGTCACATAGGACGCAAACGCGCGGAGCCCGACCAGAATTAGAGACAGGCTAAAAACAGCTGCCTGATGCCGTGATGTTGGAGAGGGGCGGACTCGAACCGACAACCACGTCGTTTGGAGCGAAGTAACTCCGAGCACGATCTGGCAGCGTCATCGGAGAACGCGCTCCCGAACCGGTGTGCTCAGGCGATTTGATCCCTTCTCGAAGCCAGGGCGAGTTTCTTGACGAGCGCGTCAGGGATAGGATTAGCCGGCGAGAAAGTGACACCGGTCTTAGTGCACTTGAGCCCTGCCGCGGCGATGTCGCCGGCGTGGGACTTGATCGCGGAAGGCGCGAGATAGAGGCCGCACTGCTTGCTGAACGCGGCATAGCCCGCGATGATTGATTTTCCGATCCTGAACCCGGGCATCTTGTAGGCGATAATTTCTTCAGCGTCAGGCAGCGTGCGGGCGAGTTGAGCGCGTAATCGGACCAGCAAAGGGCGGAGCTCTTCCGGAGCCTTGGCAATGTAAGTGTCGTGATCAGCAAACATGTCAGTCGCGTTTCGGCTCGGTCACTAGCGGTATCGTATTTGACCGATGCCTGTAAAGATTGCCTTTGACACCGGTGTCTGAAATCGCGCCTCTGGGCGGAGGCGACCCCGTCCTCGAAGCAGGCGGCGGTTACCGGCAGGGTGGGCGCCCTTCTACCGGGGTAAAAATTATGTGGATGACGATCTTGGGTTGGCTTCGATCAACACGGCGACGTGGCGGATTCCCTTCTGTATGTAACGCGAACTACGTACCCGTGCGTTGCCGTAACCTCACAACATCATGAAAAAGATTCCTGCCTTACCACTGCGTTTTTCGCAGCTCTGCTGGGGATATGCTCCGCGCAAGCGGCCGCGCCTGGAATCACCTTCTCCCTGCCCGAATATCCCGCCCCCGGATCGACGGGCGAGGTCTTTGTCGATGCCGCAGATAATGATGGCGACCTGGCCTCGATAACCGTGTGGATCACGAAACCTAACGGTTACGTCACCGAATCTCAGGTCGCGTATGGCTACTACGGCAACATCACGATGAACCTCGAATTGGAAGCCGGCACCTACGTCGTTGAGACCGAAGTGCGAGATGCAGCTTCCAACGTCACCTTGGCGTCCACTCGTTTTACGTCGGCTGGTGACGGGACGGTTCCGCGAAAAATCAACTACGCAAACGGGGCGCCCTAAACAGGGCGTTTTTCGTGCAAGCCGGTCGGAGTTGGAGTTTATTGTTTGGTGCTAGGAGTTGTCGGGGCCGATCGGGCGGGGTCGAACTGGGTTGGCCCGATTGACGGACAGAAGCAAACTTGCACCTGGGTGTTTCAGGACCGGAATAAGGGACAGGCTAAAAGTAGCTGTCCAGGCAGGGCGGCGACCCGAAGGGTTGAACCGCAGGAGAACGTCGAGGGTCGGTGGCCGATGATCCGACCGGCGCGTGTGCGACTCGCGTTTTCGGGCGAAGTCGGTACGCTTTTCTTATGAAACCCGTGATCGCGCTCGCTTTTCTGTGGTTGGCCGGACTGGCCGTGGTCGCTGCTCTTCAGGGGGCCTCCTCGGCGGGGGCGCCGAAAATTTCGCCACAGGAAGCGGCGCGACGGGTGGAGGAAGGCAAGGCGGTGCTGATCGATGTCCGGGAGCCGAAGGAATGGACGGAGGGGGTGGCGGCTCCGGCCCAGCTGCTTTCTTTAAGCGATTTGCGCGGCGAGCGGAAAGACTGGAACGCATTTTTGGAAAAAAATCGCGGCCGGGAGCTGATTCTCTATTGCCGCACCGGCAATCGCTCCGAGATCGCCGCTGCCGTCCTAGCCAAGGAAGGTTTCACGACAGCCAACGCGGGCGGCTTCGCCGCGTGGAAAGAGGCTGGGCTGCCTGTCCGGCAGCCTTAAGGTTCAGAATAAGATATTAAGAACAGGGGTGGGCATAACGATGACCAGTCTGTAGGTGGAACTGGCGAACCTTGGCAGCAGGACCAAAGCATTCTGTCGCGGGCGACAATTCCTAATTCGGTGCTTGCGGCTTGAAGCCCAGATTCACCGGAGTTTTCGGCTGCGGGATTTCAAGGGCGGTGGAAGGGACTTCCGCGCCGACAGGAGTGATCGTGATGCCGTTGACCCACATCTTTCCTTTCCCGGAGACAAAGAAGCCGTAGTTCAGCTTTCTCGAGTTGGCCGGAACATCGAGCACCACAGAATATTCGTCCCAGTCCGTGGTGCCCTTGGGAGCTCGGTTGGCCATATTGTCGAAAGCGACAGAACCTCCGCTTTCTCCATCGACGCGCATCCAGAGATGCGCCCCTTTCTCGGCGTTCTCCGTCTTGATCCAACCCGTTAGGCGGACACGTTGGTTACGGTAGGTATCGGCAGAGATGCTCTGCATGATTCCTCCGAATTTTCCGTCGGCCTCTCCGGTCGACTTGGCATACGCACTTGGCATGCCGCCCCACCGTTCCGTTTCGTCCACTCCGACTTCGTAGAGGTTATTCGCACTTCCATTCTGTATCCAACCCGCCGGTGGTTTGGGCGTGATACCGGGTCGGGGTGCGGACGGAGGAACGGTTGAAGCAGGGGATTGCAGCGGGCGTTCCGATCGATCCGGAGCGGCGGCCGCCACGAGGGGGGCTGTCTCGTTTTGACGCTCGGGTAGTTGGACCTGCCGGACGGCTTGCGCGAGCTCCGCTCGAAGCGCGACGAGCTGGCTTTCGATCTCGTTTGTCCGGTGCAGTTGGTAGAACAAGCCCGCAAGGGCTGCGACGGCGATGGTTCCCGTGACGATTTTAGCGGTGCTCATAAGTGCAAAAATGCTGGATGTGCCGGCGGCTGCGGCGACGCTGGTGATGGAAGCCGCGGTGATCGTTGAGACTACTCCCGATGCCACCGGTGTGGCGGCACAGGCGGGAAGCGCGGCGGCGAGCGCGGCAACTGTGGAGGTGATGCCTTTGCGACAAAGGTGAATGCGCAATTTTTCTAGGGCGCGGTCTACTCGCATGCGCGCCGCGTTTTCGGTCAGCCGGAGAGTCGAGCCAATTTGCGCGTAGGAATGTCCGGAGAAGAACCGTGCAAGCAGCGCGTTGCGGTCGCCGTCAGAGAGCTGACTGACCGCGTCATCCAGAACAGCCTCCAACGCACCGGCATCGGGCGAAGGCTGAGGCAAGATCGTACCGAGTTCGGCTGCGGCGGTTTCACGGGCGGTGCGGTTGGCTTGAGCGCGCATGAGATTGAGGGTTTCATAACAGGCGCATCGGTGGAGCCAGCCCATGACGCTGGGAGAGCGGGCGACCTCGGCTGCTTTACGGGCCAGAACGATAAAGACCGCCTGAGTGGCATCGTCGGCACTGTGGGGATCACGCAGGCGGCGCCGACTGATGGCGTGGACAAAGCCGATATAGCGTCGCACCAGGATCTCAAAACTAGCTTCGTCGCGAGTCTGCGCGAATCGTTGGAGTAGCTCTCGGTCGTCGCTCATGCTTATCTATATTCAGCAGCAAACGCGAGAATCGCACAAGGTTCGGAGAAAAAAGAGACTGCCGAATGGCCGCTCTCGTTTGCCTCACCGTAGATCAGAAAACGGCCAGGCTAAAACAGAACCTCGTCGGGAGGGCGGTTACAATTCCCCCTGGTCGTCGCGGTGCCCGAACTGCCCCGGGGCATTCGCTGAAACTTCAGGCAAGGCTCAGAGAATTAGGGACAGGCTCAATACAGATCCCCTCGAGCAAAGTGGTTTGCTTGCAGCCGGCCCTACGTGACACCACGCTCCGGACGTGAAGCGGGAATCTCTTCCTCCTGGACAGCGGGTGATCGGGCACTTTCCGCGATTCGGATTGCCGAAGTTTGCCGGGCGATTCCCTCGAGATTTCTCATCAATGGCATTGGAGGTCCGTGGAGAGGGCGCGGCCAGCTGCACCGTAGGGGTTCCGGAACTCGAATCAATCCCGAGGCGCGAGCAGAGTTCGGACTTCCATTGCGTGACCACTTGGACCGCCGTGGGCTTGCGGTGGAGTGGATGGTTGTTCGCCGACGTATGGAGGCAATTGATTCTTCCCCGCTGCGCGTCAGCTGCTGACTGTAACTTCGTCGTGCTGAAAGCTCGAGATGGGTACGTAACGAGTCTTCTCTTGGCCGACCTGTTGCACGGCGACGTGCTGCTGGCGGATCGATTAGACGGGCGGCCATTAGACGTCGCGCACGGGGCTCCGCTTCGGCTGATCGCCCCGAAGCATTACGGATACAAAAACGTGAAGCATCTGTCAGCGATCGAGTGCCATCGCGCCCGCGTGCCGTATCGCGCGGCCGGTTTCGCGTTCATGGATCATCCACGTGCTCGCGTCGCAGAAGAAGAACGGGGACGTGGGATTCCAGCCGTGCTCCTCCGGTCGATTTACCGACCGCTGGTGGGCTCGACCATCCGCCGATTTGCACACGCATTGACCAAACAGGCCGGCACTTAGGACGGGCGAAAACAGGTCTATGTTTGCTCCAAACTAAGAGACCGGATTAAGGGACAAGCTAAAAGTAGCTTTTCCGTGGACAGCAAAGCGAGGCATCACTGCGATGTTTGCGGCCCGCATGCTGTAATACCGACGCAGATCACCGCCCCATGTTCTGCCGTGCGTTGCCGAGCTGTTGCTGCTGCTCCACGGCGTACTTGAGTGCCGCGAGCTGCGGCGGGGTGAGTACGGTCTGCAGCTGCTTCTCTCCCTGTTCGGAGATTTTCACCACGCCGAGGTCGCCATTCAGCACGGCAAAGGGGTTGTCGGACCGCATGAAGGGTTTGCCGTGCTGGGCCAGTGCCGTGATGACCGATTCGGTCTGGGCATCGGTGAGCGGGGTCGGCGTATAGCTCAGCGCCTGTTGCAGGAGCGCAGCCGTGTTTCGCGCCGGAATGGTCTTTTCATACTGCTGAAAATGGCTGTATCCGTCGGTCCCCAAAAGCGCCGCGACCTGGTCATCCACCATTTTCGCGCTCGCCGCCATCGCCTGAAAGAAACCCTGCGGATTGGTCCGGTGATCGATCCCCTGATCGCGTGCCGCCGCCATGCTGTCGAATCCGACCATCTGCTTCTCGACCAGCAGTCCTTTCAGCTGGTCAATCTGCGCCGGACTCAGCTGCTGCCATTTGAAAAAAGCCGCGTACTGTCCATCGAGTCGGAACTTTGTCTGAATCGACGTTTGCTGTTGCATCGACCGATTGCCGAGCAGCTCGAGCGCCGCTCCCCACACCGAGTCCCCGCGGGCCGCCGCTCCGGTACCGGGGGCTTTCGCGCCGGGGCTCGTCGCGGGGGAGGAGCCAGGGCCGGCGGCCGCGGGGCTTGCTGCCGCGGTTTGGGCCGCGCTCGCCGGAGCGGGAGCAGGGCGGGCGAGAGCGGCCCTTTCCTTCTCACGCTCGAGCCTGATCGCGTCCAGCTCGAGTCGCGTTTCAGCGAGCGCTTTTTCGGCGGTTTGGACCGCGCGGGTCTGATGGATGGCCGTGGCGGCGCCGAGAACGGCGATCGCCGTTGCGGCCGTGGCAATGGTTTTGGCAGTGGTCATAAATTGAAAGAGGGTCGCGGTGGCGGTGAGGGCTCCTGCCGCGGGCAGAGCGAAGCCGGCAGCGGCCGCGACCGAGATTACTGCGGGTGGAGCAGCCATGACACCCTGCTGCGCGAGCAGCGCTCCGAGCGCCATTGAAGTGGAGGCGACGCCGCGGCGGGACAGGGCAACGCGCAACTTGTCGAGCGCCCGGTCGACCCGCATGCGGGCTCCTCCCTCCGAGAGACCGAGCTTCGCGCCGATTTCCGCGAAGGTTTGCCCGCCGAAGTAGCGAAGGACGACCGCGTGACGATCGGCCTTGCTGAGCTGCTGAATCAGCTCATCGAGCTGCGGACTGATTTTTTCCCATTCCTCCGCGGGAGCTTCGTTGTCCAAGGCTTGATTCATGCGGACGGCTTCCTGTTCTCGCGCCTGGCGCCGGTGGTGCGAGCGCACCGTATCGAGGGCGGCATACCGTGCCGTCTGGTACAGCCAGCCCTGTACGACCGGATGCGTGCTGAGCAAGCGGGCTTTGCGCGCCGCTGCCGCGAACACGATCTGCGTGACGTCCTGGGCCAGCGACCGGTCTCCGCGGCACTGGCGAAACGCTGCAGCGTAGACCAGATCCACATTGGCGCGGACGAAAGCCTCGAAGGCCTGTTGGTCTCCGGTCTCGCTGTAGCGTCGCAAACATTCCGCGTCATCGTGCATGGTGTTACCCTTACTACCGGCGCGGGCGCGAAATCCGCACAATTTACGCGATGTTGTTTCGTACGAGGCTGATATTTGGACGCTTACGGCATATTTTTTCTACGCAAGAAGGCGGAGAATAAAGGACGGGCAAAAACAGCTCTTGCCGGGACCCGCCCATCCCGGGAATCCGGCTCATTCATGTCGGGGGTGCTCGGCGACACACTTTCTAGCGAGGTTGCCTGAATGCTAACTCGAGTGTGTGTTCGCGAAGGTGTGAGCGGCTTTTTCCGAGGTGTCGTTGGCGGGAAAAAAACACTCGATACGGATCTCCTGCAGCGTGATGTCGCCCGGCGTTCCGAGTGTAGTGACCGTCGAGAAAAAATCCAAGGCGAGAGCTTCCTTGCGGAACTGCACCGGCCACAACGGCGGCACGGACCCATCCAGGCCGCGCGAAACCATCCGCGCCGGCATTCCGGCCAGCGCCGACGCTTCGTCGAGCAGCTGCTGCGTGGCCGTGTCGGGCGTTCCGCCCACCGCTTCTCGATGAATACGCTGGATGAGGGCGACCGCGACCGACTCCCAGTTTGAAACCCAGCGGCGCACGCCCGCGGGATGAAACATCAATCGAATCACGTTCGGTGGTCCTGGCGGAGCCGATCCTTCCAACAGAAATTCGAACAGCCGCCGGGCGGCGCCGTTCGTATCGAGGAGATTCCAGTGACGGTCCATCACCACCGCCGGGTACGGTTCTTGATGCCGCAAGATGAGGTCGATTGCCTTGCGCGCCGGAGTCAAATCCGGCGCCCCCAATCCGGCGTCGCGGTAGATGCTAGCGAAGCCCGCGGCTGTCAGCAGGTCGTTTCGCTCGCGAAACGGCACCTGCAGAGCCTCTGCCAGCAGCAGCACCATATCGCGACTTGGGTTGGCCCGACCACTTTCGACAAAACTCAGGTGCCGGGTGGATACACCGGCATCGAGCGCAAGGGCGAACTGGCTTTTCCGTCTCACTTGGCGCCAGTGCTGCAACAATCTGCCAATCGGGGGAGGGGGGGACTTGCCCACATGTCGATTCATCACGCGAGGAATACCGAACAACGCGATACGGCGCAATTACCCGGGAGGTAATTGATGGCCTTTCTCCGTTCCGCTAGACTCGGCCCGGATCGGCGCAATTGGGATGAAGCTCATCCCCGCCGCTCCTTCTCATCGCTCCCTAAATCACCTCATTGCTTATGAACCAGACTGAATGCGTTAGTGTATTTCCTCGTCGTACCTTCGACACCGTGCCTGCCGAGTCCAAGCCGTCTCTGTCTAAACTGAAAGCGGCTGTAGGCATGGTGCCGAATCTTGCGGTTGCCATGGCGGAGTCGCCGAAGTTGATCGAAGGCTTTGTGGCCATTCGCGAAATCTATCAATCCGGCACCTTTTCCGCCATTGAGCGTGAAGTGTTGTCGTTGACCAATGCCGTCGAAAACGAATGCGACTATTGCCGCGCCATCCACTCGACATTTGCGCTTTCGAACGGACTGCCTGCCGAAGACGTTCGTGCCTTACGAGACGGCAACTCCCCCGCCGATCCGAAGCTTAGGGCATTGGCGGACTTTGCCCGCGCGGTGGTTCGGGACCGCGGTTATGTCCCGGCGCCAACCTTCGAGTCCTTCCTGGACGCGGGCTACTCGAAGGCGCAAGCGCTAGAAGTCCTGCTGGGACTCGCGAATTCCGTCATCGCGAACTACGCGGCGCATTTTACTCATCCGGAATTGGACGAACCGCTGCGCGCGCAAGCGTAACGTTTTGTTCGCGACGGAAGATCTGCCCAGGCCGAGGCGACATTGTGCGGTTGCCTCGGCCATTCCGCTGGTAGAGCCGAGAAAAGGAGACGGGCTAGAATTGGCCCAAACGACTCCTGCGCGGAGGTATGGGGCAGATTTTTTTGGAGGTGCCCTATCGATGGCGCTAGGGTGCGGCGGCTCCGCTGGCATAGCGTTCAAGGAAGTCGGGTGAGGGCGGAATGGGTTGAATGACGTCGAGGAGAAGGCCGTTGGGATCGCGCGCAATGAAATGGCGCTGACCCCAGGGCTCATCACGCAGGTCCAATAGCAGAGGAAGACGGGCTTGGCGGATCAGGCGTTCGTACATT